>CAYVJQ010000083.1:0-13991 GCA_964451725.1 uncultured Nannocystaceae bacterium | reverse complement strand
ACCCGTGACCCGTGACCCGTGACCCGTGACCCGTGAGACAGTAGAGCCGTGGATCTGATCCTCGACAGCTTCGAGCTCGGCTTTGTGTGGCCGACCTTCGACCCGTTCCTGTTTTGTGTCCACCACGACGACGCCTACCCCGCGGGCAACGCCGCCATGGGTCCGGCCGCCTCGCTCGCAGGTCGCAACCTGGGCTCGGACTTCGAAGCCCGGGACGGCTGGCGCATGTATCACGGCGACGTCGTCCCCGGTTTCCCTCGCCACCCTCACCGTGGTTTCGAGACCCTGACCCTGGTCCGCCGTGGGCGTATCGACCACAGCGACTCGCTCGGCGCCACGGCCCGCTTCGGCGACGGCGACGCCCAGTGGATGACTGCCGGCCGGGGCGTCGTCCACTCGGAGATGTTCCCGCTCCTGAACGCCGCCGGCCCCAACCCGCTCGAGCTGTTCCAGATCTGGATCAACCTGCCACCCGCTCAAAAACTGGCCGAGCCCCACTTCTCCATGTTCTGGGGCGAGCAGATCCCGACCCTCTCGCTGGCCGACGGAGCCGTCGAGATCACCGTCGTCGCCGGCCGGCTCGAGGATGCTCGACCGCCGTCTCCACCCCCGGACTCGTGGGCCGCCCGCACCGACACCGACTTCGCGGTCTGGACCCTCGCCCTCGCCCCCGGCGCGTCCTGGACCATGCCCCCCGCCCAAGCCGGGACTACGCGCTGCCTCTACTTCTTCGCCGGTGAGGGCCTGCGCGTCGGCTCCAGCGAGCTCCCCCACTCGGGTCTGCGCGTGCGCCCCGACCTGCCCATCCCGCTCGTCAATGGGGGCACCACTCCGGCCCAGCTCCTGGTCTTGCAGGCCCGGCCGATCGGCGCCCCGGTGGCCCACCGCGGGCCCTTCGTCATGAACACCCGGGCCGAGCTCGACCAGGCCATGCGCGACTATCGTAACGATCAGTTTGGGGGCTGGCCGTGGCCCAGCGACGACCCGGTCCATCCCCGCGACGCCGGCCGCTTCGCCGTCCACGCCGACGGCCGCTCAGACCGACCGGGCGAACCCGGCCACGAATAGGACGGAAGTGCACAGGAATCGACTCAAAATTCGGACGAGAGTAGCCGTAGTACTTGCTCCGCCAAGCCGCATCCATGGTAGGTTACAATCCTGCTCGGAGACGGTCCTCTACACTCTTCTGAATCGTATACTAGGAACCGCTGGGGTATTCTTTCAGCGCCTGGACACGTTGGTGTAATAGGAGCGTGCCTATACCCGTATGTTGTTATTCAGGACAGTGCGGGAGGCAGCGGCTCGCTAGCTCTGTCAAAATAGCTCGCATGTCTGCTTTACTGCAACCCTTTTGTCTCTTCAGTCCTTCGATGCCTCGATGACCATCATATCCTGGGTGCCCTGAGCAAGGACCTTCTTCGAGAGGGTCATCAACGAGCTTGATTCCATGGATCCCCCTCTCGTGGGCCTTTCTTGCGACTTCCTCGATATCAGCACTTCCGATATAGACTGCATTCCGCTTCGGTCGCTCTCCCTCTGCTAGACAACACTGTACCTGATGTGCTTCCGTACAGCTCGTACTATCCAGGTTCCAGACGGACACACGAACGGGGCTTCCAGTTTCAGCGGCGGCATTGATGTCGTCGGTTGATGGCTGGAATAGCTTCACCGGAGGCGTTGTGATGCCTTCGACATAAAAACCACCCCTGGTGCCGGGGACGAAGCGAAGAAGCTTCATCACTCAAACTCAGAGTTGATTTCGTGCCTTCCCGATAGATATTTTTTTGTCTCCGTGGAGTAGGCCCACCACTCCGGATCACCGTCTGGATCGATCTCGACTGAGAGAGCCCAAGGGCCTTCTCTCCAGCTTAGGCAAAGGTTCTCTTCGGCATCCATAAGCGCTGAGGGGACTCCTCGGAAGCGCGAGGGAGCCTTCATGCGTTGCGCTGCTTCAATCTGTCGGGCTGTAAACCCCTGACTTCCAGCCTCATTGTCTAACCATGTATTCCACAACGCCCAGTACTTAGAGCGAGGCTGTTCACTGGCCGGGGGCGTCTGAGTGATGTGTAGAGTCGGGGCAGCACGAGCACTGATACCTCCGATGAAGAACGCGAGGGTGCATGCAGCCGCGTGACGATGAGAAACCTCCACTGAACAGGTGAGTCGGGGGGCAGGAACTTCCTGCTTCACGACGGGAGCGCGGTCCCAGTCGGCCCAAGAGGCCGTGCCCTTGCGGGTTTCAAGTTCACTCTCAACAATCATTGAAATAGCTTCCGAGTTTTGTCAGTGATGGTGGCTTCGAAGACTGTACGCTCACGCTGTTTTAGATCGTCCAGGTGGTCAAGTGGAGAATCTGAGAATCCACTAGGCCAGCTGCGTTGGACATCAATATCCAGCAGATACGATCCCTCCTTTATTCCCAAGGCGCTGTTCGGCGTTGCAAAACCGACAGAAAACACTGTTACGTAATCTTCTTCTGGAGTCAGGTTCGTTGTTTCATAGCGGCATGCGAGCGAACTGACTCCCGCGGAGTCTACGAGTTCACCAGGCAATCCCCCAACGTTGCTGAAGTAGGCGTCGAGACGAATTCCGAGGTCTTCCTGAGCAACCTTGACGGTGTTCAAGTATCGCAGAACGACCTTGGAAATTGGTCGCGGATGCGGAAATGCTCTCTGAAACTTCTCCCACGCCCATTGGATTTGAGGAAAGAACTGCTCTGTCCACCCCTCATACGGGGGAAGTCTGTGCACGGCGAAGAGGGATGGCATCAGAGTGAGCATCTTCCGCCTATCTTGGGAGGGGAGTCTGACGGCCGTCTCGGGCGCGCGGATGTTTAAATAGGCGGCTGGCTCTCCACCAGAGCCAACTTGGAATGTTTGGTCTGTGGAAGGTATACCATCGTACTCCTGCGACACTTCCGCCTTCAGCACTCCCGAGGCAGTTGGGTCAGGATCTCGCTTCACGAAGTGAAATTCGCATACAGCTTCCCGAACGGGTGGTCGCTCGTAGAGCCGGGGCATCTCGCTAGATCTTAGCCCTTCCAGATCTCTCGGGAGCCCGTTTTTGACAAAAAAAACGAAGGCGTGTTGTTGCTCCTCACACCCGAGCAAAGATCAGGTATTTTTGTTCAGTCCAGCAGCCGCACACCACGTGGCCCGCTCCGGACTTGCTCTCGCAGGTTGTCGATCACCCACGGCAGAGCGATGCGTCGCGGCACGGTTCGATGCGCCGCCGCCGCCGCCCGCAAGGTCGTGGGCCGGCCTCAACTTCGCCCGCGTAGGCCCGTTGGACCACGACCATTGGGGTGGGTTGCCGGCGCAGGCGACCCACTCCAAGGCCGGCGCATACGGGGCCAAGCACTCGAAACCCTGCGACACGCGCCCTAGCAGGCCTCCCTATTGTGGCTCAGACCCAAACAGAAGACGGAAGTGCACAGGAATCGAACCTGCCTAGGATGCTCTCGCACCCCACACCGGTTTTGAAGACCGGGGGCCGCACCAGCGAACCGAGCACCTCCACAGGGTGGGCCCACGCCGAACTCGAGCGTGGACCGGGAGGCCGTTCTACTCGTGCCCTACTCCCGCATAGACGGGAAGCAGCTCATGGAGCAGGCCTCGAGGTCGAGCACGCCGTCTTCGTTGACGTCGACCCCGGTCCAGAGGTTGTCCGCTTTGATCTGGAACACGTGTTTCGAGGTCGTGCCGTCGCTGTCGAAGAGGCCCTCGGGCAGCGAGAAATACTGGAAGGTGCGCGCGGCGTTGGCCGCATCGACCATGAGCTCGTGGGCACCCGAGTCCTCGATCAGCGGGTCGCCGACCGGCGAGGGCTCGTCGCCAGGAGCGAACTCCTGCCAGACCATGCGCGACTCGTCGAACTCGTAGGCGAAGCAGCGACAATCCCAGGTCGAGATCGCCTTGTTCAGGCTGCAGGTCGCGTCGTTGACCCCATTGCTCGAACCCTCGGCGTGGCAGCTGGCGGCCGCGACGACGCCGTCTCCCGGGCTGAAGCGAAGCAAGAAGCGGTTCTCGCGGACCTGGTCGATGGACTGGAAGCCCGCGCCGGCCAGCGAGTACTCCTCGAGGGCCCAGACCCCAGCCTCGTCGAACAGACGGGTCTCTTCCTCCTTGCATCCCGAAGTGGCGGTCACCAGGGGCAGGAAGGTCAACACGAGGGCAGCGGAGAGGACTGGGCGGGCGCGCGACATGATGGGTCTTCGTACAGCCCGGACGAACGGGCAGGGCACGGTATCACAGCGGCACACGCGGCTCGCCGACCCCGCCGGGCTGGCGCTGTGCCAGGCGGACCGCGAGTTTCGGTTGAGCGAGGATATCGAGCTTCCCTCTGGCCCCCGCTCTCACGGTTGAGCTCGAGGAATGCCGCGTACAGCGCTCTGCCGCCACGCCTGGACAAAACCTGCCGCGAGTCGGGTTCGGCAGGATCCTCGACCCCGGATTGGAGGCCCTGCGCAGTTGCGCCGGCCTGCGCCTCTTGCGGGGATCTCGAGACCGTTGACACGCCCCCCAAGCGGCCTTAGCTTCCGTCGCGCGGTGTCCGCAAAACGTGATTATTACGAGGTCCTCGAAGTCTCGCGTGAGGCGAACGCGCCCGAGATCAAGAAAGCCTATCGCAAGATGGCGATGCGCTATCACCCGGATCGAAACCCGGATGATCCCGACGCGGAGGAGCACTTCAAAGAGTGCGCCGAGGCCTTCGAGGTGTTGAGCGACGATCAGAAGCGCCAGCTCTACAACCAATACGGCCACGACGGTCCCCGCGCCGCGGGCTTCCAGGGCTTCGAGGGTACCGACGAGATCTTCTCCCACTTCGGAGATCTGTTCGGCGACCTGTTCGGGAACCTCGGCTTCAGCGGCGGAGGTGGCGGTGGACGCCGCGGCGGACCCCAGCGAGGCGCCGACTTGAAGATGGTCGTCGACATCCCCTTCATGGAGGCGGTCGAGGGCAGCGAACGCGAGATCACCGTGCCGAAGCGGGTCAGCTGTGAGCCCTGCGAGGGCTCGGGGGCCCAGCCGGGCACCTCCCCCTCGACCTGCCCAGACTGCAAGGGTCGCGGCCAGGTCGTCCACGTCCAGGGCTTCTTCCGGGTCCAGACCACCTGCCCCCGCTGTCGCGGACGCGGCCAGATCATCGAGGATCCCTGCACCACCTGTTCGGGCAGCGGGAGCGTCCAAAAGGAGACCACCCTGACGGTCCGGATCCCCGCGGGCATCGACCACGGCCAGACCTTGCGGGTGCCTGGAGGAGGCCAGGCCGGGGCCGGCGGAGGGCCGCCGGGAAACCTCTACGTGGTCATCCGCGTCGAGGCCGACGAACGCTTCGAACGCGAGGAGTACGACGTGTTCAGCGAGGTCGAGATCTCCATGTTCCAGGCCGCCCTGGGCACGACCGTCACCATCGACACGCTCAGCGGCGAGGTCGAGCTCGACATCGCCGCCGGCACCCAACCCGAGAAAGTGATCACCCGGCGCAACGAGGGCATCACCGCCCTCTCCGGCCGGGGCAAGGGCGACCACCACGTGCGTGTGCGCGTGGTCGTACCCCGAAAGCTCAGCGGGGATCAGCAAGACCAGCTGCGCCGCCTCGCCGAGGAGCTCGGCGACGAGGTCTACGCCAAGAAAAAGGGCCTGCTCGGCTCTCTGTTCGGGTCGTAGGCCATCGGCCATCGGGGCCCCCGAGCGGACTCACAGGCCGGGTCCGGGCGACCGCAACCTCTGCCGAGTTTCGTGAGCCGCGTCCGGGCCCCTGAACTGATACATTCCAGGGCGATGAAGCTCCGCGCTCGATTCGCGTTCACGGGTATCTCGGCCCTCGCCGCTCTGACCTTGGCCTGCGGCCCCGGACCCAACAAGAACCAGGCCAAGCGGGTCAGCAAAGACGCGACCTTGGACAGCGACGCTCCGACCTCGCTGACCAACATCGAGTTCAGCGAGAGCCCGCGCGGCGGTGACCCGCTGGTGGTCGGCTGCGCCGACGGCCAGCGCGAGGGTTTCTCGGACATCAAAAAGTTCCCGACCATCGCCGGCTGCCTCGCGGTCTGGGACGGCGAGATGAACCTGCGCAAGGGCAAGACCAGCAAGACCTGCGGCGACGACCTCGACGTGTGCAGCTCACCCGCCGACGTCTGTGCCCGGGGTTGGCACGTCTGCGCTCGCAACGGCGACTACACCGATCTCGCCGACCGCATCAGCGGCCAGCAGTGCTTCGAGGCCGCCGGCCCGGGCAAGTTCGTGGCCGCCATCAGCCACGTGAAAAAGAAGGGCGAGTGCGCCGACCCGCCGGGCCCCACGACCCGCTACCCCTGCCTCGACGAGGGCTACGGGGCCGAGCCCGTGTGCTGTGGCGAAGGCTGCAAGCAGGGCAAGTGCCGCGACTCGGTCTGGGAGGGGCACACCCGGATCTCCGTGGGCAAGGCCGAGGGCTGCTCGACCGTGAGCTCCGACCGCAACGGCGGCATCATGTGCTGCAAAGACGACTCGCCGCCGCCGCCCCTGCCCACGGCCCCGGCCGCCGAGATCGACACGACCCAGACCGATCAGCCCACAGACACCGCCGCCGCAGGTACAGACACCGCCGCGGGTACGAACACCGCTCCGGCCGACGCGGCCGGGGATCCCTCTGGCCCCCCCGGCAAGCCTGCCCCTGCCGAGCCTGCCTCCGCCAAGGCCGACTGAGCTCCGCGCCATGGTCGGCGCACGATCGGCGCACGATCGGCGACCGGGCTCTGGCCTGGTCGCCGATCTCAATTGGGTACCCGGGCCTCGAGCTTCGTCAGTCCGGCTCGGACAAATCGGACAGCTCGAGGGCGATCGCCTGGAGCCCGCCCGTGCGCGTGGCCGCGAGGATCCGCGGGCCCGACCTCGTGAACACCATCTCCAGCGCGGGCAGGCAGCCCCGGATCGGCACGGCGCGGCGCCGGATCCCATCGCAAGACAAGATCCAGCTCCCGGGGATCCACTCCAACACCCACCGGCGCCCATCGGGCCCGACCCGGGCGCAGACCCCGACCTTGGCCTCGCCGAGCTCCCGGGGTTCGCCCTGGGTGATCCACTGTGGAGCGCCCGCCACCCCGATACAAAATCCATGTAGCCACAGCCGACCCTCCCAGGCGAGCACCGCGACCCCGACCACGCCTCGGCTCCCGGTCACGACCAGATCCAGGTCGACCAGCTCGCCCGGCAAGGTCGCCCCGAGCATCGCGGCCTCGGGCGCGCCCCTGTGCCGCCAAGGCACGAGCCGAAACTCCGTGTGGCCGTCGAGCCCGCTCATGTCGGGACCCGCGATCAGGGTCAAGCGCCGGGCATCCGCGAGGTAGACGCTGCGAGCGTGGTCGATGGTGCCCCGAATGACCACGCGCTCGCCCAGCGGCCGGGCGTCGGAGAGCCGCAGAGCCACGATCTCGCTCCCGCCCCGCCCCGCAACCCCCGCGGCGGCACCCCCCCCGGCGGCAACCCCCCCGGCGGCGACCCGGGCGGGACGCTGAAGCAAGACCTCGCAGGCGGCCGCCTGGCCGTGCACAAAGGGATCTTCAAACAGGGGCGCCATCAACCGCCACCCCGGCTCGGCGAGCGCCATGACCCCCTCCTCGAGTTCTCCGTGGGCGTGCCGAATCCAGCGCAGCTGCCCATCCTCGACCCAGCCGATCCACTGGGACGAGGGCAGGGCACAGGGCGGGCTCGACTGCCACACCTCCCCCACGGACGGCGCCGGTACCCGGGGCAAGCGCACGCTCGCCCGAAACACGGGTTCGCCCTCGAGGTCGAGGGTGCTCAACCATGCCCGATCGTTCCTCGCCTCGGTCCACAGACACAGGCCGTAGGTCGACGGGCCGCCATGGAACGAGGCCCAAGCGAGGGACCCGAGCATCGCCGCGCCGATCTCGAAGGAGCGCCGCTCGCTGGCCTGCCCGCCCCCGACCCAGCGATAGACGACCTCGATCGTGTACTCGCCCGGACCGGAGATCGCCCGCAGCTGCGCGAGGTCGATGTTGGTGCCGAGTGAGCGACCGGGCTCGAGGGTGAACAGGGGAGCCTGACCGCCCTCGACCTCGGGCTGCGCCAAGGCCCGGGGCTCGTCGCCGGTCCCCGCCCACACCCGCAGCAGGGGGCGGTTGTCCCTGTGCTCGACGTTGAGCTCACGCAGGGGCAGATCGCCCACGTTTTTGATCTCGGCTGCGACCCGGGGCAACTGGGGCCACACGAGCCCTGCCCCGGGCATGTCCAGCGTGAGGCGAACCTGCGCGCGTCCGCTGGCCGGAGCGCCATCTTCTGGAGCGCCATCTGTAGGTATGTCGGTCATGATTAGAAGAGCGTATTGACATGGGCGCTGTGCCACCCACGCAGTTGGAGGATACATTTTCCGCAGTAGTCACCGTAGCAACCCGAGTAGCTCATCACACAGACCGTCTGCCTCAGCTCGGGTTCGCTGAAGGGGTTGAGCACCCCGGGCTCATGGCAATCCTCGATATCTGCCCCAGCCGGAGGTTGATGGCACAGACCGAGCACGTGCCCGACCTCATGCAGGGCGTTCGAGGTCGCCGAGTAGATCCAAAATACGTCTCGGTAGGTGTCCCGTGTATGCGACAACCAAAATGCCCGCGAGCCCGTGCCGTACCCGCTGGTGATGGGCGTGGCGATGTTCATCGCCCGGGCGTCGTAGGTCTGCCCCCGACCGACATGGACGAGGCTCAGGCCCGGGAGCACCCCCCCGCCAGCGAAGTGCTCGAGCATGCCCTCTACCATGGCCTGCATATCCTCCTCGAAGAGCTCTTTGTGGGCCATGGTCAGCTCAGGGTATTGAGCGCGATTGACAGCCGTGAGCGTGTTGTATTGGTGGAAGCTGCGGAAAGTCAGCAAGAAGGGAGAGGTATCATCATCGAGGATCAACGAGTCCCAATGGATCGCCTTTCCGAGGCGCCCGCGTGCCGCCCAGGCGACCTTGCCGACGCCCAAGGCGGTGCGCAGCTCGTCGCGGGAGATGGTATGAGGGACCCCTCCCGTGTCGTCCATGAGCTGGCAGTAGGCTCGGCGAAATTGTTTGTTCCAACCCGCCGGGGTCACCTCCACCGGGCGATACATACGCTTACGGGGGACATCGTTGATACCGGCGATCTCGTTGGCGGGGACCGGCGCATAGGCGTCCTCTGGAGCCTCGATGGGAAACACATCGAGGTTCTCGAGCGCCGAACCGAGGTTCATCTTCGCGTAGTCATTGCTGTTGGTATTGTGTGGGTTCCAATTGAGTTGATTGTGGGTATCTCCCCAATTGAGGAGCGTAGCCATGGCCATGCTCAGCCCAGTCCCGGTCGACTGGGGGACGGGCAGGCGCAGGTACTTTCCCAGCCGAATATTGCGCCACACCACAAAGGTCCCTGTCCGGCGGCTGGTGAGATCCCGATTCGGAGGCTGCAGGTCGAGCCAGGCTGGATCCACACAGATGCGCAAACGGTAGCGATCGCCGCCTTGGCGCGCGGGCGTGAAGATGACCCCCGCCCTCCCTTCAGCGTTGCTGATGCACTGGACTGCGTGCGAATGGGTCTGGACGTCCCCTGGAAGGGTCACGTTCTCGGCCCCGACAAACGCCGCTCCCCCGGTCGGGAACACGGCAGCGATACCGGCTACGGCGCCCGCCTTGCCCCCATAGTCGGCCTCTGTCGCGTTGAAACGCTGGGGGTCGGTATCGGCGAGATTCTCCGCGATCTCCTGCATGACAGCGGCCATGTAGGGCCGTTGACCACGGTTGTCGATCACCGGATTGTGGGCTACGGCGGCCTCCCGCTCCCCGAGCAGGAAACCGACCCGCTCCTTTGCCTTGGTGATGAAAGTCCCGGTATTTCGCAGCGGGGGCAGAGGCAGGGCCCCTGCCCCCGGTGCATACCAGTCTTGGATCAGGGCGTAGTCCAGTGGGCCCGCCGCCCACTCATCGATCCAGGCGTCCGCGCGAGCTTGGGCAGCGACCCGCTCCCCGTCTGCGGTCCACGCGGCATGGGCAATATGCCACACGCCCGGCCACTCCAGCTCGTTGAGCCCTTTGTTGTCTCCCCAGCCTGGAGGCCGAGCCGGCGACGCCCAGTAGACCCCGATCTGTCGGTAGTCCATGACCTGGTTGGGCAGGGGCTCCGCACACAGAGCACTGTCTCCCGGGATATCCTCCGGATCGATGAGTTGGAAGATGACCGGCGCACCAACGACCGGCACCTCCGTCCCGTCCGGCCACCGCTTGACGACCCGAGCGCGAATCAAGAACCGACCCAGGGTCCGATTGTCCGTCCAGACCTTAGTCTCGTTGAGGTGGCGCGAGTCACCGATACGAAACCGAAAAGCGACGTCTGGATTCGAGTTGGCACCGCCGTTGTCGACGTAGTCCCCCTGGGCGATGCCGGAGGTCGGCGATACGGTCCCGCAGTAGCCCCCGGGCACACGGATCGCCGCGAACTGGTCGGACGCGGGTAACTTCGCAGGTTGATCGCGGATCACGCCGGCGGCGGGCAACCCAGGCGTGAGCAAGTTGCAGCGCACCTCCCTGATCAAATCGGTCACCGCGTCGGCGTCGGTCAGCAACTGCCCATCCCCGACGGCTCGCTGGCGAACCGCTTTGTAGTAGGCGAAACACTTCTCCGCGTGATCCACGATCGTTAGGTGAGTCAGCGGTGTGTAGAGATAACCCAGAGCCTGGAGGCGCTCCTGTACCCCCTGGTCGCGCCATGGATCCTGGGCCAGGCGCTGATTGGCGATCGCAGCGAAGTTCCGGTTGCAGTTGAGCAAGACCAGCTGAATCTCGTAACTGGGTGGGGCTGCTTTGGTGACGTTGCCGATTCGACGCCGAAGCAATTTGTGTTGTTTTGGATAGTGTCGCCCATTTTGTTTGAGGCGAAAGTCATCGCCCAAGAGGTCTTGAAGATAGGCGACCGCGCTGGTCCCAAACAGGTAGCCGACATTCGGGAGCTTGAGCACGATGACGAACTTGCCGCTTTCCTTGCGCGTGGGGAGCAGCGTGGAGTGGTTCGCCTCCATCCACTGGCGAGCGGGGATCCCCGTCGTCCAGCCGCGCCCATCACGGATTTCAATCTCTGTCCAAGCAGTCATCGTGGATTCTCAGGGGGTCGCAACCTCGGCGAGGGCCGAGTAGGTGGTCTCGTCGAGCAGGCCGGTCGGTTCGAGCTCACGCTCGACCTGAAAGTGGAGGATCGCCAGCTCGAGGGCTGCGCCGAGCTCACCGTCGATGGAGCCGGGATAGAGACCCAGGTTGGCGAGCCGGGCCTGGGCCCCAGCGACCGTGTGGCTGGGCTCGAGATGACCCAGACGAAGCTCGTGGTGCTCCCATTGCACCCCCTCTTCCCCCTCTTCCCCCTCTTCCCCCTCTTCCCGCTGTTCATTGACCCCAGTGTCCCCGCCCTCCGTCTGGGTCTGGTCTCCGGACTGGTCGTCGAACTCGTCGCCCAAGTCCTCCTCGTCCTGCGTGAGCAGCTCTTCGTGGACGGCCCGCTCGATCTTCACGCTCCCCTGTTCGACATCCGGCATGACCCAAACCTCGAGCCAGCCGTCGCGGAGCGTCCCGGTCGTGATCTTTCCGCCGAGGTCGAGCTCGTAGGCCGCCTCGCGCGGCTCTCCGCCCTCGTCGAGGAAACGCAGCTCGAGCCTGCTCGGGATCCCCTTGAGCCGAAACCGGTGGCGCGCATCCGTGCCCGCCTTGCAGGAGCGAAGGGTGAGCTCGGGGACGAAGAGCTCGTCTCCAGGGACGAGCTGGGTCGGCTCTCGACCCAGGTCTCTCAGCGGCGCGTTTTTTTTGTGGGCCCAGACCGTCTCCCATGCCAAACCATGCGCATAGGCGATGCTCTCGACGCACTCCCCTCTGCGAACAATGTGGATTGGCACGGGCCAAGCTAACACACCGACCAGCCCGGACTCGCCCGAATCCCCCGGTCTCAGTCCGGCTTCGAGCGCCGGATCGAGACCGTCGTGCCCGGGTTCTCGTCGCTGGCCTTGACCCCGTGCCACCCCTCGGGGAGGAAGGGGGTGGTCCACATGAACAGCCATCGGGCGTCACTGGGGCCCAGGTTCACGCAGCCGTGGCTGCGGACGTAGCCGAAGCTCGCGTGCCAAAACGCGCCGTGGAGGGCGTAGCTGCCCTCGAAGTACATCACCCAAGGGACATCTTGGATCGCATAGTTACCGTCGGTGGCCGTGGCCCCATCCATGTTGGAGGTGACCTGCTTGGAGTAGACCCGGTAGCGGCCCGTAGGGGTCTCGAAGGGCTCCTCGTCCGTGCCTTTTTTGCCAGTCGAGACCAGGGTGACGTAGGCCGGGCGCGAGCCCTCGTAGCCGACCAAGATCTGCTTGCTGATGTCGACGTCGATCCACCGGTCGTAGGGCTCGAGGCCCTTGGGCATGGGCTGGAGATCGGGGCTTCGAATGACGTCGGCCTTGACCAGCAGCAGGGGCTCGTCGGGCTCGGCTCCACCACTCTCACTCTCGCTCTCGCCCGCTTCGGGCTCTCCGCTCCCCTCGCTCTCTCCTCCCTCGGCCGCTCCGCCCTCGGGCTCGGGCTCGGGCTCGGGCGCCAGGGGGATCACGGTGAAGTAGGCTTTTCCGTTGATCTCCACCTCTTCACCGAGGTCGAGAAAGGTCCGCTTCTCCAAGCTCTTGCCGGTCGCGTGCAGCTTGTTGTCGTCGCCGAGCTCGAGCAGGCGGGTGCCGTTTTTGACCATCACGAAGCCGACCGGGAAGCTCATGGCTTCGCTGATCTCGGCGCCGTGGAAGTCTTTGGGTGTGTAGGAGAAGGCGTTGGACTTCTCGACCACGCCGCCGCGGGCGGTCCGCCAGTAGCCGCGCCCCGATTCGCGCAGCACCTCGCCCAGGGACAGAAAATAGCCCTTCTCGAGCCAGGGGTGCGCCGGGCTCAGGGGCAGCTTGATCGGCTCTTCGGGCTCTTCCACCACCGGGTCGGGGACCGGATCGGGAACCGGATCCGGGGTCGGATCCGGCGCCCCGTCGTCGCCGGCACCACCCTCGGCCGCCGCCTCTGCGCCGCTCTCGGCCGCCGCGGCTCCTCCTCCATCGCCGCCGCCCTCGGCCGCCGCCTCTGCTCCATCGCCGCCGCCCTCTTCTCCGGGCAGGGGCACCCCGGTGCGCTCGGCCTCTCGGATCTCCCGTTTGGCGAGCGTGACCTTGTACTCCTCCGGCGTCGGCGCACGCCACCACATGGGTGAGTTCCACTTGCGCACGTAGGCCCAGTCGTAGGGGAAGGGATCGTCCATGCGCGCGGCCGCGGGCTCGTGCGAGGAGTAGGGGCGCTTGCTGTCGACCACCAGCCCCCGGCTCGCGCAGGCGTAGCCGCCGCTGTCGAGCTGGTGCCAGCCCCGGACGCAGTCGTCGTTCTTGACCGCCGGACCCACGCGCATGCGGGTGCCGATGCGCAGGAAGCCGAACTTGGTGGACGACTTGCTCGGCCCACCGTAGATCGCGACGACCTCGTAACCCGCGAGTCCGTACATGGACAGCGTCCCCTCCTCCGGCGCCGAGTCTCCAAACTTGAATTCCCCGTAGCCCTCGGGTTCGACCGGCCCGAGGTCGACCGCTATCCCGTCTTCGGCGGAGTCGAGCGCTCCCTCGTCCGCGGGCTCAGGCTCGGCACCGCTGGTCCCGGTGGCCTCGGCCTCGGCCGGTTCTCCTCCGCCGTCCTCGGGCCGCGCTTGGGCGTCCCCCACGGCCGAGTCTCCAGGGTCGGCGCGGTCCTCCGCACCACCCGTGGTCTCCCCTGTACCGCTCTCGCAGGCCAGCGCAGGCAGGGAGAACCCCAGACACAGGGCAAAGTGTGCGATGGGACGCGACATCGGGGATGCATAGCCCACGCGGCGATCGGGGAGAAGATTCCGGACTTTGTGCCGGTGTGTGGTGCAACCCCTCACGTCGTCTCACGCTGGACTCTGATCGAGAATGAGGCGCTGAGACACCGCTGGCGCCGGCGTAGCTACAAGT
>CAYVJQ010000082.1:29667-32037 GCA_964451725.1 uncultured Nannocystaceae bacterium | reverse complement strand
CGGCTGAACAGAAACCCGCCCGATCCATGAAAGTCCTGATCACCGGAATCGCGGGTGCCCACGCGCAGCTCGTCGCCCTGCGCCTCGTCGAGCGTGGGCACGAGGTCCTGGGCATCGACGTCCGCCCTTGGCAGGGCGCCCCCCGGGGCGTGCGGATCTTTCAGACCGACGTCCGCAAGCGACCGGCGACCGACGTGTTTCGGGTCCATCGCCCCGACGCGGTGATCCACATGGCCACGGTCACCCACTTCGACGCCAACACCGAGCTGCGCTATCGGGTCAATCTCCACGGGACCCAGGCCGTGTTCAAACACTGCAGCGAGTTCGGGGTCAAGACGGCCGTGTTCGTCGGCCGCCACACCATCTACGGAGCGGCCGCCGACGCGCCCCTGTACCGCGACGAGGACGAGCCCCCGCTCGCCGTCTCGACCTTCCCCGAGCTCGCCGACCTGGTCGCCGCCGACATGCACGCCAGCCGGGCCCTGTGGACCTGCAAGGACATGAGCACGGCCGTGCTGCGCATTGTCTATGCGCTCGGCCCGAGCGGCCGCGGGACCCTGGCCTCGTTTTTGGCGGGCCCACGCGTGCCCATGGCCATGGGCTTCGACCCCCTCTTTCACGTCATGCACGAGGACGACGCGGCCCGGGCCATCGTGCTCGCCATGGAATCCAAGATCGCGGGTGTGTTCAACGTCGCCGGGCCGCCCCCCCTGCCGCTCTCGGTGTTGATCGAGGCCACCAATCGCAAGGCCGTGCATATCCCCGAGCCCCTGCTGCCCCGGCTCATGGGTCGCTTCGGGCTCCCGCGCCTGCCCCGGGGCGCCCTCACCCACCTCAAACACCCGGTGGTCGTCGACGACAGCGCGTTCGTGAGCGCGACCGGCTTCGACTACCAATGGGATGAATACGCGACCCTCAGCGCGTTCGCACGGACCACCGCGGTCCACGAAGATCGAGGTCTCTAGTGCCCAAAACACCCACATTTACGCAGCTCCCCGACAGTTGGCGCGCGGCCCTGTCGGCCGAGCTCGAGGCCCCCTACTTCACCAAACTTCAGGCCTACGTCGCCCGAGAGCGGACCGAACACGAGGTCTTCCCACCTGCGGACGAGGTGTTCTCGGCCCTCGAGCACACCCCCCTCGAATCCGTCCGCGTGGTGATCTTGGGTCAAGATCCCTACCACGACAACGACCAGGCCCACGGCCTGTGTTTCTCCGTGCGCCGGGGCGTGAAGCTCCCTCCCTCCCTGCGCAACGTCTACAAAGAGCTCGAGAGCGACGTCGGCGTCGTCGCACCAAAACACGGTTTTCTGCAGGCCTGGGCCGAGCGCGGTGTCCTGTTGCTCAACACGGTGCTCACGGTCCGGGCCCACAAGGCCAACTCCCACCGCAAGAAGGGCTGGGAGACCTTCACCGACAAGATCATCGAGGCTTGCGCCGCCCGAGAGGCGCCCATGGTGTTCGTGCTCTGGGGCAAGCCCGCGCAAAAGAAGGCCGCGCGCATCGAGGCCGTCGGCGAGGGCCGCCACATCATCTTGATGTCCGCCCACCCCTCCCCGCTCTCGGCCCGCAACGGCTTCTTCGGCAGCGCACCGTTCTCAAAAGTCGACGCCGCGCTCGCCGGTTGGGGCGACGCGCCCATCGACTGGTCCCTGCCCGAGTAACCCAGCTCAGGGCTGTGGTGGCCCCTCCGGGCCCGGAACTGTCGCGCCATCCACCCCCGCGGTCATCGTCACCCTGCGGAGCCCACAGTCGATGGGTCCCAGGGGCAGGCTCTGGTCGCGGAGGTAGCCCATCACCAGCGGTGACCGGTGGTCTGTGCCCAGGCTCAGGTGGATCTCCTCGACCGCGCCGCCGATCGCCTCGGGGGTCCCAGGTCCGGTCTCGTAGCCCCCACTCGCAACCACGGCCGCGCCCGTGGCTGGATTGAGCACGAGTAAACGTGTGCCCGGGGCCGGCCGATCATGCCAGTACATGTTCACGTACCAGGCCTCGTCCAACACCGGCAGCTTGGCCCCGACCGCCGCCTGCCCAAACTCGCTCCCGCCCTCACCCGCCGGCGCCCACCCCTGATCCCGAGCCAGCACCGCGCCCGTCTCCTCTGCGCTCCGGGCGTAGTGCTCGGCGATCCGATCACCGAAGCTCGCCGGCCAGCGCCCAGGCTCGAAGCCCTCGTCGTCGGTGACCAGATGGGCTTCTTCGACCACCGGGCCGAGCGCCGGCAAGTGCAGGTAGGTGTCTGTGCCCCGCCGCTCACAGTCGATGTTGGGGGCGCAGGTCGACCAGACCATACGCTGGTCGACCTGGTCGAGGCCGCAGGTGCCCCCCTCGCCCAGCCAGTCCACACGCAGGCTGTAGTCGCCCGCGAGCG
>CAYVJQ010000082.1:28322-29567 GCA_964451725.1 uncultured Nannocystaceae bacterium | reverse complement strand
TGGCCGAGGGTCGAGCGGCGATCGGTGAACGGGAAGCTGGAGATACGCAGCGGGCAGGCCAACCGCCCGAGGCTGCAGTCGACCCGAGCAGCATCGATCTCGGGGCCCGGCTCGGACCCGGGTGACTCGGAGTCGAGATCGGGGAGCGGTCCGGCACAGGTGAACAGGCACAGGGCGAGGACACGACGCATCACGCCCTCCACGCGCGAGCGGCCACGGACAATCCCACCGCGTCGAAGTTCGCTCTCACCCGCTCACGACCTCCTCCAGGAACGCCTCGGAGGCGCCCAGCACCAGACGCCCAAATCCATCTCGACCCGCACGGACATGCTCCAGGGCACCGCCGCGCCACCAGTAGAGCTCTGGGGAGAGCGACGCCGGGCCCTGCTCGTACAGGCTCGCGGCCGCCTTTTGAAACCCGCTGAGCAAGGTGGCCATGGTCGCCTCGTTCAGGGGGGCGTCGAGGGTGTGGACCAAGAGGGTGTGGTGTGTGGGCGCGACCACCAGGGCGCCCAGCTCGGGCAGCGCTGTCGACGAGGAGTCGATCACCGCGTCGAGTCCGAGCAGCGCCGAGGTCACAAACAGGCTGTCGCCGGTCAGGGCCAGACAGGCCAGCTGACCAAACAGGCGCAGCCGCTGGGCCGTGGGTCGCTCCTCACCGGTGAGCGCGGCGAGGGTCTGGGCCTGCGCCCGGGCCCACAGCTCGGGCAGGCTCGCGCCTGGCCCCGAGCCTCGACCCCAAGCCGAGAGTCGGGCCGGATCCACAGGCCGCACCGAGGTCGGCAGATCGAGCACCAAGATGGCGTGCAGTCCCTTGGCCAGGCGGCGCTGGACCAGACCCTCGGCCTCGGTCACGGCCCTGCGCTCGGTGATCAACCACACCCGCAGCAGGGGGCCGGCGAACTCGAGCTGGTCGAGCCGAGCCTCGAGCGCCGGATCCGGGTGCATCGCCCGAGTCCACAGGGCGCTGAAGTGGGCGTCGATCATGGCGTCTCCCTCGCCTCCCTCGGCCGCGCCCTCCAACCCGTGCCAGTGGCGCGCGAGCGAGCCGAGCCCGAGCTCCACCCGCCGCCCGTCGGGGGCGCGCAGGGAGGCGAGCCCACCCGGGAGGTCGACTTGGAACTCGACCTCCCGGGCTGCGAGCGCACGTCGAACCCCGTCCTCGAAGGCGCGCAGGCGCTCGGGCCCGGTCATGAAGTGAGCCCACTGCGGCAGGTCCGGCATCGCGGCCGACCCTAGCAGCCC
>CAYVJQ010000082.1:14241-28222 GCA_964451725.1 uncultured Nannocystaceae bacterium | reverse complement strand
TCATGAAGTGAGCCCACTGCGGCAGGTCCGGCATCGCGGCCGACCCTAGCAGCCCATCACGACACCCATCACGACACCTCGGGCCGGGTTGTTTGCCACTTTGTATCGTCGCTCTCCCCAGCGCTCGGACCCTCTGCGCCCTGCAAAGCTTGCAACCTCCCGCCGCGCTACCGAGCTTCGGCTACTGTCCACGGGTTCATGGGAACCGCGACCACGCCCACTGACCGCGCGCCGAACTCGGGCTCCCCAGCGCCTTCGGGCCCCCCCCCCGCGACCGGCCTGCGCGCCACCCTCGCCAACTTTGCGAGCCTGGTGAAGCTCAGCCACACGATCTTCGGCCTGCCCTTCACCCTCGCCGCGGGCATCTTGGCGCACCGCAGCGCGACGATGCACGGGCTGGGGGACGGGGTCGGCATGACCTGGGTCAAGCTCGCCTGGATCGTGCTCGCGTTCACGGGTGCACGGACCACTGCCATGGGCTTCAACCGTATCGTCGATCGAAAGATCGACGCCGCCAACCCGCGCACCGCCGACCGAGAGCTGCCCGCGAACAAGATCAGTCTGCGCGCGGCCTGGGGCCTGAGCCTGCTCGCGGCGGCCGTGTTTGTGGGCGCAGCGGCGGCCCTGGGCCCGGTCGCGCTCGCCCTCTCGCCCCTGTGCCTGCTCGTGATCTGCGGGTACAGCCTGTTCAAGCGGTTCTCGTGGGCGGCCCACCTGATCTTGGGCGCCGCGCTGGCGCTCGGACCCGCGGGCGCCTGGGTCGCGGTCACCGGCGGGCTCGAGGGATTCGCCGTGCCCGGCCTGATGATGGTCGCCGTCGGGACCTGGGTCGCGGGCTTCGACGTGATCTACAGCCTCCAGGACCAAGAGTTCGACGGGCAGGCCGGCCTGCACTCGATCCCGGTTCGATTTGGGGTCCGCGGCGCGCTCGTATTCAGCGCGCTGCTGCACCTCGGGACCGCCTCGGCCCTCGTCGCGCTGCACCTCGTCGCGGGGCTCGGCCTCCCCCACCTGCTCGGGGCGGCGGCGGTCATCTCCATCTTGGCCTATGAGCACTGGATCGTCCGCCCCAGCGACCTCAGCCGGATCGACAAGGCGTTCTTCGATCTCAACGGCTGGATCAGCATCGCCTACTTGGTCGCCATGCTGGTCGATGTCCTGGTCTGGCCCCTGCTCTGATCTGTCTTGTACCTACCGCAGGCACCCGATCCGGACCTGCATGGCCGCGGGCCCTGCTTCCTTCACCTCACAAAAACACAGGGCTGCGGTTTGACAGCCGCCCTGGGTGCCCGGATGCTTGAGCGGTGATCCGCGAGACGGGAACTGGCCAGGTGGGCGTCGCCGTGGCCCTGGGGTTCGCGGCGCTGATCCTGACATCGGTCCCCGCCCAGGCTGCCGAGCCGAGCGCGGAGCTCGAGGGTCCGAGCGCGCCGCTGGACACGGGCGCCCTGTCCGAGCTCCACAGCCAGCTCCAGTTGGGCACCCCCGTGTTGACGGCCCCCCCCGCCATGCCGGCCATGTTGCAGGTCCCGATCCTCGCGGCCCGGGGCAAACCCCGGGAGTTCGACACCTCCAAGGGCGAGGTCGATCCCCGCCACCGCGCACGCCCTCGCCGCCACCGCTTTCGCCTCGCTATCCACTCCCACTGGGTCCGCCTCACCCAGACCCTCAACCCCCAGACCAACGAGACCGAGCGCTTCCACTACGCGCCCATGCACCTCGACTTGGCCTACCAGGCCCAGTTCCTCAAATGGATGATGGTCCGCGTCGCGCTCGGGGTCGGGGGCAACGTCGCCAACACCCGCAACGCGATGCCGGTCTCGATCTTTCCTCAGCTCTACCTGGGCTACCAGGGCAAGGTCGCCGGGGTCGCCTTCGGCTACGGCTTCGACTGGACCGCGGCCGCCGGAGACGGGCGCTCCGCGAACGGCAGCTTCACCCTCGAGCAGCCCGTGATCCGCAACAATCATGTGGTCACGGGCGAGTTCTCGGTGACCAGCCGCATCGACAAGGTCGCGCTGACCTTCGCGCTGGCCGTGGGCGGGATGCAGTCTCAGCTCACCCACTTCGCCGAGGCCAACAAACGCTTTCGCTTCTACCTCGGGCTGCACGCCGGCGTGTTTTTCGACGGCACCAGGCGCCGCGAAAAGCGGGCCCTCAAACACGCGAACAGCCGGCCCTGATCGGCCGCCTCGAGGGTCCTCCTCCGGCCCTATTTCGGGCTCAGGTGTGAATCCCACGCACACCACTGTGCGCGGGTTTTCCGTGTACCAGCTCACGCCCTGAAGCCCAGCACGACGTGTCACCCGAGCCGACCTCCGGTCTATGGTCCCGGCCATGGCGAAGCTCATGCACGGGGCCGTATCCACCATCGTAGACGCAATTGGCGGGACACCTATCGTCCGTCTGAACTCGGTCGTCGGAGACCTCGAGTCCGAGATTTACGTCAAGGTCGAGTACATGAATCCGGCCGGATCCATGAAGGACCGGGTCGGCCTCAACATCATCCGAGACGCTGAGAAACGCGGCATGTTGGGACCCGGGGGCACCATCATCGAGGCGACCTCGGGCAACACGGGCGCCGGCTTGGCCATGGTCGCGGCGATCCGCGGCTACAAGTGCATCTTCGTCATGCCCGACAAGATGTCGCCAGAGAAGGTCGATGGTCTGCGGGCCTACGGGGCCAAGGTCGTGATCTGCCCGACCGCGGTCGAACCCAGCGACCCCCGATCCTACTACTCGGTCGCCCGCCGCCTGGTCGAGGAGACCCCCGGCGCGTTCTACTCCAACCAGTATCACAACCCGGCGAACCCGGAGGCCCACTACACCAGCACGGGCCCGGAGATCTGGGAGCAGACCCAGGGCAACTTCGACGTGTTCGTCTCGGGCATGGGCACCGGCGGGACGCTCTCGGGCTGCGGCCGCTACCTCAAAGAGAAGAACCCGGACATCCAGCTCGTCGGCGTCGACCCGGTCGGCTCGCTCTACTACGAGTACGTCAAGACCGGGCGCATGACCAAGGCCTTCTCCTACTACGTCGAGGGCATCGGCGAGGACTTCCTGCCTTCGACCATGAACCTCGACATCCTCGACGACATCGTCCAGGTCGACGACCGAGAGTGCTTCGAGATGACCCGGGACCTGGTTCGGCGCGAGGGCATCTTCTGCGGGGGCTCCTCCGGCGCCGCGGTCATGGGCGCCATCAAGTACGCCCGGACCCTGAGCGAGCCCAAGCGGATCTTGGTGCTGCTCCCGGACAACGCCCAAAAGTATCTCTCGAAGATCTTCAACGACGACTGGATGCGCAGCAACGGGTTCCTGGCGGAACACCAAGACGAGGGCACGGTCGCCCACATCCTCAAGGGCAAGCCTCAAAAACTGCTCACCGTCAGCACCCAGACCTCCGTGCGCGAGGCCGTCGAGATCCTCAAGACCCACGGCATCAGCCAGCTCCCGGTGGTCGATGCCGACGGCCGCCACGGCGGCGTGGTCGCGGAGATCGACTTGCTGAACTTCTTGGTCGCCGGCGAGGGTGGCCTCGACGACGAGATCGGTGACCTGGTCGGCAGCGACTACGCCACCGTCACCCCGCACACCCGCATCAGCCTGCTCAAGCGCATCTTCAACGACGCCAAGGTCGTGCTCGTGACCGAGAACGACCGGCTCCGCGGGCTGCTCACCAAAATCGATCTGATCGACTACCTGGCCCACGATGCGGTCCAGGGCCACAAGGAGTCCTGAACATGGCGAAGTACAACCGCGAGACCGACCACTGCAGCGCCGACGCGCGCATCGAGACCCTCGTCATCCACGGTGGCCAAGACCACGAGCCGATCACCGGCGCCGTGATGACACCTATCTTTCAGACCTCGACCTACGCCCAGCGCTCCCCGGGTGAGCACACCGGCTTCGAGTACAGCCGGACTCAAAACCCGACCCGATTCGCGCTCGAGCGGGCCCTGGCCGCACTCGAGGGGGGCACCCACGGTCTGGCCTTCGCCTCGGGTTGCGCGGCCACGACCACGGTCATCCAGCTGCTCGACGCGGGCGACCACATCATCGCCGGCGACGACATCTACGGCGGCACCTATCGCCTCTTCGACAAGGTCATGCGCCGCCGTGGCCACGACTTCAGCTTCGTCGATCCTCGCGACCTGAGCGCGGTCGAGGCCGCGTTCCGACCCGAGACCAAAATGGTGTGGCTCGAGACCCCCACCAACCCCATGCTCAAGCTCGGCGACATCGCGGCCATCGCCGCCATGTGCAAGCAGCGCGGCGTGCTCTTGGCGGTCGACAACACCTTCATGACCCCCGTGTTTCAGCGCCCCCTCGAGCTCGGCGCCGACTTGGTGGTCCACTCGACCACCAAGTACATCGGCGGACACTCCGACGTGGTCGGTGGCGCCGTGATCATGGCCTCGGCCGAGCTCCACGAGCGCCTCCACTTCCTGCAAAACTCCTGCGGCGCCATCCCGGGCCCGCAGGACTGCTACCTCAGCCTGCGCGGGATCAAGACCCTGGCCATCCGCATGCAGCGGCACGCCGAGAATGCCCAGGTCGTGGCCGAGTTCCTCGAGGCCCACCCCAAGGTCGAGCGTGTCATCTACCCGGGCCTGCCCAGCCACCCCCAGCACGACCTGGCCAAGCGCCAGATGAGCGGCTTCGGGGGCATGATCAGCTTCTACATCCAGGGTGACCTCGACGCCGCCCGCCGCTTCCTGGAGACCGTCCGCGTGTTCACGCTGGCCGAGAGCCTCGGCGGGGTCGAGAGCCTCATCGAACACCCGGCGATCATGACCCACGCGTCCGTGCCCAAGGAGAACCGGGACAAGCTCGGGATCGCCGACGGCTTCATCCGCATCAGCGTGGGCATCGAGCACATCGACGATCTGCTCGCGGACCTCACGGCCGCCCTCGACGCGAGCTAGGGCTTAGGGTCCGGGTCTCGGGCCGCTCAGGGCCCGGGTCTCGACCCGCTCAGGGATCGTAGCGCCGGAGCCACTGGCCCACCGGCAGCTCGCTCATGAGATCGACCATGTCCGCGCCGCCGGCGACATAGACCTCCCCCTCGACCCCCAAGGTCACCGCAAAAGCCTGACCATGGGCGTCGATCCGGTCTTGCCACAGGGCCGCGCCGTCGCCGTCGATACCGATGATCCGAGGCTGGGTATTGGCGAACCAACCGAAGGCGCCCGACCGTCCAATGCCCACGTTGCCGACCGCGATCACGCCGCCCTCAGGCCCGGCGCTCACGGCCTGGGTGCTGTCGAAGCCGCCGAAGTGATCGTAGGACCGGACCCAGCGCTCGACCCCGGTCGGCGACACGCGGGCCACGACCATGTCCGATGTGTTGTAAGCGAACGCAAAGTCGTCTCCCAGCGAGGTCGCGTGAACGACGAAACCCACGCTCGGTATCAGGCTCCCGTTCACGGCCCCGTCGACCACAGAGACGAAAAAGGGTGCCAAGAACGCGACTCCGACGTCGTTGAGAGCAAAGACCCTCGAGCTGAGGAACGGGCTGCTCTTGCGCAGCAGCTCTTCGCCTCCCGGCCCGACCCGCAGCAAGGTCGGCCGTCCCAAGCCCATGCTGTTCTCATCCACGGCAGCCAACACGAGGTCCTCGCCCGACCGAGCCAGACCCCAGATATCGGCGTTTTCGGCCGTCAGCGGCACAGGAAGCTCGCTCCCCTCGCCCCCCTCCCCCGGGAATCGGCGCAGGCGGTAGTTGCCGGTCCCAGAGTCGTAGGTCACCACCAAGATGGTGCCCTCGGGCTCGACCGAGAGCTTGCTCTCCCCCTTCGCCCCCAGCGATTCCGACCACATCATGTCCCCCTCGCCGCTGAAGCGCGCCAGCAGGCCGGGCCCAGAGAACACGACCCCACCGTCTGGATGGGCTGCGAGCTGGGGCAGACCCCAGGGAACCTCGTTGCGGAGCACCAGCGCGCTCCAAGTCGCGTCGAGGGTGGGTGCGTCGGCGCTCCAGCCCCCCAGACAGCTGAGCCCGGGATCGACCTCGCCCTCGATCGGCGCGAGCTCGGCCAGGAGCGCCGTACCCTGGGAGAAGCAGCTCTGGTCGATCTCGCCGCCGGTCTCCTCCGACCCCATCTCCTCCGACCCCATCTCCTCCGACCCAGTCTCGGACCCCACCTCTGCTCCCTGACCAGGATCGCTACAGCCACCACTGAAGAGGGCGAGAGCGAGGGCGACCCCTGGCCCCAGCAGTCCCAGTCCTAGGCTGGTATCGCGGAGGGAGTTCGTCGACTCGAGGGGGCTCTGCGCTTCGTTCATCGGGGGGTCCAGCAACTCAGTAGCGCCAGCCCCTGAATCGATCGGCTGGACCGATCGCCAGGCCCCTACTCCGAATAGACGATGTAGCTGCTGAGTAGGATCCGGCCCCGGTCACCGGTCACCGGTGCGCCCCCGAACAGGCCCCGATAGTCGAGCGTGTTGACCTCGCCCATGGTGACCTGATCGCTGATGTCGACGATCCACGGCTGGACCGGCTGGCCCGGGCACCAGCCCGCGCGCCCCGGGGTCCAGTTTCCCCACTGGCCCGGGACCACCCCCTCGTCGACCCGCTCGGCGCAGCCTTGGTTCACGACCTGACCGGCGAACTCGCGCAGGTGCAGGTCTTGGCCGTTGACGGTGAACTCGTGCTGGTGGTTGCACCACTCGGCGCAGTTGCCCGTGGATTGGCCGTGACCCGAGATCAGGGCGACCAGCTCGACCTTGGCCGTACCCGGGGGAGGCGTGAACTCGACCTGCTCCCAGTCGTTGTAGTCGTCGTTGAAGCCCCTGTTGCCCACGAAGGCCGGCACTGCCGTCTTGGCCGCGCTGCCCTTGCCCGTGTTGCGAAGCCGAAAGCGAATGTCCCAGACCCCCGGGTTCATGTTCCAACGCATGCCGAAGCGAAAGTGTTGGGCGCCCCCGGCCTGGACCATGGCGAGCATGGGCGAGGCCTCGAACACCCACTTGCGCTCACCGATGCGCGCGTAGGGGGTGATCCACCTCAGCACCTCTCGCAGCTCACCGTCGCAGGCCTCGGTGTCACACCAGTGCACAAAGGCCTCGTAGTCCCAGTGCCCGCAGTCGTCGTCCCCTCCGACCGGCCCGCAGCGCCCCGTGACCACGACCTCCATCGTATCGAAGCCGGCCATGGTCGCCGGATCGGGGAACTCGGCGGTCCACACCGCGTTGTTGAAGGCGTTGGCGAACGGGCCATCCGGTCCCGCGGGGCCATCCGGCACGAACTCGACGTGGTCGATGAGCGCGATCTCGGTGACGTCCCCGGCGTCGTCTTGGGCCTCGAGCTCGAGGGCCTGAGCGTGGACGAAGTTGTACCAGCGCGGCGTGTAGGCCAGGACATCCCCGGATTGAGCGAACGAGCCGCCGCCGGTGTCGTTGGTCGAATTGGGGTAGTCCCAGCGCTGCGCACGATCGATGGCCGCGACCATGACGTTTGTATTGCCGGCGAAGAACTGGCCCACGCTGCCCTGAATAGAGGCAGGCGCGTCGTCGACGAAGTGAACCCGCTCGGTCCAATACTCGGTCTGGGCCTCATCCAGGGGGCTCAGCGCTTGGCCGATCTTGGTCTGCCAATCGAGGGCTCCCTGGGCCGGGTCGGCCCCACTGCTCAAAAAGAAATAGTGAACATTTTGAGGCGAGCGCTCGAACAGCGCGGCGCTGAAACTGGCGCGCAGGGAATCGCTGGTCCCGTCGCCCAGGTGATTGATGAACACATAGCTGTCACAGCCGCTGTAGTGCTCGCTCAGGGCCCAGGGGCCGAAGGTCGTATCCACGGCGAAGTCGCCGGCGAGCCCTCCCCAGGCTCCGCTGCCGCCCTCGGCCATGGGTGTGACCGGGAGCCCGAGTTCGTCGCAGATCGCCGCGGGATCGGGGCCCGTCGGCGTCCCGGTCTCGCCCGACTCGGAGCTCGACCCCTCGCCCGACTCGGAGCTCGTCCCCTCGCCCGACTCGGAGCTCGTCCCCTCGCCGGTCGACGTACCAACCTCGTCGTCACCCGACGCAGGGGTCGAGCAAGCAGGCGCAAGCGCCCCCAGCGCGAAGATGGCGAAAATAGCGCTCGGTGGGGACACAGGCCGGCTCATGGTCGCCTTTATAGCGGACCCGGAGCCCGGACATGCAAAGAGGGAGAGGCCGGTGGCCTCTCCCTCTCGGGCTCCAGTGGAGCCTTCAGAACTGGGTTCTGGGGCTCAGCCCTGGACGGGCGGCGCGGCGCTGAAGTCCCAGCTCATGGTCGCCATGCCATCGCGGGCATCGGGCGGATCGAGCTGGAGGCCGTCGATGGCCGAGACCACGCACTGCCCGAGTTCGGCCGGAGCGGTGCTCGCGGTCTCGTCGACCTTGGGACTCATGATCCGGCCGGTCTTCTTCTCGACCATGAAGTTCACGACCACCAGGCCGCCGACTCCGTCGTTGGTCTGCAGCGCCACGTCGTAGCACTCCTTCACGTCCGTGGACCGCGAATCGACGAGCTCACGGGTGACGTCTCGGTAGGCGTCCGGGTCGCGGGCATAGAACGAGCAGCCGATGCTGAGCAGCAGCGGGCACGCAAGGATGAATTTGGCGATGGACGACTTCACGGTTGACCCTCCTTGGCCCGGCTCGGCGGACCAGCCTTGACTTTGGTGCCCGCAGCCGGGCTGTCGCTCTTGGCAGAGGCCTCGACCTTGGTGTCGACGATCCGCTCCTCACCGGTCTCCGGGTCGATCTCGACCACGTTCTTCATCTCGTCTTGCTCGACGATGATGAACTCGACGCGCCGGTTTTTCTCTTTGCCCCCGGCGGTGTCGTTCTCGACCAGCGGGTTCTCCTCACCGTGGCCGACCGAGGTCAGGCGACTCGCGTCGATCCCGTGCTCTTCGAGGTAGGCGACCACCGCGGCCGCCCGCTTGTTCGAGAGTTTCTTGTTGTAGCGGTTGGATCCGTCCGAGTCGGTGTGACCCTCGATCGAGATCTTCTTGATCCGCGGGTTGTCTTTCATGACCGCGGTGATCTCGTTCATGAGGTCGAAGGACTGTGGCTGGATCACGGCCTTGTCGACCTCGAACATGATCTTCTCCGTGATCACGATGGCCGAGGCGGTGACCTCGACCCGTCGAGGCGGCTCGGGCTCGGGCTCGGGCTCGGGCTCGGGCGGCGGAAGCGGAGGCGGATCACCGATCACGGCCAGCGCTCCGGCATCCGCGAACACCGTGGGCCCGCAGGCCAGCATGGGTAGGGCCATCAGTGCCACGGCCAGAGTGATTCCGACTGTTGGCTTGTGCATTCGTTTTTGGCGCATGGGGGGGACTCCCTCGTCTGATCCCCATCATCGATTGAGCACGGGTGCTTGGCAACAAAAAGCGGTGTTCAAAGCGCGAATCTCTGGCCCCCGGGCTCTCGATCTGAAGACCACTGTGGACCCGCGAGCGGTCGCCCGAAACTCGGATGAGAGAGCCTCCCGCTTGAACGGTAAATCCCCTGTCGAGGCGCCAGAGGGCATTCAGTGCGCTGTCGGGCCCTCGATGCTCGCCCTCCCCCGGCATCGAGAGTAGCCTCCGCGCATGGGCCTTCGTGCTGCGACGCTGTTTGTGACTGCCCTTGTTGTACCGGGGGCTGCCCTCGCGGCAGCTCCTGCAACAGAGGTCGCTCCAGCAGAGATCCAACAACCGACGAAAGAGTCACCCAAAGCCAACCCCGACTCGAACCCGGATCCCGAGGCCGAGCCCGATCTTCAGGCCAATTCAGGGCCAGCGACCAGCCCAGAGTCCGACCCCAGCTCCGACTCCGAGCTCACGCCGGAGCCCCGCCCCGATTCCGATCAGCCCGATTCCGACCACCCCGACTCCGACCAGCCCGACTCCGACGACCCCGACCTCTCTCACTACCTCGACAGTGACGAGCCGGCCGCGGGTCTCGGCCGGGTCCGCATCGCCACGGCCGACACCAGCGGCGTCGACCACCGGGAGCGTCTGCGCAGCCACTACGCCGCCACCTATCGACCCGCTCACAACCCGGCGCGGCTGTGGTTCGCGGCCCGGGGCTCCCTCGCCATGGCCGGGGTCGACACCACCGGCGGCGGCCGCATGGGCTCACTCAGCGCCGAGATCGGGCAGACTTGGAACAAGTTCGGATACGGCGTCGGACCGACCCTGCTCGCGGGTGGGCTGAGCTTCAGGGACGGGGACGACAGCGACGCGCGTCGCTACAGCCCCCTGCTCGTCGGTGGTGGCCCGAGCTTGAGCCTCGGCCGCCTCGCCCTCGTCGGACGTGGCTATGTCGATGTTCGCGTGGGCTACAACTTTTTCTACGCCGACGTCCGCGGCGACGGCGACGCCCTCGATCCAGCCGACGCCGCCCCCCACGGGCCCAAGGTCCAGGTCGACATGGGCCTGCTCCTGCACGGCTCGGAGCGCCGTCGTTTTCGCCACGGCCTCGGGGCCAGCGTCGGCTGGCAGATGTTGGTCCACTCCCTCGCCGGACCCTACCCCCGGGTCAACAGCTTCTCCGTCGGGCTCAGCTACTTCTTCGGTTGAGTTCGAGGTCGCCCGAGTTCGGGGTTCGGGCGGGACCAGAGGGCGCTCTCAGGGCCCCAGCCGGCTGGCGGCGTCCTCGAGCACCGACCGGTACGCGGGCGGGACCAGATCGATCTGCTGACGCAGATAGGGGGCAAGATCCGCGTTGCTCAGGTCGGAGATCGCCGCGCTCACATAGGCCACGAAGTGAGGGTCTCCGTCGCGGAGTCGATCGCAGAGGAAATCCAGGGCCTCGACCGTGTTGATCCTGCCGATCGCCCGGACCGCGGACAGGCGGGCCGAGTCTGGATCGGGGAGGTCCCGAGCCTCGAAGATCCGGCGCAGACGGTCGAAGGCGTGGGGGAAAAACAGGTTGGTGATCGCCTTGGACGCGCTGCGGCGAACCTCGGGGGAGTCACTGCGCAGCGCCACGCTCAAGGTCGAGAAGCTGCGCTTGAAACGGAGCGCCCCGAGGGCGGTGGCGACCTTGGCCTGGAGCGCCGCTTCGCCGTTGGCGTACATGCGCTCGAGCGCGGAGATCACCGGGTAGGCACGCACATCCTGAAGCCGCTCGACCACCGCGCCGAGCTCGACCTCCTCGCCCCGACCTTCGCCCCCGATCTCGAGCACCAAGAGCAGCGCGTGGCGACGCACAAAGTCGGGGAAGCGCCGGTCGGCCATGATCCCCGCGGCGATCGAGCTCGGGTCACCGGCGAGCTCCCACTCCGCAAGATCGACGTACCAGACCTCCGCATAGTCGGGCAGGCGCTTGAGGAACTCGGGCACGGGCATGGGCCGGGGGGCGTCCTCGGGGTTCTTGCCGAGCCGATCGAGGAGCCGGTGGTAGCGCTCGCGCCCCTTGACCTCGAGCGCGGCGACCCGGGCGTAGGTGTCCGCGGCATGGCGAAAGGCCCGGACCGAGACATAGGCTTCGGCGGCCGCCAGGTAGGCGTTCTCCACGATCTGCGCCGGGTGTCCATGTTCGGTCGCGTCCTCGGCCGCCCGAACCCAGGCTTCTCCGGCCCGCAGGCGCAGGTCGTCGCCGTAGGGCAGGCCCGCGCGCCCACAGTAGTCGGCGGCCTCTCGCAGGGTCCCGGCGACCGCGTGGTACTCCCCGGCCCGCCTGGCCAGGGTCACGAAAGCCTCATAGAGGCGCAGCGCGTCGAGCTTGAGCGCGTCGTCCCTCAAGATCCGCACGCTGTTGAGGTAGCCCTCGGCGACGTTCTCGAACGCCCCGGTCTCGAGACCGATGCGAGCCAAGAGCTGGTAGCAGTCGAAGGCCCGCTCGCGCAGGCCCTCGGTCTCGAACTGATCGGCGACCTCCTCGACGGCGGTGGTCGCCTCGGCCAGAGCCTGCCGGGCCCGATCGGCCGAGAGGCGATGCAGGCACAGGCCGTAGTTGATCCGGGCGAGCGCCTGCTCGTAGGGGCGATCGGCGAGCAGGCTCGAGTAGCGCCCGCTGATGATCTCGCTCCACAGGGCCGCCGCCTCCCCGTCCTCGCCCGCGCGCTCGAGCTCGATGGCCTGGTGGATGGGCATGCCCGCGACCGCGAACCAGCGGGCGGCGTGGCTGTGGTGTCCGGCCCGGCTGAGGTAGATGCCGAATAGGCGCACCCCCTGAGCGGCCCCCGGGTCGCCGGTCTGAATGTCCTTGGCGAGCTTGTCCAGGGCCGCCTTGCTCGGGGCCTCCGTCGAGCCCAGATAGGCCCAGCACCCCGCCGCATCCCGGTAGCGGCCCACGGCTTTGAGGGTCTCGGCCATGGCCCGGAGCCACTCCTCGTACTCGAAGTCGATGCGGTCGACGACCTCGATGAGCTTGCGCAGCAAGGGCAGGGCGTCCTCCCAGCGACCCGCCCGGATCGCGGCCTCGGCCCGGCCCCAGTTCATGGCCGTATCGATCATCGCGGTCCCCTCCTCGAGGCCTCACCCAGGTCGCGCTCGACCTCGGAGATGATCTCTTTGGCCCGGCCCGCGCGGCGACCATGGGCGATCGCGTCGTCGTCGATCACATGGACCCTGTGCAGGGAGTCCAGGTAACCCAGAGACAGGGGCCCGCGGGGGAGGATGAACACGCCGTAGACGGCGGCCCTCGAGGCCAGGAGCTGGACCTCGGCGGCGGGAAACTGGGCCTCGCCGTGGGTCAGGAGGTAGATCAAGGCCTGACCTCGGCCCTTGCCCCGGCTTCGACTCGGGGCCGCGAGCTCGGCGTTGAGCTGGCGGAGCACGGCCGCATAGTTGCGCCCGCGCTCGGCCCGAAATTGAAGCACGTAGGGCACCTCGACGTAGCCGCTGGCCCCGACCTTGACCCCTTCGTAGAGGCGGCTGTCGAAAAAACGCAACACGACCTCCTCGCCCAGGATCGCCAAGCGCTTGCACAGGGCGAGGGCCAGTCCGCGCGCGAACACCTCTCGGACCCCGCGCATCGAGGCGCTGCCGTCGACGAGCACGTAGTGGATACGGCGCTCGTTCTCGTACTCTTTTTGGTGGGTGTAATAGAACAGCTCGCGGTCGACGAATTTCTGTTCGAAGACCTCGTCGTCGTAGGCGAGCTGCGACAGGACCAGGTTGTCGATGTGCCCGATCCGCTCGATGGCGGCGTAGCCGTCGATACCGAAAGTCTGCTGGCCCATCTCGCGACGAACCTCGAGCAGGGAGGGCAGCAGCTCCAGGGAGAAGTCGATGACGTCGGCGAGCTGGGGCGCCAAGATCACGTTGTAGAGGTCGGCCAGATCGACACCCGCGACGCCGCTGGTGCCCGCCCGAAACAGACCCAGCAGGCGCAGGGCGTCCATGTCGATCTGCTCGGTCTCGAGCAGGGGCAAGAGGCGGTGCGTGGTCATGGTCCGCAGCCAGCCCACGGCCAGGCTCTGGTCGTAGCGGGAGTAGGCCGAGCGGGGCTCGATGCGCGCGTACTGGATGACGTCGACGGGCAGCTCTCGAGCCCGGGCCACACGCGCGTCCTCGCTCAGCTGCGGGCCGACGCTGGCCAAGATCCGCGCCAGCACCACCCCGACCATGGGGTCTCGGTGCTTCCAGGCTGCCGGGGAACGCATGAGCTCGGTCTCGGCCAGCTCGACCAAGAGCTGACGCCAGGCCTCACCCAGGCGGGCGTCTCCAATCCCACGCACCAGCGCCGCAGGCCGGCCGAGACCACACATGAGGCAGCCGACATCGTGGACCACCACCAGCGGCACGGCGATGCCCAGGCGAGCCAGGACGTTGTGCCAGGCCACGGCGCGCATCAGGGCCATAGGCCCGACCCCATCGAGTTCGCTCAGCGCCAGGCTCCCGACCTGGCGCTCGAGGATCGGCAAGAGTTCGCTCGGCGTGCGGCCGCCCGGTCCGGGTTTTCCACTCGCCTCCCTCCCCTGCTCGGCTCCGGCTCCGGCTCCGGCTCCGGCTCCGGCTCCGGCTCCGGCTTTACCCGGGGTCGCCGGCTCCTCGAACTGTCCCTCGAACTCCGC
>CAYVJQ010000082.1:9872-14141 GCA_964451725.1 uncultured Nannocystaceae bacterium | reverse complement strand
CGGCTCCGGCTTTACCCGGGGTCGCCGGCTCCTCGAACTGTCCCTCGAACTCCGCCACCGACGTCCCCTCCGCTCACTCAGACAAAGCGGCTGCTCGAGAACATGGTCTCGAGCAGCTTGTCGACCTCGCCCACCATGCGCTGGGCCGCGGGGTTGTCCTTCATGCGCGAGAGCGCAGCCTTGATGTCGCCCAGGTTGCGCAGCTGGCTGAACAGCTGCAGGTCGGAGAGCACCGTGGCGCTGGCCAGGGTCTCCCGGATGATGCGCAGCTCCTCGAGCAGATCCTCGAGGCTCGTGGGCGTGGCGCCGATGCGCTGCTGGCCCGGGTGCTGCTCGTACCAGCGATCGAGCACCGGACCGACGATCTCTTGCAGGAGATCCTGTTGTTCAGGTGTGTTCCAGACGTGGCGGAGCACGAAGAAGTCGGCGTCGGTGACCTGTTCCCGACCATCGAAGACGGCCGAGGCCGCGAACAGCTTGAGCATCTTGACGACCCGGCGATCGGAGAGGTTGATGCCCTCCGAGCGGATCTGAAACACGAGCCCCTTGTAGGTCGAGAGGAACTCCTCGTCCATGGACGCCAGGAGCCGACCGAACTCACGCTGGACCGCGACCAGGTCGGCAGCCGAGACCGTGTGCTCGATCGCCTTGGGCTTGCCCCTGTTCTCGAGCGCCTTGGCCTCGAGCGCCGCCCCCTTTTGGAGCAGGCCACGAAACTGGTAGCTGTCGAGGTAGTCGACCCTAACCCTGAGCAGGAAACGGTCGAAGAGCGCCGCCAGGCCCTCGTCGTTGGGGACCTCGTTGCTGGCCGCGAACATGGAGATCAGCGGCACGGTGAGCGAGGTGTTGCCGTGGACGTAGCGGCGCGAATTGAGGACGCTCAGCAGGCTGTTGAGGATGGCGCTGTTGGCCTTGAAGATCTCGTCGAAGAACGCGATCTCGGCCTCCGGCAACATGCCCTCGATGCGCCGCCGGTAGCGGCCCTCACGGAAGGCCTGAATGTCGACCGGGCCGAAGATCTCGTTGGGCTCGGTGAAGCGGGTCAGCAGATAGTCGTAGTAGCGAGCGTCGATGCTCTCGGCGAAGGCCTGGACCAGCGCGCTCTTGGCCGTGCCGGGGGGACCGACCATGACCATGTGCTCGCCGGCCACCGCGGCCACGAACAGCAGGCGGATGATCTCTTCCTTGCCCAGGAACTGCTCCTCGAGCTTGCGCGCTCCAGCCTGCAGACGACGGGCGAGCTCAGGGATCGTGGTGGACGAGGGCGGAGTCATGCAGGCTGCCTTTCTACTACTCGCGGGACCAAGGTCGCCACCAGGTTCTCGACGATCGGGCGGGGCACGAGCCCCGAGAGGTGGGCGAGGTGCTCTTCCCAGCGCCGGGCGAGGGCCTCGTCACCGAGGACGTCGAGCTCCAGCGGCCGGCCGAGCGTCCCCTCGAGCCTATACAGCAACAGGGGCGCAGCCAGGAAGGTCTGCACGGCCCAGTCGCGGGCGCCGAGGCCGATGCTGACGCGCGCGTCGAACTCGAGCACCTTGAGCAGATGCAGATGGATGAGCGCGCCGAGCACGGCCCCGAGGTCCTGGGGTTGAAACTCGAGCGGGGAGGTCGGCAGGGCGAGGGGCGTGCCCCCCCCATGTTCCGGGTCGTGTTCCGGGTCGTGGTCGGGATCGTGGTCGGGATCGGCTTCCGGGCTCTGCGAGTCTGAATCGGCCTGAAGATCGAGCCTCCGGCCGGTCCCCGCCGCCTCGCGCATGGCCGCTGCGGCCCCGGGGACAGCGGCCCCGGTCCGGCCTCCAAAGACCTCGGCCTGAAGGTCGAGGGAGCGCAACAAGCTGCCCGCGATCACCCCACCGATGCGCAGCCAGTACGCGTCCCGTGCCCAGGCGTGGCAGATCGCGCGGGCGTAGGGCCGGCTGTGGAGGAACTGGACCGCCATCAGCGGCGACCAACCAGGCGGGGCCCAGCCCGGTCGCAGGAGCGAGGTCAGCGGGCTCACCCACATGAGATCGGGGAGCAGGCGCGCGGCCGCGGGCCGGTGGGGCTGCTCGATCCAGCGCACCCGCTCGCTGCGGATGTCGGCGAACTTGGAGGAGAACAGGTTGAAGCGCCGGCGCGCGGGCTCGCGGCCGCGGAAGCGGTGCTCCCCCTCAGCGTCGGTGACCACATAGTCCTCACGCTCGAGGTCCAAAAATGCGCCCACGGCCAGATGCAGCGCGAGCGCCGAGCCGACCTCCAGAGGCCGCCCAAAGGCCAGCAAACTCCGGGTCTCGTTCTCGACCCGGCGCCACATTTTGGCCCGGGTCCACACCCGATCCCCCTCCGGATGATCGAGGGCCAGGACGTTGTGCAGCCCGATCCACAGCGACAGCTCGTCTGCCCCCGGGTCGGGCAGGCTCGGCTCGGCGACCAGGCGCTGCGCGACCCGGGAGCGCAGCAGCGCGAGCTCCGGGTCGAGCAGCGCCGCCGCGTCACGGAGCATGGCGTCACGGTCGTCGGCCGACAGGGGCGCCCTGACCTCGACCGCGCCGCCCCCCAGGAGCGGGGTGACGAAACGGGCGACGAAGCCGGCGGTGGTGGTGAAGGGGGGGACCGTCAAGCGAGCAACCCTCCGTGTCAGTCCTCGCGGCCTCGAAAGCCCCACAGCGCAAACCGGCCCAGGTGCTCGTTGACCACCGTGCCGGGCTCGAGCGCCGGCATGTCGGGCGTGATCACCCGGGCCTCTGTGGTGTTGAGCATCCCGATCACGGCCGCGTCGAGGGGGGTCATCTGGGCTTCGGGGATGAGAATGGGATCGGCGTCGGGGCTCAGGAACACGGCCGCGTCCTCGCCCTCGAGACCGAGCAGTTCACGAATGAGCTGAGGTCGCAGGCGCGGCCACAGCTCGTGGCCGTCGGGCACCAGCACCCCGGGCGCGACCTCGACCAAGCGGGCCCCGAGCGGGATGATCGTGCCCACGGACATGCTGCCCGCGTCGCTGCGCCGGCCCCCGGAGAGCACGAGCAGCCCCTCCACGAGCGCCACGAGGCGAGCCGCCGCGAGCGCACTGGGGGGCACCAGGTAGACCATGCGACGCAGCAGGTCGACCTCGCTCCAGGCGATGAGCGAGGCCCGGTGCTCCCGCGGCCGGGCGCTCGAGGGGCGCAGGTGCAGGTCGACCTGCAGGCGCTCACTCTGGCGCATGTCGACGGCCTCGATCTCGAGTTCGGCGTCGCGCAGGTGGACCTCCGTGTCGACCAGGTAGCGGCCGTCGACGAAGCGAGGTGCACCGTCGATGCGCTCGACCCGGCCGACCCGACCCCGAAACAGGTACATCTCGTCACCCGGGAGGCAGGAGGTCGCCGAGCCCAAGTGGATGGGATGTTCGTAGCCGACCTCGACCGCCGCCCGGGTCGAGACGGGGATCAGGAGCTCGACGCCGGGGATCCCCCAGAGGACGTCGAGGATCCGCCCTGGGGGCTGGCGCAGACGCAGCAGCAGACTCGCCTGTCGATCCTCGGCGAGGGCCACCCGAACCCCGGCCATGTCGACCTCCTTGCGCCACAGATAGCTGAGCACCCGGTCGGAGACACCCGGGGCGATCAAAATCAGGGCCATGTCCCGCAGCCCACACAGCTCGGGGTCAGCGCTGATCCCGGTCAGCGGCAGCGGCACGGGCCGCAGCGCCAAGCGCTGTACGAGCCCGACCGGATCGATGCGGGCGACACTCTCGTAGACCGAGGCGAAATCGTGGTCGACGACCGCGACCTGGTCGGCCGTCAGCCCCGGACCTGTACCCGCGTCTGCCCCCACCCCCACCTCGGCCAGGATCTCGCTCAAGGGCCGGGCCAAGTCGTAGCCGAAGGGCGCGCTCGAGTCGCGATAGCGGACGAACACCGAGCCCGCGCCGACGTAGACCGAGCTCCGGGTCGCCCCGGCGAGCCGCGACAGGCGGTCGAGACCGTAGCCCTCGGAGGCCTCGCAGCGCATGACCAAGGCCGTGCCGTGGCCCCCCGTCCGCCTGCCCCGCTCGAGAGTCATGCTCGGCAGGAGATCGTCGAGGCTGGCCTCGGCGCTGTAGGCTCCGAGAAAAGCCACCAGCCGATCGAGGGATTCGAAGGCGACCAACGCCTCCCGGCCTACAGCGATGCCGCGCGCGTCGGGGGTCAGCCCCTGCATGCGAAATCGGGTTTGACCGGCGGCGACCGGCTCGAGCGAGGCTCCCGCCACGGCCGGAGCATATTGGCCGGGGCCCGGGGGCACAACAACAGCGGACACCAAAAGACCCCG
>CAYVJQ010000082.1:6242-9772 GCA_964451725.1 uncultured Nannocystaceae bacterium | reverse complement strand
CGCCGGGTCTTTCAAGATCGGGACGACGGCCCCGAGGTCGAAGTCGTAGGGCACCGCTTTGGGCTGTTTGTTCATGTTCATGAACGGCGTGATGAAGCGGGCGATCTCCATACGCGGGACCGCGGCCGGGTCGTAGCTGTCCGCGCCCTTGGGAACGAGGGACAAAAACACCCCGCCGAGGCGGTCGTAGTTGTCACATAGAGCACCGATCCAGACCCGCATCTCGAGCGTGTTTTGGATCGCCGCGAGGGTCTGGTCGTCGAGCTGGATCGCGTAGAGGTCGTTGCTGTGGCGGATCATGTTTTCGGGCACGGGCTCGTCGACGATCCCCGCGTAGCCGTCGTAAAACACGACCGCCTCGATCACCGTGAGGGTCACGGGTTCGGGGGGCTCGCCCGTCTCCCCCGTCTCCCCCGTGCTGGTCTCGCCCGTCTCGCCCGTCTCCCCCGCGCTCGTCTCTCCCTCGCTGCCGGCGTCGCTCGAGTCGTCTTCGCCCGGCGACGAGCTGCACGCCGCGAGGCCCAACAACCCAGCCAGGAGGACACGACAGGAGGGGCGAAGCGAGGCGTGGACAGACATAGACATGAGGACCCGAGTTTAGCAGGGCCCGACCATCGATTTTGGACGCCATCGGTCACCTTTCCCGCGCCGCCGCGACAGACCAGAGATGACTCGAATATTCACCACACGCTGGGTGGGAGCCCTCGGTCTCAGCGCCGCCCTGGCAGCCTGCGGACACCACGCGAACCCGGAGTCCGCGCGCCGAGCTCCGAGCCCCGAGTCCGTGAGCCCGGCTGCGAACCCGCCCGCGAGCCGCTCCGCGAACACCGTCGACCGCGGGTCCTTCGAAGTCGCCATCTACGGCTGCGGGCCAGCGGTGATCTTGATCCCCGGTCTCACCTGTGGCGCCGAGGTCTGGGACGAGACCGTCGCGCGGCTCGAGGGCCAGTACGAGCTCCACGTCCTCACCCTCTCGGGCTTCGCCGGTCGCCCCCCGACCCCCGGCCCGCTCCTGCCGCAGGTCCGCGATGACCTCGCACGCTACATTCGAGAAGCGGGGCTCTCCCAGCCGGCCATCGTCGGTCACAGCCTGGGTGGATTCATGGCCCTGTGGCTCGCCGCCACAGAGCCCGAACTCGTCGGTGCGGTGGTCTCGGTCGACGGACTGCCCTCGCTGGCCGGAGCCATGGACCTGCCCCCAGACCAGGTCGAAGCCCGCGCCGCGGCCATGCGCGACCAAATGGCCAGCCTCGACGCCGAGGCCTTCGCGGCTCAGACCGAGCGCAGTCTCGCCGGCTTGATCGTGTCGAGCGAGGACGTCGCTCGGGTCGCCGAGACCGCGACCCTCTCCGACCCCGCGAGCGTCGGCAGGGCCATGTACGAGCTGTTGGTCCGCGACCTTCGAGATCGAGTCGCCGCGATCCAGTCGCCCGTGCTGCTGTTCGGACCCGGCGTGGGCGCCCCTGAATTTCGTGCCTACACGGAGCGAGTCTATCGCGCCCAGGTCGCCTCGATCCCGGATCACGAGCTGGTGTTCGCCGAGGGCTCGCGCCACTTCGTGATGCTCGACGCCCGCCCGCTGTTTGCGGCTCGGCTCGACGCCTTCTTGGCCACTCACCTGCCCGCCGCGGTACACCGCTCCCCATGCGCGCCCCGATGACACCGGCGACGGTCGAGGCCGCCGCGGCCGGCGACGCCTCTGCCTTTCGGCAGCTCGTGGACATCTACCGCTCCACCGTCTGCTCCATCGCCCTGGCCATCGTGCGCGACGTTGCGACCAGCGAGGACATCGCTCAAGACGTGTTTGTGGCCGCTTGGCAGCGCATCTCGGAGCTCCGCAGCCCGGCCAGCTTCGGGCCATGGATCCGGCAGGTGACTCGCAACCGGGCCCACGACGCCCTGCGTCGACGCCACCGCCAGCCCTCGCTCGTCCCCGAGGCCGACGCTCCCCCGGCCCCCGGCGACCCCGGTGAGGACACACTCTCCGCCGAGCGCGACGCTGTGCTCGAGGAGGCGCTCGAGGCCCTGCCCACCGACGCCCGCGAGGTCCTACTCCTGTTTTATCGCGAAGGACGGTCCCTCCGGCAGGTCGCCCTGCTCCTCGATCTCAGCGACGACGCCGCCAAAAAGCGCCTCTCTCGGGCCCGCGCACGCCTGCGCCGAGACGTGCTCGATCGCTTCGCCGACGCGGCCGTCCAAAGCACCCCCAAAGCGGCGTTCAGCGCTGCTGTGTTCAGCGCGATCACGGCCGGCAGCCCGGCGGTCGCCAGTGCGGCGACCGGTTCGGTGACCGCCGCCGGCGGCAAGGTTGCGGCTGCGGTCCTCACCGGCGCCGGGCTCGGTGCGGTACTCGGCGGACTGGGTGTCGCCCACGGGATGCGACGGCTCGAGCGACAGGCCCGCTCCGAGCGAGAGCGACGCGCGCTCCGGCGTGTGAAGCGGGTATCGATCGCCCAGGTCGTCGTGCTGGCCATCGCCCTCCCGCTCGCGCTCGCGCTCTCCAGACACCCGCTCGTGATCGGGTCCTGGTACCTCCTGCTCATCGGTGGTCAGGGGCTCGTTCACTTCGCCTGGATCCCACGGGTGACCGCCCCTCGCCTGGCTGCAGAGCGCCGCGAAGATCCGCGGGCGGCCCAGCGACAGCGCCGACAACGATGGACCGGAGGGCTGGCCTGGCTGCTCGGCGCGGTCGCAGCGGGCTGCGCGAGCGCCTACGCGATCTCGCTCGCCGGCTGAGCGCCCGGCGGACCTCCCCCGGCTGAACCAGCTACCATGCGCCCCAGTGGCGAGCCCGCGCAACGGTCCCGGCTACGGTCTCTTCGATCCTGGGCGGGAGCAGACCGAGCCCGAGGACGGAGCTCAGCGTGAGCGCTCTCGCTCACAGCTGCGGGCGGCGCTCGCTCTCGAGGACGCCGGCGAGCTCCAGGAGGCCGCACGTATGTTCGAGTACGTCGGCGAGCACGCCCAAGCTGCGAGCCTGCGCCTCGAGCACGCCGACACCCTCCGCGACGAGCAGCAGCGCCTCGCGGTGCTCCGGGAGGGATGCGCCCGAAACCCCGCCACCAGCGACCAGGGCCGAGCCCTGCACCGGGCCCTCGGTGAGGCGCTGATCCGGGTCGCCGAGGGTCTCGACCCGGGCGCGAGGCGGCGGGCGCTCGCCCTCGAGGCCGCGGCCGCCCTCGAGGTCGGCGATCGCCCGGGCTTGGCGGGTCGCCTCTACGAGCGGCTCGGCCTCTTGCCTCGCGCCGCCCGGGCCTACACGGAGGCCGGCGAGATCGAGCGCCTCGAGGCCGTCCACCTGATCCTCGAGGGCCGCGAAGAGCTCGAGCGAGCCCATAAAAGCCTCGAGCGCGAGGTCGAGGCCGCGGTCCAAACCGGTCGCCGCAGGCTGGCCCGCGAGCTCGTCCTGGAGCACCTGCGGGCGGCCGAGTGCAGCGGCGTGAGCCCCCTCTCCTCGCTCGCACAGGTCCTCCAAGACCTCGATCGGCGCGCGATCCGGGGCCGGGCCCTGAGCCTGGTCGTCCGCGACC
>CAYVJQ010000082.1:3396-6142 GCA_964451725.1 uncultured Nannocystaceae bacterium | reverse complement strand
GCGGTGAGTCGGGCACGCCGAGCGTGGTGCTCCGCGATCTCGGCTCTCGATCCGGCAGCTTCTTCGACGGCCAAGCCCTCGATCCCGGGGCCGACTGGCCGCTCATCGATCCTGAAGCCGAGGCCGAGCCGCCCCCCATCGATCGCTTCGCGCCCTGGCCCATCGAGCTCGCTCTCGGCGTCGCGGCGAGCTTCGAACTCCTCGCCCGCCCCCCCACATCGGGCTCGGGTGAGAGCTCGGGGCAGCCCATCATCCCCATCATCCCCACCGCCCCCACCGCCCTCCTGCGGGAGGCCGGTGCGAGCGGAACTCCCGACACACTCGCGCGAGCCTGGACTCTGTTCGCGCCACTGGGCGGCCAGCTGTGGCTCGACCCGGAGCGCCCCCTGCCCGCGCGCATCGGCTTCGTCGGGGACCACGTCGAGCTCACGGCCGACCCTGACTTTCGTATCGAACTCGACGGCGTCCCCGTCGGCCCCGGCGTCACCATCGAGCTCCTGACTCACGACCGGATCCGACTCATCCGGGCCTACGGCGACGGCGGGTCGAGCCCCGGCGACCTCGAGATCGAAGTCCGGGGGCTGTGGTCATGAGCGAGCACGAGCGCCTCCCGCCGGCCGGCGTCGAGCTCGAGAGCGGCGAGCTCGAGCGTGCCACCTCGACCCTCGCTGCCGAGCTCACCCCTGCTCCCGACGCCGACGCCGACGCCCGCCCTGCCGAGGCCCCCATGACCCTCGCCGCCCAGGCCGTGCTCGGGCGTTTCAGCGAGGGCGCGACCACGCCCGAGGAGCTCCCGGAGCTCGCGGCCCTCGCCGAGGCCCTCGCCGACGACGCCCCGGTCCCGATCATCGACCGGCAGCTCCGGGCCCTGAGCCACGCCGGCTACCTCCGCGGCGCCGTGGTCACGATCGCCGATCACCTGGCCCGGCACCCCCGTCTCGAGCTCGCCCTGCGCCTGGCCAGCGAGCTCCTCGACGCCCTCGCCCCAAACCTGGGGGTCGAGCTCGCCCGGGCGATCTTGGCCCACGCCGACGCCGCTCGGCGAGGACCCCGAGACCTCGAGATCTCGACCAACCTCATGCTCGGCGAGCACTTCACCGAAGTCGGCGATCTCAGTGGCGCCCTGCGCCACTTCGAGGGTGTGCTCGCCATCGACATCGACCACGCCCGAGCCCTGCGCGGCTGGTCGACCAGCGTCCGCGAGCTCGAGCGCAGGGGCCAATCCAGCGAACACCGCAGCCGCGGCCTCTCCCTGCTCGACGGACTCGAAGCCCTCGAGCTCGCCGGTGGCGTGGGCCTCGACCGCTACGAGCTCGGCCGCCCCCTGGGCCGGGGTCGCCACGCCGTGGTCTACGAGGCCTACGATCGCCGGGTCGGTCGCTCCGTCGCCATCAAGCGCCTCCTGGGCGACGACGCCCGCAGCGACGGCGTGCCCGCCCGGGTGGTTCAAGCCCGGTTCTTCGCAGAGGCCGAGACCCTCGCCCAGGTCCGCAGCCCCCACGTGGTCGCGCTCTTGGACGTCCAGCCTCGACACCGCTTCGTGGCCCTCGAGCTGTGTCGGGGCGGGAACCTGCGCCTGGCCATGCGCCGCCGGCTCTTGACCCACGCCGACCTCGGCACGGTCAGCGCTCAGCTGCGCGCCGCGCTGAAGGCCGTACACGCCGCCGGCGCGGTCCACCGGGACGTCAAGCCGGCGAATATTTTAGTCCGTGAGGCCCGACCCGGATCCCCCATCGCGCTCGCCGACTTCGGCCTCGCTATCGGCCCGGGCGCGGCGACCCGCGATCGCCCCCGGGGGCCCCGGGCGGGCACGCTGCGCTACCTCGCCCCCGAGATCAAAGCCGGGGGCGAGGCCTCGAGCGCCAGCGACCTCTACGGCGCGGGCATCGTCTTGCTGGAGCTCGCCACCTCCCCCGCGCCCCTGCCCCGCAGCTTCGACACCCTCGACCCGAACTTCGATACCCGCCCCGAGCTCGACACGCTGCTCCCAAAGGCCCTCGCCCCGACCTGGCGCGCGCTCCTCGAGCGGCTCTTGGACCCCTCCCCTCGAGCCCGGAGTTGGTGATGCGAGCGTTCACACTTCACCCGAGTCAGCCCGGCTCTCTGTGTATCGCCCTGGCCCTCCTGGGGTCGATCGTGGCCTGCGACGAGCAACCCCGGACCTACTCGACCTCCACGAACTCGACCCGGGTCCTGTTCACCGACGACTTCGATCGTGGCAAGCTGGGCGACGACTGGCGGACCACTGGGGTCGGCAGCGACCTCGTCCAGGGGTCCCTGCGCCTCGAGGGCCTCCACAACCACCCCCTGTGGTTGAGGCGGGAGCTCCCCGACGACGTCCGCATCGAGTTCGACGCCTGGGCCGAGGGCGAAGAGGGCGACATCAAGGTCGAGCTCGCCGGCGACGGCGAGAGCTACGCTCGGAGCGCGAGCTACACCGCAACCGGCTACGTGTTTGTGTTCGGGGGCTGGAACAACACCCTCAACATCATCGCCCGGCGCAACGAACACGGCGAAGATCGGGTCGCCGTCTCCGAACCCAAGGTCGTCCCCGACCAGCGCTACCACATCCGCATCACCCGGCGCGGCGCCGAGCTGCGCTGGGAGATCGACGGCCAGACCGTGGCCGAGTTCGTCGATCCGGATCCCCTGCTCGGCGCCGGCCAAAACCACTTCGCGTTCAACAACTGGGAGGCGCCCACGCGCTTCGACAACCTGGTGATCTACGCGCTCGACTGAGGGTCAC
>CAYVJQ010000082.1:1878-3296 GCA_964451725.1 uncultured Nannocystaceae bacterium | reverse complement strand
TCGAGAAACCAGCGGTCGTGGGTGACCACGAGCAGCGCCCCCGGGTACTCGCGCAGCGAGACCTCGAGCGCGGTCAACGTCATGACGTCGAGGTCGTTGGTGGGCTCGTCGAGGATCACCAGGTTCGCGCCTTCGCGCAGGGTCTTGGCGAGTGCGACCCGGGCCCGCTCGCCCCCCGACAAGGTCCCCACCGTCCGCCGCTGGTCCCGGCTGTCGAACAAGAAGCGCTCCAAGTAGGTGCGCATGTCGAGCTCCTGACCGCCCAAGGTCACGGTCGCCTGCCCCCCACCCACGTTCTCGTAGATGCTCTCGCTGTCGTCGAGGCCCCCGCGAGACTGCTCCAAAAACGCGATCTTGGTCCGCTTGCCCATGCGCAGCTCGCCGGCCCAGGGCTCCAGCTGGCCCGTCAAGACCCGCAAGAGTGTGGTTTTTCCGCAGCCGTTGGGGCCCACGATGCCGACCCGCTCCCCCTTGCTCAGGCGCAGGGTCACGTCTTTGAGCAGGCTCCGATCGCCGATCCCGATCTCCAGCGAGTCGGCGTCGATGATGGTCCGCCCCTCCCGCGTGTGGCCGAGCTCGATGGTCGCGTCTTTTTGGCGCTTGGGCCCGACCTGGTCCCGGACCGCCTCGACCCGATCGATTCGGGCCTTTTGTTTGGTGCTCCGAGCCTTGGGGCTGCGGCTGAGCCACTCGAGCTCCCGGCGCAGGAAGTTGCGGCGGTTGGACTCCACCCGGCCGGCGTGGGCCTCCCGCTCGGCCTTGGCCTCGAGGTAGCGACCCCAGCCGCCCTCGTAGCAGTGCAGCTCACCGTCCTCGATCTCCCAGGTCCGCTTGGCCACACGATCGAGCAGATAGCGGTCGTGGGTGACCAGGATCAGGGCGCCCTTGAAGCGATCGGCGAGCCAACGCTCGAGCCACTCCACGGTCTCGAGATCGAGGTGGTTGGTGGGCTCGTCGAGGATCGCCAGGTCCGGGCTCGCCACCAACAGGCGGGCCAGCGCCACCCGTCGACGCTCGCCCCCGCTCATGCGGTCGACCGGGGCCTCGACCTCGCGCACACCCAGGTGACCGAGCAGGGCCAGGGCCTCGTGGCGCTTCTCCCACCCCCCGAGCTGTTCGATACGCTCGACCAGATCGGCCTGTTCCTCGAGCAGGCCGGCCAGGGTGGCCTCGCTGGCCTCGCTGGCCTCACCGAGCTCCGAGGAGACCACCTCGTAGCGGTCCATGGCCGTCTGCCAATCGCTGAGACCGGCGAGCACGGCGTCGACGGCCCGGACCCCGGGCGGGAACTGAGGCTCCTGCGCGAGGTAGCCGATGCGCAGCCCCGAGCGGCTCACCACCTCGCCCCCATCCGCCTCCTCGGCGCCCGCCAAGATCTTCGCGAAGGTCGACTTTCCGCAGCCGTTTCGGCCGACCAG
>CAYVJQ010000082.1:0-1778 GCA_964451725.1 uncultured Nannocystaceae bacterium | reverse complement strand
GCGGATGCCCGCCGCGCCACCGCCATGATCGAGGATCTTCCCTGCCCCTTCGGACGCTACGTCCTGACCCGCGTCATCGGTGAGGGCGGCATGGCCGAGGTCTATCAGGCCAGCGTCCGGGTCGCCCAAGGGCTGACCAAGTGGGTGGTCATCAAGAAGATTCGGGCCGACTTCGCAGACGATCGCGAATTTACGCGCATGTTTGTCGACGAGGCCAAGATCGCGCTGAGCCTCAACCACGCGAACATCGTCCAGGTCTTCGACTTCGGGCAGATCCGCGGGACCTTCTACCTGGCCATGGAGCTGATCGAGGGCACGGACCTCATGCGTCTGTTCCACGCGGTGCGCGGCAACGAAGAGGGCTTCCCGGCCGTCATCGGGGCCTACGTCGGCCACCAGGTCGCCTCGGGCCTGGCCTACGCCCACCGCAAATGTGACGACTACGGCGCCCCCCTGGGCATCGTCCACCGCGACGTCAGCCCCCACAACCTCATGTTGAGTTGGGAGGGCCAGGTCAAGATCCTCGACTTCGGCATCGCCCGCACACGCAAGGCCTGGGACAAGGAGCGCGGCCAGGCCGAACTCGAGACCATCAAGGGCAAGGTCGCCTACATGTCGCCCGAGCAGTCTCTGGGCCGCCCGGTCGACCAGCGCTCCGACATCTACTCCCTGGGCGTCGTCCTCTACGAGCTGCTCACCGGCGAGCTCTTGTTTCGGACCCGCGACCGCCTCGAGGCCCTGGCGCGGGTCCGCACCGAGGCCATCCCGCCGATCGTCAGCCGGGCTCCAGACCTCCCCGACGAACTCGCCCACATCATCGATCGGGCCCTCGCCCGCCGCATCGATGATCGCTGGGAGTCGGCTCGCGAGATGCAGTCGGCCCTCGCCCAATTTCTCCACCGCGCCGATCCGGTCGTCGACGACGAGGTCCTCAGCCAGTTTCTCTCCAAGTACCGGGCCGACGAGCCTCAGCAGCTCCCACCGGGCCTCGAGAGGCAGCGCCGCGTGTTCGGCTCCTCGGTTATCGAAACCCGCGAGATCGGCGACAGCGCAGCCCCGCTCGGGCCGATGCGCTCCTCCGGCCGCTGCGTCGTCCTTCACGCCTGCCTCCGCGCCCGCCCGGTCGACCTCACCCTGGGCGATACGGAGCCCGACCCGAGCGCCCTGCTCGCGCTCGTGGGCGACATCGCCTTCAAGCGCGAGGCCCATATCCACCGCCTCGACGACACGGCCGCGGTGCTCGTATTCGGGACCATGCCCGGCGCGGGCGACGACGCCGAGCGGGCCCTCCGCGTGGCCCTGAGCCTGCGCGAGAGCGCGGGTGAATACGCCCCAAACATCGACCTCGGCCTGGTCCTCCTCGCCACTCACCTGACCATCGTCCGCAGCGATGCGGGCGAGCTCTCGGTCGAGTTTCCCGAGGGCCTCGCCGAGCAGCTCGAGCGGGTCGCCGACAACGCCGTGGAGGAGCCGATAGCCGTCGCCGGGGAGCTCGTCGAGCGCCTCCGCCGGAGCTGGCGGATCGGTCAGCTGGGCTGGCTGACCCCACAGATCCCCGAACAGGCCGCAGGTCTCCCCTGGGCCGCCGATTTTCAGCAGGTCGCCCCGGTCCTCGGTGCCCTCAGCGAGGCGGAGCGCCGCAGCCAACAGACCTGGATCGGTCGCAAGCAGCTCTACGGCCGCGAGCTCGAGCTCAAGGCCCTGCGCGACAACTTCGCCGAGGCGATCCGGGGACCGGTCACCCGCAGCCTCCTGATCCGGGGCGCCCCCGGGCTCGG
>CAYVJQ010000081.1:5292-32863 GCA_964451725.1 uncultured Nannocystaceae bacterium | reverse complement strand
CGACTCGCTCAAAGCGGACCTCGAGGCGTGCACTTCGGATGCGGAGATCTGTGGCCTCTTGCTAGGAATGGAACTCATCGCCTACGAGAACGTAGACAATGTAATCGACTACCTGAGCTACTCGGAGGAGGTCGGGGGAGCGGTCAGGGATACTCCTTGGGCACGTCTACACTACCAACTGGAGGAGGGGCACATTCGGCGAGCAGTGGGGATATTCGTCACCCACATGGGTGACCTTCCCAATCAGCGCCGGTTCGTACGGACCTTCATGCGTACGATTCGGTTTTGGAATGATTTCTGGAGTGAGATCGCTAGGGAGACGGTCACCGCTCGCAGCGCGGGACTCGGACAAGGGTAACTACTATGGATCTCGACATTCAAGGCCGCGTCGCGGTGGTCTGTGGCGCGAGCCGTGGATTTGGCCTGGCGATCGCCACCAGCCTCGCCCGTGAGGGGGTCAAACTAGTGGTGTGTGCTCGTAGTCTGGGGCCGCTAGAAGACGCCGCAGATGGGTTGCGTGCGTTAGGAACGGAGGTCTTAGCGGTACCCTGCGACGTGTCCAAACCCAAAGAGGTGGAACAGCTCGTCGCGGCGGCCCGAGCCACCTATGGTCGGATCGATATCTTGGTCGTCAACACTAGCCACCCGAAGATGGGGAGCTTCACACAGCTCGAAGAAGCCGACTGGCGCGCGGGCTTTGAGCAGGTTTTCATGCCGGTGCTTCGTATCTTGGATTTGGTCTTGCCTGTAATGCGTGGCCAAGGGTGGGGGCGCGTCATCAACATCTCGACTTCGGCGGTTCGGATTCCGAGCTCGACCTACCTACTCTCGGGCGTCTATCGCACGGCCCTCGCGTCGCTGTGTAAGTCGTTGGCGAACGAGTATGGCCGAGATGGAGTCTTGATCAACACGGTCTGCCCTGGATTGTTTCGGACGTCCTTGGGCGAGTCCTTGCTTCGTCAGGGGGCGGCGCGTCGGGGTATCTCAGCGGAGCAGGCCGAGGCCGACTATGCCGCGGACACAGCCACTGGCCGTATCGGCGACCCCGCGCAGCTGGGCGATTTTGTCGCATTCCTCTGTGGGGCCGGAGGCGCTCATTTGACTGGACAGCTGCTCACCGTGGACGGCGGTAAGACGCCCAGTTTGTTTTGACCACAGGAACTACCATGGACCTACAACCTGGGCACATCGAGGCGTTCAATAGGGATGGTGTCGTCATCATTCGGAAGTTTCTGTCGGAGGCCGAACTCGAGGTGATGCAGGATGTCTGTGCCCCCGAGCGAGACCTGGGTCCGCTCCAGACCGAGGTTCGGGATGGGGACACCCAGACCTACAAGGTTGCAATTTGGACAAACCTCGACGCCTCGTTGTTCGGCAAGTTACCCAGGATTCCGCGGGTAGTCCGAGGTGCTGAGGCACTGTTGGGTGAACCGGTCTACCACTGGCACAGCAAGCTTCTACGCAAGCAGCCGGGGGACGGCCAGGTCGGGATCCATCAAGATTTTGCGACCTGGTACGAAGACGGTTGTCTCGCCCCGCGGATGCTGACCTGCACGATCGCGGTGAACCGTAGTGATCGGGAGAATGGCTGTCTGTGGTTTGTGAAGGGCTCCCACAGGATGGCTCGAATTCACCGGGTACGTCTGGGTGTATCCAGCGACACCCACGCGCCGGAGCCGACTCGCGTCGCGGAGATTACGCGACGCGGAGGTGTGGTCTACGGGGAGCTCGATCCTGGGGATGCGATCTTTTTCCACTGCATGACCCTACACGCATCGGATGCCAACCGCTCCCAGCGGCCGCGCAGTGTGGTCCACCTCAGCTACAATGCCGTATCCAATCAGCCGATTCCAAGCCCGGGCCAGACCCACCACCATTTTCACCCGCTCGACCTGGTCGCAGACGATTTTTTGGTGAGGGGGGACTATGTGGGGGTCTATGGGGCGGGGACATTCCATGTAAAAGAGACAGAGGAGGACCCCGCGGCGGGAATTTTCTATCGTCAGCGGGACCAGGATGTAGGCTAGATGACATCGATCGTCGATCAATATCGATCAGCCTTCGCTGACCATGAGGCGCTTGCCAAAAGGGCGCGGGTGGTGCTCCCAGATGGCGTCACCAGCGACAGCCGTCGTCTCGACCCATTTCCGCTCTACATCGAAGCGGCCCGGGGGGCGCGGAAGTGGGACGCAAAAGGAAGGGAGTTCATTGACCTTTGGGGGGGACACGGATCTTTGCTTTTTGGTCACGCGGCCCCGGAGATGATCGAGGCAACGAGTGCGCAGCTTCAAAAGGGCACCCACTTTGGGGCCTGCCATATCTCGGCGGCGACGTGGGCCGAGCGGATCGTCGAGGCCATTCCGTCAGCGGCGTGTGTACGTTTCACTGCCTCTGGGACAGAGGCCGTTCTCCTCGCCCTGCGTCTCGCGCGGGCGTTCACGGGTCGGCCGAAGGTGCTGCGATTTATCGGCCACTATCACGGCTGGAACTCCGGGAATGGCCAGGACCAGAATGAACAATGTGTGGTCACGTGTAGCCACGACCTCGATGAGGTCACAGCGACCTTAGACGCCGACCCGAGTATCGGAGTGGTGATTCTGGAGCCCACGGGCCCCTGCTCAGGGATTTTACCGCTGGAGCCCGAATTTGTCCGGGCGTTGCGGTGGCGGACGCAGGAGTATGGTGTTCTGCTCGTCTTCGACGAGATCGTCACGGGCTTTCGCTTGTCCGAATCCGGTGCGCAGGGCTTGCTCGGAGTTGAACCCGACTTGACGACGTTGGCAAAGATCACCTGCGGAGGCATGCCGGGGGGGGCAGTCGCCGGTTGCCCCGAGATCCTGGGCCTTCTGGCCAACGATACTACGGCGGAGAATAGGGCGCGGATGCCCAGTCGACCCTCCCTGCCCCACCTCGGGACCTTCTCTGGTAACCCAGTGAGCGCCGCAGCCGGCGTGGCAACGTTGACTCGAATCGCCGACACGCCGCCCTACGCCGCCCTTGCGCATACCGGTCAGGCGCTCCGGGACGCTCTCAATCGGGTGTTCGATCTGAATGACCTCGATTGGGTCAGCTATGGAGAAGGGTCCTGCGTGAAGCTCCTCGTGGGCCATGGTCAGACAAGTATCCGAGCCCAGGGGTGCGACCTTCGCAAGCTCGGCGCGACGACGCTGCTGGGCCGAGGGCGCGCCGAGACTTGGAGTCTGCTCCGCCTCGCGTTGCTCCTCAACGGAGTGGATATGTCTTTGAGCAGCTTTGTGAGTACCGCTCACGATACGCGTGAGGTCGATGAGATCGCACTCGCCTTCGAACGATCCATCGCTGCCCTCGGCCGTGAGGGTGCCCTTCATTGAGAGAATTTCTCCATGCCTGCGACTTTTGATCTCCCGCTTCATAAGCTCTACACCTACGCTGGTACCAATCCGCGCCCGATGGACTTCGACGCGTACTGGGACCGAGGACTGGTACAGATGCGCGGCCTCGACGCACGCGTGGACCTGCGGCCTGCCGAGTTTCAGGTCCCCTTTGCCCGCTGCCATCATCTGACTTTCACGGGAGTGGGGGGAGCACGAGTTCACGCCAAGCTCCTGCGTCCCGTGGATTCGGGGCGAGATGAGCCGGGGCCCGCAATCATTCGCTTTCATCCCTACGCTGGAAGCTCGGGAGACTGGAGCAGCATGCTGCACTATGTCGCGCTTGGTTTCAGCGTCGCCGCCCTCGATGTGCGAGGCCAGGGCGGCCGGTCGGAAGACATCACCCCTATCCGCGGGAACACGCTGCGTGGCCACATCGTGCGTGGGCTGTGTGATGAGGATCCCGAGCACCTGTTTTACCGCCAGGTCTTTCTGGACGCGGCCCAACTCGCGGGTATCGTGATGGACCATCTCGATGAGGTCGATGCGAGCAGGGTCGCTGTGACTGGGATGAGTCAGGGGGGAGGCCTGGCGCTGGTCTGCGCTGCGCTCGAGCCACGTGTGCGCCTCGCGGCCCCCATCGCACCGTTTCTGTCCGACTACCAGCGGGTCTACGAAATCGACCTGGCGCGAGACGGCTACGCTCAGTTACAGGAGTACTTTCGTCGCTTCGATCCCCTTCATGAGCGCGAAGTCGAGATATTTACGAAACTTGGTTACATCGATGTGCAGCACCTCTGCGACCGCATTCAGGCCAAGGTCTTGCTCAGTGTCAGCTTGATGGACACTGTTTGCCCGCCCTCGACCCAGTTCGCAGCTTACAACAAGATTACTGGACCGAAGTCGACTCTTGTATACCCCGACTATGCCCACGAGACTCCTCTTGGAAATGCAGATAGGGTGATGCAGTTTGTCAGTGAGTTGCTTCGAATGCCAACTGGAGCCACCAAATGAACTCGCCGACATCTGCTGTGGCTGGCAAGAAGGTCGTGATATTGGACTTTGATCCCGGCAAGCACTTCGACGTGCCGGACGTCGAGCGCTCGATCTTGGGCGAGGACGTCAATCTCGCAGTAATTCGTACGAATTCCCGCGGTCAGGTCACCGCTCAGCTCATCGATGCCGACGTGATCATCGTGTGGAGTCGCTTCGAACTCGACGCGGGGCTCCTGACCCAACTCCAGGGCTGCCTGGGAATCGTGTGCGCATCGGTCGGGTATGACCACGTCGATCTCGAGGTTGCCGCCAGCCAGCAGATCCCCATATGTAACATCCCTGACTACGGCACAGAGGAGGTCGCGGACCACACCATGGCACTGCTGCTCGCAGTAGTTCGAAACCTGACGATCCTCGATCGCGCAGTGCGCGCCGGGACCTGGGACTGGAAGGTAGGGGGACCTTCGCGGCGGCTTCGAGGACAGCGCCTGGGGATCGTCGGATTTGGTCGTATCGGCACGGCTTTTGCCAGGCGAGCTGCGGTATTCGGCCTCGACGTCGCCTTCTTCGATCCCTTTGTTGCGAGCGGTGTCGACAAATCACACGGGGTGCGACGGCACGAGACCCTCGCTGCGCTTCTCGATGATTCGGATATCGTATCCTTGCATGCACAGCTGAACGCTTTCAACACCAATATCATGGACCGGTCGGCTTTCGCACGTCTGCGACGCGGGGCTCTGTTTCTCAACACCGCACGTGGCGACTTGGTCGATACCCAAGCGCTTGTCGACGCTCTCTCGTCGGGTCAGCTGGGTGGGGCGGGGCTCGATGTCTTCGCTGGGGAACCTGAGGTGCCTGAGGCCCTACTGCGCGCCCAGCATGTCGTGTTGACCCCCCACTCTGCGTGGTCTTCGACGCAAAGCTTCGCCGAGAACCGTCAGAAATCTGCCCGCGCAGCGATGCGCCTACTGCGAGGTCAACCCCTACGTGACGTCGTAAACGGCGTTGGAGTCTCCACCAATGGTCGAAAACACTAATATGCCATCCTCAACACGATTGCTCAAAGTCAAAGACAGGATCCGTTTCGCCTGCCAGGCCGCCGGTCGTGACCCGGCCGAAGTTCAGCTCATCGCCGTATCCAAGACACAATCCGTCGAAGCCATCGAGCCGGTCTATGACGCCGGTCAGCGGCACTTCGGGGAGAACTACGTCCAAGAGCTACGTGATAAGGGGGACTCCTTTGTCGCTCGTACCGTCAACGACATCACATGGCATTTCATTGGTAGGATCCAGAGCAACAAGATCAAACATATCGCTGCCTATGCATCGTACGTGCACGCTGTGGAGAAGTTGAGCCACGCCCAGGCCCTGGCCAAGCACGCGCGGGGTCCCATCAAGATCTTCGTGTCCGTGAATATTGCCAAAGAAGAATCCAAGGGCGGCGTGGCTCCCGAAGATGTGCTCGAGCGTTGCGCCGAGTTCGACGCCATCGAGAACCTCGAGCTTTGCGGACTGATGTGCATGCCACCGCGATCCACAGATCCCGAGCACTCCGCCCCCTACTTCGAAGAGATGGCGGCGCTAGCCAGTGCCGGCAGGGACCGGGGGATGGCCCTGACCGAACTGTCCATGGGTATGAGCCACGACTTCCAGGTTGCGATTCGCTACGGCGCAACCTGGATTCGTGTTGGAAGTGCGATATTCGGGGCCCGCCCCGCGCTTCCAAACCAAAGCTGAGTCGACGAATTTTTTTCCCAACTCGAAAGCTGATCCCGATATGAGCTCGACCACCCAATTGCCTCTGGGCTATACGATCACACACCGTTTTGACGGCCTCGACTTATCAGAGGAGGTCTTCGAGCAGATCATCGAACTGGCCACATGGAGTCGGACGCCCACGTTCTACAAACGTGGGCGCATGGCGATGCACGTACTGGACGAGGCTGTATCGCCCCTGAGCAAACCATCGATCCGTCTGCGCGCAGTCAAAATGAAGGGAGTCGGCGCGTACAACCCACCGACGACGGGGAGTCGTTTTCGCGACAAACTTCTAGACGACTACAGTGACGCCCCGATCCCCCCGACGACCTTGCCACTGACGAGTTTCGTCACCTACCCACACTTCGGCATCGATGGAGATGGCGAGTATATGCTCGCCTACAGCGCCTTGGCGCCTGTCGGAGGAATCTTACATAGTCGGGCTCTGCTCGAGTATCGCAACGCCAAGATCCTCCTCGAGCACGATGTCCCCTGCATCGCTCCTCTGGCGGTCTTGGAGTACGAGCCTCGACTCACCTTCGAAGGCAAGGCCATGGGCGCAGTGCTCAGTTTGATGCCCGAGCCTACGACCCTCCGTGTGTCTGAGATTCAGTTCGGTGCGGCCGTACATTACGGGACCGACCCCAAATCTGATTCCTATTATGATCGCGTGCGAAAGGCACTCGAGATCGAAGGGGACCCCGCATCAGAGGGGACGAGGCTCGAGACCATCTGCGCGGTCGTTCGGGGAATCGGCCGTATTACCAGGAAGTTCGCCATGGCGGGCCTCTATCGCTACTCTCCCGAGCTCTCCAACTATGAGTTCGACTTTGACCGGGCGGTACCCATCTTGACCGACCTCGACTCGACCCTCGAACTGAGTGGACTGACTCCCCCGCTGCGCACGCTACAGACTCTGCGGGATTTGGCCTCCGTCACTTATCGAGTGATGGCGAAGTTCTATACGCCTTCAGTTCTGGGAAGCTACACCTTCGAACGGCTACTCGAATACGATCCTTTATGTTCCCTGCTGAGTGGCTACTTCCCCCACATCCCCGAGGGTGGCATACGCAAGATTACGGGGCGCCTCTGGAGCGCCTGGGCCCCCTACTTCTTCCTGGTCAGCAAACATCGCGATGCCATCCAGAATGAGTGGGATGCCGAGCGACGACGCAGCTACAAGCTGGATCACGACATGTTCTACATTCTTGCGATGACAGAGTTGTTTCCTCTGTTCCGGGAGTCGGAGGTGTTCGCTCGTTATCCCTCGGCGCTCAGCCTGGACTCGCTGCGCGGCATGGCGCAGCGATTTTTGGGCGAGCGCTATGCCTACTTCAGTCACCTTTGCCGAGCGCAGGAGATGTCATGACAACGAACAACGAAACATTTCCAGAGGTCCCCGACCAGCCCAAGCTCTACGACTGGCTGTACCACCAGACCAACAAAGACGTCGCTATGTATCGGGCACTGACAAAGCCCCATGCACGTGTGCTCGAGTGTGCCGTGGGGACGGGGCGCCTGGCTATCCCCATCGCGGAGCAAGGCACCCAGGTCCATGGCCTCGACTATTCCGAGGGCATGTTGGACCTGTTCCGGTCTAAACTCAGTGCGGAGCCGCAGGAACTCCAGGATCGGATCCGCCTGACCCGGGGGGATATGCGGGAGTTCGACCTCGGGGAGACCTTTCCCTTCGTGTTCATTCCCTTCGGCAGCTTCGTTTACCTGCTGACCCTCGAGGACCAAATCTCTTGTTTCCGCGCCTTGTTGCGCCATCTCGAACCTGGGGGGACGCTGGTTCTTGATGTCCCGACCTGGAACGAGGCTGTGGAGGAGTGCTGGCTCGCCAACGACTCAAATATCATGAAGATCAAGCAGGGCCGGGACCCCGTGAGTGGGAAGATGACGGAAATGTGGACCACGAACCACTTTGATTCGTCGACCCAGCTCATGACCCAGGACCGACATTATCGCATCTATGCCTTTGATGGAACTCTCGAGCGTGAGCAGGTCGTAGTTTGGCGTAGCCGCTTCTTCTTCCTGGGTGAGCTGCAGCTCCTCGCCAAGATGCACGGCCTCGAAATTGTGAACACTTACGGCGATTTCAACTTTGGCCCCTACGACCACCACAGTGAGGTTGCAGTGATCGTGATGCATCGAAAGGTGTAGATCTCGGTTCACCAAGGGATTTGATAGGAGAGGATATGATGCAATTTTTCGAACAGATCAGCACACAGTTCACCTCGCCCTGGGCCCGTTTTCTAGCGTCCGCTGGACTCGGCCTACTCTTGGGGCTGTTCGCGGCGGCGGCCCTGAAGGTCGTCGAGGCCCGCAGTTCGCGAGCCGTGGTCAAAAGCGGTGCGATGCGGCTGCGCTCCTTCGCTTTCGTTATTGGGATCGCTCTCGGTCTAAAATTCGGGCTCAATGCTTTCGAAATCAATCCGGCGACCCTCCATCAACTGGACAACGGGTTCACGCTGGCGCTGTTCTTGCTCGCCACATGGGCGCTCAATCACATGTATGACGCTGTACATGAGGCTGTGCTCACGCCTTGGGGACAGCGTAAGGATAACGCAAGCCTAGTTCAAGTCGGGGGAACTATCGCCCATGTGCTGATCTGGGTCGTGGGCTTGGTCAGCGGACTCAACAGTACGGGGTACGACGTCACCTCTGTGCTGGCAGGTTTGGGACTGGGCGGGTTGGCTTTTGCCCTGGCAGCACAGGATACCGTAGCCAATATCTTTGGTGGAGTTGTCGTACTGACGCAGAATCCATTTCGGGTCGGCGACAAAATTGAAGTGCAAGGGACGACCGGCTGGGTCAACAGTATTGGGATCCGATCTACGATAATCGACACCTGGAAGGGGTACAAAGTCACCCTACCAAACAAGGTGTTCACCGACTCGGCCGTGATCAACATCGATACGCGAACCGAGTATTGGGAGAATATGCAACTCAAGCTTCGCTATGATTGCACGGTCGAGCAAATCGAAAGGACCACAGAGATACTGTACTCGATCATTTCTGATAATGATAATATCTACGACAAGTCTTGGGTGGGTGTCTGTAATATCGGCGAGGGTTTCATCGAAATCGAGGTGTGGTACGGGACCCTGGTCTGGAAGCCCGCGGAGAGCGAGACCTATTTCAACTTTTACGCCAAGCAACTCGGGGTCAAGAACGACTTCCATATCGCGCTTTTGCGAGCCTTGGAGGCCGAGGCGATTCCGCTTGCGACTCCTGTTCAAGGAGTATTCCTGCACAAGGAGGAAAGCGGAACGGGTAGTAGCCGGTTTTGAGCGGAGGCGATACTCCCCACTCACTGCGTTGGCGCAGCGAGGATGGCACGCGGATCGACGAGATCTACGACGCGTGGGCATCCTCCTATGACGCCGAACTCAAAGAGCAGGCAGGATACTGTGTACCCGATGTGGCCGTCGAGGTCCTGAGCCAGTTCGGCGGGCCCGGCGATGAGGTCTTGGACGCGGGTGTAGGCACGGGACTGGTCGGAGAACGCCTTCGGGCGCTCGCTTACTCCCGACTGACCGGGATCGACATCTCGAATAGGATGTTGGCGTTGGCGCAGGCCAAAGGCATCTATCGAGCTCTGTCCCGCCAGACCCTGGGTGAGCCCCTCGAGTTTCCTTCGGCCTTCTTCGACGCGGTGATCTGCGTGTGTGTGCTCGGTCCCACCCACGCACCGGCCCACACCTTTGACCAGTTGATCCGTGTAACCAAGCCCGGCGGACACGTCGTGTTTACACTGCGAGCAGACGAGACCGCGCCTGGGACCGATTTTGGCCGCCGCCTGCGAGATTGTCCTGGCTGGACTCGGGTGGCCGAGCGGGGTCCCTTCGTCGGCTTTCCAACCGGGGAACGCAGCGAGTTACAATTCTATGTTTGGGCGTTTCGCGTGGGCCCGGAAATCCGGGATTGCTAGGTTCGGCGAGGCTTCGATACTCGACGCGCTCGGTGCCGACAAGGGGGCGACAGAACCACCGGTGAGATTGTCGAACATCGACTTGGGCTCAGCAGAACCTACAGTCGTTTGGGGCGGCACGCCTTCCCTGGGTCGTCTCACGGGTCCCTCAGGCAGAAGACCCGGGACCGGTTTGGTCTCCATCACCCCGAGACCCCAAAGTCCAGTCCCGGTTCATGAATCTCATCTTGGAGACGAGCTGGAGATCGGATCATGCCCTCTATGAGTCATATACCCAATCATTTCTCCACTGTGACAGATTCGACACACCCAGATTCGATCCATAAAGTGAGCCCAAGACTTTCACTGTACATCGTCCTATAGTCACCCCGGCGTTCTGCACACACCGTTTGTCCGACTATTTCCTCTACGGCCCTGGACGGCAGCCCAAGCAGCTCGCTGCGCCCCAGGTGCAAAACAGATATCGCACATTCCACTGACACGACCGTGCCACATTCAATACTGATCCGGGCTTCTTCATTGCCGACTCGATAGGTCTGCCACTCAACATCAAGGCGCAGGCACTTCGACGCTCATCTGGCCGGGCTCGACCACGGGCGCGTCTCCCTCGACCGTTTCCCCCGCTTCACCCTCGAGCGCAGACTCGAGCTCGGCCCTCCGCTCCGCCCAGGCCTCCCGTCGCGCCTCCAGCCACTCGAGCCGATCCTCGTCTCCTGGGGCGAACACCGCCCCCGCGGCGGGCAAACGGGCGGCGACCCACAGCTGCTCGCCCCCGAGTCCGAAGCCCACCGAGAGCAAGGCCGCGAGCCCTGCGACCCGCCCCGGCCAGGGTCCCGGCTCGCTGCGGTTGCCCGGCTCGCTCACGCTCTCGTCCCCGAAGTAGAGCGCGATGATGATCTTGACCACGACCCACGCGCACAGGGAGAGCTCCAGCGCAGCGAGAACCGCGGCCCAGCGCAGCGCGCTGTGTTCAGCCAGCGCCCGCATCAACCCGAGCTTGCCCACGAACCCGGCCAACGGTGGGAGGCCCACGAGCGAGAGCAGACAGATCGAAAATGCGAGCGCCAACCCGGGCCGGCGCGAGGCCATGCCCGCCCAGTGCTGCATGCGGACCTCCGGGCCCCGAAAGCCACGGCTCGAGGCGACCGCCGCGAACGCCCCCACGCTCGCCACCACGTGGGCCACCATCACCACCAAGACCGCGGCGAAGGCCCGGTCGCCCGCGACCTTGGACCACAGCAGCTCCTGCTCCGAGGCCAGCGTCCGAGCGCCCACGCCGATGTGGCCATGAAAGTTGGCGGCCGCGACGATCCCGAACAAGATCAGCGAGAGCTGGACCGTGGTCAGCAGGGTGATCACCCGGGTCAGCCGCCGCTGCTGGAGCGCCGCGATCGCGGCCCATCCCCCCGTCGCCAGGGCGATCAGAGGCAGCGCCCCAGTCCACCCATAGGGGTCGTTGACCAGGCGCGGGCTGTGCAGAGCACCCACGAAGAAGCGCAGCAACACCGAGATCAGGGCGACCGAGGCGACCGTCGACCACAGGGCCGTGACGTGCAGGGGGCCGGACTGAACGAGCGAGCGCCGGCGGGCGAAGGGCAGCACTCCGAGCTTGGCCAGGACGCCGATCAACATCAGCGAGAGGCCCGGGAGCAGCAGCGCCGCGGGTGCGAGGCCGCGCACGATCTCGCTGTGGCCCTGGTCGAGCATCGCCGGATCCCGGGCTGCGATCTCGTCTCCGTAGCGCTCGAGCAGGCCGACCCAGCGCTGGACCCCACCCCAGCGCGCAAAGGTCTGGGTGACCTCCACCGAGAAGCTCTCGAGGCTGGTCGTCCCCAGAGCCGAGAACACGAGCGCGATACCCAGGAGCATCAGCGCCGAGGCGACCGCCTGCGGCACGAGCTGGCCCAGCAGCGCCCCGCGCTTCGCAGGGCTGTCGACCGCGTCGTGGGTGGCCAACATGGCGACGATGGTCGCCATTGTGAGCAGCTCGATCCCCAGCCAAACGACGATCAGATCGCCCGCGTGCACGCAGCACAGACCCCCGACCCCAGCCAAGAGCAGGGCCGGCTCTCGCTCTCCAAAGCTCGTCCCTAGACCCGAGCGGCGGGCATCGCCGTGTTCGCGGGCCATGGCGACGATGCCGGCGAGCGCCCCGAGCAAGGTCAGGTCACAGAACACGGTGAGATGATCGACGACCAGAAACCCGGCGAGCCTGAAGTACCCCTGATCGAGGTCGACGTCTCCGAGCTGGCGCGCGCAAGTCACAAAAGCTGCGGCGATGATCAGCAGGGCCGGCCCACGCAGGAAGCCGGGCTCGCGCGCGCTGGCGGCCGCGTCGATGGCGATCAGGGCCAGGACCCCGAGCGCCAGAATGCACAGGGGCAGGAGGTCCATCCACGCGCTCATGGTGGATCCCCCAACCCGTAGAACTGTCGGATCCGAGCCTCGGGGTCGAGACACACCGACTGGAAGTCCGCCCGCAGGCGCGGTCGAGCCTCGGCCCGAACCTCGATCGCCAGACAGCGCGCGAGCTGGAGGTCGGCCGCGGCCCGCTCCTGCGCAGCTCGGGTCCGCGAGAGCAGCCAGGTGGGCGCGACCCCGAGCGCCAGACAGGCGAGTACGGCGACCGCGGCGACGACCCGCTCTCGGCGGGGAGGTTCGTGCAGGCGGCCGTCGAGTCCGGGGCGCGGGCTGCCCCGAGCCGCGCGCCACAGGCTGCGCAGGAGGCCCACCGTGCCCAGGGTCAGGGCCCCGACCGAGAGCAGAGTCCAGACCGCGGGGCGCAGCAGGGCGACGCTCCCCTCCCGCAGCGCCCCGATCACGATCGCCGTGCTGCCCAGGAACCCGGCGCTACCCGGGACACCGCCGAGCACCAAGGCGGCCGTGAACGCGAGCGCCAGGCCCCAGGGCGCGACCTGGGCCCACCCGGCGAGCTCCCCCAGGTCGGTCAGCCGATCTCGACGCAGGCCGTGGAAGACCGCGGTGAGCACGGTCAGACCCAGGCCGTGAGCGAGCAGGAAAGGCCCTACCCCGATCCACGCGGCCGCGCTCCCCGAGAGCACGCCGACGACCGCGAGCGCGATGTGCAAGGTGGCGATGTGAGCCAGGGCCCGGCCCGCATCGCGCTCGGCCCAAGACGCGAGCGCGGCGAAGATGGCCCCGGCCACGGCCACGGCGGCGAGCGGGTCGCCCCACTCTCCAGCCGCCAGGGGAAACAGGGGCAGGGCCACCCGCTGGAGCAGGAACACCCCCATGGGCATACCGATCCCGAGGATCGCAGCGACGACCGGCGTCGGACCGCTGCGGGCGACCCCGCTGAGCCACCCGTGCAGCGGCGCCAAGGGCAAGCTGACGAGCGCCGCCAGCCCGACCAACCCGAAGCCCAGGTACTGGACCGACCCGGGCAGGGCGACCTGACTCAGGTCTTCGAAGCGCCAGCTCCAGACCCCGCTGGCGTGGGCGTGGGCGACCCCCAAGAGCACGGTCGCAGCGATCAGCGCTGCGGCCCCCGGGAGGGCGAAGATCGCGTAGCGGCGGGCCGCCGCCGTCCGTCCAGCCCGCCCTTGTTTGCCGTCTCCCCGCTCGCCGATGAGCACGACCATGGCGACCACGGAGAGCTCCCAGCAGGCGGAGAAGCTGACCAAGTCGCGGGCCAGGATGACCCCCGCCCAGGCCGCCTGGAGCCCCATCATGCCGACGACCACGGGCGGCTCCCCCGGCCGCGGCGCCCCACCCAACATCAGCGCGAGCGGAACCACGAGCCCCAGCAGCACCAACATGGGCAAGGCCGCACCGTCGACCCCGAGCGTCCACGAGACCCCCAGCGAGGGGAGCCAGGCCGTCGTGCTGATGTGCTGCACGCTCGGCCCGGCGCCGTCGTAGGCGAGCACCAACGCCGAGATCAGGACCAGCTCGACGAGCGCGCCACCGACCCCCAGCGCCCGCGCCAGGCCCGGCTCGCTGCGCGGCATGGCGCCGACCACCAGGGCCGTCAGCAGAGGCACAAACACGACCCAGTCGACCAACCCCGGGACTGCGCCGAGCGAGCTCAGGGTGCCCAGGCCGAGCACCCAGCCAACGGAGGTCGAGCAGGACACGATCACGGCTGGGCCTCCCCTTGTTCTTGTTGTTTCGGTTGTTTGGGCTTGGGGTCGAGGCCGCCGGCGCGGATCAGTTTGGGCTCGAGGCCGCCGAAATTGTAGTGGTCGCCAGGCAGGAAGCTAGCGACCTCCGGCCGCGCGTAGACCCAGCCCAGAATCAGGGTGGTCCCGAGCACGAGGCCGAGCATGGCCCGGCGCGGCCCGTTGACGAGCCCGCCGCCCATGGCACGCAGCCGGGCAGAGACGCTCGCGTAGGCGTCCACGAGCAGCCTACCGACGATCTTCGGGGCCTCCTCGAACAGGCCGCGACCGACCCCCTGAGCCGCGAGCTGAGTGAGGCCCGAGCCTGCAGTCCGGGCCCCGCGAGCGACCCATCGAGGTCCGGCCAGGCCGTACTCGAGCCACGCTTTGGGCTCGGCCAGGGACCCCTCGGCCCGCCTGAAGCGCTCGCGGGTCCACATCCACGCGAACCCTGTGACCAGCGTGACCAGGGCCGCGGCCCCACCTATCCAAGGTCGGGCGACCCCGCCGCCGTCTCGAAACGAGGCCTGCACCCCCAGCGGCGCGCGTGCATGTCCGCCGGCCGTCGGCAGGGCCTGATCCAACCAGGCGATGGGAGAGTCGACCAGTCCAAACCCCGCTCCAAAGGCCAGGATCCCCAAAGTGATCGAAGCCACCAGGGCGAGGCCCAAGGGCCCGAACTCGAGGCTGTCGTCGATCCGAGCGACTCCCCCGGGCTCGGCGTCGACCTCGAGGGCCGCGCGCGCGTGCAGGCCCTCGTACCAGATCCGGGAGATCGCGGCCGCATGCACAAACGCCACCGCGAGCACGACCACCGCCCCGACCCAGCCACCGACCGGCCCGAGCAAGCTGTTGCGAGTCAGGACGTCGACCATGGTCCGGCTCAGGGCGATGAAGCCGAGCCCGGGCGCGACCCCGGCGACCAGCCAACACAGCAGCCGCGCCGTCCGCCCGGTCCACCGCGGGAGCCCGCGCCCGTCCGCGACCAGCACCGCCACACGCAGGCCGAGGCGGCCGAGGGCCTGGGCCAGCAGCAGCCAACACAGGGTCCGCCAGGCCCCCACACCCACGGCCATCGCCGCCAGCCCTGCCCAGGCCACCCCCGTCCCCGCGAGCCCCTGCTCGAGGCCGTGGCGCTGGCCCACGCGCGCGTCTGCACCGCTCGGGCGCAAGAGCGCGAAGCCGGCCCCGAGCAGGGCCATACCCATCCCGGCGACCAAGGTCAGAGCCAGGACCGTCGGCGCCTGGGCCAGGACCCGGTGAAAGCGAAGCAGGAGGTAGAGGGCCGGCGCTGGGAGCAACACCGCGTCGAGCAGGGCCTCGGTGCCCGAGTTCGCGCTCAGACCGAGCGACGACAGGCGAACAAACACAGCGGCGATCAACAGCGCGGCCAACAGATCGGCGAGCGGGAGCGCGGCCAGACCGACCTCGGGGAGCCCCTCGTAGAGGCGCGCGCCGACCGTCGGAGCCCACAGCCCCGTGTGGGTCAGACCGATGCCGGACAGGACCAGGACCAAGAGCGCGGCGACCAGACACGCGTCGCTGGTGACATTGACGATCAGGGCCCGGGTGGCCGCGCTCGCGCGCAGCTCGTCGCCCACGCGCCGGGCCAGGGCTGCGACCATGCCGATGCCCAGCACCGTCCACCCGAACGCCGCCACGCTCATGTCGCCGGCCAAGACCACCAACACGGCCGCGCCCTCGAGCAAGCCCAGCAGCCCCAGGCGACCCAGGGCCGTCGACGCCGCCCGATCCCGGGCGGGACCCTCGTCGGTACCGCCGGCCCCGGACAGTCCAGACCCGGACGATTCAGACTCGGACTCGGTCAGCCACGCCCACGGGCTGTCGGTGGGCTCGAGGCCCAGATCGGAGAGTCCGGCGCGACTGCCCAGGAACACGCGGCCCAGGGCCATGACCCCCGTGATCAAGACCGCCGCCGACATCGACAGGCGATCGCCGACCAGCCCCAGATGGACCTTCAGCTCACCAATGACGATCGGCGGCAGCAGCTCGGGCAGGGGCGTGTGGGCCAACGCCCGCGGGTCGTCCGGGACCAGCAACAGACCGATCCCCTGAACGCAGAACAAGAGCGCGAGGCCGCTCGCCCCGAGCCCCAGGTACTGGGCCATGATCGTCGCCCGCCGCGGCCCGAGCACACGCACGGCGGGCCCGGCTCCGAGCAACATGAGCAGGGCCGCGACCCAGGGCAGGAGCACGCAGGCCCAGAGCGCAAATTCGCGAGCCATCAGTGCCCCTCCCCTTTATCCCGATCCCGCCCGGAGGTGTCCGGGTTCTCCGTGGGTCTCTCCGACGGTTCTCCGGGCGACTTGCGCACCACCTCCGCCGCCGCGCCGGTCCAGTCGATCAACAGCAGGGCCCCCCGACCTGGGGTCGAGCCCGGTACCGCCGGCGAGCCGAGATCCGCGATCTCGTCCGACCGCAAGATCCGGGCGATCACGGCGACCGAAACCCCGAGTTCGATGAGCCCCACCATGATCACCAAGGTCGCCGCGGCCTGCCCGGACGGCTGCCCCAGAGCGTAGGCCTGCGTACACAGGAGCAGGGCCACCGCGGCGAACATCAGCTGGACGCTCAACAGCACGACCACCAGCGAGCGCCGGAGCACGGCGCCCCCCAACCCGAGGGCGAACAAGCCCAGCGCCAGGTAGAGGAAGTGGGTGGTCGGCAACATGCTCGAGAAGACGGGGAGACGGGGAACAGGGGAGAATGAGGACAGCGTTCAGGTCTTGGTCTGGGGCTGGTGCGCGAGGGTGAGTACAGAGGCGAGCACGGCCGTCAGCGCGAGCAACCCGACCAGCGAAGTGGGCACCAACCACTCGGCCCCGAGGATCGACAGCACGCGCCGACCACCACTGGCGACAAAGGCCGGGTCCAGACCCGCACTCGAGTCGTTGAACTGGCGCGAGGCTGTGGCCACCAGCACCCACACAAACCCGGCGAGCCCGAGCCCTGCGGGGATCCAGAATCCCCAGGGCAGGCCCCGGCTCCGCCCGCCCTCGTCGAGCAGCGCTTGGGTCCGGGCGCCGATGCCCGCCGACAGCCCGATCACGAGCGCAGCGGCGAGCAGCATCAGGGCCGCGACCACCGGCGCCTGCAGAAGCAACACTGGTACGACCAGGGCCGCCAAGCAGAGCCCGAAGCCGGCGACCGAGGTCTGGGGTCGGCGGGCGGACACACCGACCACCGCCGCGACCAGGGCCACCCCAGCCGCGACGAAAAAAGTCAGGCTCGCCATGGCCTCCGCCCCGCGCCCAGCCCAGCCCAGCCCAGCGAGCACCGCTCGTCGAAAGCTGGAGCTCCCGGGCTCACGCAGGCAAAATGGAAGGTCGCAGGCATCGCGTGGGGCGTCTCGGACAGCGCCGAAGGTCAGCTCTCGGGTTCGAGCTCGAAGGCCATACACGTCGCCCCTTCGAGGTCTGCGGCCTGGAAGTTGGAGAGCCCCCGGATCGCCGGATCCAGGGCATCGAGCGCGAGCTCCCGAAACCCGAGCTTGTCCGTGAAGAAGTCGGCGGTCTCACCGGCCAGCAGGTACATCCACCGGGGGCCCAGGCTCCGGGCCCGACGCATGACGCTGTCGGCGAGGACCCAGCCCAGACCCTCGCCCCGGCTCCCGGGGGCGACCGCGAGCCCAAAGAGGTACGCCCAGTCGCCGACCATCTGCATGTGCACACAGCCGATCAGTTTGGGCAGGGTACCCCCGGCGGCCTCGACCGCCTCGCGCCGCTCCCGGCTGGGCCGGATCACCAGGCTCTCGATCTGTTCGGGCTCGCGCAGCTTGGACATGCCACAGCTGACCAGGAGGGCGTCGATGGCCTCGAGGTCCTCGGGTTGACCAAAGGTCACCGCGTCTCCAAAACACTCGAGCAGCCGGTTTCCGAGCCCGCCGAAGCTCCCGGAGGACAGGAGCAATACCGTGTCTCCAGGCACGGCCCGGCCGAGCACGGACTGGGCCAGCGCCTCGACCTCGTCGAACTCCGACGCGTCCAGACGCCGGTCTCGGAGCGCCCGGGCCAGGGCCGCGGTGTCGAGCATCCGACCCTCGGGGACCCGCTCGGGCGCGTAGACGGGCGCGATATAGGTGCGGGTCGCCCCCTCGAAGGCCTGGGTATAGCCGTCGAAGAACACGTCTCGGCGCGAAGACGACGAGCGGGGCTCGAAACACACGTGCAGCGAGTGGTCCGGGTAGCGGCGGCGGATCGCCTTGATGGTCAGGTCGACGGCGGTCGGATGGTGGGCGAAGTCCTGGATCAGGCGGACCCCTTGGACCATGCCGAGCAGCTCCTGGCGACGCTTGACGCCACGAAACAGGCGGATCGCCTCGCCCAGGACCTCGACCGAGCAGCCCTCCGCCCGGCCCACGGCGAACGCAGCTGCGATGTTCGCGAGGTTGAACCCGCCGGTCAGCAGGGTGGAGAAGCCGCCGACCCGCTCGCCCCGCTCGTAGAGCTCGAAACCGGTTCGCCGGGCACCGGGGCGGCTGGTCACCCGCACACACCAGGTCGCCAGTTCGGCGCTCGGGGCCTCGTCCCGGCCCAGCACCCGGTAGGTCTGGACCTCGCAGCTCGCGTGCTCGGAGACCTCGATGGCGCCCTCGTTCGAACCGTCGACGACCAGCAGCCCGTCCGCGGGGATCAACTTCACAAACGCAACGAAGGCCGCGCGGACCTGCTCGTAGGAGTCGAAGATATCGGCGTGGTCGAACTCGACGCTGGTCAGGATGGCCTTGGTGGGCCGGTAGTGGAGGAATTTCGACTTTTTGTCGAAGAACGCGGTGTCGTACTCGTCACCCTCGAGCACGATGGTCTCGCCCCCGCCGAGGTGGGAGCCTCGACCGAGGTTCTGCGGGACCCCACCGATCAGCCAGCTCGGGTCGACCTCGGCGGTCCGCAACAGCCAGGCCAAAATGCTCGCAGTGGTGGTTTTTCCGTGGGTCCCGGCGACCACCAAGGCTCGCCGGCCGGGGAGCAGGCTGGTCTTGAGCATGCTCGGGAAGCTCTCCAGCGGGATACCGCGCTCCCGCGCTGCGAGCACCTCGACGTGGTCCTTGCGACACACGTTCCCGACCACCACCCGATCGGGTCCCCAATCGAGATTGTGCGCACCGTAACCCTCGAACACGGGGATCTGGGCCCGGGCCAGCTGGGTGGACATGGGCGGATAGATGGGGCCGTCCGAACCTCTCACTTCGTGACCCGCAGCCCCGAGCAACCCCGCGAGCGCACCCATGCCCGTGCCACCGATGCCGATGAAGTGAACCTTCATGCCCGCGCCCGCCGAGAATCCGCGTGTCTGTGGTGTTGCGTGCAGGTCAAGGCGGGTGCCTTTTTGCGCAGCACCGAGCCTGGGTCAAGCACGCCTGGTCACGGCGGTCCCCCAGGCGAGAGCCGACAGATCACCTCAATCGGCGTCACAGTCGCAGATTGCGAGAGGATCTACCCGGGTCACCGACCGGCGCGACACACACCAAACGAGAGACCATTGTGTAATATGAAATACACAACTTTCATTTCAAACCCTCTTGGTCGGCTCTGCGATCTGCGCATGCGGCCTTGAGCCACAGTGCAGCACTTTGACTCAAGAGGCGCGGGGTCTGCGGTCCCCCAAATGTTAGGTTTGAAACGATTCCTCTCCCACTGTCCGGCCGACGACACACCTGTACTTTCGACCTAAAATTGATGAATTCTCGACCCAGAGTGCCCTTGCTTGGTGTTATACCCAGAGCCGTGGACGTCGTCGATAGTGAGAAGACTGCTCAATCCGACCGCCGCATTCGTCCCCGGGTCTCGGTCGCTATCGAATTGAAGCTCCACGTGCCCGAGCACCACTACATGCTGATGTCTCGGACGATCGATCTCTCCGCGGGCGGCGCATTCGTCCGCACCAACCGTCCCCTGCCTATCGGCGTATCGGTCACAGTGGCCTTCAATCGCGGTTCTGACCGCAATCCACTCCAACTTGAGGCCGAGGTCGTGCGTGCCGGGACCACCGACGGGGGCCGCCAAGAGGGGGTCGCAGTCCGGTTTTGCGGTATCACCGACATAGACGTGTCGCTGCTGAACGATCTGATCGACCGCACCCGGCTCTGAGTATTTTTGCCCCGCGCGCATGTGCGCGTAATCCGCAGATCAACGACGGGCGCGTTTTTGCATCAACCTGGCCTGCGACCAGACGCAGGCCAAAGCGGCGGGCGTCATACCGGGAATCCGTGCTGCTTGGGCGGTGCTCGCAGGCCTGACTCGGGCCAGGCGCTCGGCCGATTCACGGGTCAATCCGTCGATCGCGAAGTAGTCGAGACTCCCGGGAATCGGGAGGTCTCCCGACTCCCCGCGGATCCGCGAGACCTCGCGACGCTGACGCTCGAGGTAGCCGGCGTAGACCTCGCGGGCCCGGGCCTTGGCCCAGATCCACGCCGGGGCCTCGACCTCCACTGTCGACTTCGACTTCGACTTCGACTTCGACTCGAGGCTCGCCAGGCAGCGCTCGACCAGCTCGACGCGCGCGGCGATCCGATCTCGGCGGGCATCGTCGATCAGCCCACAGGCGTGGGCGAGTTCGGTCAGGCGCGCGTCGGCGTTGTCCTGCCGCAAGAGCAGCCGGTACTCGGCCCGGGAGGTGAACATGCGGTAGGGCTCGTCGCAGCCCACGGTCACCAGGTCGTCGACCAGGACGCCGGCGTAGCCTTGATCGCGGGCGATTCTCAGGGGCTCGCGCGACTCCAGCCACAGCGCCGCGTTGGCCCCCGCGATCAGACCCTGGATCCCCGCCTCCTCGTAGCCCGATGTCCCGTTGATCTGGCCCGCGAAGTACAGGCCCGCGATCGCCTCGCTGCCCAAGCTGTGGTTCAGAGCCCGGGCATCGACCGCGTCGTACTCCACCGCGTAGCCAGGGCGCACGATCTCGGCGCGCTCGAGGCCCGCGATACCCCGGACGAACTCGCGCTGGACCGGCGCCGGCAGACTCGTAGAGATCCCGTTGGGGTAGATCAGGGCCTCCGGGTCGAGGCCCTCCGGCTCCAGAAAAATCTGGTGCTGGTCCCGATCGGCGAAGCGCACGACCTTGTCCTCGATCGAGGGGCAGTAGCGCGGCCCGACGCCCTCGATCTGCCCCGAGTACATGGGCGACTCGTGCAGGTGTGCCCGGATCAAGTCGTGCACGACCGCGTTGGTGTGGGTGATGAAACAGTGGACCTCGGGCAGGCGCCCCGGCGCCTCGGGGTCGTCCGGCGCGCAGAAGCGAGGGAAGGGATCGTCGCTGCCTTGGGGCTCGAGCGCGCCCCAATCGATGGTCTGCCGATCGAGGCGCGGCGGGGTCCCGGTCTTGAGCCGAGCCATTCGAAAGCCCAGTCCGCGCAGCTGGATCGAGAGCTCGGTCGCCGGGGCTTCCCCCACTCGGCCCCCGGGGCTCTGCTCGCCCCCCGTGTGCAGCACCCCCCCCAGGAAGGTCCCGGTGGTCACGACCACAGCCTCGGCGCGCAGCCGGACACCGTCGCTGAGCCGGACACCGGTCACCCGATCCCCCTCGAGTTCGACGCCGGTGACCAGACCCTCGACGACCTCCACCCCCGGGTGCCCGAGCAGCGCGCTGCGGGCGAGGGCACCGTAGCGGGCTTTGTCGACCTGGACCCGGGTCGAGTGGACCGCGGGGCCCCGGCTCAGGTTGAGGACCCGCCCATGGATGGCGCAGGCGTCGGCGGCCCGGCCCATGAACCCGCCCAGAGCGTGGATCTCGTGGACCAGGTGGCCCTTGGCGACCCCGCCGATGCTCGGGTTGCAGGGGGTCTGGCCGATGGTCCCCAGGCAGCCGGTCACCACCGTCACGCGTACTCCCACACGGGCTCCGGCGAATGCGGCCTCGAGGCCCGCATGGCCCGCGCCAACGACGATCATCGTGCGGCTCACGGGCCCAGTCTACATGCTCGCGTCCAGAGATCGACCGGCTACCCTGCGCCCCATGACCGCCGGCTTCGTCTCTCTCGTGGGTGCGGGACCCTGGGACCCCGAGCTCCTCACCCTCGCCGCCCGGGAGCGCCTGCGCCAGGCCGACGTCGTGATCGCGGACTACCTGGTCAACCCCGCCGTGTTGGTGCACTGCAAGCGCGCGGTCGAGATCCTGCAGCGCGTGCGCGGCAGCCAGGCTGGGCCGCGCCTGCCCCAAGACCGCATCAACACACTCATGGTCGAACACGCCAAGGCCGGCCGCTACGTGGTCCGCCTCAAAGGCGGCGACCCCATGATGTTCGGGCGCGGTGCCGAGGAGGCCTCCCACCTCCGGGACCACGGGGTCGAGTTCGAGTTCGTGCCTGGGGTATCGTCGCCGATCGCCGCCCCCGAGGCCGCGGGCATCCCCATCACCCACCGGGCCCACACCCCCTCGGTGAGCTTCGTGTCGGGCTACGAGGCCTATCAAAAGGCCGGCCTGACCGTCGCCTGGACCCACCTGGCCAACAGCGCCGGGACCTTGGTGCTGATGATGAGCGTCAAAAACGCGGCCGCCAACGCCGAGCGCCTGGTCGCGGCCGGGCGCTCACCAGACACCCCCACCGCGGTCGTACGCTGGGGGACACGGGGCATTCAGCGGACGGTGGTCGGGACCTTGGGTGACATCGCCGAGCGGATCGCCGCGGCCGGCATCCGGGCGCCGGCCGTGATGGTGGTAGGAGACGTGGTCAAGCTGCGCGAGAAGATCAGCTGGCTCGAGCGCCGCCCCCTGTTTGGGCGCCGGGTCATCGTCACCCGCGCGGCCCCCCAGGCCGGCAGCCTGATCACCAACCTCGCGCGGGCGGGCGCCGACGCGGTCGCCTTCCCCTGCCTCGAGTTCGTCGACCCCGGGGCCGACGCGAGCGCGGCCCTGGACGCCGCGCTGCTGGCTCAGGTCCGCTCGGGCGAGTCGGGTGCCTCGCCCGAGTCACCCGACTCGTGCCGGCCCTACGCCGGCATCATCGTCTCCAGCCCCAACGGGGCCGACGCCCTGTTCGCGGCCCTCGCACGCCTCGAGCTCGACGTCCGGGCGCTCGCCGGCACCCGCGTGGCAGCGATCGGTACGGGCACCGCCGACCGGTGCATCGAGCGGGGGCTGCGGCCAGACCTCGTGCCCACGCGGGCCCGCTCCGAGGGCCTGATCGAGGCCCTGCGCGAGGCCGGATCCCTGACCGAGCGGTGGATGCAGATCCGCGCCGACGAGGGCCGCGACCTCATCGGTGCGGCCCTGCGTGAAGCCGGCGGCCACCTCGACCTGTTCGTCGGCTACCGGACCCTGCGGCCGGCCGTCTCCCCGCTCCTGATCCACTCGCTGCGCTCGGAGCCGGACGGCGGCGAAGGCTGGGACGCAATTTGCTTCGCCAGCGGTCGGACGGCCCGCCACTTCTTGGCGACCATGGCCGAGGGTATGGGGGAGACCCAGGCCCGCGCTCGACTCCAGGCCGCGAAGGTCGTGGCCATCGGCCCCGTCACCCGCGACGCGATCGAGGCGATGGGGGTGCGCGTCGATGCGGTCGCTACGACGCCGAGCGACGCCGGCATGTGTGCGGCGGTCGTCGAGCTCCTGGGGGTTCCGCCAGACCAGACCGAACAGCTCGAACAGCCCTGAGCCCCTCGGACCACCAGAGCTGCTGTTGCGCAGCGCTCGGCCACGGGCCACGCTGTCCCCGTGCTGTCGACTCTGCTCGCCGCGCTCTCGAGCGTCGCTGGGGTTCCCGAGCTCCCTGGAGAGCCCGAGCTCGGCCCGGCTCAGATCGAGTGGGATTGGCGGGCCCCGGCGACCTGCCCCTCTCTCGCCGAGGCCCAGGCACGCCTGCGAGAGCGACTGCCCGACATCGAGCGGCCGCTCGCCGACGGAGCCCAGCCCCTGCGTGTCTCCGCAGACCTTCGCAGTGAGGTCGACGGTGACAATGACAGTGACGGTGACAATCACAGTGACAGTGACAATCACAGTGACAGTGACAGTGGCGCGGCCGGTACCGGGTTCTCGGTTCGACTGCGCATGAGCAACGCCGAGGGCAGCAGCGAGCGACACTTCTCTGCGCCCAGCTGCGCCCTGCTCACCGATGCCGTCGTGTTGGTGATCGCGGTCTCCCACGATCCCGTATCGGCAGCCTCGGCTCTGGTCTCGGTGCCCGCGTCAGATCCAGATCCAGACCCAGACCCCCCAAAGACCTCGACTGGATCCAGCGCCCTGTCCCGTGGGGACCACAGCGATCCAGCTCCGGACTCTGAAACCGACGAGCCCAGGACCGCGCCGAGGGCATCCAGGGCGGATCTGGAGCGCCGACCTCTCGACCCGTCGCCTCCACCGCGTGTCGGTCTCCGGCTTCTCGGCGGCGGCGGGTTCGGCCCGACCACCTCCGCCCACGGCAACCTCGGGGCCGGCATCGCCCTGTTCGACGCGCGCTGGCGCTGGACGGTCGACGGCCGCTGGGTGATCCCCAGCACCACGACCCTCGCCAGTGGCGCCAGCGGCCGCTTCGACGCCTGGCTCGTCGGGACCAGCGGGTGTTATGTCCCCGCCCGCCCAAAGCTCGAGATTCCTCTGTGCGCCGGGATCGAGGCCGGTCGGCTCCGCGGTCGAGGAGCTGCGAGCCTGCCGACCACGGGCCGGGCTGCGTTCCCCTACGCCGCCGTCCGGGTGACACCGGGGCTCGCCTGGGTCCCCGTCCCCGGCTTGGCGATCGGCATCGATCTCGAGCTCAGCGTCGCCCTGACCCGGGGCGAGTTCACCGTCGACAACGAGGTCGTCCAGCGCCAGTCTCCGGTCGGCGTGCGTGGCATTCTCGGCCTGGAGTACCGTCTGCCCCGACCCTGAGCGCGATTGGGCGGCCATCCATGAGCCCGCCATCAGCCCGCCATCAGCCATGTCGTCAACCCGGGACGGATCGCAGCGCCGCCGGCCACTTGGGAGGGGCATGCCCGCGCGGACCCTCGCTGAGAGACCGGTCGATCGAGATCGACCGGAATTTCGCGCGCTCTACCGCGCCCACTTCGCCTTCGTCTGGCGGCAGCTGGCCCGCTTCGGAGTCGCAGAGCCGGGCCTCGACGACGCCGCCCAAGAGGTCTTCGTGGTCGTCTTGCGGCGCTTCGGCGAGTGGCACAGCGAGGCCTCCCTGCGCGCGTGGCTCTACGGCGTCGCCCGGCGGGTCGCGGCGACCCAGCGCCGCAGCCAGCGTCGCCACACCCGCAAGCTCGACGCGATCCCCATCGCCGCGCCGACGCCGGCCATGGACGAGCAGCTCCACGAGCGCGCCCGGCTCGACGCCCTCAGCGCGGCTATCGAGGCGCTCACCCCCGAGCGCCGCGAGGTGTTTGTGCTCGCCGACGTCGAGGGTCTGAGCGCCCCCGAGATCGCCGCGGCCATCGGCTGCAAACTCAACACCGTCTACTCGCGCCTGCGCCGGGCCCGGGCCGACATCAACCGCTGGGTGGCACAGCGAGCTGAAGACCATGATTGAACTCGACGCACAGACCCAGCGTGACCTCCGTGCGCTCCGTATCCGACAGGGGCCGCCAGCGGGGGTCGAAGATCGGATCCTCGCCCAGCTCGAGTCCCTGCCTCTGGTGCCTGATCCGGGACTCGAGGCGGGTCCGGACCTCGATTCAGGGCTCGATTCCGGGCTCGATTCCGGCCCCGACATGGGAGGACCCCTCGGGGCAGCTGGACCCACGGCTCCCGCTCAGCTCGCGTTCGCTGCGAAGGTCGGCGGCACGATCCTGGTCCTCGCCGCGGCCGGACTGTTGACGCTCGAGGTCGCCGTGCTCACCGTCCGCGCGCTCCAGCCCGAGCCCACCACCGCCGAATCCGATCTGCCCATGACCGCCGAATCTGGCGTGCCCAGGACCACCGACTCGAGGCCCTCGCCCACCGGCGCGGGTCCGGTGCCCCTCCCCTCGTTCCCCTCCCCTCGTTCTGCCCCCGCCGCCTCTCCTTCGACGGACCGGGTCGACCCGGTCGACCCGGTCGCCAATCCCGTCCTCGGTGGACCCAGTTCAGCACCGCGCCCTCGGGCGGACTCCTCCCCCGAGCCCGACGCGAGCCCGGACGCGCTCGCTGCCGAGCTCGAGCTGATCGAGGCAGCCCGCAGCGCGCTCGCAGACGACCGGCCCGAGCGAGCCTTGGTCGACCTGCAGCGGCACGCCTCCGAGTTTCCCGCTGGCCTGCTCGAGACCGAGCGCGCGCTCCTCGAGCTCGAGGCCCTGTGCACCGTCGGGCGCCTCGACGATGCCCGCACAAAAGCCGGGCCGTTCCTCGCGGCCGTGGGCGCCTCCCCGGAGCGCGCCAAGCTGCGGACCGCCTGCCCCGACCTCAATCTCGACCTCGACCTCGAATAGGCGGGACGGATCCCCCGTTCCCCGGCCACCAGGGAGGCATGACGACCTCGAACCGACTTTCTTTGCGCATCATCTGCCTCGCCCTCCCCATGTTCGCCCTCCCCATGTCCGCTTGCCTCGGCGCGAAGGCCATCGGCTCGCTCGATGAAGGGGACAGCGAGACCAGCGACGGTGACTCCAACGACGGCGACTCCAGCGACGACGGCCCCAACGATGGCGACTCCAGCGACGGTGACTCCAGCGACGGTGACTCCAGCGACGGCGACTCCAACGACGGTGACTCCAACGACGGTGACTCCAACGATGGCGACTCCGACTCGGGGAACGCCTGCGGGATCGAGTTCGAGGAGCCCGCCCCCGGCACCTTCAGCACGCTGCACATCCGCAACGAGCGCGACTCGGTGATCTACGTCCCCTACACCATCTCGGGCTGCGCCTACGAGCCGTTCGCGGTCCACGACGGCGACACCCAGCTGTTTTGGTTCAGCGAAGGCAACGGCGTCATCCCCACCTGCGAGACCATCATCCCCAACGGCTGCTTCCCCGCCTGCAAAGACGACGGCGTCGAGATCTATCAGATCGCACCCGGCGGGGAGATCGAGCTGACTTGGGGCCTCTACGTGTGGGCCCCCGTCGAACTCGACGCCGCCTGTGTCGAAGGGACCAGCTGCCAAGTGGGTGACACCTGCTGGGCCGGGAGGGCGTGGGTGGAGGACGGCCCGCTCACCGCCAGCTTACGTGTGACCGAGACCTGCCAAGACGGCATCGACTGTGACTGCGGCCCCGACGACAGCTGCGCGCACGGTATCGACTCCATCGCCGTCCAAGCCTGGACCACCGACGTGGTCCAGGTCGAGTTCGACGCTGGGCATGTCGGCGACATCGACATCGTCATCGACTGAGCTCAGCCCAGCTGGCCTGAGAGATGCCGGTGCCCGCGGCCCATCGACGCGCCCATCGGGGCTCGCCTCTCGTCCACACGGGTCTGGATCGCAACCGACGCCCTCATTTCGACACGCCCATCGGGGCTCGCCTCTCGTCCACACGGGTCTGGATCGCAACCGACGCCCT
>CAYVJQ010000081.1:0-5192 GCA_964451725.1 uncultured Nannocystaceae bacterium | reverse complement strand
CATTTCGACACGCCCACCGGGGCTCGCGTACCATCGCCCGATGCACGCCGGCAGCTCAGGTCGCATCGCCATGGTGCGCACCAACCTCAGCTGTCGGCTGCGCTGTGACCACCGTGACTGCGCCCGGGTCGAGAGTCCGGAGGTCGTCAAGGCTGCGCCGCGGGCCATCGCCGAGGCCGTCCGCGGAGGCGCCGGGCGCCTGCACCTGGTCGGCGGCGAGCCGCTCCTGCGCCGGGACCTCGAGCGCCTCGTCGCCTTCGCTCGTCACAGCGCCGGCACCAGCGAGCTGAACATCGAGGTCGAGACCCACGCCATCGGCCTCCGACCCGACCGAGCCCGGGCACTCCGAGACGCCGGCGTCGACGCGCTTCGGGTCGAGGTCCCCGCCCTCGGCCCGGCCTTCGACACTCTCGTCGCCCAGCCCGGGGCCGCCGAGGCCCAGCTCGCCGGGCTGCGGGCTGCCCAGAGCGCTGGCCTGGCCTGGGAGCTGATCCTCCCAGTTTTGGCCACGAACCTCGAGACCCTCCACGAGGTCCCGGCGGCCCTCGGCACGCTCGGGGTCAGCCCGCGCTCGGTGCTGATCCGCGTGCCCCTGCAAAGCGTGGTCTCGCCTGATTCAGAGGCCCCCACCGCGGCATACGGACCGCAGATCGGTGCTGCGATCGCCTGCGTCGAACGCTGTGATCGCGGCGCTCGGGAGCTCGAGCTTCGCCCTCGCCTCGACCCGGGCACGCTCTTGCCCCCGTGCTGGTTCTCTCGCCCCGCCCAGGTCGGCCACCTCTACACCCTGACTCCCGGCGGCCGGGATCGGCCGGGTTGGCGCCGAGTCGAAGCCTGCGCCGGCTGCAAAGTCTCCGACCGCTGCGTGGGCATGCCCGAGTCGACCCTCGCCCTCGAGCCCGCCCTCGCACCAAGGCCGATCACCGCCGACCGGGTCCGTCGGCGGCTCAGCCTCATGCAGGGCGTCGACGAACAGATCGCCCGCGAGCTCGTGTCTCTGGACCTCGGCCGGGACGCGACCGGCGAGACCTGGCGTGTGCACACCGTGCGTGTGAACTTCCTGTGCAACCAGGCCTGCGATTTCTGCTTCGTCTCGACTCACCTGCCCTTCCCCGAAGTCCAGGCCGTCCGCGAAGCGATCGCCACCTGCGGCCGAGAGGGCGCCTGGCTGGCGCTATCGGGCGGAGAACCGACCTTGAACCCGCGCCTCGCCGACTACGCCCGCTTCGCCAAGGCCCAGGGCGTGGCCGGCATCGAGCTTCAGACCAACGCGATCCGGCTCGCCGACGACGCCCTGTGTGGGACCTTGCTCGACGCCGGCGTCGACGTCGTATTCGTCTCGCTGCACGGGAGCCGGGCCGAGGTCTGCGACCGGGTCACCAACGCGCCCGGGACCTGGGCCAAGACCATCGCCGGCCTCGACAACCTCCATCGCCGCGGCGCCCGGGTGCGCACCAACTTCGTGATCTGCTCGCTCAACGCCGACGACTTCGTCGACGTGGTCGAGCTCGTCGCCACGCGCTGGCCCGGCTTTGATCTGACCTTTTCCTTCGTCGCCCCGTCCACCGACCTCGTGCCCCGAACCAAGGCCCTGATCCCGCGCTACAGCGACATGGCCGAGCCCATGCGCCTGGGTTTCGCCCGCGCCCGGGAGCTCGAGCTCGAGGTCACCGGCTTCGAGTCCATGTGCGCGATCCCCCACTGCCTCAAACCCGACGGGCTCGAATCCTACGCGGGCCTGTCTCCGGTCGAGGCCGGGCTCGAGCGCGGTGAATTTCTCAAGCCCCCAATCTGCGCCGACTGCTCCCAGCGCGACCAGTGCTGGGGCATCCGCCGCGGGTATGTGGACCTCCACGGCGACGCCGAGCTCCGGCCCTTCTCCTGAGCCAAAGCAAACCCACTCCAGGACCCCCGTGCCAGAACCCCGTGTTAGCGTGGTCCAGCGCATGGGCCACGCTTCGACCACGCGACCTGAAGACTTGATCCCCCTGCGGCGGCCACGCTCGCGCCAGGGAGGGTCCGCCCGCGTGGCCCTGATCCACCTGCCCACGATCACCGCGCCGCGCAGCTTCAGCTACTACGGCGCCGTTCCGCCTCTGGGTCTGGCCTACCTCGCCGCGACCTTGCGCGAGGCCGAACACCACGTCCAGATCATCGACGCGACCGGCTCGGGCCTCGACACCACGATCACCCGACATACCGCCGCCGGTCCCCTCGACGTCACCGGCCTGACCATCCCGCAGATCGTCGGCGCCGTCGCGCCCGAGACCGAGCTGATCGGGATCAGCCACATGTTCCTCCACCAGTGGCCGCTGCTCTGTGACCTGGCCCTGGCCCTGGCCGCGCGCTACCCCGCAGCCAAGATCGTCGTCGGAGGCGAGAACGCCAGCTCGTTCTTCGAGCACATCCTGACCCACTGCCCAGCGATCGACGTCTGCGTATTGGGTGAGGGCGAGCAGACCTTGCTCGAGCTGATCGAGCACTGGAGCGCCCGTCCCCAGGAAGCCCTGAGCGCGGTCCCTGGCCTCGCCTACCGAGACGCCGCCGGACAGGTCCAGTGCAGCCCCGCCCGGACCCGCATCCAAGATCTCGACGCCATCCCCGAGCCCGCCTGGGACATGTTCCCGGTCGACGCCTACCTCGACAGGCGCCGCAGCGGCGGCGTCGACCGGGGCCGCTCCATGCCCCTGCTGACCAGTCGGGGCTGCCCCTACAAATGCAGCTTCTGCTCGTCCCCACAGATGTGGACGACCCGCTACCTCCGACGCACACCCAGCAAGGTCGTCGACGAGATCGAGCGCTACGTCCGGCGCTATCGGATCACCAACATCGACCTCAGCGACCTCACGGCCATGCTGACCAAAGACTGGATGATCGAGTTCGCCAAGATAGCGGTCGCTCGGGGTCTCAACGTCACTATCCAGCTTCCCAGTGGCACCCGCTCGGAGGCCGTCGATGCCGAGGCCGCCCGCTGGCTGTACCGCGCTGGCGTCCGAAATTTTTGCTACGCGCCCGAGAGCGGCTCCGCCCTGACCCTCGAGCGCATCCACAAGAAGGTCAAACTCCCGCGCCTGCTCGAGTCCATGCGCGCGGCCATCGACGCTGGCCTGACCACCCACGCGAGCATCATCATCGGCTTTCCCCACGAAGACCTCGACTCCCTGTGGGCGACCTATCGCTTCGTCCTCGAGCTCGCGCTCGAGGGCCTCGACACGGTCGCGGTCATGGTCTTTGCCCCCTACCCGGGCAGCGAGGAGTACGAGAACCTGCGCAGCTCGGGCGCGGTCATCCACGACGAACTCTACTTCTACAGCTCGCTGCTGCGCTCGGCCGGTGCCAAGCGCAGCATCCACCCACACTGGACTCCCAGCCAACTCGCCAGCATCCAGCTCGCGTTTTTGCTCAGCTTCTACGGGCTCTCCTACGCGCGCCGCCCCGCTCGTTTTGCAAGGGTCGCCAGGCGGGTCCTCGCCGGGCGCCAAGAGAGCGTCATGGACCAATTCCTCAGCACCAAGCTCGCACAGATGGGGCTGCGGCGGCGCCCCACCTAGCCGCTCCTTTTTCTCTCTCTCGAGTCTCCCGTGGCCACCACTACCACCATCCCCCGCCGCGTCCTGTGTGTGCTCGGCACACGTCCCGAGGTCATCAAGCTCGCCCCCCTCATCGCCGAGCTCCGCGCCCGGGCGCACAGCTTCGAGCTCCACGTGTGCACCACCGGTCAGCACCGGGAGCTCCTCGAGCACGCGCTCGCGGCCTTTGGCCAGGTCCCGGACTCGAACCTCGATCTCATGGAGCCCGGCCAGACCCCGGCCGCCCTGCTCGCCAAGATCATCGAAGCCCTGACCCCGCTCATCGCCCGCACCCGCCCCGAGTTGGTGATCGTCCAGGGCGACACGACCACCGCATTCGCGGGTGCGCTCGCGGCTTACTACGCCCAGATCCCCGTCGCCCACGTCGAGGCAGGCCTGCGCAGTGGGGACCCGCTCGCCCCCTTCCCCGAAGAGCAGCACCGGCGGATGATCGACCAGCTCGCCCACTGGCTGTTCGCACCCACCGAGACCGCCCGCCGCAACCTCTTGCGAGAGGGGCACGCCCCCGAGCGCATCCACGTCACCGGCAACACGGGCATCGACGCCCTGCGCTGGCTCGAGCGCCGAGCTGCGGAACCGGAGGTCGAGGCCCAACTCGACGCCCTGCTCGACTCGGTCGAGGGCCTCGAGCGGGAGCTCCCCGAGGCAGCGGGTGCGTCAGGCCGCTCATCGGTGCCCAAGCGCAAGCTGGTCCTCGCCACAGTCCACCGCCGTGAACAGATCGACGGCCCCCTCGAGCAGATCTGTGAGGGCCTCGCCAGCATCGCGGCTCTGCGCGGCGTGGACGTGCTCATGCCCATCCACCCCAACCCCGCGATCCGTGCGGGCATCGACGCCGCCTTGGCAGACTCGGGCGTCCATCGGATCCCGGCCCTCGAGCCGCTGCGCTTCGTCGGGCTCCTGCGTCGAGCGACCTTGGTGATCACGGACAGCGGCGGCGTCCAGGAGGAGGCGGCCAGCTTGGGGATCCCCGCCCTCATCGTCCGGGCCCGCAGCGACCGCCCCGAGTCCGTCGAAGCGGGAACCAGCCGTGTCGTCGGGCATGACCCTGGGTCGATCTTCAGCGCTGCGACCCGGATCTTGGACCGGCCGGGGTCGCCGCCCCTGCTCGCGGCCAGCGAGGTGTTCGGGGATGGGCGGGCGGCCGTTCGGATCGCGGATGTTCTGGCGATCCGCGGTACTCCCGAATAGCGGTATTTTCTCCCCAACGACGACCCCGGGTCCACCAGACACCCCAAACCGATCGAAATACATATAGATACCGGGTCCATATAGATACCCGGTCCCGGGGTCTTCCCCGCGACCGGTCTATCCAATCCAAATCCCCGGTCCCAGGGTCTTCCCCGTGGGCGGTCTACTTGGAGTCACTGAGGCCCGATCGGACGTGGGAAACGAGGCCCCAATCCCCGGTCCCAGGGTCTTCCCCGTGGGCGGTCTACTTGGAGTCACTGAGGCCCGATCGGACGTGGGAAACGAGGCAACGATGGTCGTTTCGCACCGTGTTTTGGGCCCGTCCATCGATTTCTACGACCCCCGGAACATACTTAGCCGTCTCCAACCAGCACTCATAGGCGGAGGCCGAAAAGCCACCGCCCAGAGCAA
>CAYVJQ010000080.1:0-33398 GCA_964451725.1 uncultured Nannocystaceae bacterium | reverse complement strand
TTCGGAGCCGCTTCGGCCACGAGGCTCCCGAGCGATTCGCCCCTCCCGCCGCACGGATCCAGGCCATCGCCGCGCTCCGCGAGGCGCTCCAGACTCTCGAGCTCCCGAGCGCCGCAGCCCGCCCCAACGTCGGAGCTTACCTCAGCAACGACCTCATCGAGGCCGCAAAACACATCTATACAGGGTCGCTCATGTCAGTCGTCGAAGAACTACACATGGACGATTCCACGACCAAACGGTTGACCGCGGCCTGGCAGGCCTCCAAGCCCGAAACCCCCGACCTCATCCGTCACGACTCGAAGCGCTGGGTTGTCCAAGGCACATATACAATCGGCCACGACGACCGCAACGAGGGTCAGAATGTCTCGATTGCAGACGACCTCACATACAACTTCAACCCCGGCACGATCTCGACCTCTGTCGACGAGGATTTCGCTACTATCATCCATGCCCTCATTCACGACGTGGCACGCGACACCCAACCAACGGGGGAGACTCTGTCTCCGAGAAAATGGGCGCTCGCTCGGGTCACCCTCGGTGAGTCCAACTACGCGGCCTGGCCCGCAGTTCAGTGGCCCACGCGCTACGACATGGCCCTACAGCTGCGCTCTTGGCAAGTCGACCTCGAGCGTCGTACCCACTCCACAGCCGAGTCGATGGCCTCACATATGCGCAACTTCGTGGCCTCGACCGCGCACATCTTCCGCGCCCGGACCGTCCACGAGCACGCAGCAGGAAGCTGGCGAGACGTCATCCAGGCCGCCTGGGATGCGCGCTCTCAACCCATACACGTCGGCTCCGACCGCCGGCTCGCCTACGAGGCGTGGGTCGAGCAGCTTCCCCGACTCGCCCTGCCGCGGGCGGGCCTGAGCCACAAGTACGCGGCCGATGTCCTCGTTCGACACTTCGATATCACCGAGCAAAACCCCCAGCCCCAACTGAAGCAGGACAGTATCGCCCAAACCGGTGAACAGGACCTCACTCTGGGCGACCGCACCACCGACCACCCGGCGACCCTGCTCGCTGACTGCACGACAGAGACACAACTCCACGGCACGATCGAACACCTGCGCACCCTCTACGAGCTGGCCTGAGATGCCCGCTCCAGCGCACTATCACGCTCTCGTCGCGCTCGCGGAGGCTTGGCCATTTTGCGCGCCGGAGGCCTTCGAACACGGGGCCGTGCGGCTCGATCCTGCCGTTTTCGCCAGCGGCTTCGAAGCACACGCCCGGGTCCTCGGTCGCGGCCAGTCCTTGGCCGCGCTCGAGGCCATACGTGACCGTGCGTGGTTCGACGAGGCAAGCGATCGCCCGCACCTCCACCACATGCTTGTCCAGCTGGCGACTCGACACCTGCGCCTCGATGGCGACACCGTGCGATTGGCTAACTGCGCCCCCGACTCGCGTCATGGACAGACTATGGGTTGGCGCTGGCTGTCCCTGCGCCTCCCGCAGGACCTCCTGATCGCGGCCCTCGCCGCCCACTCTGGAGATGAACCCAACTGTGACCGGGTGCGGCTCGTCGGACGTGCTCTGGCGCCCGTACTCGAGCGACCTATCGCCGAAACCCACCTTCATGTCGGTGCAGCGATCGACTTCGGGATGTTGTGGGTCGCGTTGCTCGAGAGCGCGACCCGCCCCCAGTTCGGCGCGTCGATCACCGAGGGCCCCGCTCCGTTTTCAGAGCCCGGTCGCTACCGTCGAAGCATTGTCGCCGCGGGGCTGGTCCGGCAGCTCTTGTTCTCCTATCTGTGGCACCTCGAGGTGCTCGGCTCCCGCTCGAGTTCGGACTTTGGGCAGTTCATCGACCACTCCCTACCCGCGATCGCAGGGCACGTGGGAGCCAGCGCGCGAGCGAGCACGGTCGAGAACGCGTGCCAAAGCGCGTTGGTCGAGCTGCGCACGGGCCTCGGGCAAAACGCCGGGAGCAAGCTCCCGCAGATGTTGCGTGCACACCATCTGCTCTGGGGACGGCGGGCAAAAATCGTCGACCTCGACAGCTTGGTCGCCAGCGATCCCCTGTCGCGCTGGCTTTGGCCCCAGGCAGGGCGGGCCCTGCCGGAGACACGCTTTATCTACCGGGCCCTGCTCCACCTGCGGTCGACCCCCACCCCCGACCCTCATTTCGAGCGGGCGCTGTGGCAGTATCTGCGGGTTCGCAACCTGGTGTTTGGACACCTCGTCGAGTCGCCGGGCACGGCCGGCTTGAGGTGGTTCACACGCCACTATGATCGGTTGTCGGCCCACCGCGGCCGGCTCTCCTCTCTGCTCGTGGAGTCCGGGCTCCACCTCCAGTCGAGGGACCTCAACCTGGCATCGCTCGAGGTCCGCACCAGCCCGGATTCGCGCTGGTACCAGGTCCGCGACCAGCTGCGTGGGCTCGCCAAACAGGCGACCCAATTCAGACCCAAGGTCGGGCGAGCGCGGCCCGAGGTCGCGCTCACCTTGCACTTCATCAAACGCGAGCTGCCGGTCGGCCGATATCAACTCCGCTGCCGCTACGGCCCTTGGTTTCACGACGCCAACCTGCGAGCGAACGCGGTCGCTCGAGCCCTGCACCTGAACCCGGAGCTCATGCTCTTGCTGCGGGGGCTCGATGTCGCCGCCCACGAACTCGCGGTCCCCACATGGACCCTGCTGCCGCTCTTCGAGCGGGTCCACCGTGCATCACGCACGGCCGCAGCTCGGCTGGCGGTCGAGCGTCCAGACTGGGATGTACAACCCCTGCGGACCACCCTGCACGCGGGCGAAGAATTTCGCCGCCTGTCCGAAGGCCTCCGCCGGATCCACGAGACCGTCGAATTCGGTCTGCTCGGGGAGGGCGATCGCATCGGCCATGGTCTCGCCCTCGGTTGGTCGGCCGAGGCTTGGACCCGGGACAACCCGATCTCCGTACAGCCCCGTGAAGAGCGATTGTTCGACCTGATATGGGAGCTCGATCGCTACCGACGCGGGGACCTGTCCCCCAACGCAGGCCGGCGCGACCAAATTGCCAACCAACTCCACGAACACAGCGAACAGCTGTTCACGCGGCCCATCCCCGAGGCCAAGCTCCTCGCGTTTCGCCGCGAGCTGCACAGCCGCAGCACGCTTTTCGAGGAGCTCAACTTTCCCTATGGTGGCCGCCGTAGCGGTGAACTCACCGAACTCGTCGAGCCCGTCGAGCCCATCGAGCCCATCGGACTCGTCGCTCGCTACCTCCTGGACCCCGGCGTTCGCCGCCGAGCGAGCGCGCTGGTCGAAGTTCATACCGACGACGAGGAGCGCGAATTTCTCGACCAGGCGCAGACATGGCTGCGCGCTCAACTCGGCCGCCTCGGCGTCACGATCGAAGCCAACCCTTCGTCCAATTTGGTCATCGGCGACTTCACCGATCTCCGCGAACACCCGACCTTCCGGCTCTCGCCGATCGACGGCTCCGACTCCAGCTCCAGCGCCGACCTCCTGCCGGTCTCGATCAACAGCGACGACCCCCTGACCTTCGCCAGCTGCCTCGCCGATGAGTACGCCTACATGGAGGCGGCGCTCCTCGGTCGGGTTCCAGCCCGCTCCGCGCTGGCCTGGCTCGACCGAGCGCGCGAGGCTGGATGGCGCTCTCGGTTCAGCCTACGCGCGAGCCGGGACCTCGACTGTCTGGCGCGGCTCATCGACCCGACAAAACCCCACGCTCCCCGCGGACGTCTTGGTCTGTAGACGCGCAGCCGCTACCGTCGGGGATGTCGCGCGTCCTGACTGTCCTGGTCCCGGTGCTCCTGTGCAGCTGTCAGCCCGCCCTCGACACCCACTGCGAGGAACCCACGGGACCCCAACCAAGGTGTGAGTCGCCGGAGGCTCCAACCCTCCTGCCGCCCCCCAACCCGGCAACGACGACCTCGGTGCTCGTCGAGGCCACCACCGGGCCCACACGTGAGTTCGAGATCCGCGACGGCCGGCCCTACCTCGGCGGCGAGCCTGTGGTGTTGTGGGGGATCCGCTGGGCCAACGCCCTGGCCAGCGAGGCGGTGACCGAGCGACACATCCGCAACCTCGATAACCTCGCGGCTCACGGCATCAACTTGGTCGGGGTCTACATCCAGGGCAGCAACGGCGGCTGGCCGGACCCGGCCGCGGGGCGCAACGGCTACACCCACGAGGGCGCCCTGCGACCCGAGTTCGCCAGACGCCTGGCCTGGCTGGTGCGCGAGGCCGATGCCCGCGGCATGGTGGTGATGGTCGGCCTGTTCTCCCCGCGCAAAGATCAGGAGCTCGACGGTGAGGCCGCGATCGAGCGGGCCATCGTCGAGACCGCGACCTTCCTGCGAGAGCAGGAGCTGCGCAATGTGTTTGTCGACCTCATGCACGAGTACAACCACAGGCGCGTCGATCACGACATCTTTCGTGAGCCCCACGGGGCCGAGAAGAAGGCTCGACTCAGCGCGTGGTTCGAGGCTGCGGCGCCGAATATCGAGATCGGGGTGTGTCCAAGCGAGGACTCCGGGACGGAGGACCACTATCCGGGCATGGACGTGCGGGTGATCCAAAAGGAGATGCCGATCCCGAAGCAGGGTTTTGTGGTCAATGTCGAGATGCAGCGCCACGACCCCTACGACAACGAGGGCAAGTACGAGGCCGAGGAGTTCGACATCATGCGGGCCTATTTCGAGGACTATAGGGAGGCCGACAACGCCGCCCTGCTCTTCCACAGCGCCTTCACCCAGGGCATGACGGGCAAGTCTGGGACCGGCCCGCACCCGGAGATGGGCGGCTATGGGGAGAGCGAGGCCGATCGAGGCGTGCGCTTTTACTTCGAGTGGGTGCGCGGGCAGATCGGGCGCTGGGAGTACCCGCGCCACCTGGCCGCAGAGGCGGCAGAGGCCACAGGGGCGCCCCGGGACGCCCCCACGCCGTAGGTCGCCGTTTTAGAGCAGCCTCAACACCCGGCGTGGTCGGACTCGCAGGTCTCCGGCTCTTGGGCCAGGTCCTCGCAGTCGTCGCCCACACACTCACACCCGGAGATCCCGACACAGGCCCCACCGTCCCAGGCGTAGCCGAAGAAGGCCTCACAGGGCCCCTCGCCGACGGCGTCGTCGGCTACACATTCGAGGGCCCCACAGTCCGCGAAGACCTCGACACACAGGGCCTCAGTCTCGAACAGGTCGCCGCAGTCCGAGCCCACGCAGGTGCAGATGATCTGCTCGCAACTCTCGCCATCCCAGAACCATCCCTGGGGATCGAAGCAGTCCTCCGGCCCGAGCTCCGCGTCCATCGCTTCGCAAACGTCGCCTGTGTCACTGGTCTCACCGTCGCCTGTCTCGCCGGTTTCACCATCTCCGGTCTCGCCGGTCTCACCGTCTCCGGTCTCGCCGGTCTCACCGTCTCCGGTCTCAGCATCTCCAGTCTCGCCGTCTCCGGTCTCACCGGTCTCACCGGTCTCACCGTCCCCGGATTCACCCCCGCCGGTCTCGGTTTCGGAGTCCGCGCTCTCCTCCGCGCCCCCGTCGTCGGTGCAGGCGCTGAGGACGGGCGCGGCAAAGAGGGCGATCAAGGCAAGGCTGAGGGTCGAGTCGATCAAGTGCATCAGACCAGTATTGGGCCAGCCGCGGGCCCTGTCCAACCGGTAGGTCCAACCCGGTAGGTCCAACCCGGCCTGTCGCTACATCCCGCCGCCGCGCATCATTGCGATGCGCAGCAGGCCGCCGCTGTCGCCGACCCGGTCACAGACGTGGTAGGGCGGCGTCAAGCGGATGCCCTCGGCGTCGACCATGGGGTTGCCGTCGTAGCTCATGAGCCGGTCGACCGGGCCTTTGTTGACCCGGATGTCGACGGTCGCCTTGCCCAGAAAGCAGCGCTGCTTGGTGAACGCGCTGAGCACCGCGCCGCCGCGCTGGGCAGCGAGGGCGTCGTAGATCGCGGGGCGGGCGGCGGCGTAGCCCTCGTCGGTCGCCTCCTGGCGCTCGTCGAGGACCGCCAACAAGAGCCCGCCGGGGACCTCGAAGACCTGGTCGATGAGCGGCTCGGCGAGGTCGGTCTCCCAGGCGGCGTCGGTGAGAATGGGGTTGTTGCCGACACCGGGGATGGTCGCGCCGCGGTTGAACAGGCCGGTCTCTTGGACCTCGTACTTGGGCGTCAGGTCCCGCGCCTCGCCGTAGGTCTCGATGCCACCCTCAACGCCACCCTCGCCGCCGAGCACGGGCTTGGCGGTGAACACGTCGTCGATATCCTTACCCTCGCGGATGGCCAGGAGCGCCTCGTCGGCAGAGCGCTGGGCGAGCTCCCGACCCCGTGCACTGCGCACGGCCTCGGTGGCGATTTCGCGCTTGGCGTCGGCCTCGGGGACGTCACCCTCGCGGTGACCGGCGAGGGTGACCAGGTAGAAGGCCCGCTCACCCTCGATGAGCTCGGAGATCTGACCGTCCTCGAGGGCCTGGGCGGCCTCATCGATGGCCCGGTCGAGGCCGCTGCCCGTGTCGGTGATCTGGGTCCAGCCGTAGCGGCCGCCCGAGCGCGCCGTGTCGACGTTGTCGGACATGCGCCGGGCGAGGGCCGGGAAGCTCTCGCCGCCCTCGATGATCGCGGTCCGGGCAGCCTCGATCTCGGCGCGGGCGTCGGCCAGGTTCTGGGTCCACAGCGCCTGGACCTCCTCGCCCGCGTCCTCGGGCGGCGCGAGCGGCTTGGCGACCTCGATGAAGCGCAGGTCGACCTCGGCCGGAAGCTTGAGGAAGCGGTTGGCCTCGCGCTCGTACATCTCACCGAGCTCGGCCTCGTGCTCGGCCATCCACCCGTCGACATCCTCGGCGCTGGGATCGACGAGCTCGGCGTAGTCCCGGTGACTGATGCGGACGTAGCGGAGCGAGAGCTGGTTGTTCTCGCTCTCGTAGCGCTTCCAGATCTCGGCCTCGGGGATGGCCACCGACGCCGAGACCAAATCGCGGACCTGACGAGCGAGCAGCTCCTGGCGCTGGATCTCGTAGTAGCGGCTCTCGGAGACCAGGAACATGTTGCCCAGGTAACTTTTGAACAGCTTGAAGTCGAACTTGGTGCCGCCGGCCCAGGGGTAGGGACGGTCGAGGTCGAGCACCATGTAGTAGCCGGCCAAGGTGTTGAGCTCAGCGTCGTGGGTCTCGGTCATGAGCCCGAGCTCACCACCGACGTCGGTCAAGACGAGGCGCTCGACGACCGCCTCGAGCACCTCTTCGCGGACGCCCATGCCCTGGGCCTGCTCACCCTCGGGGAGCGGAAACACGGAGCTGATCACCCGCTGTTGGTAAGCGAAATCGTCCCTGGTGATGTTGATCCCGTGGACCTTCACCAGCCCCGACTCGCCCATGGACAACTGGTCCGAGGGCAGTCCGAAGGTCAGGCCGAAAGCCAGGGCCAAGACCCCGAGAATCAACCAAATGACAATGCTGTTGCCTTTTCCCGAGTCGATGCCGAACATGGGTGCCGCGCACCTTAGACGCTAACCGGCTCCGATTCGAGGGCGCTTTCTCACTCTCACTGTTCAGGTGTTCCAGCCTGGGCTTCGGCCCGTCGACGCTGGCGTCGGATGCGGGTTCCGGGGCACTTGCCGGCGCCGGCCCGCCCGTGTATCCAAGTGCGGTTGCGTACCTCCGGCGGTCCCTGAGCGGGCCATCGAACTGCTCGGGAAGCTCCGCACGTCCTCGGGCGTCACCCGGCTCCCCCCTCCCGGCTCCCCGCCGACACCCCCTCCCGGCTCCCCGCCGACACCCCCCGGCTCCCCGCCGACACCCCCCGGCTCCCCCCGGCTCCCCCCGGCTCCATCTCTCTCTGGCGTCCGTCGCATGCTCTTCGACTGGGTCTACGGCCTGTTCTCCAACGACATGGCCATCGATCTCGGGACGGCAACGACCCTGATCTATGTCAAGGGGAAGGGCATCGTCGCGCACGAACCGAGCGTGGTTGCCGTCCAGAAGCAGGGCGGGGTCATCAAGCGTGTGCTCGCGGTCGGCAAGGAAGCCAAGGAGATGCTCGGCCGCACGCCCGGGAACATCGTCGCCATTCGGCCCATGAAAGACGGCGTGATCGCCGACTTCGAGGTCACCGAGGCGATGATGCGCCACTTCATCAACCGGGCCCACAACCGCCAGACCCTGGTCAAGCCGCGGATCATCATCTGCGTGCCCTCCGGGATCACGGAGGTCGAAAAGCGGGCAGTGCGCGATTCGGCGCTCGCGGCCGGGGCCCGAGAAGTATTTTTGATCGAGGAGCCGATGGCAGCAGCGATCGGCGCCGGTCTGCCGATCACCGAGCCCGGCGGCAACATGGTGGTGGACATCGGCGGCGGTACGGCCGAGGTCGCGGTGATCTCGCTGGCCGGCATCGTGGCCTGCAAGAGCGTGCGGGTGGGCGGCGACAAAATGGACGAGGCGATCGTCCAGCACATCAAGCGCAAGTACAACCTGCTGATCGGCGAGCGCACGGCCGAGAAGGTCAAGATCGAGATCGGTACGGCCTCGCCCACCGAGGTGGTCATGACCATGGAGGTCAAGGGCCGGGACCTGGTCGCCGGCATTCCCAAGACCGTGCTCATCGACTCGGACGAGATCCGCGGCGCCCTGTCCGAGCCGGTCTCGGCGATCGTCGACGCGGTCCGGGTGGTGCTCGAGCGTGCACCCCCCGAGCTGTGCGCCGACATCGTCGACAAGGGCATCGTGCTCACCGGCGGCGCCGCCCAACTCCGCAACCTCGACGTGTTGCTCTCGGAGGAGACCGGCCTGCCGGTGTTCCTGTGTGACGAGCCCGAGTTCGCGGTCGTCCTGGGCTCGGGCGCGGCCCTCGACGAGATCGACATCCTCCGCGAGGTCGCGGTCGAGTAGCCGGCGTGGCGGTCTCCCTTCGCGACGTCCGAAGCGGGGCGATCATCGTTCTGTTGCTGGGCGTGCCGATCGTGCTCCTGCGCAGCACGCTCCAAGATCCACACCGCATGAACGGTTTCGACCGGGCCGTGCACCGGATCGGCGCGCCGCTCGAGGCTGGAGTCACCTACTCGGCGCGCTGGGTGGGCAGCTTCTTCGAGCGGTGGGTGTTTCAGGCCCGCATGCTCGACGAGAAAGAGGCCCTCGAGGAGCAGAACCGAGACCACAAGCGCGAGCTCGTCGAACTCGCCCAACTCCGCGAGCAGAACCGCCAACTCCGTCGCGCGCTCCAGATGCGCGATCAGGTCCCCGAAGATCTGCTCTCGGCCGCGGTCACCGGTGTCGAGCAGTCGCCGTTTTTCCGGGTCGTCAAGATCTCGGTCGACCGGGGCGACAGCTACGTCCGCCCAGGCATGGCGGTGCTCGCCCCCGACGGCGTGGTCGGCCGTATCAATCGCACCCACGGCCTGCACTCGGACGTCATGTTGATCACCGACCCGGAGAGCAAGATCGCGGTCGAGGTCGCCCGGACCCGCTGCCCGGGGATCCTCGAGGGTGTGGGCGAGGACATGTGCCGGGTCCGGATCATCTCCTGCGACGAGGCGGTCGTGGAGGGAGACGTGATCCAGACTTCGGGGGTCGACGACCTGTTCCCCAAGGGCCACCCGGTGGGCCGCGTGGCCGGGGTCGAGCGCAAGGTCGATGCCCAGCTCGTCGATGTGATTCCCAGCGTCCGCTTCGACCGCCTCGATATGGTCTGGGTGGTGTTGGCGAATGCGCCCGAGGCGGACCCTCAAGCGGGCAAGCCGCGCGCCCGCCAGCCGGCCCGCGGGCTCTCGCCCATGCGCTGAACGGGATCGAAGAGCGATGTCTGGGCCCGGGTGCGCGGGTCCGAGTTAGCGAACAGCTGCCCCTTTTTGGTCCACATGCGCTGATTGCTATGGACATCCCGAGCGTCTTCGAGGCGAGTTTTATTGAGCTCGGTCGGGCAATCGCGATAGGCTGAGTGCCGCTCGCAGGATGCTCTACAAGTCCGCACCGACACAGACCCAGCTGTGGGTCGACTGCCCCAAACCGCGCGAGGGCTCGTCGGTCAAGTTGGTCTGCCTGCCCCACGCCGGCGCCGGTCCCCGGGCGCTGTACCCCTGGGTCGACGAACTGCCCGAGGACATCGAGCTGCTCCCGGTCTGCCTGGCCGGCCGCGGGCCGCGGATGGACGAGCCGCTGGCCGGTCGTGTGTGCGACATCGTCGAGCCCCTGGCCCGAGCTGTGGCCCCGCTCATGGACGACACGGTGGTGTTCTTCGGCCACAGTTTGGGCGCCCTGCTGGCGTTCGAGCTCACGCTCGAGCTGCGCCGTCGCAAGCTCCGCCAGCCCCAGCTGCTCGTGGTCTCGGGGCGCACGGCCCCGGGCGCGGACCGAAAGCTCAAGCTCCACACGCTCCCCGATCGCCACCTCGTGCGTGAGGTCCAGCGCATTTACGGAGGCATCCCGCGCGAGATCCTGGTCGAACCGGCGATGCTCAAACGCACGCTGCCTATCCTCCGCGCCGACCTGGCCGTCAACGAGACCCACCTGGACCGGCGTGAAGACCCCCTGGCCTGCTCGGTTCTGGCCCTCGGGGGCACCGAGGACCCACACGTGACCGGCACCGAGCTCGAGCTGTGGGGGACCCGGACCCGCGGCGACTTCGACCACGCCCAGTTCGACGGCGGCCACTTTTACCTCAGCAGCCCCGAGGGTCGCAGCTGGGTGATCCAAAAGACCGTACACGCGATCCGCGGGCTCGGTACCCGCCGCTGAGGGGCTATCATCTCGGCGCCGCACGAGCGCGCCGACGAGCTCCGTCGCTCGCCCAGCCGCGGCCCAGCACCGACCCCGGAGCCGCCTGGTGAGCACCGAGGAGATCCCCGATCCACAGCCCCCACCCGCACCCCGCGGGTCCAGCGAAGACCGCGACGCGCGGCCCGACGCGGGCTCGGGCGTGGGTCCGCGGATCGGCAACGTGCTCGGGTTCTCGCTCCTGTTTCGCGACCGGCGGGCCCTGCTGGCCCTCAACCAGCGCAGCTTGGCGCCAGGTGTGCGCCTGCGGGAGTACGAGGCCCTCATTCCCGGGGTCCGCTTTCCCCTGCGAGGGCCCCTCAACGCGACCCAGTTTCGCAACCGTCGGTGCCGGGTGGTCCACGCCAAGATCTCGGTGGAGGCCCGGGCTCTGCGGCCCTGGATCGAGGCCCAGCTCGTGGGCGCCTCGCTCTGTGGAGTCACGATTCGAACCGTCGACTTCGAGCTGCGCCGTGAACTCCCGGAGGCCAGCCGGCCCAGGCCCTGTCTCATGCTCGCGGGTGAGCGGACCGACGGGGCTCAGGTCTGGCTGCTCGTCGGCTTCGACATCGAGCTCGCGCACCGCCTGCTGATCTTGCGTCCCTGCCGGCTGTGGCTCGTCGGTGCCCTCGACCCACGACCCGACGACGGCCCCCGCGACCCCCGACCCGACGTCGACGATCAGGGCCGTGACGGGGGCGCGCGACGGATGTGGAGGAGCGTCGCCCGGCGACTCGCGGCCGCCTCGATCGGAGCTGTGAGTCGAGGTCTGCGGGCGAGCGAGGATGGGGCCCTGACTCTCGACATCGGGCCGCTGGCGACCACCCGGGCCTTCGCCTGTGTCGGCTGGAAGGCGCCCAACTTCGAGGGCTGCGCCGTCGAAGCGCTGAGCACCAACCGACGCGGACTCACGGTCGTGCTCGCCGGCCCCCTGACCCCGCGCGAGGTCGGTGAACCGACGGGTGAGCCCGCTGTATCGAGCCCGGAGGAGGACCCGAGCCCCGCGGCCTGTCCGACCCCGAGCGCGGCCGCGCTCCAGGCCGTCGCCCCGACCCCTGGAGAGCCCGGCGTGCTCGAAGATCCGATCGCCGCGGCCCTCGACCAGGTTCGCGCGGCCCTGCGCAGCCCGGACGCCGACGACCGGGAGGCCAACAACCATGCCGACAGCCGGGCCAACAGCCCGGCCGGCCCGCCGAAGCTGGCGCTGGCCAGCGACACAAACGCGGACGCCGAGCTGGGGCTCGAGCTCGAGCGTGTCCTCGACTCGGACCTCGACCGCGCTCGGGCCGACCCCGCGACCCTGGGCGACCCCGCGACCCTGGGCGACCCCGCGACCCTCAGTCACGCCCTCGCCAAGCTCGCTATCCTGAGCGACCAGCTCGAGGGTTTCCCCGCCGCGCGCCTGGCCGTGGTCCGCTGGCGGGTCGAACTGGCGCGTTTTTTTGATCGCCCGGCCTGTCTCGAGGCCGTGTACGAGTGGCTGGACCTCCAGCCCAGCGCCCTCGAGGCCCGGCGCTTGCTCGCGGTGTTGCTCGCCGCCGAGGGCCGGATCCGGGATCTGGCCCGACTGCTCGCGGCCGAGTGTCGACAGCCCCACCCGCCCTTGGTCGCGGCCCGCCTGGAGCTGGCCGTCGCACGCCTGCTCATCGATCACCTCGACGATCCCCGCAGCGCCCTGTCCATCGTCGGACCCCTGGCCCAACGCCTCCGCCAGGGCGGCCCAGACCAGGGCGGGGGGGATCAGGATCAGGAGCGGGTCGGAGATGGGGACAGCCCGGAGATCGAAGCTGGCGGGCACCCCCGGGCAGAGCAGGGCCGAGACCGGCGCCGCAGTCCACGGGGTCCCTCCAGCCCGGCGGGCACCCCAGAGTCGGGGCGCGGCGACCCGAACGACAGCAACGACAGCAACGACAGCAACGACAGCAACGACAGCAACGACAGCAACGACGATATGGGTGCGCTCCTGCCCGAGGTGCTCGTGGTCCTCGCCCGAGCCCGAGTCGCCGAGTTGGCCCGGGAGGAGCGGAGCCTGGCGGCCACACCACACGCCCTCGAGGCTCTGAACGAGGCCCTCGAGCGGACCCTCAACCCGGGCCGCAAGGCCGACCTCCGCGCCCAGCTCGCCCAGAGCTTCACCGACTACGCAGAGCGCTACGGGGACACCTACGCAGGATATCGCCGCGCCCTGAGCCTGCTCCGGGCCGCCCTCGACGACGCCCCCGACGACCGGGAGCTGCTCGAGCGGACCATCGACCTGGCCCTGCGCACCGACGAGCACCCGCTGGCCGCCGAGCTCTTGGTCCAGCGCCTGGACCTGGCCAGCGTCCCCGGCGAGCGCGCCCACCTTCGCAAGCGCTTGATCGCCGTGGCTGCCGAGCTCGACGACCGGCCCCACTGGGAGCTGGCCCGTCGAGAGCTGAGCCTGGCGCTCGAGGATGAACCCCAAAACCCGGCCCTCCTGCGCCGGGCCATCGCCGTCGAGCGCAGCTTGGGACGGCCGGCCGCGGCCGCCGAGTTCGTCGGCCGTCTGCTCGAGCTCGACGAGCAGGCCGAGCTCCCGCTCGGAGATCGACGGCAGCTCGTGCTCGAGCGCGCCCGCCTGCTCCAGCGCAGCGGCGACGTCGATGCGGCGTGGCTGAGCCTGCGCCCGATCCTGAGCCGGATCCCCGGCGGCGAAGTCACCACCGAACTCGACGGCGCCGAGGCTCCGGAGATCCTCGGCGCGCTCGAGCTCGGACTCGATCTGGCCCCCCCCACCGACCGACCGCGGATCTTGGATCTGCTGATCACCCACGCCAACGGCCAGCGCCGCGGCGAGGCCCTGGTCGAGCGCGCGGCCCAGTCGCTGCGCATCGACGCCCGCCTCGACGACCTCTGGCTGGCCCTCGACGAGCTCGAGCAGCCGGCCAAGGTCGTCGCCCAGATCGAGCAGTTGCTCGGCGATGGCGAGCTCCCGGAACTCGAGCGGCTGGCCGCGGTCGCTGCCGCGCTCGGCGAGCGGACCACCGAGCGATCGGCCTGTGCCCGCCTGGGCCTGGGCCAGTTCGAGGCCGGCCAGTTCGAGGCTGCGGCCGTGGCCCTCGACCGAGCCGTGGCCCTGGCCCCCGAGCGCCTCAATCTGCGCCGCACCCTGATCGAGAGCTACGAGCACCTCGAGGCCTTCGACGCCGCCGTCCCCCACCTCCGCTGGCTCCTGGACGACCTCCAGAGCGCGCGCGCGCTGAGCCCGGACGAGCGCGCTCGCCTGAGTCTGCGCCTGGCTGGGCACCTGCGCGGCCTGGGTGAGCGAGGCGAGGCCGCGACCTTGATGGCCGCCTGCGAGCGCGAGCTGGCGACGCTCCATACGGATGGGGATATGCGTGCGGATGGGGGAGAACGTGAGGGCGAGGGAAGTAGCGACCCGACTCAGGCCCAGGTCAGCCTCGAGATCCGCGAGGCCGTCGCCAGCCAGTCTTTCGTCGGCCTCCGCGATCTCGACCGAGACCTCGAGGCCCTGCAGGTGGCCCTCGACCGCGCCGCCGAGGGCTGGGTCGAGGCCGGTGATCCGGCGACCGCCGAGCTCGAACCTGGACAGCGCGTGGGCGCCTGGCTTGCGCGTGCGGCCCGAATTTTGGGTGACGCGGGCGTCGAGGATGTCGCCGCAGCCGTCGATGGTCTCGATGGTCCGGCGGCCGCCCTGATCCCCCCGGAGACCCCCGCGGGGATCGGTGCGGGGCCCCTCCCCCTGACCCGCCTGGGCCTGCTCGAGCGCGCGGCCGCCCTGCGCCCCGAGGACCGAGCCGTGGCCGAGACCCTCGAGCAGGTCCTGCGTGAGCGAGGCGACGGTGCGGAGCTCGAGGCCTACCTCCGACACCAGCTCGCCCGCAACACGGATCCGGAGCGCCAAGCGACCTTGCTCGAGCGCACCGTCGCGGCCATCGACGGTGATCCGAGCCGAGACTCGGAGCTCGCCGAGCTGCTCGGGGAGCTCCTCGCCCTGCGCCCGGACCACACCCAGGCCATGCTCCGTCTGGGCGAGCTGCGCTTCGCCGAGGGCGCCCAGGCCGAGGCCCGGCAGCTGTGGACACTGGCCGGCGAGCGGATCCCGGCCGACGATCCACGCTTCCTCCGACCGGCCCTGATCCTGGGTCGGGAGGCGCTCGAGACGGGCGAGCTCGAGGCCGCGGCGAGCTTCACCGACCGGGCTCGCGCGCTCGCCCCGGAGGCCCCCGAACCCCTGGAGTTGGCGGCCGCCCTCGGTCGAGCCCGCGACGATCCCGAGGCCGTCGCCGCAGCGCTCCAGCTCCGCGTTCGGCTGCTCGAGGCTGGGCAGCCGAAGCCTATCGCCCTGGCCGGTCCCCAAACCGACCTCCAAACCGAAACCGGCCCGTCGCTCGCCCCCGCGATTCGGGCCCTCGCCGAGGCCCTGGCCCTGTGGCACGAGCGCGACCCGGATCCCGACCGTGCCCAGGCCGCCATGGAGCACTTCGCTCGGGCCCAGCGCCTGAGCCCGGCCGGCGACGACGGACGCGACACAGAGGCCACGACCCGGCGCTGGCTGGCCCTCGCCGAGGCTCGCGCAGACCTCGAGCACCAAGCCCAGGCCCGCGCCGTACTCCGCCAGACCCTCGGTGAGGCGCTCGGTCTCGACGAGATCCTGGCCGAGGTCGAGCTCCTCGCCGATCGCCTCGATCGACCCCTGGCGGCCCTCGAGCGCCTCGACTGGGCGCTCGATCGACACCCTGATCCAGCTGTCCTCGACGCCCTCGAGCGCCTGCTCGCCACCGACACTCGGGACCCGGGCGACGGCGGACAGATCGAGGTCGCCCAGCGGGCCCAGCGGGTCCTGCGAGCCGGCCTCCGGGAGCTCACCGACGACGCTCTGCTGGCCCGGGCGGCCGAGCTGCTCGCGCCCCTGGGCCGCCGCCTCGACGACCCGGCGAGTGTCGTCTTCGCCCTCGACCAACTCGCCGCCATCGCCCCGGAGCGGGCCGAAGCGGGCGAGCTCGGGGCCCTGCGCGAGTGGGCGATCCGCAAGCTCCGGCGTGTCCCCGAGGAGATCGGGGCGCTCGAGTCCCTGCTCGCGGGACACCTGACGCCCACCCGACGCGGGGCGCTGAGCGGGCGCCTGCTCGCGCTCCTCGACGGCGATCGAGTCGCCGCGGCGGCCCGCCTGCTCGCCCTGTGTGCCCAGGTCGAGCGCGAGGACCGGGCCGGCCTGGCCGAGACCGCGCTCGGCCTGCTCGCGGGCGCCCTCGGTCAGACCCAGGCCCTGGCGACCGCGCTCTCGGCCCTCCAGATCTCGGCTCAGGACGGAGACCGGGCGCGGCTCGAGGCCCACTGGGGCCCGGTCGAGGCCGCGGTCCGCCAGCGTGGCCTGGACCCGGAGTCCGTCGCTTCCCTCGTCGAGCTCGGCCGCAGCCCGGACCCCCTCGACGGCCCGGATAGGGAGCCCACCCACACGGCGAGCGAACTCCTGCTGCGCGCGAGCCTGGCCGCCCACCCCGACTCCCGCGTCCTGATCGCCGCGCTGTGGCTCCTGGCTGGCGACGCGGTCCTGTTGTCGGGCGAGGGGGAGCGAGCGCGGGTCGGGGACTGGGCCGCGGCCTGGCTCGTCGACCTGAGCGCCGACGCGGGGCTGTCCAGGGCGGTCGACCGGCGCCTCTTCGAGGGTCTCACCGAGCACGTCGCCGAGGTCCTCGGTCGGGACTCGGCCGCGACCTTGCTCCGCGCGCGCGCCGACGCCCTGCTCGACAGCGGTGGCGACACCGACAGCGAAGGTGATTTCGAAGCGCTGCTCGAGTCGCTCTACGCCCGGCGCTGGTGGCCCGAGATTGCAGCCTTGCTCACCCGGGCGGAGTCCTCCCGCGACGCTCCCGGTCGAGACCAGCGCGCGGACGCGGAGAGGTGGCTGCGGCTCGCCGATGCCGTGGCCACCGACACCGACACCGATGATCGAGAGACCGAGGTCGAGGCCAGGGTTCACGCCGCCCGGCAGCTGGCGGCCGCCTCCGAGTCCGGCGACCGCTCCGCTTCGAGCCCCGGAGATCCAGCCCTGCGCCAGCGCGCGCTGGTCGAGTTTCGGCGTGCCCTCGAGCTCAGCCCCGATCGCCCCGCGCTGCGCTGGCAAGTGGCGCTGGACCTCGAACAGATCGGCCAGACCCGGGCGGCCTTGGCTGAGCTCCTGCTGCTCTGGGAGCGAGAGCAGTGGTCCGGTGCGGGTATCGAAGTCGGGAAGCTCGCGGCCCGAGCCGGGGCGCTGGCGGCGAGCTTGGGCGAGCACACACGCGCGGTCGAGCTCCTGACCGTCGCCCACGCCCGCGCCCCCGCAGCCCGGCGCGACGATGCGAGCTCGGCCCTGTTCTCGGCCCTCGTGCTGACCGCAGATCTGGATGGCGCGGCCCGCCTCGCCAGCGCGCGCGCGGCCGAGTGCGACGCGGTCGAGTGCGCGGTCGCGTGGCTGCGACGGGCGGTGGAGATCACCGATGGGAGCCGACGAATCGAGCTCTTGGGTCGGGCCCGGGAGCTCGACCCGGGCGACCCCACACTCCTCGATCAGCTCGAGGCCGAACTTCTCGAGCTGGGGGAGTACGGAGCCCTCGAGAGCCTGTTGCGCGAGCGGATCGAACGCTGCCGCGAAGCCGGGCCCCCCCTGCCCGAGTTCGACCCCACGGGGCCCCAGGGCCCCGACCCCACCCTCGAGAGCGGACTCCGGCGCTTCGACCCAGCCTTCGCCGCGGCCCTCGACCCAGCCCTGCGCGACGCCTGGGAGGCCGGCCTCGAGGCCCTGATCGCGCTCCTCGATGAAACCCGCGCGAACCGGCCAAAAGCGCCGGAGTCCGCTCTCCGGAGCGAGCCGAAGATCCGCAGCCGCGAGCTCCTGCCCCTGCACGAAGAACTGCTGACGGTCGCCCCCCGGCACACGGAGGCGCTCATGTACGTCGCCGAGGCCCGCCGACGCAGCGATCGTCGAACCGAAGCCCTGGCCCTGTGGACCCGGGCCGAGCCGGCGCTGGGCGATGCTGATCCGCGCCTCTTCGAGGTCGCCCGACGCCTGGCCGAGCGCGAGCTCTCGCTCGGCCGGGCCGCCCTGAACCACGGCGCCCGGGCGGAGGCCCACCGCCTGCTCGAGCGCGCCCTGGCCGTGCGCCCCGACGACGTCGACACCCTCGAGCGCCGCCACGAAGTCGCCTGTGGCCTCGACGACCCGGCGCTCGTGCTGGCCGCCGCAGAGGCCCTGCTGGCCAGGCCCGCGACGCTCGACGATCACCGCCGGGCCGAGCTCGAGTCCGACCTCGCTCGGGCCCGGCTCCTGCGCGGCGAGCCCCGACTCGCGCTCGCATCGATGGCACGCGGAGCGAAGCTCGCCCGCGTGGGCAGCGAGCTCCACCGGGACCTCGCCACCCGCTGGCTGACCCTGCTCGAATCTGTGGCCGCCGACCCGGAGGTCGACCTCGGTGAACCCGGTGAACCCGGTGAACCCGGTGAGCCCGGTGAGCCCGGTGAGCCCGCCAAAACGGCTGCCCAGCGCCGCGAGCTCGCCGCCCGTGTCGCAGTGCGGACCGCCCACGCCCCGAGCCCGCCGCCCGACTTCGACCTCGAGCGCGAGGTCGAGCTGCTCGTCGCGCTCGGGCTCTACGACCCGGCCTACGCGCGGCTCGAGAACCTGCTCATCGCCGCGCCGCGCTCCGAATCCCTGCACGCCCGCCTGCTCGAGCTGGGCGCCCTCGACCCGACCGGCGGGACCGAGACCGAGACCGAGGGCGGAGGAGAGCGGGTCTTGAGGACTCTCCGGCGGGTCGTCGACGCCCTCAGCCCGGGCCCGGTCCGCGACGATCTGGCCCGCGACCTGGCCCGCTCGGGACGCGAGGCCGAAGCCCCCCGCACCACCCTCGACGCCCTCGACAGGATCTCGGGACAGGCCGCCGCCGCCCCCGACATGCTCGATCTGCGGGTCTGGGCCGTGCGCAAACTCGACCGGGTAGAGGATGAGCTGGCCATCCTCGATAGGGCCCTCGCCCAGGCGGGCGACCGGACCGACCACGATTCTGATTCCGGTCCCGATCACCATTCCGATTCCGATCCCGGTCACGACCCGGGGCGCGTGCTCCTGAACCGACTCTCGCGCGTACTCGAGCACGACGCCCTCGCCGGCGCCCAGCGGCTCATCGATCTGGCCTGCGCCACGCCATCTCCGAGCCCGGACGCCCCCCCGCCGAGCTCGGCCCGCAGCCGGGTCTGGCTGCTCGAGTCCGCCCTCGACCTGCTCCTGCAGCACAGCCCCGAGCACACCCCAGGCCGGCTCCCCCTCGCCGTGACGGCGATCGCCGAGCGCCTCGATCTGCTGGCTCAGGCCGAGGTTCAGCGCGAACTCGACGACCCGGAGGCCGCCGTGGCGACCGCTCGAAACCACTGGCAAAGCCTGGCCGAGTCCGCGCTCACCCCCGGTCGACGCGGGGACTCGGGCGAGGATCCATCTATCGACACGATCATCGCTCTGATCGACGAGGCCGACCGCGCCCAAGGCGGATCCCTGACCGGCTTCTCCGGGCTCGGCGAGGCCCTCCTCGATCGGGCGACCGTCGCGTCCCCGGACCACCCCGACCTGCACGCCCTCGCGGCACGCCGGGCCGCACCAGGAACCCACGACCTCGACGCCGCGCTCGCCCGCCTCGAGCGCCTCGCCGACACCCACGGCATGGACGAGAGTGGGCGCGCGCGCCTGTATCTCGGCCTGGCCACGACCCTGATCGCGGAGCACCGAGCCCAGTTTCTGCGCGACCTGGCTGGGTCCCACGCCGACAAACCCGCGATCTTCGGGCCCCTGCGTGAGGCCCTGCGTCGACAGGGGGCGTTCGGGATGCTCGTCGCCCTGCTCGAGTCTGTGGCCGCCGACGCCGAGCAGTGGCTCGACCTCGCCGAAGACGCCGCGGCGGCCGGGTCGAGTCGGGAACACCGAGACGCCGAGGCCGAAGCCCGACGTCGCGCCGGTGTCGCCCTGTTCGAGCGCGCCCTGCTCGACCCGGACAGCCCTGACCCACGGGCCTCCGAGGGCGCCAACCATGCCGAAAACGGAGCTCTCGAGCAGGACCGATCGGACACCGCGCCCCTGCGCTCGGCCCTGCTCGAGCGCGCCTGCGAGCAGCTGGAGCTCGCCCGCGCCCTGCGTCCAGGCGATCTGCGTACCCGCTACGCGCACGGCCGGGCCCTCGAGCGCGCCGGTGACCTGCGCGCGGCCTTCGATGCCCTGAACCCCCTGGTCGACGACCCGCTGCGTCCGGCCGATATGGCGCTCGGCCCCCTCGCCCAGCGCTGCGGTCTGCTCGCGGTCGAGCTCGGCGATCGAACCCAGGCCGCCGCCCGCCTGACCGAGGCCTACGAGACCCTGGGGACCACCCCGCTGCGCTTGGCGGTCGCCGAGCACCTGTTTGCGGTCCTCGAGCAGCTCCTCGAGCTCGACCCTGGGGACCGGGTGGAGGCGACCGCGAGCGACACGGACAGTGAGGACAGCTCAGCCGAGCCGCGCCCCGCCCTGGCCACAGCCCTCGACCGATCTGTGCCGGCCCAGGGATGGCGCCGGCGAGCCGGTCGCCTGGCCCTCGAGGCCGCCGCGCTCTCGGCCGCCGAGGAGGACCCGCGGGCGGCCCTTCCGTGGTTCACCCGAGCCGCCCGACTGACGACAAAGGAGAGCGCACGCGCGGACCTCCTGGCCCGCGCCCACGCCATCGCGCCAGAGGACGAGGCCATCGCCGACGCCTGCGAAACCAGCCTCCGGGCGATGGGCGACAGGACCCGACTCGAGACCCTGCTCCGGGCCCGGGTCGCCGCCTGTCTCGACGCTGGCGAGCGCGAGGGCGCGGTCGCCCTGCTGACCCGACTGCTCGCGGCCCTCCCGACTCCCGGCTCTGCCCAGCCGGACTCTCCGGCCAGCCCCGAGCGCGAGCGCGAGCAGATCCGCGAGCGAGCGCTGGTCCTCGAGCAGCTCCTGCGCCTGACCCCAGAGGCCCTCGGCGCCCGCTTGGAGCTCGCCGACCTGCGCATGCGAGAGGGTGACAGCGAGGCCGCCCTGAGCCACTGGCGGGAGCTCTCGAGCGCGCTCGCCAAGGACGACCCGCGCTTCTTCGCGCCCGCGCGCCGACTGGCCGAGTTCGCCCGAGCCGGCGGCGACCTCGAGGCTGCCGCCGGCTGGCTCGAGCGAGCCCTGGAGATCACCCCTGGACACCGCGCCACGCTCACCGAGCTCCTCGCGCTGGCCGTGGCTCTCGAGCGCCACGCGCTGGTGCTCTCGACCAGCGCCGACTTGCTGGCCCAGCGACCGGAGGACTCGCGCTCGCACTGTGCTCTCTTGCTGGCGCGGGCCCGCGCCCTCGAACAGACCGACGCCCGATCCCAGGCGATCGACGAGGTCCGTGCAGCTGCGGCCGCCGCCGAGCCCCGCTCCCCCTCCCACGTCGAGGCTGCCGAGCTGTGGCTGCGACTGTGCACCCCCGGCCCGGCGGGAGCCGGTCTGGATCCAGGCCGTCTGGATCCAGACCGTCTGGATCCAGACCGGGCCGCGCTCGCCGTCGAGGCTCAGGCCGAGCTCCGGGCCGCCCTGGGTTCAGAGGCACCCGCGCAGACCTACGCGGCCGAGGCCGACCTGCTCGCCGGTCTGGACCGGCGCGACGAAGCCATCGCCCTGCTGATCGAGGGCCTGCGCCGACACCCGGGCGAGGTCGACCTACTCGCCAGTTTGGAGGACCTGTGTACCCTCGCGGGCCAGCAAGATCGCTTCGTCCGCTCGCTGGCGACCCTGGTCGAGACGCTCGCGGCCAACGACGACAACGACAACGACGACGACGCCCGTGCCCGGCTCGGGGAAAAACTCGCCCGCGCCGCCCGGGCCATCCACGATCCCGAGACCTGCATGGCGGCGCTCGCCAGCTTGCCCCCGACCGTCGCCGCCCGGGCCGAGTTGCTCGAGCTGCGCGACTGGAGCGTGGGCGCGCTCGGCCTCGTCGACGAGGAACTCGACCGCCTCGACACCCAGATTTCGACCCTCGATCCCAACGGCCCCCTCGACCGACTCCAGGCCATCGTCACCCGCATGCTCCGGCTCTCGGGGGAGGCCGGTGAGCCCTGTGCCCGGCGCCTCCTGGCCCTCGCCGCCGCCCAGGCCGACCCCCAGCTGCGCCAGAGCCTCGCCCTCAGCGGGCTCCGGGTCGCGCGGGAGTACGCCCCCGAGCAACTCGAGGTCGCCCTGGAGGCCCTCCGTGCCACGCTCGAGGCGAGCTCGACCGGGTCGGTGCAGGCGGTCGCAGCCTGGTGGAGCGGGGTCGAAGCCCAGGTCCTCGAGTCCCAGTCGGCCCCGACCATGATCGTTATGCTGAACCTGGCGATCACCGCCGAGCTCAGCGGTGATCCGACTTATGGAGCGCGCGCAGATCGACTTGTCGCCGCCGCGGCTGGGCTCACGCCCGACGCCGCGGACCTCCACGCTCAGCTTTTGCGCCGGGCCACCGCTGCCGTGCTCGGCCCCGAGCACTCGACCGACTCCAGCGATTCCAGCGCACAGCCCGTCGATCGCCGAGACTGGGCCCGCGTCGTCCAAGGCCTGCTCGAGACCGTCGAGGCCCTCGCCGACAGCCTCGCGCTCCGGGGCAGCGAACTCCCGGCCCTGTGGTCTGGGACCTCCGAGATCCTCGACGCCCAGTTTGGCCCGGAAGGGGGCCACGACCATGCCCTGAGCGCCCTGGTGTGCACCAGCGCGGAGCGACACGTCGACGACCGCGAGGCCCTCGACGGGCTCTTGGCCCTGCTCCGACACCGGGGCCAGTGGGCCTCGGTGCTCGAGCTCTCGCTGTGGGCCGGCGAGCGCCTGGGGACGGACGCCTCGGGCCCCGCCTCTGTGGCCGCCCTCTCTCGCCTCGCGGACGAGGCCGGCGCCGGGGGAGATCAGCGCACCCGCCAGCGCGCCCGGACGATCGCCGGTCGTCGGCTCGTCGACGCGGGCGAGTTTGGGCCCGCGGCCGAGTCCTTCGCCGACGCCCTCGCCGTGGCCCTCGCCCATGCCCATCTCCGGCCCGACCTCCAGTACCTGCTGGGCGACGCCCTGGCCCGGGCTGGGCGCCCCGACGCCGCGCTCGAGCACCTCCTGCCGCTGATCGAAATTCGTGATCGGGCTCAGCTCGACGCCCAGCTCCTCGCCCTCTCCCAGGCCCTCGAGCCTGGTCAGCCCGGTCACGACACCGGCTCCGACAGCGACCCGCAACTCGACGCCGTGGCTCTGACACTGCGCTGTGCCGCGCTGCTGCGCGAGGTCGATCAAGGTCCCCGCGCGGCCGAGCTCCTCGGTCGCAGCTTCTCCATGTGTGAGTCCGGCGACCCGCGTCGGCTCGAGATCGCGGAGCGCTCGTTCACACTCTTGATCGGCCTCGAGCAGCGCGCTCAAGCCCTGAGCCTGGCCGCGGTCGCGGTCGCGGAGACCCGCTCGGCGCCCCGGCTGCGCATGGGCTGGCTGCTCCGGGTCGCCGAGCTCAGCGAGGGTGAGCGCCGGGTCGACGCCCTGACCCGCGCCCAGGTGATCGCCGGACAGCTCCCGCCCGACACGAGCGACACGGCGGGGGCATCGAGCCGGGCCGACGCCGATGAGACCGACACCAACGTCGGTGCCGACATCAGTGCCGACATCAGTGCCGACATCGACACCCGCCTCGAGCGTGCCCTCGAGGCCGTCGGTGGCGGGCCCCGTCTCGACGCCCTGCTCCGCCTGCGCGTCGAAGATCTGGACGCGGCGCTGCAAGCGGGAGATCCCGACGCCCGAGCGACGGCCATCGCGGTCCTGCGCAAGCTCGCCGAGCGCACCCAGGCCGGGCCCGAGCGCGCGCAGCTCCTCGCTCGGCTGCTCACCCTCGACCCCGACGACGTCGACGCCCACCTCGATCTCGCCGCGCTGCGCCTGAGCGCGGGCCAGACCGAGGCCGCGGCCGACCACTGGCGGCGCGCCGGCGACCTGCTCAGCCCGGACGACGAGCGCTTCTTCGAGCCCGCCCTGCACCTGGCTCGGACCGCCCGCGAGGACGGCCGCTACCCGGAGGCCCAGACCCTCCTCGAGCGCGCGCTCTTGATTCAACCCGGAGCCCGCCCCGTGCTCGAGCGCCTGCGCCAGCTCGCGACCTTGGCCGACGACCCGGGCCTCCAGATCCGCAGCAGTGAGGCGCTCCTGGAGCAGCCCGAGTTCGCGGACCCGGAGCGCCAGGCCAGCTTGTTGCTCGAGGTCGCCCAGGCCCACGCGAGTGTGGCCGCGCGCGCCAGCTCCGAGAGTGAGGACGAGAGCGAGCCCGAGCGAGAGGCCATCGAGCTCGCAATCCGGACCTTCGAGCGAGCCAGCGCCGCCGCCCCGGAGCACGGCCCGCTCCAGCGGCAGATCGTCGATGCCTGGCTGACCGTGGTCCAGACCGACCCCCTCGAGGTCAGCCCGGCCGAGGATCACCCTCAGCGGCGTCGGGCCTACGAGCGCGAGGCTCGGGCTCGAGCTCGACTGCGCACGCTCGGGAGCTCACCGGTGGCCACCGGCGAACTCGGCCGCGAGGCCACCTTGCTCGCGCTCGGACTCGGGCGTGTCGACGAGGGCCTGGGTTTGATCGAGGCCGCCCTACTCGAGAACCCGGACGACCCCCTGCTGCTCTCGGCCTTCAAGGACCTGTGCCTGGCCACGGGCGCCCAGGCCCGCTTCGCCGACGCCCTCGACGCGGCCATCGACACCCTGCCCTCCGGGTTCTCCGACCACCGCGATCGCCTCGCCACCGAGCTCGCGTTCACGGCCGTCGAGCTCGAGGACGCGCCCCGCTTGCTGGCTCAACTCGAGCGCATGGGCGCGGCCCGAGCCCGATCCCCCGAGCTCCTCGATCTTCGCGAGTGGGCGATCCGCAAGCTCGGCCGAGTCGAGGACGAGCTCACCGAGATCGATCGTGAGCTCCTGGCGGTCGCCGATCCCACCCAGGCCGGCAGCCTCGTCGCCCGTCTCCTGCGGATGCTCGATCAAGACGAGATCGCCGCCGGAGAGCGGCTCACCATGCTCGCTTCCCGAGCCCCGGCGTCGACCGCCGTCCACCTCCGCGACGCGACCTTGGAGCTCGGCCGTCGGGCTCCGCCCGCGTTTTTCGACGTCGCCCTCGCGGCCCTCGAGCAGTGTCTGCCCTCCCCACCCGCGGACGCCGGCTCGGACCTCGACCCAGACCCAGACCCAGACCTCGACCCAGACCTCGACCCAGGCCTCGCCAGCATCTCCGCGCACTGGCCCGCGATCGAAAAGCTGGGCCTCGAGCGTGACGACCCGAGCTCGCTGGCCGCGCTCGTCGGGATCGGTCAGCGGGCCGCGTCGGCGGGCCTCGAGGCCCTCAGCGCGCGGGTCGCCCAGCTCCTGGATTTTGCCCTGAGCCGGCACCCCACCGACCCCGACCTCCTCGCCCTGGTCCTCGCCCCGATCGCGGCCGAGCTCGACGCCCTCGATCGCAGCGCCCGCCTGAACAGGGCCGACGCGGCCCTGGTCGAGCTCGCCGGGCGCCTCGACTTCGAGCTCGGGTCCGAGCCCTCGCCGCGCCCCCCTGTGGACCAGGCCGAGACCCTGACCCGAGACCAGGGCGCCCTCGTCCGCGGACGGATCGAGGTCCAGCGAGCGCTCTTGTGGGTCGGCTTCTCCCAGCTGCTCGAGCGCCGCGACGGCGCGGCCTTGCTGGTCCACCGAGCCCGAGAGCAGTGGCGAGACAACGCCGTGTTCCAGACCCTGGTCGACGCCCTCGAAGATGGTCGGCACTGGACCCGGGCCCTCGAGCTGCTCGAGTATCGGGTCCGGCGCGACGACGACCCGGCCCGCCAAGTCGCGGACCTCAAACATCTCGGACATCTCTGCGCCGACATACTCGGCGATCCCGACGCAGCCATCATCCACCTCGAGCGGGCCCTCGAGTTCGCCCCCGAGGACCCGGATCTGATGCTGCCCCTGCTCGACCACTACTACGCCACGCCCAAGCTCGACCTGGCCATCGAGCTCAGCGATCGGGTGCTCGAGCATGTGCCCATGGGCGCGGTCGCGTTCGCGGCCTTGGGCCACCGGGCCGCCGACGCTGCCCTGGCGACGGGTGAGCACCGCGAGGCCGAGAAGCTGCTGCGCAGGATCCTCGCCCGGGCCCCCGATGAAGCCCGGACCCGCGACCGCATCCGCGAGCTCGAGCAGCTCGCAGACGATCCCGAGCACCGGGTCCGCATGCTCGCCGCGATCGCCAACCGAACTGCCGGCAGCGCCCGCGTGGAGGCCCTCGAGGAGCGCGCCCGCCTGCTCATCGACGCCCTCGGCCGACTCGAAGAAGCGATCGTCGATCTCGAGGCCGTCACCGAGGAGGCCCCGGGGCGCAGCGGCGCGACCACCCTGCTCGCCGAGCTCTACGAGCGACGCCAGCGATGGCCCGCCCTGGTCGAGCTCCTGCGCCGAGAGTACCCGCGCCAGCAGGGCCTCGAGCGGGTCTCGACCCTGTCTCGCATCGCCGGCATCCAGCGCCTCCAGGTCGACGATCTCGCGGGCGCGGAGGAGAGCTTGCACCTCGCGCTCGACAACCTCGAGGGCCTCACCCCTGTCCACCTGCTCAGCCAGCTCGAGGCCCGCCCAGAGCTCCAGGCCCTGGTCCTGGTCCTGGATGGGACCAATCTGCTCGGTGGGAACCGCACTCCAAACCCGAGCGAGGCTGGGCAGCCTGGGCAGTCTGGCGAGTCCAGCCAGTCCAATCCGCAGGACCGCCCCCTGTCTCAGGCCGAGGCCGAGAGCGCCCTCGCCCACCTCGGCGACCGCCTGCAGCTCGAGCTCGCCGAGGTCCTCGACCAGCGTGGTCGCTACAGCGAACTCATCGCCCACCTCGAGGCCGAGCTCGCCCCCGAGCTGCGCGGCGAGGTCGACCCCCGCGAGCGCTTCAGCAAGGTCCTCCGCCCCGGTCTCAACCCTCGCATCGCCCTCATCCAGCGCCTCGCAGCGACCTTGGGCGAACACGCCGAAGACAGCGAGCGCACCGCCCGTGTCTACGTCTTGCTCGAGCAGATCGACGCGCTCCCCGACGACGGACTCGCAACCTTGGCCCGGTGGTACCGGGGCCAGCAGCGCTACGACGACCTGGTCCGCATCCTCACCGTCCGCTCGCGCAAGCTCGCCCAACTCGGCGACCTCGAGCGTAAATCCGAGGCCGATTTCCGCATCGGCGAGCTCCTCGAAGGTCCCCTGCGCCGTCCTCACGAGGCCGCCCGCTTCTTCCTCGACGCCTACCTCGCCAACCCCTTCGACAACCCGGCCGCGGGCGCCCGGGCCCGCGTGCTCCTGGCGGGGACCGACTCGGTCGTCAACGTTCGCAACCGCCTGTTGATGCGCCTCTCCGACCTCAGCGAGGAGTACACCCCGGCCCTCCTGACCCTGCTCGCCGATCTCCTCGCCCCCCACGACGACCACGAGTTCGAGTCCGAGCGTCGCTATCGCCAGGCCCTCGCCAAGACCCCCACCCTGGCCCGTGCGCTCGAGGGTCTGGGCCGCCTGCTCTCGCGCCAAGGTCGGCTCGAGGACGCGATCGACCCCCTGTGTCGGGCCGCGGACAGCCCCGACCTCCCCGACGATCGGGCGGCCGACGCCGCGGCCTCGGCCGCCCGGGCCCTGATCGAGCTCGAGCGCGGCGACGAGGCCGAGGCCGTGCTCGAGCGGGCGCTGATCCGGGCCCCCCAGTCTCAGCGCGCCCTGCTCGAGCTCGCCCGCCTCTACGCCCAGCTCGAGCGCAAGACCGACCAGGCCACCGTGCTCACGCGGCTCGCCGGCTTGCCCCTGTCGAGCACACTCCGGGCCGAGGTCGGCTACCGCCAAGCCATGTTGCTGGCCGACGACTTCCGCGACGACCCCATGTCGCAGGCGGGCGAGCGCGCCCGCGCCCTACTCTTGGAGGCGGTCGGTGCCCACGCCATGCACAGCCAGGCCCGGCAGATGCTGCTCGAGTTGGCGCGCTCGCGCAGCGAGTGGTCGATCGTCGCGCACATGTACTTCCTCGCCATCCGCGAGCTGCCCCCGGGGCCGCGCCGCGCCCTGACCCACATCGACTTGGCCGAGACCTACCTCGACCGGCTCAGCGACACCCAGAGCGCGACCCGCAACCTCGCCAGCGCCCTCGCCCAGGCCCCGGCCGACGTCGTCGTCGGCAACCGGGCCCTGACCCTCGCCCTGCGCATGCCCGATCTGGGCGAGGTCGCCGAGCGCATCTATGGTCAGGCCATGGGCAGCACCCCCTCGGAGCTCGCCGACAACCTCGACGATCCCGGGCGGGTGCGCCTGTTTTTGGTCGCCGGCGAACTCCACCTGCGCAACGACGCCCTCGAGCCTGCCGAGGCGGCCGCCCGCGCCGCGGCCAGCCTCTGCGAGCGAGAGGGGGCCGAGATCCCCGAGCTCCTCTCCCACCACAGCGCCCAGCTGCTCCAACAGATCATCGAGATCGACCACGGTGAGTTCGACCTCCGCATGCGCCGCAAACAGCTGAGCGCCGAGCTGGCGAAGACCGACGACCCCCGGGCCCAGCTCGAGCTCCTCTCACGCCTGCGGGAGACCGCCCGCGCCCTCGGCGATCCGGCCGATACCCGCGAGGCCACACACCGTCAGCTCGAGCTCGCCCACGAGCTCCTCGACAGCGACGACCCGGACACCCGCGAGCCCGCCCTGGCCGTGATCCGCGACGTCTTCACTCAGTCGGGGGACTACGCCAAGGTCGTCTCCCTCTACGAGGATCTCGCCGCCCGCACCGGCGACAGCGGCGAGGCGGCCGACCTGCTCAGCGCCGCCGCCCGCTTCGCCTGGTCGGGGCTGCGCGATCCCAAGCTCGCCGTGGCCATCGTCCGCCGAGCCCTCGATCGCGCCCCCACCCACGCCCCCTCGACCGCCCTGCTCGGAGAGATCGCCGGCGCCAGCGACGAGCGCGAAGTCGACGCGACGATCTGCGACGAGCTGAGCTTGCTCGCGCCCAGGCAGCGCCCGCCCCTGCTGACCCTGCGCCTGGCCGAGGCCGCGCTCCGCCTCGATCGGCGAGAGCAGGCCCAGGGCGTCCTCCGGCAGCTGCTCGCGGGCGAGGCCCCGGTCGAGCTGCGCATGCAGGCTCTAAGCCTCCTCGACGGCCTCCTCGACCGCGCCGGTCGGACCCACGATCGGGTCCCACTCTTGGAGGAGCGGCTCGAGCTGTGTCGGCGCCACTGGCCCGAGCGGGCCGCCGACTTGGCCCTCGATCTGGCCCGGGCCCAGCGTACCGTCGGCAACCTCATGGATGCGCGGGCGACCTGCCGCACCGCCCTGCTCGACAAGCCCTCGGACCAAGCCCTGACCAAGCTCTACGCAGAGCTGCTCGAGCAGGCCGAGGACTGGAGCGCCCTCGCCCGGGCCCTCGAGCAGCTCGCCAACTTGACGATCGAGACCCGGGAGCAGGCCCAGTGGCTGACCCGCGCCGCCCAGGTCCACCTCGATCACTCCGATCACTCCGATCACTCCGATCACTCCGATCAGCATGGTCAGCACGATCGACATAGCCAGGGCCAGCAGGGCCCCGGCCAGGAGTCCATCGCCAACGCCCGGCGCCTGCTCGAGCGCGCCCGCGCCGTCTCGAGCACGAGCACCGAGGCCCGAGCGGTACTCCTGCCCCTGACCTTCCACCAGGGCGACTGGGAGCGCGTGCTCGAGCTCGCCATCGAGCTGCGCGCGATCGCGGGCGACAACCACCGCGCGCTGATCTTCGCCGCCCTCACCGAGGCCTTCGCCCGAGGCAAGCGCACCCTCGCCCGCTCGATCGGCGATCGCCACGCCCGCGAGATCCGCCAGCACACCCTGTGGCCGAGCGCCGCCCGGCTCCTCGATCTCATCGCCCACAGCGGGCCCCTGCCCCGCCTCGACGCCCTCCTGTCTGCGGCCGCGGCCCTGTGTGGGGGCACGGAGGAGCTCCTCGACGAGCTCGGTGCCTGGGCGGTGGGCCAGCCCCTCCAGGCCGGGCTGGCCCTCGGCCTCGCGCGCCTCAACGAGGCTTTCCATCGCATGGAGCTGGCTCGCCACCACTACCAAATCGCCTCGTTCATGGCGCCCGCCGGGCCGGTCCCCAAGCTCACCACTCGCCTGCCGCCGGTCAAGGTACCCAGCGACCCCGTTCGCGCCGAGGGCTGGGTCCCCCTCGAGTGGCGCGGTGCCCTGCGAGAGGTCCTGCTCCAACTCCGAGGTCACCTCGCGGGTATCCACACCGGGCCCGACAACCTGGGCGCACACCCACCCAGGACCCCCCAGGAGTGGCTCGCCGTCCAATCTGCGGCCGGCCTCGTCGACCCCTGGCGCGCCGCCTTGGGCCTCGACTTCGTCATCGCGATCAGCGATCTGCCGCTCGTGGGCGGAGTCGGCGTCCGCAACCTCGAGCGGCCGACCATCGTCGTACACGAGAGCTTCGTCGACATCCCCGAGTTCGAGCGCCGGTTCAGGATCGCCCACGCCGCCGCCACCTTGACCTCAGGCCTGGCCGTGGTCTTCGATCGCTGGCCGCTGTCCATTCCCGACCTCCTCGACGGACTCCACACCCTCGTCCACCCCCGCCACGAGCCCTCCAGCGACCCCGCCCGGGCGCTCGTCGACGGCCTCGCCGCCTGTGGGCTCACGGCCGCCCAACTCGACGTCGATCTACGCCGGGGGCTCGCCCGCGAGCTCGACCACTGGCGCGCCGCCCCCGACAAACTCGAGCGGGTCTTGCGGCGCTCGTGCCTGCTCATCGCCACCCGCCTGTCGGGGACCGTCGACGGCGCGCTCGCGGCCATGGCCCGGAACCGTGGCATGTCGACCCCGGGGCTCGGCGACCCCGCCGTCCTCGAGACCGCCGACGCGGCCTGGCTCCTGCGCGCGCTCGGTGTGTTCGGCCGCCAGGGCTGAGCGCTCCAGTTCAAGCCTTGCGAGCGGGTCCACGCCCGGCTGGGGGCTGCACTCGAGCCGCGTCAACGGCTCTTCGCAGCGGTCTTCTTCTTCGCAGCGGTCTTCTTCTTCGACGCAAGCTCGGCGCGCGGCTCCCCATCCTCTGGATAACGCACCCGCATCGCCGCCAGCGATCGAACCATCAGCGCCTTCAACACCTCGACATCGACATCCGACAAGCGCTTGATGTACAGGCAAGACTTCCCGACCTTGTGTTTCCCCAACCTCGCCAGCAGCGCCCCGTGCTCACCGAAGCCGTCCATTAGATAGAGGGAGAGACTCGCCTTGCGCGACGAGAACCCGATCCTCGCCCAGTCGCCCTCCCGCCCCGAGGCATACACATAATGGTAACTGCCCCAGCCGATGATGCTCGTCCCCCACTTTCGGGGCTTCAGACCCGTGACCTCACCCAGCAACGCGACGATCGTGTTTGCATCCTCTCGCTTCGCCTCGCCCTCGATCGCGGCGATATACGCCTCGATGCGACCCGGGTCGTGTTTGGTCTCGGTTTCCCCCATCACAGCGATGCTGGCAGCCTCGGTCGCTACCCGTTGACGGCGTCGGGCTCGGTGAACCGGCGCAGCCAGGCCAAGGTCTCGTCCTGATCCCACTTGCTGCTGCAGCCGTCGCCAAAGGACCCGTGCGTGGCGACCTGTAGCGGCCTCAACGCCTCCGCAACGGCAACGTAGCCGTCGAGGTCTTCGCCGCGGTAGCGGTCGCCCAGGCGGGGCCCCGGCGCAGCCTGAAGGATCACGCCCCCCGTTCGCACCTCAAACCCGTGTGCGGCCGACTGTGCTGCGGCGAGGGCATCGGGAGCACGCTCGGCGAGGCTCTCACCGATGATCGTCAGCCAATTGACGCACTTGTAGCCATCGCGCATATGCATGACGGTGACGTCGAGATCCTGCGCCTCGACCCCCCAGTAGCGACGCGCCCAAGCGTACACGGCGTCGAAGGAGGCCCGGGCCAACCCTGCCCGGGGCTGGCCCTGAAAAACGTATCCACAGGTGCCCGAGATGCACGCCACACGATCGAGGAGGTCGGCACAGAACGAGCGGATCGCCTCGCTGTCCTCATCCCAAGCGAACTCGGCACGGACGAAGCTCGTGCGAGGCGCCTCCGAGAACGGTCGGTAGCCATGAACGGTCAGGTTGCGCGACGACGGCCCTCGACCGTCCGCCCAGGTGTATCCCCAGATCCGACGCCGACGCAGCTGCAGAAGTTCGGAGGCCTCGAAGTGCGCACGCATGTCCGACGACCACGGCCGCGGGCCGAACCCGAACGCCGTCGGGTGGTAGAACTGAAAACAATCCCCAAAGTGGGCGACGTAGAGCGCAAAGATCGCCTGGAGCGTCTTCGGCCCAGGGGGTCCCTCCACGAACAGCAAGACGTGCTGCTTGAGCTCCGCGAGGGGGGTGTCACCGGGGTCCCCCGAAACATGGGCGACTAGAGGATTGTCGGTCATGAGCCTCGATTCCCCGGCCCCTCAGTCGTCGGGGAGGTCGGCGCGATCGGCCTCGTTGGACTCGATGACGTCGTTCAGATACCCGAGGTGGCTCTCAAGGTAGTCGACGAGGCCATCGTACTCGGTCTCTTCTCCGGACGCATCGATGTGGACGACGGCCATCTCGCCGGCGTCGTCCGCCGAGTCCGGTAGGAAACCGACGAACGCCGGCGAGTCACCACCCATGAACACGAAGCTCGCCGCGGGGGAGAGCTCTTCCCAGTCGGCTTCGTCGTCCTCACGGGCGTCGACGATCTCCCGTGCACTGCGCAGCGACAGGCCCTCGGCGGGGCCCATGAACTCGGGAACCCCATCGTAGTGGGTCAGGAGCGCACGCAGCGAAGGAGGCATCGAGATCCCGCGCTCGCGCAGATCCGCCTCGAGCTCGGCGATGGCATGCAGTGTGGCGGGGGGGTTGGGGACCGGCCGTTTGGCGTCCTCGCTGGAGAACGAGTCGGCCCGCTCGATGGCGTCGAGGGCCTGGTCGACGAGCGTCTTGACTCGTTCGGAGAGTGTGGGGTCGGACATGATGACAGTACCTTCAATCGGGGGGGCAACCGCAATTGGGGTTGGCGGCGACCTTGTCGTGAGTGTCGGGGTCGTAGGCCGACATCGCGCGGCCGACCGTCTGGTTGACCAGGGAGTCGGCCCAGTTGAGTTCTTTCATCAGATTGGGACCGGCCGTGGGCCCGCCCTGGCTGACGTCATGGACGTGGTCGGGGCTCATCCCCTTCTTGCGGATACCACGGGGCATCGGGGTCGTGGTCCCCTTTTCTTTCCAAGCCTCGTGGGCACAGTCGTCGTTGAACTTGTCCTTGACGTCCTGGTGGTCGGCGCCCTTTTCGGCGACCAAAGCGTCGAACTCGGTCGAAAATTGCTTGAGCCCATCCGTGTATTCCTTGTTGCGGGCGTTGTGAGTGGTCTGGTCCGCCTTGGTCTTACCCATGCTCTTGCGCTTCTTGTCGTCCATGCGTCGGCCCGGGCTGTAGTCGGTCTTCTTCTTCTCGTACGTGGACTCGTTGAAGCCCTTGATCATGTTGCACATCTGCGTGACCTGGCAATCGTCCCAGGGCCGCTTTTGAGCCGCGTCCTTTTTGTCCTCGCAGTCGATGTTCAACACCAAGGTCGAAGGCGTCCCTGGGCTGTGTCCCTCTGCGATCGTGCTGGAGTTCGGTACGCCCATCGCCCAGTCACTCGTTGTTGGTCATGGCGTCGCCGAGGAGTTGGACGTTCTTGCCCTCGAACTTCACATCCATGGACC
>CAYVJQ010000079.1:0-33644 GCA_964451725.1 uncultured Nannocystaceae bacterium | reverse complement strand
GGACGAATCCCCGGCCCGACTCCGTCCACGTCGGCCGCCCTGACCAGCGGCAGCGTTCCTCCATCCCCATCCGTAACTCGGCTCGGTGCTGCTCCTCCGTCCGCATCCGCCACTCGAGGCCCCGGGGTCCCACCTGCGTCGGCCCCGTCGACCTTGGGCGCGAACATCCGCTCTCCAGCGAGGCTCAGACGGTTCTCGATCCCTTTCTCTACCTTGCGCACACGCTCGCGCATTCGACCGAGGCGCGTGCTCGGACCCGGACTCGAAGCAGCGGTCGAGCTCGGCTCGGCGGTCGGCTTGGGTGCCTCTGAACGATTCGCGCGCCCAGCCGCCCAGGATCCCGCTGCCGCCGACGCAGCCGTTGAAAAGAAGCGCTTGGCGTCGAACTTGCCCCCCATCAACTCGGAGACACCCGCGAGCCCAAACCCAAACATGAGGTTCCCCGCCGCGTCGCGGACCGCCGCGCGCCGAGCTCCCGCGACTCCCGCCGCCTGCCCGCCGCCTGGCGCTCCAGTCTTCGGTGCCCCTGCATCCGGCGCTCCAGTCTTCGGCCCTGCTGCATCCGGCGCTCCAGTCTTCGGCGCTGCTACCTCCGGCCCTCCAGTCTTCGGCGCTGCTACATCCGGCGCCCCAGTCTTCGGCGCTGCTACATCCGGTGCTCCAGTCTTCGGTGCTGCGACATCCGGCGCCCCAGTCTTCGGTGCTGCTACATCCGGTGCTCCAGTCTTCGGTGCTGCTACATCCGGTGCTCCAGTCTTCGGCGCTGCTACATCCGGTGCTCCAGTCTTCGGTGCTGCTACATCCGGTGCTCCAGTCTTCGGCGCTGCGACATCCGGTGCCCCAGTCTTCGGTGCCGCGACATCCGGCGCTCCGGTCTTCGGTGCTGCGACATCCGGCGCCCCCATCTTCGGTGCCCCGACCTCCGGCGTGCCGGCTTTCGGTGCTCCCGCTCGCGGGCGCCCCCCTCGTGCGGAGCGCATCGACGCCATCCCCGACATCCCTCCCGCCATGACGAACCCCAAGGGGTTCCACTCTTGGCTGAAGAAGGTGACCCCGATGCCCTGGGTGAGGGCCTCGGCGGCGAGGTCGCCACCGAGGGTGATCGCGGCCCGCATCATCGGGCCGGCCGCGGCTGCGAAGGTCCCGGCAGCGAACCCCATGCCCCCGCCGATCGCACCACCGATCGCGCCCATGATCATCGCCGTGACGACCCCCTCGCCCAGCTCCTTTCCTTCCGACCAATTGTTGATGATCTGGATGAGGCCCGCGCTCACGGCTCCGACCAACGCACCCACCAAGATCACCGCAAACAGCGACGCCCCTGCCCCGAGCGTAAACACCGTCACCAAGGTCGCCGCGATGATCACGAGGATGATCAGCACGATGGCCAGGACCTCCTTCCACGCCGGCTGCTCCTTTTTCGCGGCCTCCCACGCGTGCCAAGGGACCGCCACGTCGAGCTCGCCCAGGGTCTTGTCGAGCTCCCCCCGCAGCTCGACGACCGACTTCTTCAGGGCCGCGTCGATCTTCAGGTAGGTCTTGGCAATGCTCGCCTCGAAGCCCTTGGCCGTCCCGACCATGCCCTGGACGCCCTCGACCGAGGCCCGCTTGGCCGCTTTGACGTGTGTGGAGGTCAGCTTCTGGAATACGCCGGTCGTCCCTCCCTCGAGCTTGGCCATGCCATCAGAGAATCCAGTCTCGACCTTCCCCGCGAGCTCCTCGTTCTTGGTGGAGATCCCGCTGAGCCCGGTCAACGCCGCCTCTGCGGTGCGCGCGACCGAACTCTCCCCACCGCGGACACCGATCTCGAGCACGTCCATCAACGCCCCCACCCCACCGGTGAGCGCCGATTCGACCGGCCCAAGGTCGGCGGCGAAGGCCGTCGGATCCGGCGCGACACCCCCGATGATCTCGGTCCGCATACGGTGCAGGCTCGACTCCAGGGTCCCCATCGCCGCCCGCACACCGTGCCCCAAGCTGGCTGCGCTCGCGTGGGCCAGCTCTTGTGCGGCGAGCTGCTTCATGTAGCCCACGTCGTTGATCGCCTGTCGCTGGCTGTGGCCTTGAGCGACCAAAGTCTGGATCGCCTCGGCCTCGGCCTTGTCGATGCCGGCGCTCGACTTGGTCATCGCCACCGCCATTCCAGCGAGCGCCTGCTTGCAGCCAGACCTCAGGCCGTCGACCAGCGCGCCGTGCATCCCGTCGAGGCTCTTGCGAACCTGCTGCCCTCCCGAGATGACCATGCAGCGGTACTGCTTGCGCTGATGACGAAGGTTGTAGGCCTTTTGGTTGGCCTGGCGAACCAGGCCCTTTTGGTAGCCGGCGGCGGTCTTGCAGGCGGCCTTTTGCTGGGCGTGGGCCTGCCGCACGGTCAGGCAACCGTCGAACAGGCCGTCGTCTTTGTAGCCCTTCTTGCAACCGTTGGTCTCATACCCGTGGGCGTGAGCTTGGCCCCGGGCGACCGCGAGCCCGGCCCACTTGGGGCCCATCATCTCGAGGGTTTTTCGTCCAGTGGCGAAGCGGCTGGTGACCTCGCTCAGCCCCTCACCCTCGCTCTTGATCGCCCGAGCCATCGTGCGCTTGTGGGCGGCGTCGAGTTTGGCGATCGCGGTGCTGGTCTCGGACTGCACCTTGGCGACGCTGACGACATACTGGGTGATCAACAGCGCCCGGGCGCCGCTGGCCCTGCCTCTGACCCGCTTCTGGGCCCCGGCGATCGTCTGGGAGATCGCCGCTCTCTCGGCCTGCATCGCCCCCTCGATGTTGGCGATCGTCGTGCTCGCGGCGCTCGACAGGCGCTGGGCTGCATCGGCCTGCACAAACGAGATGGCCTTCGAAATGTGCGCCGCCCCCCGCTGTAAAAACACCTTGGCAACGTCGGCCGCGGCCATGCGCCGCCTCGAGTCCGCTGCTGTCTCGGGCTCGCCTCCCCGTCTGCTAAAATCAATACCCTCCGAAACTCGCGCCGCTCGAGTAGAGATCAGCCCGAGGCCGGAGCTGACCCCGACGAAGTCGATCACCGCCGCGTCGCGGCTGCCCTCCGCCTGCCCGATCCGGCTGGCGATCCCGGCCGCCGGATCGCTGGTTTTCCCCTCGCTTTTCCCGGTCTCCCCCCGGTTGTCCACGCTCGCAGCTTTGGCCCCTCCCTCCGCACTCCCCTCGGGCTTCGCCTGGCCTTGGTCTCGGCTTCGCTTCGAGTCGTCGACCGGCGCGGGGACCTTCCCCTCCTCCTTCTTCAGGGCCTTTTGAGCCTCACACTCGTCGACGGGTCGGCCCCAAGAGGGGAAGGTCGTGCTCTCCTCTTGCTTTTGGGTGTTGGGTTTTTTGTCCTTCTTCGGCTTTTTCGCGCTCTTGGGTCGTTTGGGCGCCCGGCCTCCGAAACAAGGGGTGTTGATCGTTCCTGGGCTGCCCTTATTCTTGCCTCCCGGTTTCGACTTCGCGGCCTGCCCGGGGTTCGGTGGCGGCTCGTTCGCGTCCCCCTTGGCCGTGACCTCCCCGGCCCCGGCGGCCCCGGCCCCGCCCGCCTCCGAGGCCTCTCCGCAGCCTATTGGTTCAAAGCTCGCGCTCTCGCCTACGCCGGGCGTCTCCGCTGCGGCGGCCTCTACATGTCGGGTCGGCGGCCCGACCAACGCGCGCTGGATGAGCTCGCCCTCCCTGCCCGCACTACCCTCGGTTTGGACCGGCGACGAGCTCGGGCGTTCGGCCCCCCGGGTCGCCACTTCATCGAGCACGACCTCGGCCGAGCGCCCGCTGGCGACCACGTCGGCCACACGGTCGGCGTGGCGCTCGTAGTGGTCCCCCGGTCGACCGATGTTGTCGGGAAGACTCAACCCGTCTCGCTGCTGAACCACATGCGCGGCCTCGTGGGCCGCGAGCCGCACCCCCGGCGAGCTCCGAAACCCGATCCGGCTACCCGACGCGAACGCCCGGGCGCCCATCTCCCGGCTCGCCGAGTGGGCCGCACCACCCACCCGGGTCCGAATATCGGAGATGTCGTGGCGACCAAAGGCGGTCTGAATTCGGTCGAAGTGAGGCAGGGGAGTCGAGGCCCCCGCGAGACCTCGGCGCGCGGCCGAGTGAATCACCGCCGGCCGGCCGACTCCAGCCACGCTCCCGTCCGCCTCCGACTGGAGCGAGCAACTCGGCTCTCTGTACTCCGAGCAGTCCCACAGCTGAATCGCCTCGAGCTGCACCTCGTCGCCTGGGCTGGCGCAGCCCGAGACCTCGCAGCGTGTACACGCTGCGCAGGCCGCCTGCACGGGCGCCTCGGCCCGACCGCTGCGGGGCTTCCCATCACCGTCGCCGTCGCCACTCGGGGGTCCCCCGGCCAAGCGGGTGCCCTTGTCGTCCTCGCTGACCTGCTGGACCTGCTTCGCCCGCTGCTCCGCCTCGAGCTCCCGCGGCCCTCCCTCCCCATCGAGCTCACGCTGAACCTCCCGGGCGGAGCAACTCGCACAGCTCCCGCAGGCGCACGCACGCTGGACCGGTCCCCCACCCCAGCCAGTCGAAGGGGCCGCGGAACGGGCGGCCCCAGGGCTTCCGGTCTCGAGATTCGCGCTGTGCGAGGTCGCGGTACTCGCCTGGAGCTCCGGCTGAAGCGCCTCCTCCGGCTTCGCCTCTCGCTCGAGCTCGGTCTCGGTCTCTGGCGCGCGCTGCAGAAACCGGGGCATCCCCGTCCCCGCCCCCGCCGCCGACTCCTGGGCAGGCCCACGGCTGCGCTTCGAGGCTCCGGCGTCTCCCGGCTCCCTCGCGCGACGTCTAGCCCTTGCGACTCCGAAACTCGACATGCCTGCTGGCCGCCCTAACTCCTGCGCGGCGCCACCTCGACACCGCGTCCGACAGTGCCACTGCGGCACACCATGAACATTATCTTCAAGCCCTCACCGATGTCGAGCACAACAATATCCACATGCATCAAACTCGACCTTCCGGCCCATATTGGCCCATTGTGTGACCGATCAGCGCCCAGATTTTCGCGCGGCAGACCAAGCACGGAGCGCGTCGATCTTGGGCTTTCGACCGGCCGCATCGAGACGGGCGTCATAACCGATGGCCCACCACCAATCCCTCCATTGGGCCTCCTCCCCACCCGACCAACGCTGGCCATCATAGCCGAACAAGCCCTTGGTGATCCCGGAGATCGCGTTGGCCGCCCGCCTGCGTGTCATCTCTTCGGGCGCGTCGAGGCGCTCGATGAGGGGGTCCAGCGCGGGCTCACCGATCGCCACCAAAGCACCCACCGCGGGGGTGTAGTCGGGGTGTAGCCCGTCGGGGGCATCGTCGAGGACACGCAGGTTCGCCTCGAGGGCGCGCGGATGGCCGCGCTCCCACAGCCGCCTCGCCGCCCGTGCGCGGGTGACTTCGTCGCCGCTCTCCAACTCGACCCACTCGACTGCTTCTTCGACCACCTCGACCTTCGTTCTCTGGTCTTCGATTGTAGCGGCAATCTCGACTCGCGGGTTCTGTTCTTCGTCCGTCCCGTTTCGGGTCTGCCCCGGTCCTCGACAAGCGGCGGACATGGCGGCCATGACAAATATCCATTTTGTCGCGGACATACTTGCGATTGCGTACATCACGCTGCTAGCATCGAGCAATGCAATTCGGCCGCCGAAGACGACGAGGGGCCAGCAAAAATGCGCCGGCGACAGCGGGATCTCCCCCAGGTCCGCGGGGCCAGAGAATGCCGATGTTCATGCGCGCCCCCAGGCTCCCGGTTCGCCATGACCGGGAGCGGGAGGCCGATTCGGTCGCGGGGGGCCACCACGCCCCAATCCGCCCGCGTCCAATACAGGGCGAACCTTCCCCCTTGGAGCGGGGCCTCGCCCGGGTCGGGCGGCAGAGCACGGGCCTCGCCCTCCCTGATCCCATCCGTACGAACATGGGCGAGCGGATGGGCGCCGATTTCGACGCTGTCCGCGTTCACCATGGGCCGCGCTCACAGGCCATCGCGCGCTCGGTGGGAGCCAACGCGCTCACGATCGGCCGAGACATTCACTTTGCCTCGGGTCGCTACGACCCCGGGTCGGCTCGGGGCGACGCGCTCATCGCCCACGAGCTCGCCCATGTCGCCCAGCGGGGCGCGACTGGCCCGGCTGGCGCGACTGGACCGACTGAGCATGTCGACGCCGACCTGGCCATGTCCCTGCCCGTGCCCCTGGGCCACTTCGACATCGACATGATTTCTCAACCCTCTCCGCCCTCCGCCAACGCGGGGATGCTCGGAAACATCGAGTTTCACCCGGATCCCCACTCCCCCTACTCGGCGGAGATCGAGCTCCTGCAGGTCGTCGACACCACCGACGTGGGTGGCACGACGAGCGCCCCCGGCTCCCCCCTCGATTGGTCCCGAGTCGGCGTCGGGGCCGAGGCTGCCCGCAACACGGTCATGACCACAGGGGCCGGCCCGGCTGGGCCCGGGCACTTTGTCGACCAAATCTACGACCCCGCGACCCACGCTCCGAGCTCCGCCACGGGGCCCTACTATCAAAGTGGTACGGGATTTAGGGGTGGCAACGAGCCCGGTTGGGTGCGCTCGCCGACGGACGTGAAAGCTTCGACCCTTCGGGACGGACCCGGAATCTCGGCCGGATCGATCGACTTCGACTTCGAGACCGTCGCCAAGGGGCACGACAACCAGACGATCTACGGCTCCCTCCTGTGGGGATTTCAAGTCCGCACGGGGGCGGTGTCCGGGGAGTACGTCAGCGCCAGCGGGGCCCAGTCGGCCACCGTCGGCGAGGCCCTCGATCGTTTCCGTACCTATTTTACCCACGAGCCGACCATCATCTACTTCGACTTCGACGTCGACAGCCCCATGGCTGGAGAGGACGCCAAGCTGCGCGAGTTCCTCCCTTACGTCCACGCCCACCCCGACGTCCAGGTCCAAGTCACGGGCTTCGCAGACGAGACCGGTCCCGCTCGCTACAACCGCGGCCTCTCCTCCCGTCGGGCGACCAACGTCGCCGGGTTGATCCAGACCCTCGGCGTGTCTCGCTCGCGGATCACCACCGCCGTCCACGGAGAGACCCACCAGTTCGCTGGCGGGGCCCTGGGCTCGGGGCCCTTCGCAGCCCAGGCGGGACAGCCCGAACAGACACCGGGCACGCTGCGCGCGAACCGGCGGGTCGTGATCGAGTTTCAGCGCACGGCGACGACCACCCCCTGATCCGGTATCGAGCGCCCCCCGACTGAGGCTATATTCCAGGTATGGCGGAGCCCGAGGGAACTGGAGGCCAGGCGCGGCAGGAGCTCCCGGTGGGCGCGACCCCGAGGCTCGACGAGCTCCTCGAACTGGCCGCGAAGTCGCACTCGATGCGCATCGGCTCGGGGACCTTGGTGGGCGAGTGCCTCGACACCCACCACCCCCACCTGCCGCGGCGCGTGTTTGTGCGTGTACGAGACAGCGAGGGCACGCCCGTCATGGCCTGGCTGCCGACCCTGGCCCAGCTGCGGATCCGGGCTGGGCATCGCGTGTTGATCTCCAAACCCGAGAACTGGCCCGAGCCCGTGGTCACAGGTGTGATCGCGGGTCTCGAGCGACCCTCGGAGGACGGAGGGCCGAGCCAGGCCCAGGTCCCTGTCGCGGGTGACCCGAGTTCAGACACCCCGCCCGAGCCGGAGCTGCGGCTCGCCCAGGGCGAGCGCCTGTTGATCCGTGGTCCGGACGGAACCGTTCTGATGCGGATCGCCGCGACCGCGGCCGGCCCCGAGTTCACCCTGCTCGGACCCGACGCGAACTTCGAGCTCCCAGGCCGCCTGCGTATCGGCGCCGAGCAGATCGAGCTGCACGCAGGCGCGGGCGGGGTCGACATCCGCACCGAGGGCGACACGGTCGTCCGCGCCCGCTTCATCCGACTCAACTGAAACGATCCCTGGAACCTCGCCCGCGACCCTGCCCATGAAACGGAAGTTCGACACGCTGCGCGAGACCCTCGACGAGTTCGCCCAGCAAGACGAGTTCCCCCTGCTCGTGCTCGGCTGTCACAGCGAGAGCCTGGCCTATGTGCTCAACTTCTTTCAGGCCCTCGAGCAGACCCTGCCCAGCCACCTGGTGGCCGCCTTTCACCAACCCTTCCACAGCCCCGCGCAGTGGATCGACGCGATCCTCGAGGCCCTGCGCCTGCAGCTCGAGGTCATCACCAGCGAGCGGGCGGCCAAGGGCGAGCCGCCCCCTCCGGCCCTCCCGATGGATCTCGAGGACGGGCGCTGTCCCGCCCCCGAGCGCCTCGCCTCGCTGCTGCGCTACCTGGCGAGCCTGCTGCCCAACCAGGCCGACTACCGGGTGGTCATCGGCCTGATGCCCCTCGAGTGTCGCGACCTCGAGGCTTTCTCGGCGCTCATGGCCACCTTGATCCCGACCAGCGTGGAGCTCCCCGCTGGAGTCAGCGCCCTGCGCATCGTGGTCTGGGACGAGTACGAGCGGGCCGGCCTGCGCACGGCCTTGACCGAGCAGCGCTGCGCCTTCGCCCTCGCCTACGCCGACGACTTCTCGACCCCGGCGCTCACCGACGCCCTGGGCACAGACGCCGCCGACAGGGACCTGCCCCTGGCCGAGCGCATGGCCTCCCTCCAGCAGCTCGCGGCCCTCGACTACGCCTACGAGCGCTACCCCGACGCCCTCGACAAGTACGCCCTGCTCCACGCCTTTCACCACGAGCGCAGCCAGCCGGAGCTGGAGGCCGTGGCCCTGCTGGGCGCCGGCGACACCCTGTTCGCCGCCGGCGACCCCGTGGGCGCGCGCGAGCGCCTGCAGCAGGGCATCGTCACGGCCATGGCCTGCAAGAGCCTGCCCGCGCTCTCGAACCTGCTGACCTCCGTGACCGACGTCAGCATGGCCCTCGGTCTCTTCGCCGACGCCGAGAGCTACGCCGACTCGGGCACCAAGGTCGCGGCCGCGGCCCTCAACCCCTTCGTCTACGCCGACATGTTCGAAAGGCGCGGCGATGCGGAGCTCGCCCAGGGTCGCTCGGGCGACGCGGTCGCCAGCTACACACGCTGCCGTGAGCTGTGTCGGACCTACGGCCACTACCCGCGCTGGTATACGGCGCTCGAGAAGCAGGCCCAGATCTACGCCCAGGCCAACATGGAGCCCGAGCGCCGCGAGCTCGAGCGCGAGCTCGCCCAGGCCCAGGCCCTCGAGCAAGGCGGAGGAGCCCCGACATGAGCGACGCCCGCAGCGGATCGCAGCCGGGGAGCCGCCCCGCCCCGCCGGCGCCCCCCCTGATCGGCCCGACCGGATCGCCGAGCCTCGACTGCATGGCCGACGCCATCAACTCGACGATCGCCCCGTTTCAAAACGCCCCGCCGGCGGAGCAGGGCGCCGCCGGGTGGGTCGCCCAGGGCCTCGGTGGCGTCACGGGCCTGGTCGGCGCGCCGGCCCAGATCATCGACTCGGCCTTCGCCGGACTGACCGCTCCGATCGCCGCCCTGTTCCCCTCCATGCCCGCGATCACCTTGCTGGGCATGCACCTGGGCTCGCTCCACGCCCACACGCACCCGCCCTCTCTGATCCCCCCGGCGCCCCCCATCCCCCTGCCCAGCATCGGCATGGTCGTGGGCTCCGGGGCGATCTCTGTGCTCGGCGGCGGCATGCCTCTGGCGCGGGCGGGCGACATCGGCATCTCCGTGACCTGCGGCTCGCTGGCGCCCCCCTTCGAGATCTTCACGGGCTCGAGCAACGTGTTTGTGGGCGGCGCCCGGGCGGCGCGGATCCTCGACATCACCAAGCACTGCAACCCGACCTCCATGGGTCCCTTCGACATCGCCATGGGGGTGGCGGGTGTGGCCGCGGGTGCAGCGGGGGCCGTCGCCGCCAACTCGGCCGCCGCCGCAGCGCAGGCCGCCGCCGACGCGGCCGTGCTCGCCATCAAGCTCCTGTGTGGCAAAGATCCAGGGCTCCCGCCCGGCATGGGCTGTCTCTTGGGTCCGCCCGTGCCCACCGTGCTCATCGGTGGTTTCCCCTGCCCACCGATCGGCGACATGGTCATCGGCGCGCTCATGAAGGCGCTCAAGTCGGTGGCTCGGGCAGCCCGGGCCCTGCGCTCGTCTCGACGCGGAAACGCCAATTGCGCCGACGGCTCGCACCCGATCTACCTGGTCACCGGCGAGAACTTCGACGAGTTTTGCGACTTCGTCTCGCCGGGTCTGTTTTGCTGGCGCCGCCACTACAGCACCGGCCGGGCCGAGCACAGCGGTCCCCTGGGCTACGGATTCCGACACTTCTATCAGCGTCGCCTCGACCTGCGCCTGCACAGGGCCAAGTTCACGGACTGGGACGGGGTGACCCTCGAGTTCCCCAAGTTCGAGGCCGGCACCGACCGAAGCATCTCCCACGGCTACGTCCTGCGCCGGATCACCCGCGAGCGCTACGAGCTCTCGACCCCCGGCGAGGCGACCATGATCTTCGCCGGCGACCTGTTCACCGAGGTCCTGCCCTTGGTCGGTCTGCGCAGCGAAGACCGAGAGCTCAGCCTCGAGTACGGCCCCGGTGGACAGCTCTCGAGCGTCGAAGATCGAGACTCCGCGGGCGCCGAGGCCCCCCGCCGCTATATCCTGCGCCACGAGCCCCAAGGCCGCATCGTGGCCATCGACGCGCTCGGTGCCGAACCCAGCGCCCGCTTCGCAGCCAGCTACAACCTCGCCGGCGAGCTCGCCTACGTCCGCGACGCCAACAACGGGCTGTGGGCCTACGAGTACGACGCCCACCACCGCTGGACCCGGCAGGTCGACCCCCGCGAATACGGCTACAGCTTCCGCTACGACGACCAGGGCCGCTGCATCTACGCCTGCGGCGACGACGGTCTGTGGCGCGCCGAGGTCGAGTACTTCGTCGACAAGCGCATGACTCGCTATGTGGAGGGCGAGGGCGCGGTCTGGGAGTACCACTATGACAAGGACGGCTTCATCACGAAGATCGTCAATCCCCAGGGCGCAGAGCGGCTCCGGGTCCGAGACAGCGAGGGCAAGATCCTCGAAGAGATCGATGCGGGCGGGCGGGTGCTGACCTACCTCTACGACGCCAACGGGGCCAACCTCGGACGTCGAGATCGGTTCGGGTTTCTGCACCCCACGGAGGCCCAGACCACCGCGCTGTCCAACCCCTTTGTCCGCGATCTGCCCGCGACCAGCTTGGCGCGGACCTTCGCAACCAGCGTGGAGACCTCTCCCGAGGCCATGTCGGGCGCGACTGGACGACTGCTCGAAGTCCCTGCTGAGCTTCGTCGACTCGCCCACAGCGTGTTCCACATGCGCGCCGCGGGGGCCCGCACCACCCCTCAAAAGCGTCGCTGGTGTGACGCGCTGGGCAACCCCGTCTATGAGGTCGATGGTCTCCAACGCGCCCAACGCCGCGGATACGATGCGGCGGGAAACGAGATCGCCCACCTCGACCGCGATGGTCGCTACCACCAACGGGAGATCCACTCGTGGAATCTCCTCCACGCCAAGATCGACCCCCTCGGCAACACGACGCGCTACGCCTACAACGCGCTCGAACAGGTTGTTGCACTCACAGACCCACTCGGAAACGTGACCCGTTGGGAGTACGACCCTGGCCAGCGCCTGAGCAAGGTCTGGCGCGACGATCGACTCCGAGACGTCTACACCTACGACCTCGGTGATCGCTTGCTCTCCAAGTCGGATGGTCGAGGTCGACTGATCTTCCAAAACCTCGAGTTTCATGACAATCAATTGGTCGCCCGGCGGGTTCTGGCGAGTGGGGGCGAGCACCGCTTCGACTACGACGCTCGGGGGCGGCTCACCGAGGCCTCGACCGGCGCAAACAAGATTCAGATCGGCATCGATTTTCATGGTCGACGGGTCCATGACCTCCGGGATGGCGAGGGTATCGAGCGACTCCCCAGCCCCCAGAGGACCCGCCTACGTGTGCTCGGGCGCTTCGAGTGGAGCCACCTTCACCCAAGCGACGGTCTCACCCGGATCGAGGCCCCCAACGGCCAGCGCAGCGAGATCCACTCGACCCCCGACGGTGTGGTCCTGCGTCGGTGCAGCAACGGCACCCGAGAGTGGTTGCAGTACGACCACGAGGGACGTCTCAAAGGACGGCTGAGCGCGCGCAGGGACAGCGACGGTCAACACACAGGCTGGGGCGTACGCTACACCTACTCCGCCCACGGCGACCTCCTCAGCGTCACAGACAGCGCGCGTGGCACGACGACCTACGAGGTCGACGATGCCCACCGGCTCGTCGGAGAGAAGTCTGGAGATCGACAGCTCCGCTACGAATTCGACTCGGCCTCCAACCTCGTCGCCTCACCGTCGATCTCCAGGCTGGGCCTCGGACCCGGCAACCAAATCGATGCCTCTGCCACAGAGGTCTACGAGCACGACAGCCGCGACCGACTCTCCCTTCGTCGCCACCGAGATGGGCCGATCACCCGCTACTCCTACGACAGCTTCGATTTTCTCGTCGCGGTCGAGCTCGAGCTCGACCGCGACAAGGGGGCCTCGACCCAGAGTTGGCGGGCGGGCTACGACGCGGTCGGCCGTCGGCTATGGACCGAGTTCGAGGGTGCACGTCGAGAGTTCTACTGGGACGGCGACCGCCTCGCCGCGGAGATCGACCCCCAGGAGAGGCTGCGTATTTATCTCTACGCCGACGACCAGGCCCTCGTGCCCCTGGCGTTCATCGACTACGAAGATCGCGAAGCACCCGCCGCAAAAGGCCGCCTCTTCCACCTGTTTTGCGACGGCGCGGGGGCTCCCCTACACATTGAAGACGAACACCGGGAGATCGTCTGGTGGGCCCCCCGCGTGGATCCATGGGGCAGCATCGAGGTCCATGCCTCCGCCACCCTCGAGTTCAACCTCCGGTGGCCCGGTCACTACTACGACGCCGAGACAGGGCTCCACTACAACCGCTACCGCTACTACGACCCGGGCCTGGGCCGCTATCTGACCCCCGACCCGATCGGCTACCGAGGCAGTGAGGTCAACCTCTACGCCTACTGCCCGAACCCCCTGGTCCAAGTCGACGTCCTGGGTCTGACCAGCCACCGCCGGTCCGCTGCCGATGGCAGCGATGCACACCCTCGAGATACGGATGGGAGCGATCCCCCACCCCGCGATCCAGCCGATCCTCCCGAGCCTCCTCGTCGCCCCCCGCTCATGTCTCACGACGATGCGGACGCGCAGGTTCGAACCTCTACCGAGCAGGCCCGCCGAAACTACACGGCCGATCCAAGCCTCTCGAAAGCAGATGTGGGCACCGTGGTGGCGGGGGCCATCGATCGTCGCACCGGCGAGACCTTCCACGCCCACAACGACCGGAACGGTGCCCCCCCCGAGAACATGCACCCAATCATCGAGCGACGGGTCAACGCCGCCAACTCCGACCCACATCACCCTTCCCCCCCAGGATCGCATGCTGAAGTCCACGCCCTCAACGATGCCCTCAACGCTCGTGAAGCCGCTGGCTTCCCAGTCACAGAGGCCGACCTTGGAGAATTTACTATCAACCCGGTGTGGGCCAGCGGCTCGGGCAAGGGTCGGATGACCCCCGGAGACCCCGCGCCACGCTGTGGAAACTGCGCCAAGATCACCGACGGCACGCGCAACTTGAGCGGGGATGCCCCGCCATGGCTCCCCCCCTATGACTGAGAGTCCAATGTCCCTGAGCGAAGCAGCCATCCAGTTCCTCGCCACCCTCGAGCGCCTCCCCCACGTCCCCACGCGCCAGGTCGAGTCCATCCTGCTCGCCGCAGGCCAGCCCTGCTTCGAACCCTGGCTGGCGTTCCACGACCAATTCGCCGGCTATGTCGAGCGCATGGGCCGCGACGTCGCGGTCTGGGGGCTCATGCACGAGCGACCCCAGTGGCTGTCTCCCCTAGAGGCCGACATCGAGCCCGAAAAAGACGGCGTCACCCTCTACATCACCTGCGCCGACGTCCATCCTTCCTACAGCTATCAACTCGACAACAAGGGCGAATTTTTGGGTTTCCCCGCAGAGTGTTTTGCCACCCATGTCGAGCGCGCCGGTGCGGGCTCGGCATTCAAAGGGAGTTCCGAGACCGAGGCGATCACCCAGGCCGAGCTGCGCGACCCCGCGTTCATGGCCCGCCTCGGGCCTGAGAACGTGCTCGCCCCGGCCTCCGATTCGTTTTTCAACTATCACGAAGACGGAGACATCTTGGTGGTTTGGCGGCACGGCGCGCCCACACCTCAACGGGGGTGGCGCCGCCTCTGACCATCGGTCGGGACCATGCCGACAGCTGAACACCCCGAACAAGGGTCCCTCGAGGACCTCATTCCCCGCCTCACCGCCTACGTGTCGACGAGCGATCCCGACTGGGCCGCCACGCTCGAGGGCGTGAGCGAAGAGGAACTCGATAATTACTGTCGCCTGGCTGGGCTCAGCGACGCCGGTCTTCAGTTGCCCGCCACCTACCTGAGTTGGGCGCGGGCCGCCGGTCGAAGAGACGGCGGACTGCTCAGCGACACCCTCAGGGCCTGGGTCGCTGTGCCCAAGATGGTCGATTTCTACAAGGACTGCCACAAGTTCGAACCCCAGTTCATCGAGGCCGACCTGCCCGTCGTCATCAGCTGGAAGATCGGAGACGACATCAGCTTCGACCTCCGCGGCGAAGCGCCCGAGCCGAGCCTGCGCGAGACCGGCAGCGGCGAGGACATGGGCCCCTACGCCGACAGCTGGGAGCAGGTCCTCTTCCAGTGCGCCTTCAAGCGCGGCGAGCCCCGTAGGTGGCCATCCCTGGCCACCTACGGGGCCTCCCAGGACAGCCTCGAACAGAGTCTCGAGCGCAGCCGCGAGCACGGAGGCCCGAACCGGGCAGACCTTCTGCTCTCGGCCCTCCTCGACGAGCTCGGACTTCAAACGCTGTGGATCAGCGACCCACGTCACGTGTTCGCGCTCGGTGACCAGCTCAGTGTAGCGGCCGTCATCGGCCCCACTGGAGGCTTGGTGTCGACCGTGTACGGGGCCGATCCCAAGCGCGTCCAGGCAGTGGGCAGTTCCCTCGCCGGGGGTATCGGCGCGAGCCCGGGTGCCCTCGAGCAATGGCGCTGAGTAAAACAACCGTCTACGACCTCGCCTCCACTTCGAAGACCTCCTGGGCGGCGCCGCTGGCTGCTACTGTCCCGGGATGATCCGCTCGATGGTCGTGGTGCTGACGATGGTCACGGGTTGCATCAGCGCCGACTCTCCAGACCAGCCGGGCTCGGATCGACCCCGGTCCGAGCCCCCGGTCTCTGTCGAGGCCGGGCCGCCCTCGGAGGGGTCTGACACGACAGAGGGTTCGGCCAAACCCGAGCCCGAGCTCGAAGCTCAGGAGTTGGCGGAGTTCGAACCCGCGACCCGAGGCGAGGGCAGCTGCGAGGTTCGGGTCGTCGAGTTGCTCGAGGCGAGCAAATACCGAGGTCCGGGGCCCATCACTCCCGCGCTCGATGCTCAGCTCCGCGCGGACCCTCAGTTCGCCGACCTCTACAACGCCAGGAGTCACGGAGACAGCCACATCCAGTGTCTCTACGAGGTCCAACTCGGGGGCCAGCCAGGTGTGCGCTATCGCTGGCGGGAGGTCTATGGCAACACAGGGAACCGCTACACCCTCGCGATCTGCAACGGCCCGGTGGGTCCGATCGCCGACCACATCATCTCGAGTACGCTCGAGTGCACCGACCTCGACGCCAAGGCCTACTGGGGCGACGAGCTCGAGCGCCTGCCCTGAGCGCGCACAGCTGAGAGCCCACCGGCCGGCCGAAGCGCCCGCTCAGCTGTGCTCGCGGGTCGCCTCGAAGCGCAGCTCCGAGAAGCGCTCCTCGGTCTTGGTCAGGTTCCAGCGGTTCGGCGCCAGGTAGACCAGGTCCTGGTGGCCGTCTACGAAGACGTTCTCCTCGCACTTACGCTTGAAGTTGGCCATGACCTTGTCGAGCGTGACCTTGTCGTGTTCGTCGGTCCTGGCGGTCACCCAACGCGCGGTCGAGTAGTCGACGTGCTCGTAGATGGCGAGCACCGAGTACTCGTCCTCGAGGCGATGCTGCATGACCTCGAGCTGGAGCTGGCCGACCGCGCCCACCACCCAGGTCGCGCCGAGCAGGGGCTTGAAGACCTGGATCGCGCCCTCTTCCGAGAGCTGGCGCAGGCCCTTGGTGAGCGCCTTGGCCTTGAGCGGGGTCTTGAGGATGACGCGGCGAAACAGCTCGGGCGCGAAGCTGGGGATACCGGTGAAACGCAGCTTCCTGCCGGCGCTGAAGGTGTCGCCGATCTTGATGGTGCCGTGGTTGGGCACACCGATGATGTCCCCGGGCCAGGCGACCTCGACCAGCTCTCGGGTGCGGGCGAGGAAGGCGAGCGCGTTGCCCATGGCCAGCTCCCGACCCAGACGCACATGATGGGCCCGCATGCCCCGCTCGAAACGACCCGAGCAGATCCGCATGAACGCCATGCGGTCCCGGTGCTTGGGATCCATATTCGCCTGGATCTTGAACACGAAGCCCGAGAACTCCGGGTCGGCGGCGTCGACCATGGCCGTCTCCACCGGCTCGCCGGGCTTGGGGGGCTCGACGGCCGCCTTTCCGACCACGGCCTCGCGCTGCTGGGGCGCGGGCGCGAGGCTGACGAAGGCCCGCAGGAGCTCGCGGACACCAAAATTGTTCATGGCCGATCCGAACAGGAGCGGGGTCTGGCGCCCGGCCAAGAAGGCCTCGCGATCGAACTCGACCCCCGCACCCTCGAGCAGCTCGATCGATTCACGCAGCTCCTCGACGTCGTCCCCGAGCAGCTCGTCGAGCTTGGGATCGTCGATCCCCGAGACCCTGATGCCCTCCGGCTGATCGCCACTGGCCGACGGCTTGAAGATGTGCAGTTGCTTGTCGACGAGGTGGTAGACCCCCCGAAAGCCCTTGCCCATCCTGATCGGCCAGGTCCAGGGCACACAGGGCATGCCCAGCTTGTCCTCGATCTCGTCGAGGAGATCGAGCGGGGAGATGCACTCCCGGTCGAACTTGTTGACGAAGGTGACCACCGGGGTGTCGCGCATGCGACAGATCTCGATCAGCTTCTGGGTCCGAGACTCGACCCCCTTGGCGCCGTCGATGACCATCAGCGCCGAATCTACGGCCGTGAGCACCCGGTAGGTGTCCTCGCCGAAGTCGGCGTGACCCGGCGTATCGAGCAGGTTGACGTTGGCGAGGCGCTCGATATCCGGGGCGTCCTCGGGCACGCCGGGGAAGGGGTACTCGAAGCTCATGACCGAAGTGGTCACCGAGATCCCCCGCTCCTGCTCCATCTTCATCCAGTCGGAGACCGCGTGGCGCGAGGACTTGCGGGCCCGGATCGCACCGGCCATCTGGATGGCCCCACCAAAGAGGAGCAGCTTCTCGGTGAGTGTGGTCTTGCCGGCGTCCGGGTGGCTGATGATGGCGAAGGTGCGGCGGCGGGCCACCTCCTTCGCCGCTTGGTCGCTGGCGGTGCTCACGATGGCCGTGAGCATGGCAGAGCGGGCCTGGCCTGGCCAGCCCGGGCACGCCGCGTCGGTCGAGACGAAGAGTGTTCGGCGTCCCCGGTTCAGCGTCCTTCGTAGAGCTCGTGGGGCCCGAGCTCGATCTTGGTCTTTCCGATCGAGCGCATCATCTTGCCCCCCGAACCCAGATTTCCTGGCTCGTCGATGGAGAACTCGAGGTAGCGCGCCGAGGTCCCCGTCTCGCCCACGGTCGCGTCGACACCGATCCACTCGCCCAGCCAGATCTCGGCCCACTCGTGGTAGCCGGCGACCCCGCTGCCGTCGCCCTCGGCCGCAATCACGATCCCATCGATGGCCCGGGCCGGAATGCCCGCGGCGCGCATGAGGGCGACCACCAACACGGCGTGCTCCGTACAGTCGCCGCGCCCGTTTCGGAGCACCTCGATGGCGGTCGCGCTGCCGCGCACACCGGCCTCTTTGGAGAGCCCCTGGAACACGGCCTCGATGATCATCTGGGCGGCCACAAACGAGTCCTTCTCGCCCTTGATGATCCCCTGCGCGGTCTGGATCATGAGTGGGTCGTCCGACTGGGCCATGGGCGTGGGCTCGAGGTAGCGGCTCAGCTCGGGGTCGCTCAGGGTCATGGGCAGGCCCGGGGCCTGGAAACCCGCGGGCGGCCGGGTCGACAGGAGGGTCATGGTGTAGCGAGGGCCGTCGCGCTCGACCCGGTGATAGTGGTTGTTCTCCCACATCGGGGGCGCGTCGGGATCGACGTCGCCCTCGACCGAGACCACGACCTCCTGCTTGGCGAGCTCCCACCAGGTCGTGGCGGTCTTCCCCCCCACGGGCAGCTCCGAGTCGATCTTGGCCGGAGCCCCGCCCATCTCCGGCGGCTCGTCGACCAAGGTCGCCGCAAACACGCCACCGACCTCGAGCTTCAGGGGCATGAAATCCAGATCGGTGATGCTCTCGATCACCGTGCCGTCCTCTTCACGCACGCGCCACTCGTAGCCCGGGATATGCAGGTCGCCGTGGGCGTAGTCGACGGTCCCCAGCAAGGTCAGCTCCGAGAGCTCGAAGCGCTCCCGGTCCGCGTTGAAGCTACGAAATTCGAGGGTCGCGGCTTCGCCGGTGTGCTCGAAGGTCTCGAGCAGCTCGAAGTTCACGGCCAGAGAGCTGCGGTACTCCGGGGGCAGGGTGAAACGCTCGACCTTGGGGGTCTCGTGGCCGGGGCCCGTGTACGAGCTGATCAGGGCCGGGCCGTCCATGGTCACCCGGCGCGTGATCGTGATCCCGGCCTCCCGCTCGATGCTCAGATCCGAGACCAGCTCATGGGCAGGGTCGTAGACGGTGACCGACTCCGTGGTGCTCGAGAACTCCGCGTCGGCGCCTCCGCCCTGGCGGGTCATGGAGAAGGTCGAGAACTCGCGCGTGGTCCAGGTCCCGTCGGTCCCCTTCTCGAGTCGAGACTCGACCGTGCCCAGGACCTGCCCAGACAGGGTCAGGGCGAGCAGGCGCTCGACGACCACCGAATCTGCGTGGACAGCGTTGTCCGCGACCTGGCTGGTATCGCCAGCCTCGTCGGTGGGGACCGAGCGACAGCCCAGCGACAAGCTCAGGCCCAGAGCCAGGCTCAAGCCCAAACCCAGACCAGAACCCAGCGAGAACCGGGAGCCCAGACCACGCGCCTGCGTCGACGGGGAGCGTGGGGTCTGGAGGGTCTCGGGCTCGCGCATCCCACAACGGTGACAGCCCGCGCCGCTCAGGTCCAGTCGCGTATCACGTCTCGGCCATGGGCGCGGCCTGAGCGGAGGCCGGCAGGGGTGAGCTGTGTCCGGGCTCTTTGAGCGGGATCCGGCTCATGGCCCGCTCGGCCATGGCGGTGATCGTCAGGCTCGGGTTGACGCCCGGGTTGGCGGAGATCGCAGCCCCGTCGATGACGTAGAGGCCCTCGTGCCCAAACACGCGGTGCGAGGAATCGATCACGCCCTCGCTCGCGTCCGCACCCATACACGCCCCACCCAAGATGTGCGCCGTGGTCGGAATGTTGAGCGCGGTCTCGGTCGCTATGGAGCCCACGAACCCACCGGTCTTGTCGGCGAAAGCCTGGGCCAGCTCGGTGGCCTCGGGGATCGACGCGACCGGTTTGTCGCCCTGCTCCACGTCGCTGCCCATGCGCTTGGCGAGCCAACCCTTGCGACGAAAGCGGAGCGTGCCCTCGGACGAGCGCATGTACAGCAAGATGATCGTGTAGCGGGCCCACTGGGGAACCAGGTAGCTCTTGAGAAAGAGCAGCGGCGATCGAAACGCGCGCCCGACTCCCTGGGCCAGCTTGACCACACCGGGGGCGTCGCCGCCGACATGGGGGGCCATGAGCGTCCGGAAAAAACCGGAGCCGGAGCCGTAGCGGACGACCTCGAGGTGCGAGTTGGCATCGGTCTGATAGATCGAGCCGATCGCCACGCCCTTGCTGAGGTCCTCGTCGCGCCCGCCCACGACCACGCCGGTCAGCGACTCGGAGTTGGTCCGTACCCGCCGCCCGACCTGATCGGAGAGCCCTGGCAAGGAGCCGCCCTCGCGCAGGCGCAACAGCAGGTCCACGCTGCCCAGGACCCCGGCCGAGAAGATCACCTGTTTGGCCGTGTAGCGCCCGCGTTTGCGCAGGGCTCCAAACAGGCCGCGCCCTTCTTTGGTGAGCACCTCGTAGCCCCCACCCTCGAGCGGGCGCACATCGACCACCTCACACTCGGGGCGCAGGCGCAGGCCGTGGGCACGCGCAAAGTAGAGGTAGTTCTTGTCGAGGGTGTTTTTGGCCCCGTGCCGACAGCCGGTCATACACGCCCCACACTTGTTGCAGCCCGTGCGCTCGGGTCCATCGCCCCCGAAGTAGGGATCGGGCACGGTCTGGCCCGGGGTCCCAAAGTAGACGGCGACCTCCGTGGACCCGAAGGCCTCGGGCTCCCCCCGGTCTTCGGCGATCTGTCTGAGCAGACGATCCGGGGTGGTCAAGAACGGGACCTTCTGGACCCCGAGCATGCGCCGGGCGGTCTGATAGTGAGGGCCGAGTTCGCGCTCCCAGGCGCCCAGGTGGGCCCAGGCCGGGGACTCGAAGAACGCCGACTTGGGTATGGGCAAGGTGTTGGCGTAGACCAGGGATCCACCGCCCACCCCCGCACCGGCGAGCACGGTGACGTGTCTGAAAAACCGCATCTGGAACAGGCCCCGAAAGCCCAGCCGCGGCAGCCACAGCCACCGCCGCAGGTTCCAGTTGGTCTTGGGGAAGTCCTCGGCCTGGAGCTCCTGCCCCTTCTCGAGCATGAGCACGTCGTAGCCCTTCTCGACCAAGCGCAGCGCCGACACGCTCCCCCCGAAGCCGGAACCGATGATGAGGTAGTCGACCTGGGGGCTCATGAACTCTGTTCTAACAGGGATGTGCCCGGCGTGGATCGCTGTCGTCTCCGGACCTCGCTGGTCCGTACATAGACGAGACAAGGCCCGACGCCTGCGCGCCGGACCTTGTGCCTCGAGTTTGGATTGAGTTTGAACTGCTCAGCTGCGACGGCGACGCACCAGCCCGGCGAGACCGAGCAGGGCCAGGCCGAAGCCCACGCCGCCCGCGGGCCTGTCGTCGGTGGCGCTGCAGGCACAGCCGGCGTTCTCATCGTCAGCGCCGGGTCCCCCCGACTCGCCCGCCTCGTCGCCCGTTCCGCCGTCGCCGTCGCCGCCCGTCCCACCGTCGCCGCCGACGTCCTCGTCGTTCCACTCCGCGAGCAGGTCGTCGATGACCTCCGTGTTGTCCACGAGGCTGATCAAGGGTGTGTTCACGGCCATGTTCTCGGCGTCCACGTCCTCGGCCCAGGGCATCTCATCTTGGAAGTCGGGCCACACCAGGAGCTCCCCAGCCGGAAAGGTGACCTTGCGGCTATCGGGCAACTCCATGGTCGTCGAACCGTCACAGTGCAGGGTCTGGGTCGACATGCGCAGCGAGGCGACGTCGGGCAGGGTGGCGTTGCTGCGGAAGATCGGGTCGACGTTCATCTCGACGGGCGAGATGGTGGTGTACATCCGGGTCAGGTAGGAGTTCTTGCTGAGCAGGTCGACCGCGTTGAGGCCTGGGCGAACGATCCGCTCGTCCAGACGGTCGGCGAAGGCCTCGGCGTCCCAGGCCTCGAGGTCCACGAGGTCGGCGTAGCACTCCATGCAGTCGTAGAAGGACGCCGCGTCCTCACCCTCGGGCACGGGCACGAACTCGTCGAGCATGGGCTGGAGCAGAGGGTGGAAGGTGGTGCAGACGTTGTCCCACTCCAGGTCACAGAATATCAGGCTCTGCTCCTCGAGCAGCTCGATGACACCGATGGGATCGGCGCCCAGGTCCAGGAATGCGTCGGCATCCCACAGGTCGCTGTAGACCCCCGCCGTGCTGACCACGTTGCTGCCGCCCGCGTACTCCGTGACGAAGGCGTTGCCGTCGGCCTCCTCCGAGTCGACCGCCATGGAGATGACTTCTTTGTAGTTCGAGGCGCTGTTGAACCAGTCGATCTTGAGCGGGTTGACGAGCACGTGGCGGTAGTTCACCGGCACGACCCGTGAATCGCCGAGGAAAAACACACGAATGTCCATGTCCTCTTGAGCGGCGATCCGAGTCAGAGTGATCGGCACACAGGCCGTGACGCCTTCATAACGAAGCACGATCGGGTGGATCTCGCCGACCTCCGCGGCCGTCGAGAGCTTGAGGGCCACAAACATGAAGTCATCCTCGATATACTGGGCCAAGATCGGCTCGGCTGCCGGGTCTTGCTGGTAGCCGTTGTCCCCCAGCCACTGCATGACCCCCTCGACCGTGCCACCTGCGAGCACGGCCACATCGAAGGCGCCGACGCTGCCCTCGAAGGGCACGTTGGGGAGATCGGGTCCACCGCCAGTGTCTCCTTCACTTTCACCAGTGTCGCTGGTGCCCTCGTCTCCAAGGTCGTCATCGCCGCCATCGTCGCCACAAAAGTCACTGGTCGCTACGTTGCCGTAGCTGGGCACCGTGCCATTGAGGATGTTGGTGAAAAATAGGTCGGAGCCGACCTCGAACTCGGGGAGCGCGGACACGGGGATGACCCAGGCGAATTTCTCGGCCTCGGTCTCTGGGTCGTACTGGATCTGGATGTGGGCCTCTACGGTCGTGTCCGTGATCCTGAACAGGATGTTCTCGCCGGTCTGGTCGACGGGCATGGCCGTGGGCCCCGTGTCGCACATGGTCCCGCCACAAGCTTCGGCCTGACTGGGCGACAACAGCAGTGCGCTGAGGGCGAGGGTGGAACAGGCGAGGGTTGTGGCGAGGCGAAACTTAGGCATAGGAGCTCACTCGAAGGGAGACATTGCTGGGTGTGCCACGACGCCGCGGATCCGATCACCCAGGCCCGCGCTTTGGTGGAGTCAGCCCCCCGGACCCGTACAGACATCGAGGGGGACATCGTTCCAGGGTCTTCCGGGTGTTCTGAGCCTCATGCCGTGAGTGAGTTCACTCTTTTGGGACGTCGGCCCGGCCTGTACCGCCGACCAACAACCACCAGCACAGGAGCAGCGGCGCGAGGCTCAGCGGACCCGGCAGGCCCATGAGTCGCCCGAGCGTGGTCGCCGAACCCTGTGGTGCGTCGGTGAACAGCTCGGGGAGGGCGTAGGCCCACAGCGGGTTGCCGTGACTGGGCGCCTCTGGGCCCGCGGCCGTGATCAAGGTGATCTGTGCACACGCCACGATCCCGAGCACGAGCGTCGCCCAGGGCACACGGCGCAGCGCCGGCCCAAAACCCAGGGCCAAGAAGGGGAGCATGGGCACGGCGTGGCGCGGACCCAGGGCGGCCCCCCCATCCCACATGTAGTAGCCGCCGTTGAGGCCCAGATACCAAAGCACGATAGCGAGGGCGAGCAGGAGGTCCCCGCGCCTCAGCGGTCCCGGGCCGGCCGAGTCTGCCGGTTTGGCCGAGTCCCCCTGGACCAGGCGCAGTCCCAGACCCCAGGCCGCCAGCAGCGACACGGGCGAGAGATAAAAAAGGCCGCGGTAGCTGCCGAACAACAGCTGCCCGACCACGCGCGGGTCGGGCCAACCGAGGCCGTAGGCCACCGCCATGCCCTCGGCGAACGCGTCGAGGTAGACGAAGTCGTAGCCCGTCGCCAGCGGACTCCCGAACGCCCAGGTGTGATAGGCAGCCAACAGCAGGGCCCAGGGCGCCCCACCTGCACAGGCCCAGAGCGCGAACTTCAGCCCGCGCCGCCACCCCACCCACACGAGGATCAGGACCACGGGCACGGCCGCCGTGTACTCGCTGAGCACGGCCCAACCCAGCAGGCCGCCGACCAGCACCGCCAGGCCCCTGATCTCGATCTTGCTCTTGTTCTCACCCCGGTTCTCGCTTGGGCACAAGATCGGCAGGGTGAAGGCGGCGAGCAGACAGTCGGCCGCCAGTTGGTGGCCGTAGAGACCGCAGCTGTAGCCGAGCGCGGGCGTCGCCAGCAGCCACAGCAAAGTCGCCCCCGTCGCCCACCTCCGCGCGTGTGCCTCCCCCCCGAACTCGCGCAGCATCAACAGATAAAACAGGGCGCCCGCGAACAGAGTCGGCAGGGACACGGCGAACATGCGGCACAGCCACAGCGCCGTGAGCTGGGCCGGATTGTAGACCAGCACGTCCCCCGGCAGGCGCTGCTCGGGCGTGGGCAGATCGTCGGCGGCGGTCTGCGCCGGGTCGAGGGGGACCACCCGGACCGCCGGGAGATCCCCGCTGGTCAGTCGCCGCTCGAGCACAAAGAGCCCGTAGGGCAGCGTCGACAGCAGCGAGACCCCGGGCGCCTTGTCGCTGTAGAAGTGGCCCTCGCGGAAGCTCTTGTCTCCGGTGGTCACCTCCCAGTCGTCGATCTCGACCGACCCCTGCTCGACGAGCGCCCGGGTCAGCGCCAACCGGGAATTTTGATTCCACGCGGGTGGGCCGATAAAAAAGCCATAGGTGCACAGCAGCGCCAAGCCCAGCGCCCACAGCTTGGGATGTTCGCGCAGTTCGGCGAGCAGGGGCCGCACGCTCGCAGCCAGGCCGGTGTTGGGGGTGGACATCGTGACGTGGGGACCCTCGCCAGGCTGCCCCCGGCTCCGCGCTGATGCAAGCACCTCGCTCGCGGTGGTCGGGCCGACCGTGGTATCGCTGAGCCCTACCTATGGCTTCCCTACGACGAACCCCGCTCTCGCTCTCGCTCCTGATGCTGAGCGCCTGCGCCCTGGCTTGTCAGACCCCGCCCTCCAACGAGGATGAGGGCGAGTCCAACGACGACGACGTCGACGTCGCCGACACAGACGCGAGCTCCGACGACGGGCCGACCGTGATCTGCACCCCCGGCGAGACCCGCTGCCTCGACGTGGACACGCTCGAGACCTGCGCACCCACGGGCTTGAAGTGGGATCCGAGCACCTGCACAAACTACGAGGTCTGCGAGGCCTGCTACGACCAAGACGAGTTCGGGGGCTGTCTCGCGGCCTGTGTGGGCCCCTGCGAGAAGCTCAAGGACACGCCGAGCTCCGAGGGTTGCTCGTTCTACACCACCGGTATGAACCAGGGCGCCTCGCAGCTCGACGAGCCCCCGCCCGACGCCATCGTGGTCGGCAACCCCCAAGACGTGCCGGCCACGGTGTGGCTCAACTTCGTGCCCGAGGGCACCAACATGGAGGGCCTGGTCACCGAGTACAAGGGTGAGCCCATCGAGAACCCGATCGTCCTGCAGCCCAACGAGTCGCACGTATTTCTGCTCCCGGGCGAGCTCACGGTGATCAACCAAGCTGCCTCCGAGCTGCGCTTTGGTGCGGTCCACCACGTCGTCAGCGACCTCCCGGTGATCGCCTACCTGCACTCGCCCTTCCTGGCCTCCTCGACCAACGGGGCCTCCCTGCTCCTGCCCGAGCACATGCTCACCGGCGAGTACGTGGTCGTCGGCCGGGAGGTCTACCAGCCGACCAGCTACTTCGTGGTCATCGCGCTCGAGAACCAAACCACGATCACTTGGCGGCCTCCGGTGGAGACCGCCGGCGACGCCCTCAACCTGCCCTTTGTCGAGGCCGATCAGACCGGCTCGATGGTCCTCAACCGCTTCGACAACATCCGCATCGACACCTCGGAGAAGCTCGAGCGACCGCGCTGCGAGCAGGACCTCTCCGGGACCCTGGTCTCCGCCGACAAGCCCATCTGGCTGGTCTCGGCCACGGTCGGCGTGCGTGTGCCCTACTGCGCCACCAACCCCGCCGAGGGCTGCGCCCCCCCGGCCCCGGTCGACTCGGCCTGCCAGGCGACCTCCGACTTCATCCAGGAGCAGGTCATCCCGCTCGAGTATTGGGGCAAGGAGTACGTCGGCGGCCACTCCCCCGTCCGCGGCGACGAGCGTCACTACTGGCGCGTGTTCGCGGGCGACGACGCCGTGACCGTGACCGTCGATCCGCCTCAGCCGGGCAGCCCCTTCGTGCTCGCCAACCGGGGCGAGTGGGTCGAGTTCGACGTCGACAACGGGGTCAACCTGCACTTCACCTCCACCGGCCCCTTCATGCCTGTCCAGTACGTCGCCGGCGGGTGGACCAGCGACGACATGGGTTCGCCGGCCATGGTCCAGATGGTCCCCACCGCCCAGTTCCTCGACCGCTACTCGTTCGTGACCGGCGAGGGCTACGACGACAACTACATCCAAGTCACGCGCGAGGCCGGCAACGCCGACGTGCTCATCGACGGGGTCGCTATCGGCACGGACCCCTTCCTCGGCGCCTGGGAGCCTATCGACGGCTACGAGGTCGCCAACGTCCGCCTGCCCGGCAAAGACCCGATGAACCCCAAGGCCTACGCCGCCTACCAAATCGAGAGCGAGGACTACTTTGGGATCGTCCAGTTTGGATACAGCGCCCACGTCAGCACGGCCAACCCCTCGGCGGGGTACGCCTATCCAGGGGGCATGAAGAGCGAGGTCTTGTTCATTCCCTGACCCGAACGACCCAGTCCACATCACGCTGGAATCAGCGGGTGTGGCCGCGCCCGGGTGATAGGCTCGGCGCGTGACGACCTCGACGCGTGCGCTGACCTTCCCTCTGGCTTCGCTCTCTTTGGTCTTGCTCTCTTCGACCCTCGGCTGCGCCGGGGGAGAGGTCGACGACCCACCCCTGTTCACCGCCTCGGGTGCGGATGAAGTCGGTACTGCCGAGACCGAGACCGAGACCGCCTCGGAGTCGGGTTCGGACTCCGGTTCGGACGCCGACGCAGACTCGGGGGCCGAGGCGGACTCCGACGCAGACTCGGGGACCGGCACCGACTCGACGACCGAATCCGAATCCGAATCCGACACCACCGACGAAGACAGCTCGGACACGGGCGCCCCCGAGTGTGGGCGCTCCCGCTACACCTACAGCTTGGCCCAAGACAGCTGGACCGCGGTCCCCTTGGACTCCGTCTGGACCGGCCCCAACGCCCCTCCCTGTGATGTCGAGATCCTCGCCACGACCTACATCGAACCCTGGGATCAGCTGTTCGTATTCTCGGCCGACGACAACTTCTACCATCGAGTCTCGGGGACCTGGGAAGCTCCCCAATCGACAGCCGCCACTTTCCCCATGCTCAGCGCTGAGTTCATCGCGTCGCTCCACTCCATTCCCCCTGTCGACGAGGAGACCAGCGAGCTGACCTTCGCGGGAGACGGGGTCGCCTACCTCTTCACCGTCTTTGAAGACGGATCCGTCACCTACAAGCTCGGTGCGGTCCTCAACAACGACTCCGTCCTCAATGGCGGACCCGCCCAGGCCGACGACCTGCGCAGCTGGTCGGCGGTGATCTGCGACCCGGAGATCGTCGGCGTGGCCGGCTGGTGGCGCATATGGGCGCGCTACACCGACAACAAAATTTATCACGTCAACGCCGACTTCTCGATGTGGCAGCAGTGGCCACAAGACGACAGCCCAATGTTCTCCGGCCAGCCCAACCAACCGAGCGCAGCCACGCTGGAGGCAGGCTGGGGAAGCCTCGAGCTCGATCGTATCTACCTCGTCGGACCCTGACTCCCACACCAGGCCCGCCCAATATGGAGGGGCCGCCCGAGTATTGTTTCCGACATTGACTCGATTTGTTCATTCGGACAAGGCTCGATCGACAAGGCTCGATCGACTCGATCACCCCTATGCGATCAACGATCGATCCGCGGCTCTGATGTTAGGCTCGGCCCGTGTCCACCTTCTCGATGTGTGCTCCAGGGATCGTCGTACCCCTCCTGCTGGCGCCCCTTGGGTGCGCCGGTGGGACGGTTGAAGACCCACCTCTGTTCGGCTCGTCGATGAGTACGACCGAGACCGAGACCGAGACCGGCGGGACCTCGACCGAATCCGACAGCGCGACCATGGACTCGGGAACAGAGTCGGACGCAGGCTCCGAATCCGAGTCGGGGATGGACACCGAGACCACAGACGAGGGCAGCTCCGACACCGGCCCACTCGCGTGTGCGCGCAGCCGCTACACCTACAGCGTGGCCCAAGACTCCTGGACCGCGGTCCTGTTGGACGCCGTGTGGCCCGGCCCCAACGCCCCACCTTGCGACTTCGAAGTCCTGGCCGCGACCTACATCGAGCCTTGGGATCAGCTGTTCGTATTCTCGGCCGACGGCAACTACTACCGCCGCGTCGCTGGGGCCTGGGACACCCCCCAATCGGTCGCCGCGACCTTCCCCGTACTCGACGGTGAACTCGTCACGTCGCTCCACTCTGTGCCCCCCCTCAACGGAAGTGCGACCTGCGATCTGAGCTTCTCGGGCATCGGCGTCGCCTACATCTACAACGCCTACGAGGACGGATCCGTCACCTATCTCGACACCGTTGCGCTCACCAACGACCTCGGTGCTGGACCGGCCCAGGCCGACGAGCTGCGCGACTGGGCCGCGGGCATGTCCGAGCCCGCGCTCGTGGGCATGGACGCCGAGTGGTGGTACCTATGGGGGCGCTACACCGACGCCAAGGTCTACCGCCTCAACGGTGGGGAAGAGTGGCAACAGTGGCCACAAAACGACAACATGCTGTTCTCCGGGCAGATCGGCCAGCCCGACCCAGCCACCCTCGAGGCCGGCTGGGGCAGCGAGGCCCTCGACCGTCTCTACCTCGTCGGACCCTGACTGACCCATCCGTCTGACCCATCCGTCTGACCCATCCGTCTGACCCATCCGTCCGACCCTGACTTCGAACCTGAGCTTCCCTACGCCTGCGCATCGTGTCCCCCGAGCCCGCAGCGCGACCCGATCCACTCGCCGAGTTTCACCCGGCTGTGCGGATGTGGTTTCGTGCCACCTTTCCCGAGGGTCCAACCTTGGCCCAGCGCAAGGGCTGGCCGGCCGTGCTCCACGGCGAGTCGACCCTGCTGCTCGCCCCCACCGGCTCGGGCAAGACCCTCGCCGCATTTTTGGTCGCCATCGACCGGCTCATGTTTCCGCGCTCGGCGATCGCTCGAGTCCCCCCTCGGGCCTCTGAGCGCCAGGTTCAGATCCTCTATATCTCGCCTCTCAAGGCCCTCGGCGTCGATGTCGAGCGCAACCTGCGAGCGCCCCTCGCCGGCATCCGAGCGATCGCCGAGCGCGAGGGCTACGACTTTCACCTGCCGAGCGTGGGTGTGCGCTCGGGCGACACCCCCCAGCGCGAGCGGGCACGGATGCTCCGCAGCCCGCCCGACATCCTGATCACCACGCCCGAGTCCCTCTACCTGCTCTTGACCTCGCGCGCGCGAGAGACCCTGCGCGGCGTGGGCACGGTGATCGTCGACGAGATCCATTCGATGGTCGCCAGCAAGCGCGGCGCCCACCTCTTCGTCTCGCTCGAGCGCCTCGAGGCCGAGCGCCGCGAAGCCGATGAGCAGGGGCGGATCCCGGAGCCCGCGGACCTCCAGCGTATCGGCCTGTCCGCGACCCAGCGTCCCCTCGACGAGGTCGCCCGCCTGCTCGGTGGATACGCGCCCGAGCGACCGGACCAGACGCCCGCCGGCGAGGCCCCAGATGCCCGCGCAGCGAGAGCCTCGCCGGAGCCCAGGGGCGGCGAGTTGGGCGACACCGACTCGCCGCCCCTGCGCCCGCGGCCCGTGACCATCATCGATGCGGGTCGCAAGCGGGCCCTCGAGCTCACGGTCGAGGTTCCAGTAGAAGACATGGCCCGGCTGGCCCAGGTCGCGCCGACCCCGGATTCAGATTCGGGCGAGGGCGGAACGGCCCGGGCCCGCGCCCCTGCGGCCCCTGATCCCGACGGCCGAAACTCGATCTGGCCGTCCATCCACCCGCGCCTGATCGAGCTCATCGAGCAACACCGCTCGACCATGTTGTTCGTCAACAATCGCTCGCTGGCCGAGCGCCTCAGCCAGGCCATCAACACCCTCGCCGGCCGGGAGCTGTCCCTCGCCCACCACGGCAGCATCTCCAAGGACGTGCGCGCCGTGGTCGAGGACCGGCTCAAGCGTGGAGAGCTCCCGGCCATCGTCGCGACCAGCTCCCTCGAGCTCGGCATCGACATGGGCGCGGTCGACCTCGTGATCCAGATCGAGGCCCCGCCCTCGGTCGCCTCGGGTCTCCAGCGCATCGGTCGGGCCGGGCACCAAGTCGGCGGGACCTCGCGCGGCGTCATCGTCCCCAAGTACCGCCACGACCTGCTGGCCTGCGCCGCGGTCATCGGCCATATGCGCGAGGGTCGGGTCGAACCGACCTTCTACCCTCGCAACCCGCTGGACGTGCTCGCTCAGCAGATCGTGGCCATGGTCGCGATCGCCTCCCAGACCCGGGGCGACGACCCGGGCACCCCGCTCGCCGTCGAGTCCGTGTGGGCCCAGATCCGAGGCGCCGCCCCCTTCGCCGAGCTCAGCCGCCGGGCCTTCGAGGGCACCTTGGACATGCTCAGCGGGCGCTACCCCAGCACCGACTTCGCCGAGCTGCGCCCGCGCCTGATCTGGGACCGGGTCGCGGGCACGGTCACCGCCCGCCGGGGCGCCCAACGCCTCGCCGTCACCAACCCGGGCACGATCCCCGACCGGGGCCTCTACAGCGTGTTCATGCTCGGCGAGGGCGGCGGCCCGGGCACCCGCGTGGGTGAGCTCGACGAGGAGATGGTGTTCGAGTCGCGCGAGGGCGACGTGTTCATCCTCGGGGCCAGCTCCTGGAAGATCGTCGAGATCACCCGCGACCGGGTGCTCGTGACTCCCGCCCCCGGCGAGGCCGGAAGGATGCCCTTTTGGCATGGGGACGGCCCCGGCCGACCGCTCGAGTTCGGCCGGGCAATCGGTGCCCTCGGCCGCAAGATCGTCGACCTCGCCCAGCGAGACCGGGCCGAAGCCGAGGCCGAGCTGCGCAGCGACCACGCCCTCGATCCGCTTGCGGCCCGCAACCTCGTCGACTATCTGAGCGATCAACGCGAGGCCACGGGGGTCTTGCCCAGCGACAAGACCATCATCTTGGAGCGCTGGATCGACGAGATCGGCGACTGGCGCGTGGCTCTTCTCTCGCCCTTCGGGACCCGGGTCCACGCCCCTTGGGCGACCGCCGTCGCCGGCCGCATCCGCGAGTTCGGCGGGCTGGAGGTCGACCTGTTGTGGACCGACGACGGCATGGCCTTTCGCCTGCCCGAGACCGACACACCTCCGCCCGCGGCTCTATTTTTCCCCAGCCCCGACGAAATCGAAGACCTGGTCATCGACAACCTCGCCGGCTCGGCCCTGTTCGCGGCTCGGTTCCGGGAGAACGCCGCCCGGGCCCTGCTCCTGCCTCGGCGCCGGCCAGGCAAGCGCACCCCGCTGTGGATGCAGCGCAAGCGAGCCGCCGACCTGCTCGAGGTCGCGACCCGGTTTCGCAATTTTCCGATGATCCTCGAGACCTATCGCGAGTGTCTGCGCGATGTGTTCGACCTGCCCGCCCTGCGCGAGATCCTGGGTCAGGTCGCCGATCGCCGGATCCGTGTGCGCGAGGTCGAGAGCCGCAGCCCCTCCCCCTACGCCAGCGCCGTGGTGTTCACCTGGGTCGGCCAGTTCCTCTACGACGACGACCAACCCCGGGCCGAGCGCCGGGCTCAGGCCCTCGCCCTCGACCACGCCCAGCTGCGCGAGCTCCTCGGCGACGCCGAGCTGCGCGAGCTCCTCGACCGCGACGCCATCGACGAGATCGAGCTCCTGCTCCAGCGCCTCGATCCCCGCCGAGCGATCCGCAACCTCGACCAGGTCCACGACGCGCTGCGGGAACTGGGCGAGCTCAGCCGCGACGAGCTGCTTCAACGCTCGAGCCTCGCTGCTTTTGTCGAGCAACCTCTGGATCCAGACTCGGATTCGGACTCGGACTCGGACTCGGATTCAGACTCAGACTCAGACTCAGACCCAGCTGCAGACTCGGACCCGAGCCATCCGGTCGACGAGGGCGAGCTGCGGACCGCGCTCGAGTCCTGGCTGGGCACCCTCATCGAAGCGCGGCGCATCACCGAGGTCAGCGTCGGGGGGCAGCCCCGCCTGATCGCGGCCGAGGATGCCGGCCGCTACCGAGACGCCTTGGGTACGCTCGCCTCCCCGGATCTGCCCGCGGCCTTCCTCGAGCCCGTCGACGCTCCCCTCGAGGACCTGGTCGCCCGCTACGCCCGGACTCACGCCCCATTCACGCCCGCCCAGATCGCCGCTCGCCTGGGTCTGGGCCTGGGGCCGGTCCGCGCGGCCCTCGAGCGTCTGCACGCCAAAGACCGGGTCGTCGAGGGCGAGTTCATGCCGGGTGGCCGCGGGCGCGAGTGGTGCGACGTCGAGGTCTTGCGCCGACTCAAGCGCGCGTCTCTGGCCAAACTCACCGCCGCCGTCGAGGCCGTCGAGCCCCGGGCCTACGCCCGCTTCCTCCCGGGTTGGCACCGGATCGACACGCCCGGCGAGGGCCTCGATGAGCTCGCGGTAGCGATCGAACAGATCGAGGGTCTGCCCCTCCCCTTCTCCGACCTCGAGCGTGCCATTTTGCCGGCGCGGATCCGCGACTACCAGCCAGGTCTGCTCGACCAGCTCTGCGCCATGGGTGAGGTCACCTGGCGCGGGTTCGAGAACCTGGGCAAAGACGACGGCCGCATCGCCCTCTACCTCCCCGAGCACTACGCCGACCTCGCCCCGCCCCCGGATCCAGAGCGCGCCGCCAGTCCCCTCCACGAGCGCCTCCGCGAGCTCCTGGGCTCCCGTGGAGCCATGTTCTTCGCCGACCTCGAGCGCGAACTGCCGGGCTTTCGCAACGACCTGCTCGGTGCCCTGTGGGACCTGGTGTGGTCCGGCGAGGTCAGCAACGACACCCTCAACCCGCTGCGCTCCCGGGCCCGCGGGCGGGGCCGAACAAACACCGGCGCCGCGGGCAGGGGTTGGGGTCGACGGGCCCGGCCCTCCCTACACGGCAGCATGCACCTGCGGCGAGCCGGGCCCCAGGGCAGCGAGGGTCGCTGGTTCTCTCTGGGAAGCGGGAACGCAGACGCCCCCAGCCCCACTGCCCGCGCGACCACGACCGTCATCCAGCTGCTCGAGCGCTACGGTGTCGTCACCCGCGAGGCCGTGCGCAGCGAGGGCCTCGGCGGTGGATTCACGGCCTACTACCCGGTGCTCAAGGCCATGGAGGCCGCCGGAAAAGTCCGCCGTGGATACTTCGTGGCTGGCATGGGTGGGGCCCAGTTCGGCCTCCCCGGCGCCGAAGATCGACTGCGCGAGCGCCCCGACCTCGCGTCCCTGCCGGTCGTCGTCTTGGCTGCCTGCGACCCGGCCAACGCCTGGGGTGCCGCCCTCCCCTGGCCGCGCCGAGAAACCCGAGCCCGGGCCCAGCGAGCCGCCGGCGCACACGTATTCCTGTTCGACGGGCGGCTCTTGGGCTGGCTGTCGCGCACGGAGAAACAGCTCCTGTGTTACGCGGGCGACGATCTCATCGCCGATCCCACCACCCGTGAGCGCTGCGCAGACCACCTCGCCTACGGCCTCGACGCGCTCCTGCATCAACCTCAGGGCCGCCGCAAAGCCATGCTGATCGAGAAGATCGACGACGGCTTCGCCAACGACCACCCCCTGGCCGAGGCCCTCGTCCGCGTGGGCTTTCGCAAGACCCACGACGGGCTCCTGCGTCCCCGCGACCGCAGCTGGCAGCCCAAGACCCAGGGTCGCCCCCCGATCATCGGCGTCGGCACCCGCTCCTGACCGCCCGCTCCTGACCCTG
>CAYVJQ010000078.1:20991-33824 GCA_964451725.1 uncultured Nannocystaceae bacterium | reverse complement strand
TTAGGTCGGCTCACGAACCTCACGCCGAGAAGACCCCGGGACCGGTCTATTGGTTGTTTCTCACGCCGAGAAGACCCCGGGACCGGTCTATTTCTTTTGTTTCGAGCTTGGCGATCGTCCAGCCCGTGTACCCGTAGATCATGCTGATGATCGGGTTGAGGATGTTGAGGAAACACCACGGGAGGTAGGCGAGCGTGGCCACACCCAAGGTCGTGCTCATGAACGCCCCGCAGGTGTTCCAGGGGATGAGCGGCGAGGTGATGGTGCCCCCGTCCTCGAGCGCCCGGGACAGGTTCTTGGGGGCCAGCCCGCGGTCGGCGTACTCCTGGGCGTACATGCGGCCGGGGATGACCACCGCGAGGTACTGGTCGGCGGCCAAGATGTTGACCCCGATGGCGGTGAGCACGGTCGCGGCGATCAGCGAGCCGGTGGACTTGGCGACGGTCAGGGTCTTGCGGGCGAGGGTGCCGAGCTGGCCGGTGCGCTCCATGATGCCGCCGAAGGACATGGCGCAGAGGATCAGCAGCACGGTGCCGGACATGCTGGTCATGCCCCCGCGGGCGAGCAGCTCGTCGACTTCGGCCGAGCCGGTCGCCGGTTTGTAGCCGTCCATGGCCGCGGCCATGACCTCGGCGACGGGGGTCCCCGTGCCCCAAGCGAGCGCTGCGCCCAAGAGCGCGCCGGTGACCAGGGTCGGGAGCGCGGGGAGCTCGAGCGCGACCATGACCCCGACGGCGACGGGGACCAGGAGGTGCAGGATGCTGGGCTCGAAGTTGGCGTCGATGACCTCGGTGATTGCGGCGATCTGCGAGGCGTCGGCGGTCCCCTCGAGGTCGAGGCCCACGATGGTGAACGCGATCATGGAGATCACCCAGGCCGGGCCCGTCGTCCACAGCATGTGGCGAATGTGGGTGAACAGGTCCGCGCCCGCCATGGCCGGGGCCAAGTTGGTGGTGTCGGACATGGGCGAGAGCTTGTCGCCGAAGTAGGCCCCGCTGATGACCGCGCCGGCGGTCATGGCCGGGTCGATGCCCATGGCGTTGCCGACTCCGATCAGGGCCAGCCCGACCGTCCCCGCGGTCGACCACGACGACCCGGAGACCAGGCTGATCACGGAGCATACGGCGCAGCTGGCCGGGAGAAACCAACTCGGGGACATGAGCTCGAGACCCCAAGAGATCAGGGCCGGGACGATGCCCGCGGCCAGCCAGGTGCCCATGAGCACGCCGATCACGAGCAAGATCAAGATCGCACCCATGGCCAGATTGACGGCCTGAAGGATGCCGTCTTGGAGTGTCCTCCAGGTGTGGCCGTGGCCCCAGGCGACCAGCCCGGCCACGCAGGCGCCGAGCAACAGGGGGATGTGCCCCGAGCCCTCGAGCACGATGATGGTCAGGGCGAGGAGGACGATCAGGGCGACGACCGGGACCAGGGACCAGGCAAAAGAGATCGGGGTCGTGCCGTCGCTCGGGGGCGCATCGGGGGTGCTGGGTTGGTCGGATCCTGCGCCCACGGTCGGCAACGATGCCCGCTCGCTGGAGAAAGGACAAGCGAGAGCAGCGCCCGTGTCACGTGGCCCGGAGCCCAAGACGGCAGTCGGGTAGGGGGTCGGGTACAGCGGTGTTTCGGTGTCTCGCCCCCGACGATCGATCCGGCCGAGACCTAGCGAAGGTCTCGCCCTGGGCTGCTAAGGTCGGAGCGTGACGAGCGAGCGCGTGGACCCGGAGAACCCGGAGAAAGAGGCGATTCTCGACCCGAAGATCGGGGCGCTGATCGAGGCCCTGCCCAAGGCCGAGCTGCACGTGCACCTCGAGGGCAGCGTGTTGCCGGCGCTGGCCCTGGGCTTGGCGGCGCGCCGAGGGGTGACCCTGCCCGGCGCGGAGCGAGGCGTGCTGGGCCTGCGCGAGGCCTATCGCTTCACCGGCTTCAGCGACTTCATCGCCATCTACGTCGGGATCTCGAACTGTCTCCAGCAGGCCGAGGACTTCGCCGAGGCGGTCGTGGGGATCGGCGAGGAGCTGGCGCGCCAGCGGGTTCGCTGGGTGGAGATGACCTTTACACCCATGACCCACGTGATCCAGGGGGTCGACCCCGACGCCATGTTGGCGGGTCTGGCCGAGGGCCGGCGACGGGCCAGGACCGAGCTCGGGGTCGAGTTCGCCTGGGTCTTCGACGTCGTGCGCAGCTTCCCCGACCAGGCCGAGGGCACGCTCGAGCTGGCGCTGAGGGGGCGGGACCTGGACGAAGGGGTGATCGCCCTGGGCGTGGGTGGCCCTGAAGGTCCGAGCTTCCCGGTCGACGCGCTCGCGCCCGTGTTTGCGCGGGCCCGAGCTCTGGGCCTGCACAGCGTCCCGCACGCGGGCGAGCAAGACGGCTCGCAGAGCATGTGGGCGAACCTGAAGCTGCTTCAGGCCGATCGCCTGGGCCACGGTGTGCGCTGTCTCGACGACCCGAAGCTGGTCGATCATCTGCGTGAGCACCAGATTCCGCTCGAGGTCTGCCCGAGCAGCAACGTGGTCTTGGGGTTCGCCCCGAACCTGGCCGCGCACCCGCTCCCGGAGCTGATGCGCCAGGGCCTGGAGGTGAGCCTCAACAGCGACGATCCCCCCCTGTTCGGGACGACCCTGAACGAGGAGTATCGGCGCTGTGCGGCGAGCTTCGGCTGGAGCGCCGAGCAGGTGGTGAGCATGGCCGGGGCCGCAGTCCGGCACAGCTTCATGCCCGCCGTACGCAAGGCCGAGCTGCTGGCGGAGCAGGCCGAGCTGCTGATCGAGCACGCGCCCATTTGATCGAACTCGCCGCCCGAGCACGCGCCCATTTGATCGAACTCGCCGATCGAACTCGCGCCCGGTTGATCGAACTCGCCGATCGAACTCGCGTGTCGAGCTCGGGCACAGCGCCTATCTCGATAGCCGGCGGACGAGGGCCCGAGCCTGCGTCGGGAACCCGTGCACGCTCACCGAGCCGTCGGGGGCGATCCGGATCTCGGCGCTGTTGGGCCCGCGCCAGAGCGCCGGATCGGCGTAGCGTGAGCTTCGGTGGTGGAGCCGCTGATTGCGAGATCCAATGAAGCGCCTGCCTCCCGCCGCGGACGAAGGCTCGAGCTCGCGGGCGTGAAAGCGGCCGGTGACCAAGGTGTCGATGAAGCCCCAGAGCGCGGCGAAACCCTGCAGGGATCGGGCCTCGGCGAGCGTGTAGCCCGTGAAGATCAGGACGCCGAGACCGAGGTCCTGGGCACCCTGGGCGAGGGCGGTGAGGGGGCGGAGCTGCTCGAGGGGCTCGCCCCCGAGCAGGGTCAGACCCTCGATAGTCGGGCGCTGGTCTCGGAGCTGGTCGAGCAGGACAGAGACTTCGGTGGGCCGGGCCGTGGTCGGCCCGGCGCTGGGATCTTCGGTCGCCCACAGCTCCGGGTTGCAGCAGCCCGGGCACGCGAGCGAGCAGCCCCGCACCCAGATCGCGCAGCGTTCGAAGGGCCCCTCGGCGCGGGTCGGGCAGACCTGGTGGGCGACGCGGATCGAGCTCACCGAGGGCCCGTGTTTGTGTCCGGGTTGGTCGGTCCGGGCCCGGAGCCCGGGTCGGCCGGTTTGGGGGAGCCGGCCGAAGCCGCGGGCTTGGCCGGCTTGGCGGGCTTGGCCGGCCGCGGTGGATCGGGGAGGTCGTCGAGCAGCCGCCACTGACCCGCGGGCAGGTCCCGGGGGAGGGCCATGCCGCCGTGGGAGACCCGAGCCAGGCGCAGCACGTGGCTGTCGAGAGCGGCGAAGATCCGCTTGACCTCGTGGTGGGCCCCGTCGAGGAGCACGACCTGGGCGAGGCACTGGGTCTCCTCCGGGGGCTCGAGGGCGGGGTGGCGATCGGCCTCGTCGAGCGCGCAGAGGCTGACGATGCGCGGGTGTAGGGGGCGGTCGTCATCCTCGAGGGGGGGGACCGTGAGCGCGATCTCGCCGTCGGCATCGCGCGGTGGGGGAGTGAAGGGCCGAGCGAGGGCGACTTGATAGGTGCGGGGGACGGCGCGCTTGGGGTGGGTGAGGGCGTGGATGCGCGGACCCTCAGTGGTCCAAAACAAGAGCCCGGCGGCGTCGAGATCGAGGCGCCCCACGGCCCGGAGTTCCTGCTGCAGGGGGGCGCCGTCGAGCAGTTCCCAGGCGGTGGTGTGGCGGCCGTCTTTGCGTGAAGTCACGACGCCCACGGGTTTGTGTTGGATGAGGTGCACGACCTCGCGCAGGGTCCAGGCCGCGCCTCGGACCTCGACCTCCAGAGGGAGCGCATCGCTTCCAAGCCGCAGTTTGGGGTCTTTGAGCAGGTCTTTGCCCGGATCTTTGCCCGGTTCGCGCACGGCCCCGGAGCGCAGCAGCCGGGTGGCCTGACTACGGGAAATTTCGAGGTTGCGGGCCAGGAGCTGATCGAGGCGGGGCACAGCCCGCCGATAGTAGGGTATGGTGCGCCGGTGGGTCGCCCGGAGCCCCTGCCTGACGAACGCGCGATCGTCGAGCGTGCCATGCAGGGCGACAAGCGGGCGTTCGAGCGCCTCTATCGTCACTACGCACCGGTGCTGTTCAGCTACGTGCTGGTGCCGATGCTGGGTCACAAGGACGATGCCCACGACTGTGTGCGCGAGACCTTCATCTCGGCCAACCGGGCCCTGCCCCGCTACGAGTGGCGGGGCTCGAGCATCTATCCCTGGCTCAAGACCCTGGCCAAGAACAAGGCTCGGGATCTGTTTCGCGCTTCGGGTCGGCGCCAGCGCCTGCGCGGCGCCTTCTCTCACCACCTCGACGTGTTCGGCGATCGGGAGCCGGCCTCGCCCATCGAAGAGGTTGTCCAGCGCCAGGCGCTGCGCAAGCGCATCGATGGTGTGCTCGAGAGCATCAATCCACGCTACGCCCGGGTCCTGCGCCTGCGCCTGCTCGAAGATCGGAGCCGTGACGAGTGCGCCGAGCTCCTGGAGGTGAAGGTCGGGACCTTGGACGTGCTCTTGTTTCGGGCTGTGCGGGCGTTCCGCAAAGCCTGTGACCAGCAGGGGGTCGAGTTCGACCTCGCGGAGGTGCACGTGTGAGCGCCCCTGCGAAACAAGGTGCGCGGACGGACACCGCCGTCGAGCCGGCGCAACCCGGCAAGCTGGCGCAACGCGGCGGCCGTGCTGAACTTTCAAAGCCACCACGTAAGCAGAAATTCGGCCCCGGCGTTCCTGGCCGCGCACGACCAAAGGGCGAAGCCAACGCAAGCCCACGTCGTGCCGAGGCGGCAACGCGCCAGGGGCCCGGAGGGTGTCCACCATGAACGAGACGAACGAATCCAGCCGCGAAGGTCGCCAGGTCCTCAGCTCCCAGTGGGAGGACGATCTGCGCCGCGGCCAGGAGGCGGAGGGCGAGCGGGGCTCGGTCGAGCCGGAGCTCGCCCTGCTCCACCTCATGCGCCACGCTCGCCAACCGGAGGCGCTCGACCCGGGGGCCCTCGACGAGATCTGGTCCCAGGTCGATCTCGAACTCGCGCCCGCGCAGCCCTGGTGGCGGCAGGCGTGGCTGTGGTGGGCGGCGCCGGTGGCCGCGGCCGCCGCCGTGCTCGTGGTCGTTGTCCTCGACCCGAGCGCGGACGAAGCCAGCCCAGAGGTCGCGGTCTCGCAGACCGGTGAGGCGAGTTCGAAATCGGCCCTGGAAGCCCCCGGCGCATCGGCACCCAGGGGTGGTGGCGCCCGGGACAAGGTCGCCGTAGAGGCGGCTCGCGTTCGAAATTTCGCACCTGCACCCATGGCGGACGAGCGCAGGGCCGATATTGCCGAAGAAAAATCCGAGGACGCCGAACAAGAGAAACAGTCGGGGTCTGGCGTCGAGGTGGGCTCGGCGCGGCTCGGCGCCCAGAACGGCTTTGAGTCGAGCTACATCCAATTCGCACCCGGTGGGCGGGTAGCGATCACGGTCGCGGTCGACACCAGCCGCGACGAACTGCGCGGGCGACTGTTGGCCCGAGCCCAAGGAGAGACACGATGAACGTCGAGCCGAATCGCGGGGGCGCCCCGAGCCGTTGGCACACCGTGGGCCAAGTACTCACGGGTGCCGTGTTGGGCGCTCTGTTGACCTTCGGGGGCCTGGCCCTGGCCGGCAAGCTCAAGGCCCCGGGGGATCCCGAGGCCCTCGTGGCGCTGGCGCAGACCCTCGACGCGACCGACAAAAAGGTCGACATCATGCTCCAGCGTGGCGACGTGAGCGGGGCGATCGTCGCCCTCGAGGCCCTGCGCTCAGGGCCCTGGCCAAACCGGCAGCGGGGCGGAGACGCGGGTGTTCAGCTCCGCCACGATGCCTACGGCCGGCTCTTGCGGCTGCGCTTGGACGAGCCCGGTGTCGACCCTCAGACCGATCTTCAGCTGCTCGAGTTGGCCCAAGAGGGACTCGGCAGGGAGTGGGAACAGCTCGATCCCAACCCCTTCACGGCGCGCCTGTTGGCGCTGCGCGGCGAGGTCCTCAATCGCCTGGGCCGGGACGACGAGGCCCTGCTGGTTTATGAACAGGCCCTCGACATGAATCGGGACCTGCTCGAGGAGGTCATGGGCGGGGGCGGGCGGTGACGCGCTGGACAGCGCGCTCGTGTGTCGCCTCGGCCGCCCTGGGTATGCTCGCGGCTCAGGGCTGCGCCTCCACCCAGCCTGAAGAGCGGGCCGCCCACGAGGAGACCGTCGACGCTGCGACCATGTCGGAGGATCAACCCGCGATGGAGCTCCGCGACGAAGGCCGGAAGTCGGCGCCTACGAGCGGGACCGCCGAACTCGATCTGGATGACTACGAGCGTGAGCTCGCCAGCGTCGAGGCCGAACTGCGTGAGCTCGGCGTCGTGTTCAAGACAGACACACTCGCCGAGCTTCGCTCGAACATAGCGAGTTCAGAGACTAGCGGGGGAGCAGGGGGGAACGCTGGGAGCGGGAACGAGGGCGCACCGTCGGACTCGAAGGCGAGTGTGGGCACAGGCGAGGTGGGACCACAGACCCCCCGAGGGCAGAGTCGGCCCACCGGGCTGAAGGACGGCGCGCGCTCCAAGCTCGAGAAGAGCAGCATCAAGAACGAGGACAGAGACAAAGCCGAGGGCAAAAAGCCCAACAAGAAGAAGGCGACGGAGGCCAAGGCTGCCCAGCGGCCCCAGGAGGAGCCCGACGACCGGGCCGACCCGGTCGACCCGTCCGACTCGGTCATCGGCGGCACAGGACGCTGTGCGTCGATCTGTGATCTGGGCCAGGTGACCTGTGGCCTGAGCGACTCGATCTGCGAGCTGGCCGAGCGCCACCAAGATGAGGATGATTACCGCGCGGCGTGTGAGCGCGCCGTGAGCGACTGTGACGTCGCCGAGGATGCCTGCCATGTCTGTTCCCCCTGATTTCAAGCGTGCCGGTGGGCTCGCGCTGTGCCTGATCGCGCTGTGCCTCGCGCCCACGAGCTGTTCGAACAAGAGCACCGCCACGGCGTCGCCGGAGGCGGATCGCTCCGGAGGGGCGGCCAGCGAAGATCCCCTCGATCGTCTGGCCGAACTCGAGCAGGAGATGCGCGCGCGGGGTCTGCCTGTGGGGCCTCACTCGCGCCCAGTGGGGAGCAACGTGGATGTGAGTCTCGAGGTCGGTCGGGATTCGTCCCATTTAGGCGGGGCCGACATGACCGACACTGATGGGGACGCCCCCGCCCCCCCCACCCCCGATGTCGTGGAGACGACGACGACGGCGCCCGCTGCGGTGGCCGACTGCGAGGGGGAGGTCGAGGACGATCGTCCCAACGAGTTCTGGGATCCGGCGGACGAGGTGAACCGCTGCGCATCTGTGTGTGGACTGAGCGACGCGATCTGTGATCTCGAGGTTCAGATCTGCACGATGGCGGAGGACCACGACAGCGACCTCGTCTACGCGGACGCGTGCGAGCGCGCCGTGGACGACTGCGAGGTCGCGGGCGACGCCTGCGACCGCTGCTGAAGGGCCTCGCCGCCCGCGGCGAAACCCATCGCGTGGCCTCGCTATGGATTTCACCACCTTCAAACCAATCGCCGCTCTGGCTCCCCTCCAGGAGACCCGCTACTCTGGCGCTGTGTTGCCCGAAGCGGTGCTCCTCGATCTCGACGGGACTCTGGTCGACAGCGAGTCGTTCCACACCGAGGCCATCGCCCGTTATATGGCCAGCCGGGGTGTGGTCTTGGACGCCCGCGAGCGCAGCTTCGTGATCGGCCACGCTTGGCAAGAGATCCACGCCGAGCTCCAAGTCCACACTCGCCTCGGCGATGATCTGCCCGCGCTCCAGGCCGGGGCTCACTCCGCCAAGACCGGCATGGTCGCCGAGGGCCTGCAGATGCGGGTGCTCGACGGCGCCCGGGAGCTCGTGGTCACGCTCGAGGCGCTGGGTATTCGCCGAGCGCTGGTCTCGGGTTCGAGTCGACGAGAGATCGCGGAGGCCCTCGAGCTGCTCGAATTCAGCGCTACGCTCGAATTCTATATGGGAGCCGAGGACTACGCCCGAGGCAAGCCGGCGCCGGATGGCTACCTCGATGCCGCGGGCCGGATGGGGATCGATCCGGCCCGCTGCCTGGTGTTCGAAGACAGCCACGCGGGCGTGACCTCGGCTGTGAACGCGGGCATGCGGGTGATCGCCACCGCGGCCGTGAACGCACCCGAGGGGTCGCTGGGATACCAAGATCAGCGCGCGGCTCACCACGTGGTCGCCCAGCTCAGCCAGGTCGACGAGGCGCTCATGCGCGCCGTGATGCGCTGAGATGGGCGGGTCCGACAAGGAGTTGGGGGCGGGGGAGCTGGGGCTGGGGCTGGGGGCCGGGAAGCCGGACGCCGGTTCGAGCGAGGGGCTCGAGGCCGCCGGGGACCACCCTCAGCCTGGGTCGGCATCCGGCCCGAGGCCCCGCGATGGGTTGGACCACGGGCTGCTGGGACCGCGCTTGGTGTTGTTCCCCGATCCGGAGGCGCGGGCAGATCTCGGGCGTCCTTTGCTCGGGGTCCCGCTGGCGCAGCGCACAGCCAACGCCGCGCGCGAGGCCGGCTTCACCGAGGTCGTGAGCGCCCCCGGTTTGGCGCTGGTGCCCCCGGGGATCCGAGAGATCCCGATCGGCGATGCCGTGGGGGGTCCCTCACTGATCGTGTTCGAGGGTGCCTTCATCGATCCCAAGCTGTTGCGCCTGATGGTCGAGCACCCCCTCGAAGAGGGCGAGGGCTTCACGCTCTACGATGGGGTGTCGCGGCCGGTCGGATTTTTCACCGGCGAGCTCGCCGGCATGCCGGCGGTGATGCCGGTCTCGGAGGAGCTCGACTGGCCCGAGGGCCTGGGTCCCGACGATCTGGCCCGCGTGGTCTACGATGAGGATATCGAGCGGGCCGAGTGGCTGGTGTTGCGGACCGAGGCCCGACGCTCGCGGACCTCCGGCTGGCGCGGGACCGAGACCGAACATGTCAGCCGCAGCCTGGCCGGGGAGTCGCGCTGGCACCGGGAGGTCAGCACCCGGACCCTGCGCTGGCTCGCGCGCTCGAACTTGGCCGTCGCCCAGCTCGAGCTCCTGGCCCTCGGCGCGGGCCTGGCCGCCGGGCCGCTGGCGCTGGTCAACACCTGGCCGACCATGCTGCTCGCGGCCCTGATCTTGCTCGTGGCGGTGCATGTGTCTCGCTTGCTCGCGCCGCTGCGCTTTTTGCGGGATGAGGCTGCGACCCCAGCGGACGAGCAGGGGCGGCCTGAAGTTTGGGTACCGGGGGACACGCTGGCGGGTGCCACTCGGCCCCTGGCTCACGGCTCGCTCATGGCCTGTCTCACCTACGTATTGGTCGCGGAGACCGAGCGCTCCAACGTCGGGGCCCTCGTCCTGCTGGCGACCGGCGGGGTCGCGGTGCTGCTCTCGCTCGGTCACGCGCGCGCCCGGCTGCGGGGCGACGAGGCCCGGATCTTCGAGCTGCCCCGGTCGGCGGCGCTGAGCAAACGACTCGGAGTGACCATGCCTTCGTGGCTTCAGGGGGCGCCGCTGCTCGAGATGAGCGTGGCGCTGGGGGCGTTGACCGGTGAGCCGGGGGTGGCCTGGACCCTGCTGGTGGGGGCCGCATTCGCGCGCCTGTGGCGGTGGTTTACCACGCCCACCCCGCCTCCTGCCGATCAGGATTGAGGCGGTGTGCGGCGTATCCATCTTTGCTCAGAACGCTCGCCAGTACCGGAAAACGCCCACTCGGGGGGGAGTGATAGTTTGACCACACTGTAGCCCGATGCTAGCGTTTGCTCGGCTTAAAACCACGATCTGTCGTCATTTCGTGGCCGCCACCTTCGCCATGGCAACCGTCAAAATTCCGCTCCTCCCGCTCCGTGAGCTGATCGTTTTCCCGCACGAGGTCGTGCCCCTGTTCGTGGGTCGCGAGAAGTCGATCAACGCTCTCGAAGAGGCCATGGCCGACGACCGCCAGATTCTGCTGTGCGCGCAGAAGAAGGCCAAGGTCAACGACCCCAAGCCCGAGGGTATCCACCAGTTCGGGACCATCGGGACCATCGTCCAGCTCCTGCGCCTGCCCGACGGCACGGTCAAGGTGTTGGTCGAGGGCAAGACCCGGGCCCGGATCTGCGACTACCTCGACACCGAGGACAAATACTTCTGGGTCGAGGCCGAGATCGTCGAGACGCCAGAGATCGATCCCGAGAAGGAGCCCGAGTTCCAGGCCCTGATGCGCTCGGTCCAGGCCACCTTCGAGAACTACGTCAAGCTCAACAAGCGTGTCCCGCCCGAGCTGGCGGTCAGCGTCCAGAGCATCGACAACCCCTCGCGCCTGGCCGACACGATCGCCGCGCACGTCAACTTCAAGCTCGCCGCCAAGCAGGACTTGCTCGAGACCGAGAACGTCTGGACCCGGCTGGAGACCCTCTATGAGCTGATGCAGAACGAGATCGAGATTCTCCAGGTGGAGAAGAAGATCCGTACTCGCGTCAAGAAGCAAATGGAGAAGAACCAGAAGGAGTACTACCTCAACGAGCAGATGCAGGCGATCCAGAAGGAGCTGGGATCGCAGGACGAGTTCAAGAACGAGCTCCAGGAGCTCGAAGACAAGATCCGCCGCAAGAAGATGACCAAAGAGGCCAACGAGCGCCTCAAAAAGGAGCTGCGCAAGCTCAAGATGATGAGCCCGATGTCGGCCGAGGCCACGGTGGTCCGCAACTACATCGACACGGTCCTGTCCCTGCCCTGGCAGGACAAGACCGGCGACAAGCTCGACATCAGCGAGGCCGAGAACATCCTCGACGAGGATCACTACGGTCTCGAGAAGCCCAAAGAGCGGATCCTCGAGTACCTCGCCGTGCAGGCGCTGGTGAAGAAGGTCAAGGGCCCGATCCTCTGCCTCGTGGGCCCCCCGGGCGTCGGCAAGACCTCGCTAGCGAAGAGCGTGGCCCGGGCGACCGGCCGCAAGTTCGTGCGGGTGTCCCTGGGCGGCGTGCGTGACGAGGCCGAGATCCGCGGCCACCGGCGGACCTACATCGGCGCGATGCCGGGCAAGATCATCCAGGGTCTGCGCAAGTCCGGGTCCTCGAACCCCGTGTTTTTGCTCGACGAGATCGACAAGATGTCCATGGACTTCCGGGGCGACCCCTCGGCGGCCATGCTCGAGGTCCTCGACCCAGAGCAGAACCAGGCCTTCGTGGACCACTTCCTGGACCTCGATTACGACCTCAGCGACGTCCTGTTCCTGTGCACGGCCAACAGCCTGCACTCGATCCCCCTGCCGCTTCAGGACCGCATGGAGATCATCGGGCTGTCCGGCTACACGGACGAGGACAAGCTCAAGATCGCCCGCCAGTACCTGCTGCCCAAGCAGCGCGAGCTCAACGGTCTCGCCGAGGTCGAGGTCAGCCTCAGCGACGGCGCCCTCAAGGAGCTGATCAACCACTACACCAAGGAAGCGGGGGTCCGCTCCCTCGAGCGCGAGATCGCGGCGGTGCTGCGCAAGGTCGCCCGCGACTACGTCAAAGACAACAAGAAGAAGAAGACCTTCAAGGTCGACGCCAAGGCCGTGCAGAAGTTTTTGGGGCCGCGGAAATTCCGTTACCAAAAGGGCGAGGCCGAGGACCAGATCGGCATGACCAACGGATTGGCCGTGACCATCTTCGGCGGCGAGCTGCTCCCGGCCGAGGTCACGATCATCCCGGGCAAGGGCAAGGTCACCCTCACCGGCAAGCTCGGCGAGGTCATGCAGGAGTCGGCCCGGGCGGCCATCACCTACGTGCGCTCGCGCTGCCTGGCCTTCGGTCTCGACCCGGACTTCCACGAGCACGTGGACTTCCACATTCACTTCCCCGAGGGGGCCGTGCCCAAGGATGGACCCAGCGCGGGCGTGACCATGGTGACCTCCGTGGTCTCGGGCCTGCTCGGTGTACCGGTGCGCAAGGAAGTCGCGATGACCGGCGAGATCAACCTCCGCGGCAGGGTCATGCCCATCGGCGGCCTCAAAGAGAAGATCCTCGCGGCCTATCGCGGCGGCATGAAGATCGTCGTGTGCCCGGCGGACAACGAGAAGGACCTGCACGACGTGCCCAAGAACGTGCTCAAGGCCCTCGACGTCCGGTTTGCGAGCACCATCGACGAGGTCCTGCGTTGGGCCATCGCGCCCCTGCCCGATGACCACCCCAACAAGGCCTTCCGCCGCTTCCTGGGTGGCGAGCTCCCGGCCAAGCCGACCGACTGGATGGAGGCGCGGGTCTACATCGAGGAGCGCGAGCGCAAAAAGAAGGCCCTCGACGAGTCGGCCGGCGGCCACGGCCCGCACTGACCCTGACCCGCGCTGACCCGCACCCGCGCTGACCCGCACCCGCGCTGACCCGCGCCCGCGCTGACCCGCGCCCGCG
>CAYVJQ010000078.1:18908-20891 GCA_964451725.1 uncultured Nannocystaceae bacterium | reverse complement strand
ACCCGCGCTGACCCGCACCCGCGCTGACCCGCGCCCGCGCTGACCCGCGCCCGCGCTGACCCGGACTGGAGAGGGGAAGGCGCGGTGTCGCGTCGGCAGCGGGGGAGCACGACTTCGAGATTTCGGCTCGAGTTCTCAGAAAGAGGTGCGATGGCAAAGGCTGCGCGCCTCTGTGTCCGTGGTCGGGTCAGAGGGAGAGTGCGCAGAGCGCTCGCATCCGACACTCGCCCGCCGAGCGCCCAGCCTGCTAGGCTGGGTGCTCGCGTGTCCGACACCCGCCCGCCGCCGTGTGCCGATGCTCCCGAAGATCCGCTTCTCGGGGTGGTGCTCGACGAGCGCTACAAAGTGCTGGAGCGAATTGGCGAAGGCGGCATGGGCAGGGTCTACCGGGGTCGCCACGTTACTCTGGGCAAGGCGATCGCGCTCAAGGTGCTCAAGGGCGAGTTCTCCAGCGAGCGCGACTTGACCGAGCGATTCCTGCGTGAGGCCCGGGCGGCGTCTCGGATCGGGCACGAGAACATCGTCGACATCATCGACTTTGGGGCCACGCCCGAGGGGGAAGCCTACTTCGTCATGGAGTACCTGGCCGGGCGCGAGCTCGAGTCGCTCCTGGTCGAGCATGGTCGCCTGCCCTGGTCGCGGACGCGGGGCATCCTCCTGCAGATCGCCAAGGCCATGGAGGTGGCCCATCGCGCCGGGATCGTGCATCGGGACATGAAGCCGAGCAACGTGTTCTTGATCCCGCGCGACGGGAACCCGGACTACGTCAAGCTCTTCGACTTCGGGATCGCCAAGATCGAGGATATGGCGGGCCTGACCCAGGCGGGGATGGTGTTCGGGACGGTGGCCTATATGGCGCCGGAGCAGGCCAAGGCCGAGACGGTGGACTCGCGTGTGGACATCTATGCTCTGGGCTGCATCGCCTTCGAGCTGCTCACCGGCAAGCTGCCCTTCGACGATCCCAAGCCCCACAAGATCCTGGATATGCACATTGGGGATCCCGTGCCCTCGATGCGCTCTGTGGCCCCTCACGCATTGATCTCCATCGAGGTCGAGCTCGCGGTCACCCGCGCCATGGCCAAGGATCCCGACGATCGTTTCCCCGACATGGCTGGGTTCGCCCGGGCGCTCGCGGCCGTGCCCGCGGAGGCCTCCTCGGGAGGACCGAGCCCCCGCAGGCGGCCGCTTCGACCCCAGGCCAGACTCGCGCCGATCGAGGCTCGAGAGGATTCGGGTTCGAGTTCGGGCCTCGAGTTGGAGTTCTTGGCTTCCCTCTACGTGGCCCTCGCCGACGCGGACGGAGAGCTGGGAGCGGAGGAGCTCGAGCTGCTGGTGGCGCGCCTGTGCGAGCGGACCGAGGGGGTCTCCAAGGTCGAGGTCGGCCGCAGGGTCCGCCACGCCCACGCCGACTGGCGGGCGGCGCCGGCGGCCGAGCACAGGGCCGCCCGCCTACGCATGTGCGCGCGAGAGCTCCGGGGTCTCCTGCCACGCCCCGAGTTGGCCGCCGTGCTCGCCGATCTCTATGAGATCGCTGGCGTCGATGCTCGTGTCCCCGACGTGGAGCTGCGCCTGATCATCGCGGTCACGCAGGAGCTCGATCTGAGCCCGGACCCGCGCCTGTTGGCGACCGCATTTTTGTATCTGACCGTCAGCCACGCCGACGGGAAGCTCGATCCAAAGGAGCAGCGTGAGGTCGTCGGTCGACTTCGGACCTGGGCACCGCGGGCGACCGAGGCCGAGGTCTGCACGGTGCTGCACTGGGCGAGCGCCGAGTTTGCGCGGCGTGGGGATCGCCAGGCTCAGCTCGAGTGCGCGCGCGAGGCCGCCGACCAGCTGCGCATGAGCGCGGGCGACGACGCGCTGCGCCGGATCTTGGCGGATCTGTGGCGCATCGCTGGGGCCGACGGGGAGATCGCGGTGGAGGAGCGGCGCTTCATCATGGACATCGTCGAGCGCTTCAAGGCCGCGCCCTCGAAGCCGGCG
>CAYVJQ010000078.1:13115-18808 GCA_964451725.1 uncultured Nannocystaceae bacterium | reverse complement strand
AGCCGAGAGAGGGAGGCGAGGGCCATCTCGACCTGACACTCGCGCGGGTGGCCCCACAGGGGCGGGCGCTCGGCGACCAAGAAGCGCGGGCTCCCGGGTTCACAGTGGGCGGGGTCTTCGACGTGGACGTGGGCTCGACAGCTCAGGGGCCGGGCGGCGTAGGCCGAGCAGCTCCCGTCGTCGCCGAGGACGGGGCAGGGATGGCCGAGGCGCCGCCAGGCGAGCTGGCTCTCGCGGTAGGCGGGCGCCGAGGCGTCGAGTCGGGGCCCGCCCGCGGTGGCTGCGGTAGCCGCGGCCAGCAGGGCCTGGAAGCTGCGCGTGTGTTCGACCGCTCGCTGGATGCTGGTGCGGGCGCGAGGCCGTTCGCGGAGCGCCCTGAGCATGCGCAGGGCCTCGATGGGCAAGATCGGCGGGAGGTCGGTGCAGCAGGCGGAGCAGCGCGGACCACAGGTCGGGTCGATGGCCGCCGTGTGCAGCAGGTGCCCCGTGTAGCGATCGAGGGCCGCGTAGGCGCGGTCGAGCAGCGGCCACAAGGTGGCGGGGATCTGGCGCAGGGGCGCACCGTTCTCGGCGAGCGCATCGCTCTCGGTGGTGGCGGCCTCGGCGATCGCACCGGCCTCGGCGATGGCTCCCTCGACGTGGTGCTGAGCGTCGCGCAGCGGAGCGAGGACCGCCTCGAGCAGGGCCCGCGATTCATCGCTGTCCCGGGCGCGGTGAAGTCGTCGAGCCCGCTGCGCGGGCGAGCGGCCATCGTCTTCGGAGACGATACGGAGGCGGACCACGCCCGAGCATAGCGGCTCTGCTACCCTGGAGACGATGCTCGCCCGCCCCCGCTTCGCGGCCCTCCTGATGTTGTCCCTGTGCTCGCTGGCCTGTGATCCGGGCCAGAGCGCGGCCCCGGGGGAGTTGGACGAGGGCCCCACGCCGGGCTACGCGGACCCCTCGTCTGCGGACATGGTGCCGACCTATACCGCGCTGGCGGACGAGGACCTCGAGGGCGTGCGCGAGCGGGGCCTCGAACTGTGGAGGATGGAGCGCGCGACGGTCTTGGCCGACGCAGCCATCGAGGACCTCCCCGGCGGGGGGGAGGCCCTCGTCATCGCGCTCGCGAATATCGACCCGGTCGGCAGCTCGGGGGAGGTGACCTATTTTCGCTGGCCGGTGAGCGCTCTGGACGACGGGCGAGCCCAGGCAGAGGAGGCGCTGCGTTGGGTGCGGGTGTCCCTGACCTTGGATCCGGACGAGAGCTTCGAAGCTCAGCGTCTCGACGACCGGCCCACCGACTATGAGGCGCGGGTGCTGACGGCGGTGCTGCTCGCCCGGGAGGCGGCCGAGCGCGAGTACCCCGGGGTCCGCTTCTACAGCCACGCATTTCGAGAGCAGGTCGAGGGCGGGGCGCAGACTCGGGTCTATCTCATGGGTCGGGATGAACAGGCGCCGGACCTCGAGTTCAGCGTCCGAGATCCAAAGTCGACCAAGCGCAAGAGGCGTGGCGAACCCCCGCAGCTCGGTGGGCAGCGCCTGCACCTGGCGCCCGGTCGCGCACAGGCCCTGCCTGTGGAGACACCTCTCTCCCCACCGGGGCCGCCCGCGATGGCCCGGGCGGTGGCCCGGGCCAGCGCGCTGGATCAGCCGGTCGGCGTGGTCGATGGGACGGGGGCCGAGTACACGATCGCCCCACATACGGGAGCGCTGACCAGGCGTCGACCCTGAGCTGGCCGAAGCCGCTGGCCGAAGTGGCTGGCCGAAGCCGCTGGCCGAAGTTGCCGGGAGCGAGCAGGTCCGGGCCCGCCGCTCGTTCAGGTCTCTGTCTGGCCGTCCGGGTTGACGACGTGGGACAGGGCTCTGCGCATGACCTGGGCGCTGGGGAAGCGCTCGTCTGGGTTCTTCGCCGTCGCCGAGGCGAAGAACGCATCGACGTCGCTCCGGTGTTCGGGGTGCAGATCCTTGGACATGAAGGTGCTGGGGGGCACGGGCGTGCGCTCGCGCTGGGCCATGAGCGCCTCGCGAGGGTGGCTCTCGAACAGATCCTCGAAGGGGTGATGGCCCTTGGTGACGAGCTCGTAGAAGGTGATGCCGAGGGCGTAGAGATCGGAGCGCGCGTCGAGGACCGGGTTGGCGTAGGTCTGCTCGGGCGGCATGTAGAAGGGGTCACCCATGATCCGCCGGCTGGGGGCCGGCTCCGGATCAGAGAGGTCCCGAGCGATCCCGAAGTCGATGAGCTTCACCAGGCGCAGGTTCGAGTCGTAGATGTCGGTGGCGATGAAGATGTTCGCCGGCTTGATGTCGCAATGGACGAACTTGCGGGCGTGGACGTGGGTCAGGGCGTCGAGGGTCTGCGACATGACCTCGCGGATCTGGCCCCAGCGCAGGGCCTCGCCGCGGTTGAGGTAGCCGAGCAGGTCCGAGCCCTCCAGGTAGTCCATGGCGAACCAGAACAGGCCGTGCTCTTTGGTGGTTCCGACCTCGAGGGTGCGCACCAAGTTGGGATGCATGAAGGTCCCGCACAGGCGGGCCTCTTGCCGGAACCGACGGCGCTCGTCCTCGGGGACGCTGGTCTTGACCATCTTGAGCGCCGCGTAGCGGTTCATGATGGGATCGAAGACTTTGTAGACCTTGCCGAAGCCACCCTCGCCCAGGCGCCCGACGACCTTGTAGGTCTTGCTCTGGCCCAGCAAGGTGCCCGGTTCGAGGTCGACGTCGGCCGCGGGTTCGCCGATCGTGGGCTCGTCGCTCACGCCGGGACAGTAGCAGACCCGTGGGCCGGGAGGGGCTCGGTGCTCAAGGAGCAGGATCCGCTGGGGCAGGATCTGCTGGGCCAGGATCCGCTGGGCCAGGATCCGCTGGCGGCCAACCGAACAGCCTGGGCTCGGCAAAGGCGAGCCGGGTTCGCATGACCTCGATGGCCTCGGGGTTGGCATCCACCAAGGTCGCGTGTCTGCCGTGGCGGGCCGCGGCCTCGCCCAGGGTCCCGCTGCCGGCGAAGAAGTCGAGCACCGAGTCGCCCGGGTTGGAGTGGACCCGGACGATGCGCTCGATCACGGCGAGGGGTTTTTGGGTCGGATAGCCAGTCTTCTCCTTGCTCATGGGGCTGACGATGGTCTGCCACCAGCAGTCGGTGGGGGTCTTGCCCCGGGCGGCCTTCTCGGGGGTCACCAGGCGCGGGGCCATATAGGGGATGCGGTCGATGTCGTCGTAGCGGTAGGTGAAGCGCTTGGGCGAGCACGAGTACCAGAGGATGTTGTCGTGCTTGGGGGACCAGCGGCTCTTGCTGCGGCCGCCGTAGTCGTAGGCCCAGATGATCTCGTTTTGAAAGTTCTCTCGGCCGAAGATCCCGTCGCACATGACCTTGGCGTAGTGGACTTCCCGGTAGTCCAGGTGCAGGAAAAAACTTCCCGTAGGCCGCAGCAGGCGCTTGGCGGCGAGCAGGCGAGGTTCGAGGAAACCCAGGTAGTCGTCGAAGCTGTCGGCGTAGGCGCTGCTGCCCAGGGTCTCGACCTTGTAGCGGTGGCCGCCGAAGCCGGTCCGCTCGCCGACCTCCCCCTCGGCGCAGCGGGTGGTCCGCAGGGAGGTGCGTCGCTGATCTTTGCCCGTGTTGAAAGGCGGGTCGATGTAGATGAGGTCGAAGCTGCGCTCAGGGAAGGCGCGGATGACCTCGAGATTGTCGCCGAAGTGAATCTCGAGCATCAGGTCAGCCCGTGAATGATCTTGATGGTGAACACGGCCGAGGCCATGAGCGCGCGCATGGAGGGGTGGCGAGCTCGGGGGTCGGGGGCGAGGCCGCGATCGAGGATCGCGCACAGCCAGGCCGGGACCCGGCTCTGGGCCGGGACTGGGCGGCGTCGGCCCTCGATGATCGCGTCGCTGATCTCGAAGTAGGTCGAGCCTTCGAAGGGCCGGGTCCGAAACAGGGCCTCCCAAAGCGCGACACAAAACGCGAACTGATCGGCTGCCGGGCCCCCATCTTGGCCCAGGTGCTGCTCGGGAGCCATGTAGGCCGGGGTCCCGCTGATCAGGCCGTGCTGGGTCACGGACAGGCCGAGGTCAAAGCTGCCGCTGGGTTGGCGAGGTCGAGGGCGCAGCGGGGCGTCGGGCTCGACCTCCGAAATAAACACTGGTTCGGCGTCCGAGAGCAGTTGGTCGTCGCCGTCGAGGGGCGCCGGGCGGGCGAGTCCGAAGTCGAGTACGCGGGGTCGCTCGTCCGCGCCGAGCATGACGTTGTCGGGCTTGAAGTCTCGGTGCACGAGGCCGGCATCGTGGGCCGCCGCGAGCCCGCGGGCGGCCTGGAGGTACATGTTCAGGACCTCGGTCCAGGGGCGCGGGGTGTCCTGAGTCCAGCGGCTCAGGGTCGGGCCCTCGAGCAGCTCCATGGCGATGTAGACGACTCTGCCGATGATCCCGACGTCGTACACGGCAGCGACGTTGGGGTGGCTGATCTTGGCCATGGCGCGGGCCTCACGGACCAGACGCAGGGGTGTATCGAGATCGTCGTCTCCGCGCTTGGTGACCAGCTTGAGCGCGATCTGACGGTCGAGCTCGGGGTCGTAGGCCCGGTAGACGTTGCCCATGCCGCCCACGCCGAGGCGGCGCAGCAGCGAGTATCGGCCGACCCGCGCGGGGTCACCTGGCTGGAGGCCGCCGTCGCTCATGGGGGGATGTTAGCAGTTCGAGGGCCCCGGTGGACTGGGGAGGCAGCGTTATGCTGGCCCCGTGACTACCCCGGCGACTGGCCCCGTGACTGGGACGATGATGGACTTCCCCCTGACCCTCGACCACCTCCTCGCTCGGGCTGCGCGCCTGTTCCCCAAGGTCGAGGTCGTCTCTCAGCTCCCCGACAAGTCCCTGCGCCGCCACGGCTACGCCCAGCTTCAGCGGCGCGCAAGGGCGCTCGCCCGGGGCCTGATCGAGGCGGGTCTGCAGCCAGGGGAGCGGGTCGCCACGCTGATGTGGAATCACCACGCTCACCTCGAGGCCTACTTTGGTGTGCCCTTGGCCGGCGGCGTCTACCACACCCTGAACCTGCGGCTTTCGCCCAGCGACCTGAGCTACATCAGCCACCACGCCGAAGATCGCTTCTTGATCGTCGACGACGTGCTCTTGCCTCTGCTGGCGACTTTCATCGCTGACGCCCCCTTCGAGAAGGTGTTCGTGTTTCGTTCGACCGGTGAGCCTCTGGCACCGGGAGACCACGGCTACCAGGACTACGAGCAGGTCCTGATCGAAGACGAGATCGAGAGCTGGGAGGGGCCGGCGCTGAGCGAGGGCATGGGCGCGGGCATGTGTTACACGTCCGGGACCACGGGCCGCCCCAAGGGGGTCATCTACTCGCACCGGGCCATCGTCCTGCACAGCTTCGCCTGCGCCATGGTCGACACCTTCGGCCTCGAGCAGCGTGACACTGTCGTGCCCATGGTGCCCATGTTCCACGCCAACTGTTGGGGCCTGCCCTTCTCCGCCACCTTGGTCGGCGCCAAGCAGGTCCACCCGGGCCCGCACCTGGATCCGGAGAGCCTGCTCGACCTCTACGAAAAAGAGGGGGCGACCTTCTCGGCCGGCGTGCCCACGGTCTGGCTGGGTATTCAACAGCTCTTGGAGGCCCAGCCAGATCGTTGGTCGCTGCGCCCGGGTATGCGTATGGTCGTCGGGGGCTCGGCCGCGCCCGAGTCCATGATCCGGGCCATGGACAAGCTCGG
>CAYVJQ010000078.1:5049-13015 GCA_964451725.1 uncultured Nannocystaceae bacterium | reverse complement strand
TCGTCGGGGGCTCGGCCGCGCCCGAGTCCATGATCCGGGCCATGGACAAGCTCGGCCTGCGGGTCATCCACGCCTGGGGCATGACCGAGACTGCGCCCCTGGGCACGGTCGCCCAGCTCAAAGCGACCATGGACGGGGCCAGCGAGGCCGAGCAGTACCGAGTTCGGGCCAGCCAAGGCCTGCCCGTGCCCTTTGTGGATGTCCGGGCCGTGGCCGAGTCGGGGGAGGTCGCCTGGGACGGGGCGAGCATGGGCGAGCTCCACGTCCGGGGACCCTGGGTCGCGGCCAGCTACCACCGAGGACCTGGAGGAGATGCCTCCGAAGACGCCTCCGAAGACGCCTTCGACGCTGGGTTGGCCGACAAGTGGACCGAGGACGGCTGGTTTCGGACCGGGGACGTCGTGACCATCGACCCCGAGGGCTACGTGAAGATCTGCGATCGCACCAAAGACCTGATCAAGTCCGGGGGCGAGTGGATCAGCTCCGTCGAGCTCGAGGGCGCGCTCATGGGCCACCCGACCGTGCTCGAGGCGGCGGTGGTCGCCGTGCCCCACCCCAAGTGGGTCGAGCGCCCGGTCGCGGCTCTGGTCTTGCGCCCGGATGCCGAGGTCCCGAGCGACGCGGCCCTGGGCGAGTTTCTGATCGCCGCGGGCTTCGCCAAGTGGTGGCTGCCCGACGGTTACGTTGTTCGCGAGTCGATCCCCCAGACCTCGACCGGCAAGTTCCTCAAGTCCGAACTGCGCGAGCAGCTGCGGGACTGGAAGAAGGCCTGAGCCGAGTCGGAGTCCGTTCGGTCTCAGCGACACAGGCCTCGGCTGCAGAGGTCTGCGCGACTCAGGGCCGGGCGCTCTCGGCGAGCAGGTGCTCAGCCGCCGCCCGGGTCGCGGGCATGGGCGCCCCGGCGTTGCCTAGTACGACCACCGCTCGCTCGCCCGGCGTGAACAGGAGCTCGGCGTGGAAGATACCGTTGTCACCGCTGTGTCCAAACAGGCGCACGGGGAGGCCCGTCTTTGTCGAGACCATCCAGCTGCGCAGGCCCAGGCCGTAGCGCTCGTCCCTGTTGGAGTCGGGTACAGGCTCGCCCGGTTCGAGCATGGGGTCGCTCCCCGGGACCATGGGTGTGCCGAGGGCGAGGGCGAAGCGGGCGAGGTCCTCGGCCGAGGCCAACACGCCGCCCGCGGGCTGGAGCCAGCTCGGATCTCCAGGCATGAAGGCCAGATCTTCGGTCACGGGGATGGGCTCGAGCTTCGCGCCTTCGTGCAGGTGCCCGCAGGCCGCACCCTTTTCGAGGGCTCGGGCGGGGTCGGCCTCGAGGCTGCCCAGGGCCAGGGGCGGCCCGATCCGAGTGCGCAAGAGGAGGTCGTAGGTGGTGCCCATATGGTGTTCGAGCACGGCGCCCGCGAGCACGTAGTTGGCGTTGACGTAGCTGTATTCACCCGGGCCCGAAGGTCCCGCTCGCAGGGCTCGTCGCCACTGGCCCCCGTCGTCGACCAATATCTGCGGGTCGAGCTCGGTGAGCCCGCTGCGGTGGCGCAAGAGCGCTCCAAGCTGCGTGTGCTCGAGCCCCTCGGGCCAGACGACGCCGGGCAGGCCGGCCGGGTCGAAGGCCAGGCTGAGACCGGCGGGCGAGCCGGCCTCACTCTGGATCTGGCCCATGAGCAGGGCCGCCGTGAAGGTCTTGGAGATCGACCCCAGGCGGAAGCTGGTGCTGGCGTCGATGGGCGCGTCCTGGCCCAGGCAGGTCACGCCGCGCTCGGCGTGGAGGACCAGGACGCCGTCTTCGACCACCGCCAGGGCGACACCGGGGATCTCGGCGTTGATCCACTCGGAGCACAGGGCCCGGAGCAGCGGGTGGAAGCGGGGCGCGGGCTGGGGCTCGTCGATGAGCGCGCGCAGGCAGGCCAGTTTTTCTCGGCTCGCTTGGTCCGTGGGTAGGGGGGAGCTCCCGCCCTCTGCCGAGTCCTCGGGCTCCGGGCGGGGCCTGGGGGTGGGCGCGGGGCCGGGAGACCGGCAGCCGAGCAGGCCGAGCAGGCCGAGCAGGCCGAGCAGGTTCCATCCGTGCAGGAGGGGTCGAATCACGGGTACCCAGGAGTGTCGCCCGGATCGCCGCGCGAGATCAGAAGACCCCGCAGAAGCCGGTATTCTCCAGATCCGGGGGTGCTGCGCCCTCTTCAAAAAATGGGAGGCAGGCCGTCCCCGGGTGCACGCTATCGCAGATGTCCGGCGCATCCAGAGCGCAGTACAAGGAGCAGCAGTAGTCGCCCTCGCAGCCCGGGAGCCACTCGTTGTCGATGCACAGGCCGCCGGTGACGCAGCTGGCGAGGAACTCACAAGTTTCGCCGACCGGGATCGAACCTTGGGACTCCAGACAATCGAATTCGGTGCCCGACCACACACATCCTTGGCCCTCTGCGCAGTTTTGTAGCAGGGGGTCACAGGTCGGGAGACACAGCGCGATGATGCTGCTTCCATTGATCATACACTCGGTTTGGGGCGGGCACTGAGGGTCGTTCGCGCTCCCCGTGCACATCTCCCGGCAGCTGTCGTCCCAGCAGTAGCTGGTGCCGTCGCAATCGTCGATCCCCGACTCGATGCTGGTCAGTTCACAGGTCTCGCCCGGGGCCTTGTCGCCGGTGATGGGCACACACTTGAGGGCATCCCAACTGCCTCCACCCATCGCGTAGGGGACACACTTTTCATTTTCGGGGCAGGTTTGGCTGAACAGCTCACAGGCCGTGGTCTCCGGGGGGATGTCGAACGTGGCCGTATCGCTGTCGGCCTCCGTGCTCACATCGTCGTCGGATGCAGTCGCGTCCGAGCCCACGGAGGTCGTCGTACCGGCATCGTCGTCTTGGCCCGGGTCTTCAGCGCAGGCGCTCGAGAGCAGGGCCAGCGCGAACAGAGGCGAGCAGCGAGCGAATCTGCGGTGTGTCGACATTGGGGTACCCACAGGTCGACCCTACAGGTTGGGCGCGAATTCTGGAACAAAATACTGTCATTCCAAACTCTCAGCGCGCTGAAATCTGTTATTTCGACACTTCGACTGACTGGAAGGCCAGCCGAAGACCAAGCGAAGCACCACAAAAGAGGGCCGGACCCGAAGGTCCGACCCTGTTCAGTACGCCCGGTGCAGATCGGAGCGGCGTCGACGATCGTCGGCTAGTACAGCGCCTCGAAGATGCCCGCCGCACCCATGCCGCCACCGATGCACATGGTGACCATGCCGTAGCGACCCTTGCGGCGGCGCAGCTCCGACACCAAGGTCGCGGTCAGCTTGGCGCCCGTGCAGCCCAGGGGGTGACCCAGGGCGATCGCGCCGCCGTTGACGTTGACCTTGGCCGGGTCCAGCTCGAGGGTCCGGACGACCGCGAGCGACTGGGCAGCGAAGGCCTCGTTGAGCTCGAAGAGATCGATGTCACCGAGCTTGAGACCGCACTGCTTGAGGACCTTGGGGATGGCCTCGATGGGTCCGATACCCATCAGCTCCGGAGCCACGCCAGCGACGGCGAAGCCCACGAAGCGAGCCAGGGGTGTGGCCCCGATGGCCTTGGCCTTCTCGGCCGACATGACCACGGTCATGGCCACGCCGTCGCTCATCTGCGAGGAGTTCCCGGCGGTGACCGAGCCCTTGACGTGGAACACGGGGCGGAGCCTGGCCAAGGCGCCGATGTTGCTGCCGGCGCGCGGGCCCTCGTCGGTGTCGAAGCTCGCCCCGAGCACGGTGGTCACGGGCACGATCTCGTCCTTGAAGCGACCCTCGGCGATCGCCGCGAGGGCCCGGTTGTGGCTCTCGAGGGCGAAGGCGTCTTGGTCGGCGCGGCTGATCTCGTATTTGCGCGCGACGTTCTCCGCGGTCACGCCCATGGACACGTAGGCCTCGGGGCGCTCGGCGATCATTTTAGGGCTGACCCGGGGCTTGTTGCCGCCCATGGGCACCATGGACATGGACTCGACGCCACCGCCCACACCACAGTCGAGGGCGCCGACCATGATGCGCTCGGCGATCATGGCGATGGTCTGGAGCCCCGAGCTGCAAAAGCGGTTGACGGTCAGGGCCGGGGTGGCGTCGGGACAGCCCGCGCCCATACCGATGACCCGTCCGATGTTGAGGCCTTGCTCGGCCTCGGGCATGGCACAGCCGATGGCGATGTCCTCGACCATGGCGGGCTCGAAGCCCTGGATGCCGGCCATGGTGGCCCGCAGAACCTCCGAACCGATGTCGTCGGGTCGGGTGTAACGCAGGGCGCCTCGCGGGGCCTTGCCGACCGCAGAGCGCTTGCTGGCGACGATGACTGCTTCACGAATTTCGGGCATGTCTGGCTCCTAGTTGCGCAGGGGTTTGCGGGTGTTGAGCATGTGCTGGATGCGGGCGACCGTTTTTTCGGTCCCGGCCAGCGAGAGGAAGGCCTCGCGCTCGAGGTCGAGCAGCTCTTGGGCCGTTGCGGTCCCGGCGATCGGCTTCATGCCGCCCGAGAGCACGTGAATCATCTTGGAGCCGATCAGCTGATCGTGCTCGCTGGCGAAGCCGCCCCACCCGAACTCGTGGATGCCGAGCATGAGGTTGGCGCCTCCGGGCGCGCCCATGACCTGGATGGGTTCGTTGCGGTCGGGGGGCATGTAGTTGCTCTGCGCCAGGGCGATAGCCGCCCGCTTGGCGTCGGCCAGGACCCGGCCCTTGTGGAAGGTGATCCCGTCCGTGTCCGAGAGCCAGCCCTTGTCGCGGGCCTCGAAGGCGGACATGGTCACGTTGCCCGTGGCCGCGGCCTCGAAGCCGCGCCGGACCCAGTTGAAGACGTCGCCGCCGGGGGCCTTGGCGGCGTGCACCGAGGCCCGACGGGCGATCTCCTTGAGCCCGCCGCCGGCAGGCAGGACACCCACGGCGATCTCGACCAGGCCCATGAACAAGTCGGCGCCGGCCTGAATGTGATCGGCGTGCATGGAGACCTCGCAGCCGCCACCGAGGGTCTGCCCAAAGGGCGCCGCGACCACGGGCATGGTGCCGTGGCGCAGGCCCATGAGCGTCTGCTGGAGCGTATTGACGGCCGCGTCGAGCTCGTCCCACTTCTTTTGCATGGCCAGCATGCCGATCTGAAGCAGGTTGGCGCCGCGACAGAAGTGATCGGCCTGGTTGCCGATCACCAGGGCCCGGAAGCCCTTCTCCTTCAACAGCTCGGGGGCACGCTGCAACAGCTTGACGACACCCTCGTCGAGGAAGTTGGCCTTGTTGCGGAACTCGAGCAGGGCGACGCCATCGCCGATGTCGATGAGCGCGGCGGTCGAGTTGGTCTCGATCTCACCCTCGGGCTTGTGGCCCGCGAGCACGAGCATGCCCTTGGGGACCTCGACGGGGACGTACTTGTCGCCGTTGAAGACCTCTTGGCCCTTGCCGTAGCTGCCCCGGTACCAGGTCGCGTCGGCGCCCTGCTCGAGCAGGGCGAGGATCGAGGGCGCGACCGCGATGCCCGCGGCCTTGAGCTGCTCCACACACCAGCCGACTCCGGCGGCATCCATGAGCTCGAAAGGTCCGAGCTGCCAGCCGTAGCCCCAGCGCATGGCCTCGTCGATCTCTTTGGGGGTGTCGCAGATGGTTCCGCTGAGCCCGGCCGCATAGTTGAACAGGGGCAGGTAGACCTTGCGGTAGAACTCGCCCGCCCGGCCCTCGAGGCGCAGGGCCTTGTGGACCGAGGTCTCGAGCTTGCCCTTGAGGCCCTTGAGCTCGGGGAAGTTCGCCTTGCGCAGCTCCCGGTACTCCAGAGTCTCGAGGTCGAAGGCCAGGATGACCCGCTTGCCGTCGGCGCCCTTGGTCTTCTTGTAGAAGCCCTGCTTGGCCTTGTCGCCGACCCAGCCCTCGTCGACCAGCTTCTGCATGGCCGGCGAGGGGTTCATCAGCGGGTGCAGGGGGTCGTAGTTGGGCGCGCTCGGATCGCCCGAGAGGTTCTCGCGCAGGTTGTTGATCACGTGCGCGGCGACGTCGATACCGACCATGTCGCCGAGGCGGTAGCTGCCGGTCTTGGGCCGACCCACGGGCTTGCCGTTGAGGGTGTCGACCTCCTCGATGGTGTAGCCGTCGCCCGCTCCGGTGCCGGTGGTGGCCGCGAAGGTCAGGAGCATCTCGCCGATGCCGATCCGGTTGCCGATGAAGTTCGGGGTGTCGCGGCACGAGACCACGCCCTTGCCCAGGACCTCATCGGAGAAGCGCGAGACCTCGTCCACCCAGCGCTGGGCCGTGTACTTGGAGGGGATGACCTCCAGCAGGTGCATCCAGCGCGGCGGGTTGAAGAAGTGGAGGCCCAAGAAGCGCTCGCGGGCGGCCTCGGGCAGGGCCTCGGCGATGTCGGCGATCGGGATCCCCGAGGTGTTGGTCGCCAGGATCGTCGTGTCTTTGGCCGCCGCGGCGACCTTCTTGAACACCGACTGTTTGATGTCCAGGCGCTCGACGATCGCCTCGATCACAATGTCGCTCTCGGCGACGGCGCGCTCGAGATCGTCGTCGAAGTTTCCGGGCGTGATGCGAGCGGCGAAGCTCTTGAGCATCAGACCGGGGGGCTTGGACTTGGGCAGGGCCTTGAGCGCCCCGGCTGCGAGCTTGTCGCGCGCGGCCTTGGGAGCGTCGGCCTCGACGCCCCGGGGGACGATGTCGAGCAGGTGGGTGCGGATGCCAGCATTGGCGAGGTGGGCGGCAATACCTGCGCCCATTGTCCCGGCACCCAGCACGGTCGCTACCAGCTGGTGTGGAGGTCGGTTCAACGTCACGGGCGGGACCATAAGCGGGGCGCTCTCGCTTGGCTACAGATGGCCGTAAACGACGGTACAGACCTACCCAGCGCCGATACGAGGGGGATCGCTGGACGCTGCGCGAGACCGATCACGGGAAATGCTACGCATGCTCAGCAAATTTAAAATTGGGATCTCTGGCCGCAGGACCAGCTCTGGCGTGCTCAGCGCCGCAGACTGGCCGCGCGCTTGATGTCAAGCTCGCCATCGGCACCTGCCGTCGGCTCCATGCACCTGACCACCCACACTGACTTCGGTCTCCGCCTGTTGATGTACCTGCACGTCCACGCCCTGCGCAGCCCGGGCGAGTGTGTCTCCGCGCGCGAGGTGGCCGAGGCCTACGACATCTCGGTGCACCACTTGGCGAAGGTCGCCCAGCAGCTCACGCAGCTCGGTTGGGTCGACAGCCGTCGGGGTCGAGGCGGTGGCCTGACCCTGCGGCCCGAGACCGCGACCTTGCCCCTGGGCGAGGTCGTGCGGGCGCTGGAATCGGCGGTCTTGGTCGAGTGCTTCGGCGACCACGGCAATTGTGCCATCGCCCCGGCCTGCCGATTGAAGGGGGTGTTGGCGGGGGCGCTCGAGGCCTTCTACGCCAGCCTCGATGCCTACACGCTCGCCGACCTGACCCGCTCACCCAAACGTTTGACCCAGATCCTGCTCGGTCGGCGGCCCTGAGCGCAGGTTGGCTCTGGCTCGCGGGGGCCCAACTGGGGGCACTGCGTCGTTTTGGGACCTTGAATTCTGCAAGAAATGGCCTCTCGCGGTCAGCTTGCTAGGATCTGGATCTCCCTTGTCTGGAACGAACACCACCCGCGGCACCCTTGGGATCGTCGGCGCCGTGCTCATGGTCGGGCTCGGCTTTGGGGGCGACGGTTGCGTCAACCCGCCCAGTCCCCCTAGCCCGGGTCCTGTAGAAACCCGAGAGTCCGGCGGCGAGAGCGAGGTCGAGGTCGAGGTCGAGCCGGATCCCGACCTGACGACCGCCCAGGTGCGGCCCCTGCCTTGGACGCCGCCCGACGATCCCCTGCTCCCAGGTGTCGACGGTGCCGGGCAGCTGCTGGCCAGGGGGGACGCTCGAGGGGCCCTCGAGCAGCTCCAGGGCCTCGAGCCACTCCAGGACCTCGAGCCACTCCAGGACCTCGAGCCACTCCAGGACCTCGAGCCACAACGGCCGGACGCAGGGGTCGAACCC
>CAYVJQ010000078.1:0-4949 GCA_964451725.1 uncultured Nannocystaceae bacterium | reverse complement strand
CCTCGAGCCACTCCAGGACCTCGAGCCACAACGGCCGGACGCAGGGGTCGAACCCGGCGACGCGCCGGGCGGGGAGAGTGAGACCCACGCAGAGGGGGGGGGCGATGCCGTCACCGCGGCCGGCTCGAACGGCGAGGCCGGCTCGAACGGTCAACCCGACTCGAACGCTGAGCCCGGCACGGAGCTCGACTCCCCGGACACAGACTCGGCCCCGGTCTCGGATTCGGTGGACTTCGGCCTGAGCCCCGAGTCACCGGAGTGGTTCATCGCCGGGGCGATCGCTGGGCGGGCCCACGTCCAGCTCGGTCAATGGGCAGCGGCCGTTACTACGCTCGAAGCTCGAGCCGCGAGCGAGGGCTTCGCGGGGGCCTTGCCCCGGGACCTGGTGGGCTACGAGTTGGCCCGCGCGCGGACGGCCTGGGCCCAGAGCGGTGAACTCGAGCCCGAGGCCGCAGACCTCCAGCTGGCCACGGCGGTGCGCGAGCTCGGGAGGCTCAAGAAGCTCAAGCCCGATCGAATCCACGCCGCGATCCGGGTCGCCCAAGGCGAGGCCATGGCCGCGATCCGAGGTGGGGATCCGCGGGCCACCAAGACCGCGGCCGGCAAGGCCGACAAGGCCCTCGAGCGCCTCGTCGCCAGCTTCCCCAATCACCCCGAGGTTGGCGAGTGGATGCTCGCCCGGGCCCAGGCCAAGGTCCGGGCGGGCAAAGCCAGCGAGGGCGCCGCGGCGCTGCGCTACGTCTCCATCCACCGCGCGGGCGAGCCCGAGGCGGAGCGCGCCTGGGAGGCCCTGGGCGAGCTCGCGGCCGAGCACCGCAAGGTCGAGCGCCGCGAGCTCAGCACCCGCGAGCGCCTCGACGCCGGCCAAGCCGCCCGGGTGCTGCGTCGCCTCGAGCGTTCCAAGGCTCTGCTCGAGCCGATCTGGAGCGACCCGGAGCAGCCCAGGTACGTGCGCCGCGAGGCCGGCCACTCCCTGGCCTGGACCTACTACAAGACCCGTGAGCACGGCGACTGCGCGGACGTCTTGACCACCCTCTACGAACAGGTCCCGAGCATGGACACCCGCAGCGATCTGGCCCGCTGCCTGGAGCGGGCCGGTCGCTATGAGCAGGGCGTGGCCCTGTGGACCGGCGTGTTCGAGGGCAGCCGGGGGGCCAGGGGCTCGGGCGCGCTGTGGAAGGCGATCGACCTCGCGTTCAAGGGTGGCCTCTACGCTGAAGCCGACGACCTGCTCACCCAGTACGAGGCCCGCTACCGGGGCCACAGCAGCGAGCGCCGGTGGTTGCACGCCTGGCTGCCCCTGCGCATGGGCGAGGACGAGGCGGCTCGGGTCGCGTTGAACGAGATGGTCGAGAGCGGGAAGACCAGCGGACACGCGCGGGCGTCCCGGTACTTCTTGGGCAAACTCGAGCTGAACTCGGGGGACCCCCAGCTTCGCGCCCGCGGAGTCACCCGTCTCCAGGACCTGGTCCAGCAGGCCTACGCGCGGATCCCCGCCGCCGGGGTGGCCGCGGGCAACCCGGTCTACTACGGCCTCATGGCCAGGCAGCGGCTGATCGACGCTGACGAAGATCCGGGTGAGGCCCCGAGCCTCACGCCCATCGAGTGGGACGCGCGGGTCATCGGCCACGGGGAGACGCTGGCTCTGATGAACGCCATGGCCGGCGAGCACGGGCGAGCGTTCAGCTCTCTGGTCCGGGCCGAGCAGCTGCTGCGTGCGGGGTGGCGGGACGAGGCCAGCCGGGAGCTGCGGATCGCCACCGACGAGTTCATCAACACCCGGGCGACCTACGGCGGGAGCGGCATGCCGAGCACACGCAGCGAGGCGCTGGTCGGTGGGCTGGCCTGGGCCGAAGAATGGCGCCACCCCAAGGCCTCGGCCAGCAAGCAGGCCCGCAAGAGCATGCGCGACGAGGTCGAGCGGGCCCGCCTGCGCGAGGGTTTCACCCAGCTCAGCTGGGCTCTGGACGAGCCCTATCGGTTCGCCAAACAGCTCGACACCCAGAGCCCCTACCGGGCGCGCTGGCACCTGCGGGCCTACCGAGAGCCGATCGAGCGCCACGCCTACGCCCGGGAGGTCGACCCGCTCCACCTGTGGGCGCTCATGTACACCGAGTCCCGATTTCGCCGCCACGTGGTCAGCTGGGTGGGCGCGCGTGGGGCCCTGCAGATCATGCCGTGGACCGGCCGCCAGCTCGTCGAGCGCCTCGGCGAGCTCGAGCCCGGCGAGCGCTTCGACCCGGACGTCCTCTTCAATATCGAGGACAACAGCCGGCTGGCCACCTACTACATCGCCGAGCTGCTCGCCAAGTTCCACGGCCAGCCGACCTTTGCGTACGCCAGCTACAACGGCGGCCCGAGCAACGTCGCGCGCTGGCTCGCGGCCAAAAGTAGGGGCCCCACGGGCATCGAACTCGACGAGTTTGTGGAGGAGATCCCCTTCTCCGAGAGCGCTCGATACGCTCGGCGGGTTATGGAGGTGCGGGCGGTCTACGAGCTCATGTACCGCGGTGAGCTGCCTGAGTGGCCCAACGAGGTCGATCCCAGCTTCGAGCCCAACATCGAGTTTTGAGCGGGTTTGAGCGGGTTTGAGTGGGTTTGAGAGGGGGGGCTCAGCCCATCTCCGGGTCGTCGTTCGCAGATTCGAGGAGCTCGACAAAGGCGCGGACCCGGGCCGGGGGACGCGCGGGGAGGTGGAGCAACAGGGGGGGGCCGTCGGCGACTTGTCCGTCGAAGAGGGAGACCAGCTCGCCCGTCGCCACGCTCGGGCCGCAGACAAAGCTGGGCAACCGGGCGACACCGAGCCCCGCGAGCGCGGCCGCGAGCACGTGGGTGTGGCTGTCGACGGCGAGCGCGGGGCGCAGGGTCAGGACCTCGTCGGGCGCAAAAAAAATCCAGCGCTCCTCCGCGCAGCGACCCACACAGCGATGCTCGCACAGCGCCGCGGGCAGGTGCGGGCGCCCGTGTGCGGCGATGTACGCCGGACTTGCGACGCAGCGCATGGGGCTGCGCAGGAGCTGCCGAGAGCGTGGCCTTGGAGCCTCGAGTTCGGATTCGTGTTCCGGCTCCCCAAAGCTCAGACCCAGGTCGAAGCCCGAGCCAGGGAGGCCGCTGGGCAGCGATCCGGTGTGCAGTTGGATTGCGATCTGGAGCTGTGGCCACGCGCGGATAGCCTTGCGGACCGAGGCCTGGACGAAGCTCGCGGCGTCGGGGTGGGCGATGATCTGCACTGGTCCATGCAGGGGATCTCGGCCCTGGTCGAGCTCGGCCTCGGCCGTGTCCGCGAGCTCGACGATCTGGCGGCAGCGCTCGTAATAGTCGAGGCCGGCGTCGGTGGGGTGGAGGCGCCGGGTGGTCCGCTGGATCAGCTGGATGCCCAGACGGGTCTCGAGCCGGGCGAGTCGGTCGCTGACCGTGGATTTGGGCATATGCAGCGCCCTTGCGGCGCCGCTGAGGCTGCCCTCACGGATGATCCGCTCAAATACGGCCATATCGTCGAGTCGGCGCATCGTAAGAATTGACCTTAAGATCAATTCTTTGCGGAGGGACCGCAAACGGCCGTTCCAAATAGAAGCGCCCGCCGGCAGAGAGGCTCGCGCGCGGCCCGTGGCCCCAGGCCGGGTCCCCAGGCCGGTTGATGGGCAAGCGCAGTTCACTCGTGTTTTCTGCGCTGAGACCGTGTGCCAACGCGGATGAGCGAGGACGCGCGGGCGCGCCCGGCTCGCAGGTTGGTGATGTATTCACGAACTATCGGTGAACTATCCACGAACGATTCGTGAGCGCCACATGAGCGATACTTGAGGTGGCCCGACGGGATTCGAACCCGCGTCCTTCGGAGTCACAGACCGCTGCTCCACCACCGAGCTCCGGGCCACAAGAGAGAAAAGAGAGAGACCCAGCCCGCCCTCAGTCGAGGGGGCGAGCCGTGTCCCTATGGATGTCGCGTGTGTCGAGACCCAGGGCCCAGAGAGCGCGGCGGCGCCGATAGGGGAGGAGGGGGAAGGGCCGGCGGGAGCGGATCCGCTGGGGGGCAGGTGTCTGTTCACAGGAGAACAGCTCGCCGAGGTCGATGCTCGTGTTCATAGTCGTATCCAACAAGAGGAGAGAGGGTGACCGAGAGAGGTAGAAAGCCGATGGACGGAATTGAACCGACATCACTGCATTACGAAAGCAGTATCCTTCCGTTGAACGACATCGGCGGTGGTTGTGGCGGCGACTCGAAGGTCCGCCTTCGGACGCTCGGTCAGCGAAGGTGACGCGGCATCGCCCTTGGAACGCGAGTCCTCGGCCGTAGAGAGACCCCGGCGGGTCGGCTCGAATCGAATCGACCGTGGGAGCGATCAGGCGAGGAGCCGGGCGACGGTGGGCGTTCGGGTCGTCGTCTCGTGTGCCTGGCTCGTCTCGACATGCACATGTCCGCCGGAGCGGAGCTGCGAGCGCGACCTGCAAAGATGCAGCGCGTGCGTATGTGTCATGGAGTCGGGCATGGGCCACCTCAACGATTGCGAATACCGATACCCACGAGTAGCAAGGCGATCCACCATGGTCAAGGTGGGCGGGTACTCTTAAGTGGTTGTGGGTGTGTGTCTCATGACTGGCGACTGTAGCCAGGGGGGTCTTCGGCGCCGGGGTCTCGGGGGGGGGGCGGACAGGCTGGAGTGTGGACGGCCTCGAACCTGTCCGCCCCCGTCGTCTGTGCCGGCGGTTGCTCATGTTTCACCACTTCGCCACTGCGCTCGGGATCTCCGACTACCTCGCGGGGCAGCGCCATACCTACTACGCCCTCCGCCGAAAGCAGGGCCGCACCGTCAGCGAAAGCGGTGGCCGGAAAAACTACTCGAGCGACCGTCTACGGCCACCTGCTCGGCATGCGGAAGGCAACGAACCACGTCGGCCGGGCCTACCGGGCCTACCGGGCCTACCGGGCCTACCGGGCCTACCGGGCCTAC
>CAYVJQ010000077.1:0-33942 GCA_964451725.1 uncultured Nannocystaceae bacterium | reverse complement strand
GCCTCCGGCGGTCTTGGTCGCCCAAGTCGTGAGCGCCTCGAGGAAGCCCCGGTCGACGCGCCGGGACTCGAGGTAAGAGGCGTGGCTCGCCCCCTCGGCCGCGAGCTTGAAGTGGTGGTCGAGGTCCTTGAAGCGGCGCACCGACAGGTCCCGCCTGTACTTGTGTGCGGCGCCCTGGAGCGCGGCCACGTCCTTGATGGGATCGACCTCGAAGTCGCGCCCCCCCTGGGCCAGCCAGATCGGCACCCGGGCCTTGAAGATCAGCGCGTCCGGATCTTCGACGAGGATCTCGCCGTACCACTGGGCCATAGACTGGAGGTTCTCCGGCAGGCCCTCACCGCTCTCGAGGGCCGCCAAGATCTCCGGCTGGGCCGCGAACAGCTCCCGGTAGCTCCGCCCCGGGGTCGCCAAGAGCACCACACCCACGACCTCTTTGGGCCGCATCGCCGCGAGCGCGAGGGCCCGCCAGCCGCCCTCGGCGTGGCCGACCGCCAGGACCCGATCGGGGTCGAGCTCGGGCTGGACCAAGAGCGTGCGAAAGGCCCGCTGAGCGTCCTCGCGCTGGCCTGCCCACGACAGGGTCCCAGCCTCGCTCTCACCCACGCCCCGCTCGTCGTAGCGGATGACCACGAAGCCGGCGTCGGCGAGGGCATCGGTGACCTCGTGGTAGCCGATGTCGACCGCCGGCGGACCCGCGAAGCCATAGCGGTCCGCCGAGACGCTGCCGGCGAGGAACACCACCCCTGGGTAGGGCCCAGGACCGTGGACCTCGGGGTCGGGGACCAGGACCTCGCCCCGCAGCTGTGGCTGGCCCGACCGACCCGGGAGCTCCACCGCCCGGATCGCAAAGCTCGCGTGAGCCGGGGGCGTGTAGCGCAGGGCCTCGGGCCCGGTCACCTCCCAGCTCGGCCAGGCCGGGTGGGCCATGACCGTGACCACGAGCTGGTCGTCGGGGACCTCGATGCGGGTGATGCGGCCATCCTCGAGCCAGATCTCCTCACCCAAGCTGGTGTCGAGGACCACGGTCTTGCCCTTGCGCGAGGCCTGGGCCGTCCACGGGTCGGCCCGGCCCGCCGACAGGCTGACCAGGCGCCAGCTGTTCTCCCCTACCGTGAGCACCCGGGTCCCGAACATGAGCTCCTCGTGGACCGTGGACATGTAGCCCATGAACGCCGTCCCCGCCGGGTAGCCGAGCTCCTCACGCGCGACCTCGGGGAGCCCGGCGTCGGCGTCGATGGTCAGGAGCTCGCCCTCTGGGTCGACCTGAAAGCGCAGCTCGGCGGCGACCGAGCGCTCCCAGCCCGAGACCAGATCTCCGCGCTCGTCGAGCAGCAGCTCGGAGGCCCAGCGCAGCGGCTTGCCGTTGGGGGGCAGGAGCTCGACCCGGGTCGAGACCTGGTAGAGCATCCGCCCCTCGCGCTCGACGGGACCATCGTAGCGGCCGAAGGAGCGCCCGATCGTGGTCCCGACTTGCACATACTCGAAGCCCCGGATCTCGCCCACTGCGTAGAGCTCGGCGAGCGGGCGGGCGGGATCGATCTCGCCCTCGCTCGGACCCCTATTCTCACCCTCGCCCCCCCCAGGGACCTCCAGTCCGCTGCCCGGGGGCGGAGGCTCGAGGCAGCCCGCGCCCGACAGGGTCATCGCCAGCAGGGTCGTCGCCAGCAGGGTCGGGGCAATCGCTGGCCAAGGCCTTCGCATCCGGCGGACTATACAGTTCCGCACATGCCCTGGGACCGCAATCAAATCGCCGCCCGCGCCGCCCGTGAGCTGACCAGCGACAGCGTCGTCAACCTCGGCATCGGCATCCCGACCCTGGTCGCCAACCACATCGCGCCGGAACAGAACATCTTCCTGCACTCGGAGAACGGCCTGCTCGGCATGGGCCCCTTCCCCCGCGACGCCGAGGTCGACGCCCAGATCATCAACGCCGGCAAACAGACCGTCACCGTGCTGCCCGGGGGCAGCACCTTCGACAGCGCCCTGAGCTTCAGCATGATCCGCGGCGGCCACGTCGACGTCGCTATTTTGGGGGCCATGCAGGTCGGCGCCCAGGGCGACCTCGCCAACTGGATGATCCCCGGCAAGAAGGTCGCGGGCATCGGCGGGGCCATGGACCTGGCCACTGGCGCGCGCCGGGTCATCGCGCTCATGACCCACCGCAGCCGGGGCGGCCAACCCAAGCTCGTCGAGCGCTGCGACCTGCCCCTGACCGCCCCGCGCTGCGTCGACCTGGTGATCACCGAGCTGGGCGTGCTCCGCATCGGCAGGGGACCGAGCGCGGGGAACTTCGAGCTGGTCGAGCTGGCCCCAGGCGTCAGCGAGGCCGAGCTGAGCGAGGCCACCGGCGCCCCCGTGAAGACGTGAGCAAGCACAACGCTGGGGGGCTTTCCTGAGCCCCGGATTGGTGTAGTTTTCGCGTCCTCGGGCTTGTAGCTCAACTGGCAGAGCAGCGGACTCTTAATCCGCGGGTTGAAGGTTCGATTCCTTCCAAGCTCACTCGACAGCCGTCTCCATAATCTGGAGGCGGCTCTTGTTTTTTAAGGGGGGCCGACTCGGCCTGCCGCAACGACGAACCACCGTACTCTCTCACATGCATCGCCCAGCCCCACTCGCGCCTTGGACGACGTGTGGCTCGGCCTGCGTACTCGGCTGTGTACTCGCCTGTGTACTCGCCTGTGTACTCGCCTGTGACCGGGGCCAACCCGGCAGTTTCCCGCCGGCCGACCCCGAGCTCGCGGCCACGAACCAGGCCCAGGGCGATCCCCACGCCGGGCGCTTCCCGATCGCGGCGGCCCTCGATGGCCTGCCTGCGGACGGCCGGCTGCGCGCGACCTTGGTGACCAATGTCGGCGAGGTCCACTGCCGACTCCTGGCCGACGTGGCGCCGCTGGCGGTCTCGGACTTCATCGGCCTCGCCCGTGGGCTCCGCCCCTTCCTCGATCCCGACACGGGCACCTGGGTGCGCCGGCCCTACTACGACGGGCTGACCTTTCACCGCGCGGTCGAGCGCCAGTTCGTCCAGGGGGGCCGAGTCGGCCTCGACCCGGCGATCGGCTACCGGCTCCAGGACGAGGGCTCGGTCGGCACCCTCTTCGACAAGCCCGGGGTCATGGCCATGGCCAACGACGGCACCCCCGACAGCAGCGCCGGCCAGTTCTTCATCACGACCGCCGTGGCCCCGGGTCTCGACGGCCAGTACACGATCTTCGCTCGCTGCGACGATCCGCTGGTCATCCGCGAGCTCGAGCGCCGGGTGCTCGCGGGCGAAGACACTACGATCGAGACGATCTCGATCTCGCGCGAGTGAGCGGGTCTCCGGCTGTCCAGTTAGAGGGTCTCCAGCCCCAATCTCTGGACGCGTGGACTCGATCTGCGTGCGTGCTACAACCCGCGAGCTTTGCCCCGCCTGGACGCAGACGAGCTCGAGGTCGCCGGTCTGCGGCTCCTGGGCACCGCCGAGGGCGGGGTCGAGACCTGCCTGTACGCGCCGGATCTGAAGCTCGTGTTCGACGTCGGCATGGCGCCGCCTTGGGCCTTCTCCGCCAGGCGCCTGCTGATCAGCCATGGGCACGCGGACCACGTCGGCGGGCTCCCCTACCTGGTCTCCCAACGGGGGATGAAGCGCCTGCCGCCGCCCATCATCCACCTGCCCGAGGAGCTCGCCCCTGGACTCGAGAAGGTGCTCGCAGCCTGGGCACAGATCGAGGGCAACGACTATCACTACGAGCTGCGGCCGACCGCGCCCGGCGATCGGGTCCAAGTCGGCCGCGATCTGACGGCGATAGCGATTCGCACCCACCACCGTATTCCGAGCCTGGCGTGGGTGATCGAACGTCGGGTCCGCAAGCTCAAGCCTGCGCTCCAGGGCCTGGGCAGCCGAGCGATCCAGGACCTGCGCGAGGCCGGGACCGCGGTGACCGACGAGATCGACACGCCGATCTTGTGTGTCAGCGGCGACACCACCATCGACACCTTCATCGAGTCGCCGCTCATGCGCAGCTGCAAGGTCTTGGTCCACGAGTGCACCTCGTGGAGCGACGCCCGAGATCGGGCCTCGACCCGCGCCTACGGCCACACCCACATCGACGAGCTGATCGAGGTCGCCGAGCAGTTCGAGGGTGAGGCCCTGGTCCTGGTCCACAGGAGCCTGCGTCACGACCGGGCGTTCGCGCTGCGTGTGATCCAAGAGCGCTTTCCCGCGGCCCTGCGCGACAAAGTGTTCGTGCTCGGGAGCTGAGCCTCATGTCCCAGACCCGAGAGACCCGAGAGCCACCCGAGCCCGAGGAGTACGACGCCGACCTCCTGATCTTGGGGGCGAGCTTCACGGGCATCGAGCTGCTGCGCCTGATCCGAAACCGACGGCGCGGGCGGGAGCTCGAGATCATCGTCGTCGATCGACAGACGACGCACCCCTACATCCCGCTCGCCCACGAGCTGCTCAGCGAGCGCATGGCGACCTCGGTCGAAGCCGAGACCGTGCTCGACACGGCGGCCTTCGTCCGGTCTCGAGGCGCACAGCTGATCACCGCTGAGATCTCGAGCTTCGACCCGGACAGCCACAGCGTGGAACTGAGCGACGGGCGTCGGATCTCGGCGCGCTTCGTGGTCGTCGCGCTGGGCTCGGTGGTCCGCCCTCCGCCGAGCTTGCCCGGCGGAGACGGTCTGATCGCCTACAAATCCAAACCCGAGTTCGAGGCCTTCAAACGCCGGCTGGACCAAGTCTGTCGGGCGCCCGATTCGGGTTCGGGTTCGGGTTCGGATTCAGAGCCTGGTTCAGAACCTGATTCAGGCTCGGGGCCACCCGCGCTGATCGTGGTCGGCGGAGGGATCACGGGGGTCGAGATCGCCGGGGAACTGGCGGGCCTGGCCCAGGCTCGTCCACAGGGCTGGCGAGCGCCCGAGGTCACCCTGATCCACAGCGGGACCCGGCTCTTGCCCGGCCTCCACCCGCGCGCCGGGGCCAGGGCGGCCCGGGTCCTCGAGGCTCAGGGGGTGACCCTGCACCTCGGGGCTCGCCTGCTGACCCTGAAAAACGGATCTGCGCAGGTCCGCCTCGCCGACCAAACCCAGGCTGCCCTGCCCTGCTCGATGGGGGTGTGGGCTGGAGGCCTGCGCCCGCCGGAGGTCCTCGATCATTTCGGGCTCGCGCGCACCGAGGCCGGCTGGCTGCGGGTCGGACCGAGCTTGCAGTGTCGACCGGAGCCCGGCGGCGACCCGGAGATCTTCGCTGGTGGAGATGTGGCCCGGATCTACGGCGGGACCGGCGAGTGGCCGACGATGACCCGCGCCATCGAGGGGATCTTCGCCGCCCAGACCCTGTGCTCGAACATCCTCGAGCTCTACGCAGCGCCCCCCGGCTACCCCGAGGGACCGCCGCCGCTGCGCCCCCACCGGCTCGTGGCCGACTTTCCCCATGGGGTCAGCGCGGGTGCCCACTCGCTGCTGGTCTACAGGCGGCTGGTGCTGGCGCCCGCGCGCCTCAACGCGTGGTTTCGCCGGTTTTTGATGCGCCAGTACATACGTCGATATCGACCGTGAGCGGGTCCTTCGCCTGCATCGCTCGGACCTTTGTTTGGACCGGGCAGGTCTTCCAGTAGCCTGGGGCGATGAGGACCCGCCGAAGGCTCCCCCTGTGCTGTGCGGCCCTGAGCCCGACGGTGGTCGTGATCTCCACAATGCTCTCTGCATTGATCGCTGCGAGCGCGGTGGGCTGCAGTCGCCACGGGAGCTCCGGCGAGGACCAAGAGTCGCGCGACAGCGCCAGCGCGCCGGCCCAAGACGACCGCCTCGGCACACTCGAGGGCGACCCGGTCGGCCTCGCGCCCGGGCACATGGAGGGCGCCTTTGCCTACGCGAGCGTCCAGGCTTCGCTGCTCCAGGCCGTGGTCCACGAGCTTCCCCTGGGTGAGCGCGAGCTCCGAGGCTTCCTGGAATTCAATGCGGCGCTCGGCTTCAACCCGCGCGTCGACGACTCGCTCGCGCACCTGGGGATCCCGGCCGACGCGCGCATCAGTTTCTCCGTACGCGGGATGTCGCAGGGCGCCGAGGCGCTGCGCGAGAGCCTCGCTACCGAGGATGTGACGAAGTTGTCCTTCGGTCCGACATCCCGGCGCGGGCCCAAGGTCGAAGCCGGGTCCACACCACCTGAGCCCGAGCCCGAGCCCGAGCCCGAGCTCGCGCAGGCACTCCTCGACCGCGGCGCGGCGCTCGGGATTCACCTTCGGGTGTACCTACCGATCCGCGATCCGGCGGCCCTCGAGCCCCTGTTCGCTCAGTTGCGGAGCCAGTCGGACGGGCCGCAGTCGCGCTGGGCGAAGCTGTGCGCGAGCCTCGACGACCTGCGCCTGTGTGCGGGAGGGGGACGGCCCCTGCTCGTCGCCCGGGACGTCGAGGGGGGTATCCAGCTCGACCTCATCGAGCCTTTTCATGCCCCCCCGGGACCGGCGAGCGCCCCCTTGGAGGCGGCGCTGCGACGGGCGCTCGAGGTTCCCGCGGTCACGCTCGCCAGCGGGACCAAGCACGGGGCCGACCTGGCCGGCGAGGTCGCCAGCTTGCGGGGTGACGTCAACCTGATCGTCGACGGCCCGAGCCTGGTCGAGGTCCTCCGCGCCGGGCGGATCTCGAGGGCCCTGATCTCGCTCGAGGATGGCCGGCCGAGCGGCGCCGCCCGCCACCTGCGCGAGGAGGCCGATCTCGCCCGTCTGCACAAGACCACCCGCCTCTACGACGGTGTGCGCATCGAGGGCCAGGGCGACCTCGAGCACTTCCTGGCCGTCGCCGCCTGGCTGCCGAGCAGCACCGCCATACCCATGCTCGGCGGGGCCGAGGCCTTCACCCTCGACGAGGTCGACGCCGATGTCCCGAGCCTCGCGGCCCTGTGCGACGGGGCCCTGATCTGTGCGCGCAGCCGGGGCCTGCCCGCGCGCGAACGCATGCGGCCGCTGGCGACGGGGATCTACGCGGACCCGGAGGCCCTGGTCGAGGCCCTCGACGGATTCGAGGAGGGGGCGGCCCTGGTGCTCGCGCTCGAGACCTGGCCCAACGCCCTTGGGACCCTGGCGCTCCTGCCCGGGGACCTGGTCGAGGGCCCCGGATCGCTCATGGCAGAGAGTGGAGTCGAGGTCCTGTCCCGCGTGCTCGGCTTCGGCCTCTCCGTGCGCAGTTTGGAGCTCGACACACGCGGGCGCGTATCGGGTGGAGAGTGGCTCGGCTACGCGCGCATGACCGCCATGGACCTGCGCACCCTGGGGGGATTCCTGCAACTCGTCGATATCCGCATGAACCCGAGCTCGATCCCCGAGCTGCCCGGTCGCATCGAGTCGACCCCGCTGCCCAACAGCGACGTGCGCGGGAGCCTCTATTCGGTCTACGACCCCATGAGCGACACGGGAGAGTGGGGCTGGGCGATGATCGCCGACGCCGACGCGCGCCTGGTGAGCTTCGCCGAGCTCGACCGCGACGACGGGTCCACACCGCTGATCTACGCCGAGGTCAGCGATCTGTGGCGCCTGGTGAGCAGTGACGAGAGGACCGCCCGGAAGCTCAGCATCGCCCAGTCGTGGCTCTCTCGGCGGTGGGTTCGCGCCCAGGTCTCGCTCCGAGACGGCGCCCCGGAGCTGCGCGTCGAGACCGGAAAACGCCGGTAGACGAGACTCGGGCCTGCCCACCTCGACGGCGATCCCTAATCGCTTTCTTACTTGGGCCCAGCTGGGCCTGCCCACCTCGACGGCGATCCCTAGTCGCTTTCTTACTTGGGCCCAGCTGGGCCTGCCCGTACCATCTATGGGTGGACAGCGCGCACGCCCAGCCAGACTGTGTGTTTTGTGGATACGCGGAGGCGCCCGTGCACCTCCAGCGGCCCCACTTTGCGATCCGCCGGTGCCCGCACTGCACGGTCTTGTGGTGTGATCCGACCCGCTTCAGCGCCGAGTTCAACGCCGACAACGAGTCGGCCTACCTCGAGGTCGAAGCCACGATCCACGCCGAAAACGCGGCCCGTCTGCATCACCTGCAGCGCTACACCAGCCCCGAGACCCACGCCCGCGTGGTCGAGGTCGGGTGTATGCACGGTGACTTCGTGTACCAAGCGCGGGGAGCCGGCTACGCGGCCGAGGGCGCCGACCTCTCGCCCTCGGCGGTCGAGGAGGCCAACCGGCGCATGCCCGGAGCCGTCCAGCTCCGAACTTTAGACGAGAGCTTCGCCGACGACAGCGTCGACGTGGTCGCGGCCTTCAACGTCATCGAGCACATGGACGACCCGGCGAGCTTCCTCGACGAGGTCCGCCGGACCCTGCGCCCCGGCGGTATTTTGATCGCCGAGACCCCGGCCCAAGAGAGCATCTACCACCACGTGTTGTTTCTGCGTGGGCGCGCCCAACCCAAGGCCGGCTTCGAGGTCGGCGTTCACCCGGGCACACATATCTTCAAGTTTGGGCGCCGGGCGTGGGACACGGTGCTGCGCGATCGAGGCTTTGAACTGCTCGACATCACCCCGCGCTCGACCCCCATGCGCGAGCTCCTGGCGAAGAACAAGTCCGACCTGATGATCCGGGCGGGGATCGTCGGATTCGGACTTTTGGGGCGGGTGACCGGGCTCGAGAATCGGGTCCTCGTGGTCGCCCGGCTGCGCTGATCTCCAGCGCTGATCGCCAGCGCTGATCTCTAATTTTCTGGATGGCCGGGCTCGGAGGATCCTTCATGATCTTCGCCCGGTGTTTTCGAGGCTCGACCGGAGCGGGTGTCGGGACCTGCGGCGGGCCCCGCGAGCCGGACACGGCCCCACTTCGGGTGTACATTCTGGCCATGCAATTCGCGCTTTGGCGGTCGGGGGCCGAATCGGCCCACAAGGGCACTCTCGGCCTCACAGCCACGCTCGGCGTCGCCGTGGCCCTCAGCGCCTGCGGCCGCACCGACGCGGTCGTCTACGTCGGCCCCGACGGCGAAGAGACCAGCTTTCAGCTCGACACCGACACCGATACGGACACCGACACCGAAGACGAGGTCTGCGGTGACGAGATCGTCAGCGGAGCCGAGCAGTGCGACGACGGCAACGACGACGACAACGACGCCTGCCGCAACGACTGCAACTTCAACATCTGCGGCGACGGGGTCCTCTTCGACGGCCAAGAGGAGTGTGACCCGGGCGATCCCGACATCGGCCCCAACGAGGCCTGCGTACCGGGCTGTTTCGTGAACGTCTGCGGCGACGGTTTCAACGGACCCGCCGAGGCCTGTGACGACGGCAACGGCATCGACGGCGACGGCTGCAACAACGACTGCACGACCGGCAATTGCGGCGACGGCAACATCGACCCGGGCGAGCAGTGCGACGACGGCAACAGCGACGACAGCGACGCCTGCCTCAGCAGCTGTGTCGAGGCCAGCTGTGGCGACGGCAACGTGTTTGAGGGCGTGGAGGAGTGCGACGAGGGGGCCTTCAACTCGGACGCCACAGCCTGCACGCTGGCCTGCACCAACAACGTCTGTGGAGACGCGGCCCTGTTTGTGGGTGTGGAGGAGTGTGACCCGGGGGCCGACCAGATCGGGCCCGGCTTCGCCTGCCTCAGCGGCTGCGTACTCAACGGCTGCGGCGACGGCGACCTCGGCCCGGGAGAGGCCTGCGACGACGGCAACGACGACAACACGGATGAGTGCACGACCGAGTGTCAGCTGCCCGTGTGTGGCGACGGCTTCGTGTGGGCGCAAAACGAGACCTGCGACGACGCCAACGACGACAACGACGACGCCTGCCACAACAATTGCTCGAGCACGGCGATCGTCGAGCTCGCCATGGGTGGCAACCACACCTGCGCCCGCTACGACCACGGCAAGCTCAGCTGCTGGGGCAACGGCAACGACGGCCGCACTGGCTACGCGAGCATCGAGAACATCGGCGACGACGAGCTCGCCCACAGCTTCGGCTTCGTCGATGTCGGCGGCCCGGTCTCGAAGATCGTCGCGGGCATCTCCCACAGCTGCGCCATGCTCGTCGGCGACGGCGGTCAGCTGCGCTGCTGGGGCCGCCCGACCAACGGCCAGCTCGGCTACGGCAACCTGACCATCATCGGCGACGACGAGGCTCCGGGGAGCGCGGGTTTCGTCGATCTCGGCGGCCTCCCGACTCTGGTCCAGACCGAGGGCGGCAGCTTCCACACCTGCGCCGTGATCGCGGGCGGCGATCTGGTCTGTTGGGGTCGGGAGAACGAGGGCCGGCTCGGCTACGCCCTGGGTGCCTTCAACGAGGACGTGGGTGACGACGAGACCCCCGCCGAGTGGGTCGCCCAGTTCGGCCCGGTGCTCGTCGGCGGCCCGGTCGAGGGCCTGGCCCTCGGCTTCGCCCACACCTGCGCCCTGCTCAGCGACGGCACAGCGCGCTGCTGGGGCGAGTCGAACAACGGCCAGCTCGGCTACGGCAACAGCGAGGACATCGGCGACGACGAGACCCCGGCCTCGGCCGGCCCCGTCGACCTGGGTGAGACCGCGGTCCAGCTCGCTGGCGGGTGGTTCCACAACTGCGCCATCTTGGAGAGCGGCACCGTCAAGTGCTGGGGCAAGGGCAACGAGGGCCGGCTCGGCTACGGCAACGTCAGCTGGGTCGGGCTCGTGAACACGCCGGCCGCGGTCGGCACGGTCGACGTCGGCGGCACGGCGGTCAAGATCGACTGCGGCTCGGCCCACAGCTGCGCCCTGCTCGACGACGGCACGATCCGCTGCTGGGGTTGGGGCGCCCGCGGCCAGCTCGGCTACGGCAACGTCACCAACATCGGTGACAACGAGAGCCCGGCCTCGGCCGGAGCCGTGGAGATCGGTGGCCTCGCGGTCGACATCGCGGTCGACGGCAACCACACCTGTGCGATCCGAGAGGACGGCCGGGTCCTGTGCTGGGGCGACTCGGGCGAGGGCCGGCTCGGCTACGGCAACCTCGACTTCGTGGGTGACGACGAGGTTCCGGCCTCGGTCGGGCCCCTGCCCCTGTTCTGAGTTCGGCGGCCCGCTCTCACTGTCCCCGATGGCGAGCGACGAACCCAGCTCCAGCCCTCCCCCCGCTGCTCGGGCGGCCCGCAGCCCGGGCCTCTTCGAGCTGTGCGTGATCGCCACGATGGCCCTCGGAGCGGTCGTCTTCGTCGAGCCTGCGCCCTTCGACCTCCTGATGATCGCCCTGATGCCGGCGGCGCTGGTCCTGCGCAAGCTGGCGATCCCGACCGCCAGCAGCTTCGCCCTGGTCTGTGTCGCAGCCTTCCTGCTCGCCAACTTGGCCTCCCTCGACGCGGCCGACGACCTGGAGGTCGCGCTGCGGTTTTTGGCGATCACCGTGTACCTGATCGTGGCCTGGAGCTTCGTGCTCGGGTTCGTGGGCAAGCAGGGGGTCGACGCGATCGAGTGGATGTTCGCGGGCTGGGTGATCGGAGCGGTGGCGACCACGGTCGCTAGCATCGCCAGCTACTTCGGTTTCCTGCCTTTCGCCGCCACCTTGGCGCCCCAAGGCCGCATGCACGGCCTGTTCAAAGACGCCAATGTCTTGGGCGCCTACCTGGTCGCACCGGCGCTGTGGTCGGCCTCGCGCCTGGTCGCCCTGGAGCGAGGCAGGCGGCTGCGCTGGGCCTTCGCCTTGGTGGTGCTCGGGGTCGGCGTGGTCCTGACCTACTCACGGGGAGCCTGGATCAGCCTGGCCATGGCCCTGCTCGTGTTCTTCTTCCTGCGCCTGGTGGCCTTCGGCTCGCCCCGCTCGCGGGCCATGCTCTTGCTCATGGTCCCGGTCGCGGCCCTGCTCTTGGCCCTGGCCCTCGATCGCCTGGCGAGCGTGAGCGTCGTCCAGGACATGCTCGATCAGCGCCTGGGCATGCAGCGCTACGACAACGACCGCTTCGCTACCCAGCGCGAGGCCCTCGAGCTGGCGACCCGCTCCCCCTGGGGCATCGGCCCGGGCCAGTCCGAGCGCACCTTCACCCGCGCGGCCCACAACGCCTATGTCCGCGCCTTCGTAGAGAACGGCTACCTCGGTGGCCTGGCCCTGAGCGCCCTGATGATCGGCTCCTTCCTGCGCGCGACCTGGCTGGCCATCGACGCCGCACATATCCGCACGCAGATGGCCATGGCGGTCATCGCCGGCGCCATGGCGGCGATCTGCGTCGAGTCCCTGGTCATCGACAGCGTGCACTGGCGCCACATGTGGGTGCTGGCGGCGCTGGCCTGGGCGCCCGGCCTGCGCCGCGGTCGAGGCCCCCCGAGCAACCCCCACTCGAGCAACCCCCACTCGAACAACCCCTAGTAGATGACCTTGTAGACCGGGAGCGGGCGCTCCCGACCTTTGACCTGGTACTCGAAGGGGCCCTCGATGGTCCAGGGGTGGTCGTCACCCAAGAGCCTGAGGGTCGGATCGCCGATCGCTATCTCCCCGGCCTTGGCCACGTTGCAGATCCGACTGGCGAGGTTGGTGGCGTCGCCGATGGTCGCGTACTGGAGGTAGTGCTCCGAGCCGATGTTGCCGGCGGCGACCGGGCCGCTGTTGAGGCCGATGTGGATCGAGAGGTCGGGGAAGCCCGAGGTCGACGCCATCTCCTGGATCGCCCGCTGCATCTCGACCGCGGCGAGCACGGCCCGCTGGGCGTCGTCGTCGTGGCGAAAGGGGGCCCCCCACACGGCCAGCATGGCGTCGCCGATGTACTTCTCCAAGGTGCCCTCGTGGCGGAACACGACCTCGGTCATACGCGGGAAGTAGTGGTTGAGGAGGGCGACGACCTCGGTCGGCTGCATGGTCGCCGACATGGCCGTGAACCCGCTGATGTCACAGAACAAAGCCGTGACCTCGGTCTCGATGGCCTCGACGGTGAGGTCGGGGCGCTCCATGAGCTGGGCGATGGTCGTCGGCGGGAAAAATCGCAACAGGTTGCTGCGGGAGACCGCCTCGCGCTTGAGCTGGTCGTGAAGGCGGGCGTTCTCCAGGGCGATCGCGGCCTGGGCTGCGAACGCCGAGAGCAGCTCGAGGTCCTCCCCATTGAAGATCGCGGGGATCGTCAGGTTGTCGACGTAGAGCACGCCGATGACCTCGTCCTTGGGTTTGAGGGGCGCGCACATCGACGAGCGCACCGAGTTGAAGTGCACCGAGTGGGCATCTTCGAGGCGGGGGTCCGAGGCCGCATCCGAGAACAGAGCGGCGACGCTGCGCTCGCGGACGTAGTTGAGGATGTGGCTGCTGTAGCCCTCACCGTGGCTCGAGCTCACGCCCCGCCCCGACTCGACCACCGGGGCCCCGAACTCTCCCGTGTGCTCGTCGATCATGATGATCGCGGCCCGGTCGACATCGATGATCGAAAATACGAGGTCGAGGATCTTGGCCAGCTGTTTGGCGATCGACTCGGGCGAGGACAGCAGGCGGGCGACCTCCAGCAAGACCTGAAGTCGGCCCTGGGCGGTCTTGGGCCGGATCTGGCGGGCCCGACCGATGGCGGGTCCGCGGCGATTGGTGTCGGAGAGCAGCTCGTTGACGAGCACCCGAGTCGCCTCGGCCGAGATCTCCTGGACCATGGTCTCGGGCGGGGGCACCGAGTACTCGGTGCAGGAGTAGGAGAACGCGACGTCCCCACAGGAGAAGCGATCACAATCGCGGAGCTTGGCCTGGGCCTCGAGGCGCTCGCCTCGGAGGTAGGTCCCGTTCTTGCTGCTGTTGTCTCGCAGGCTCGCGTTGCCCTCGAGCGTATATTCGAGGGTCGCGTGACGGCGCGAGAGGCTCTTGTTGGCGACCCGGATGTCGACGTCCCGGCCACGACCGATCGTAGTCGTGCCGACCTGAAGCTCGACCGTGTACTCGTCCTTGTCGCCGGGATTGATGATCACGCGGGCCATCGGCAGGCTCATTGTCGCCAAGTCCAGCCCCATCCGGCAAATTGCCGGCGCACCACACCTCCTGCCCAAGCTGTCGGGGTTGCCGAAACTGTGCCCTGGACCGCGCACTGCACACTTGCTTTGGAGGGATCGCCGCCGTAGACCCGCCGCCCCGCATGTCGCAAGCGCCCCCTACCCTCGCCACCAGCTTCGACCCCACCCCCACGCTCGCCGCCGAGCTCCAGCTCCAGCTCGCCCAGGTCGCCCAGGTCCTCGGTCTCCTCGACGGAGGGGCGACGGTCCCGTTCATCGCCCGTTATCGCAAGGAGGCCACCGGCGGCCTCGACGAGGTCCAGATCCGGGCGATCGAGGAGCGGCGCACCTACCTCGACGAACTCGACAAGCGCCGCGAGGCGGTGTTCGCCTCGATCCGAGAACAGGGCAAGCTCAACCCGGCGCTCGAGGCCAAGCTGCGCGCGGCGACCACCAAACAGGGGGTCGAGGACCTCTACCTGCCCTACAAACAGAAGCGACGCACCAAGGCGACGATCGCCCGTGAGCGCGGCCTCGGGCCGCTGGCGGAGCAGATCTTGGCCCAGGCTCCGAACGGAAACCCCCGGACCCTGGCCGAGGGTCTGGTCGACCCGAGCAAAGACGTGCCGGACCTGGACACGGCCCTCGCGGGGGCCCGGGACATCGTCATCGAGGCGGTCGTCGAGCACCCGGAGGTCCGGGCCTCGGTGCGCGCCCACTACAGCGAGCGGGGCATCCTCGAGACCGTGGAGATGCCCGGCCGCGACCAGGGCGAGCGCAGCAAGTTCGAGGACTGGTTCGACTGGTCGGAGCCCGCGGCCAAGGTTCCCTCACACCGCTACCTGGCGATCCGCCGAGGTGAGAAGGAGGGCGCCCTGCGCTCGAAGATCGTCGTCGATCCCGCGCTCATCCAGCCCCGGGTCGAGGGGCTCATGGCCCTCGACGGCGCCTCGCCCTTCGCGCCGCAGCTGCGCACGGCGATCGAGAAGGCCCTGCGTGGACGGCTGGCGATCGGCGTGGAGACCGACGTCCGGGTCGAGCTCAAGCAGCGCGCCGACCGAGAGGCGGTCGACGTGTTCGCGGAGAACCTCGAGAACCTCCTGCTGGCCGCGCCCTTGGGGCCCGTGTCGGTGGTCGGCATCGACCCGGGCCTGCGCACGGGCTGCAAGTGCGCGGCCATCGACAGCACGGGCAAGTTCCTCGAGACCATCACCATCTACCCGGTCCGCAACGAGGCCCGAGCGGCGACCGAGCTCTCGGCCTTTCTGGCCAAACACGCGCCCTCGGTGGTCGCGGTCGGCAACGGCACGGGTGGACGCGAGACCGAGGCCCTGGCCCGCAAAGTCGCCAAGGCCCTGGCCGAGCGCGAGGGCTCGAGCGGAAACCCCAAAATGATGGTGGTCAGCGTGAGCGAGGCCGGGGCCAGCATCTACTCGGCCTCGGAGGTCGCGCGTGAAGAGTTTCCCGACCTCGACCTGACCATCCGCGGTGCGATCTCGATCGCCCGTCGGCTCCAAGATCCGCTCGCCGAGCTCGTCAAACTCGACCCCAAGTCGATCGGGGTCGGCCAGTACCAGCACGACGTCCAACAGACCCTGCTGCGGCGCAAGCTCCACGAGGTCGTAGAGAGCTGCGTGAACCGGGTCGGGGTCGAGCTCAACACCGCCAGCGCTCCCCTGCTGAGCTACGTGGCCGGCCTGAGTACGACCTTGGCCAAGCGCGTGGTCGCGCACCGGGACCGGGTCGGGGCCTTCGAGAGCCGGGCGGGCCTGCTCGAGGTCCAGGGTTTGGGTCCCAAGACCTTCGAGCAAGCGGCGGGCTTCCTGCGGGTGCGCGAGAGCGCCACGGCCCTCGACCACTCCGCCGTACACCCCGAGCGCTATCCCCTGGTCGAGCGCATGGCCGCAGATCTCGGCGTCTCGGTCGAGGAGCTGGTCGGCAATGAAACCCTGGTCGAGCAGATTGAGATCGCGCCCTATCTGCAACCCGGCGACCTCGACGGAGGTGCGGCGCTCGGGGAACCGACCCTGCGCGACATCATCGCCGAGCTCACCAAGCCCGGCCGAGATCCCCGGGCCGTGTTCGAGGCCCCCAAGTTCCGGGATGACGTCCACAGCCTCAGCGACCTCGAGGTCGGCATGGCACTCGAGGGCGTGGTCACCAACGTGACCAAGTTCGGGGCCTTCGTGGATGTCGGCGTGCACCAGGACGGCCTGGTTCACATCAGCGAGCTCAGCGACAAGTGGATCGACGACCCGAGCAAGGTGGTCAAGGTCGGCGACAAACTCTCGGTGCGGGTGCTCAGCGTGGACCTCGAGCGCAGCCGCATCGCCCTCTCGGCCAAGCGGCGCTCGAGCGAGGAGGCGCGGCAGGGCGCGGACAAGCGCGAGGCCCAAAACCGAGGCCAAGGCCGAAGCCAGGATCGAAGCCAGGATCGAAGCCAGGACCAGGCGCGCCCACAGCGAGGTGCCAAAAAAGATCGCTCCTCCGGTGGGCAGGTCCGCGATCCCGGCTTCGCCAACAACCCCTTCGCCAAGCTCCGGCGCTAAGAGCGATTGCTCCGAAGCTCGGTCCTCAGCTGCCTTTGGGGGGCGCTCAGAGGGCGCCGCGACCGTAGAGCGCCTCGTCGAGGGCCTCGACCAGCTTCGTCTTCAGGGGCGGGGCCAACCCGTCCCACGAACGCCCCGACCGATCCGCACACTCGTAGTCGAAGTGGGCGATCAACAGCTCACGGATTTCGATCTCCGTGTACAGACCCTCGTCGAGCCCCGCCCAGCCCAACTTTCGGCCGAACAACACGTAGTCGATCCGGGCCTCGAACTCTTCGATGGGCGCCTCGATCTCGTGGCCTTCGCGAGCGAGGCGGACAGCCCAAGCGAGCAGGCGCGCGCGCTCGGGCTTGGGTCGGCTGAGGCTCATGCTCACAGCACGGACCTCGACCTTCGACCGACGACTCCCAACGAGACGCCGCGTTTGCTCGCGCTTCGCCGACCCTTGGCCACGCTGAATCATAGCCTGCCCGTAGGCGCAGCCCAGTGAAACCCCTCACGCATTTCGAGGTGTGGTGATTGATCCACCGCCGCTGTCCTGATCTTCTTGGCAGGACCCCTGCCCATGGGGCCAAAGGCGACACCCGAGACCACTATGAACTGCGATCAATCTGGACCGATCGATCGCAGGAGGGGTTACCCCCTTGTCTGCGATCAATTTGGACTATGCTCAATGTGACATTTGTGTGTCGGGTAGTGACGCACGCAGTCGCCCACGACAATCGCGCTCAGCGCGGGATCCCCGTGGACAGGGGCGCTACGGACCCCAGACCCGACACACCGCTTCGTCGGCTGTCCCTAGTGCCAGCACCTCACACACGAGCTCGACCTCTGCCTGGGTGATCTCGATCGAGTCGAACAGTATGCAGTCCATCTCGCAGCCGGGCGCCGGCTCGCAGGCCGCTCCGGGCACGATGCCGAGGACGAGCTCGAGTTGGGCCGCGCCGACGCAGACGCCGACATCGTCACAGTAGCTGCCGACTCCCCACAGGTTCCCCTGCTCGATCCCTGCGCCGACAAACGCAGCCGGATCACACACGGGCTCGCCCGTCTCGGCGTCGGCGTCGGACCCTGTGTCGGCGTCGGATCCTGTGTCGGGCTCGGAGCCTACGTCGGAGTCGGATTCCGAATCCGAGTCGGAGCCAGACTCACCCGTGGATCCAGTCTCAGCGGCCGACTCGCTCGTCTCGGACTCGGACTCGGCGGAACGACCCGGATCGCTCGCGCACCCCATCAACATCAAACTCAGCGCGAGCGAAGACCAAGGCGAGCGAAGCATGGACCCCTACTCTTCTTCTCCGGACTCGGAGCTCGAGCTGCTCTCGGCCGCCTCCGCGTCCTCGCCTGCTTCGCCGAGCATCATCTCGGCGGTGTTCATGATCGCCACGGGTGCCGGCGCACCGCCACTGCCGATCCCCGGCTCGAGGTGCTCGGAGCCGACCCGATCTTGCTCACCGAGCCGGGCCGCATCGACGAAACTTCCATAGCAGCCGCGCTTGGGCTCACTCTCGTCGATGACCTCGACGACCCGGGAGACCTCGAACACACGTACTCCCTCACCCTCGCCGATCCGCAACAGGCTGCGGACGGGGGGCGGGTTGTCGAGGTTGATGAACGCCGGATCTCCCTCGCTCAGGCTGGCGGACTCGGACAGGGTGGCTTCACGGAGGTCGACGCGGACAGACTCGGACATGGGGCTCCTCAGGGAGAGCCCACGGTAGCAAAGATCAGCCCTCAGAAGCGGCGATCCCTCTGAGGGTGCCGTCGGATACCGAAGCTGTGCTCGGCCCCTCCAAGGCAGCGAGCGCGAGCGCGAGCTGGCGCTGCTGATCCCCGGCTGGATCCTGAACCCCGAGCCCCAGCCCGCAGGCCCGCCGCAGCAAGGTCGCGGCCTCCAGCAGGCCGTGAAAGGTCGCGGTGCGCCGATCCTCGATACCCCGGAGCCGGTCGAGGCCATCGAGGAGGCGCCCGCGCTCGAGCGAGCGCTTGCCTGGATCGGCGATCCTCGCGTCGATCGCCCCGAGCTGACGAACCATGGCGACCTCGTCGAGATCGGCGAGCTCGAGGTCGAGGCGGGCGAGCTCGGCGACCCGCAGCTCGAGCTGGGCGACGAGCGGCTCGACCGGCGCAGTGAGGAACGCGAATTCGCTCGCTTCGACCAGGCCCGTGAGCTCGGCGCGACGGTCGATGAGCCGCTGAATGAGCAGGGCCAGCTCGCCGAGCAGCGCACGGACATCGGCCGGCGTCCGTCCCCCGGGGCTCGACTGGAGCAGGGCGGCCATACGTGCGACGAGCGGGTCGGAGGCAGGCAGGGCCGCGGGCTGGCTGCGCAGCCTATAGAGGGGGCGGGTCTTGGCCTCGGCCGCGTTCGAGCTCGCCCGAGAGGCCGAAAACAGGGTCGCCAGCACGCCGGTCACGACCACTCCGGCCATGGCGATCCCACCTAGGCCACCCAAGACCGAGGTGCCGAGGATGGTCCCCAGCGCCGAGAACACCGCCGCGGACATCCACCTCGCGCTGCTCGCAGGTCGGACCAAATGAGCGTCGAGCCCGAGCCCGCGCATCCGCTCACACAGCTGCTCGGCGGTCTCCCGAGAGAGGTGGTTGAACAGCCGCGCGGGCAGGCGTTTACGTTTGACGAGCTCCTGCTCCGAGTACAGGGCCACGTCGCCGATCACGAACTCGTCCCGGATCCGAGGCCCAGCAGCGACCGAGTCGATGAAGCCGTGGAGCTCGGTGAGCGAATCGGCGTCCTCGCTCAGGGTCCGCAGCTCGACCGCCCAGCTCCGGCCTCGCGGGTCGGACTGATGTTTGAAACGCACCCCCAGACGCCCGCAGGCCAGACACAGTCGCTGGCCCAGGCGCAGGGGCGCGCCACAGTGCTGACAGACGGTGGCCTCGACCTGGGTCAGCCCGTCGCCGGCGCCACCACGCAGGACCCAGGCGACCTCGGCGGCACTCTCGGGGCGGTCCTTTGGATCTTCGGCCAGGCAGCGCTGGAGCAGCACATCGAGGACCGGCGGCGCGTCGCTGCGGAGAGTGTGGATCTCCGGCAGGGCGACCCGCTCGCGAAGCAGGGCCGGACCGTCGCCGAAGGGCAGGGCCCCGAGCGCCGCCTGCCAGAGGATCACTCCCAGGGAGTAGAGGTCGGCGCGCTGATCGACGACCGTGTGCATGAGCTGCTCGGGGGCCGCGTAGGCCGAGCCGGACACCAACAAGCTCGAGGCCGTGTGGCTCGACAGGAGGTCGACCCGGGCCAACCCAATGTCGGTCAACACCACGCGCTGATCCGAAGTCCAGACGATCTCGCTGGGGCGGAGCATGCGGACCACGCTCCCTGCGCGGTGGACCAAGTGCAGGGCGTCGGCCAACGCCGCGCCACGCTGGGCGAGCTCGTCGATGGGCACCGGCGCGCGCGAGATCCACGTGGCGAAAGACTCCCCCTCGGGGTCGAGACGCAGGCGCCACGGCGCATCGGCGCGAGGATCTCGCGGATCCGGCTGGGGCCCGAGCGCGAGGGTCGGCGCCACGCTCGAGGCTGCGGAGACCGCGAGCTGCTCGACATCTCGAACCCAACGGCGCCGCAGCGACTGCTCCCGGGCAAGAGCGGGGGAGAGCTGGGCCAACACGACGGTGCGCCCATCGCCCAGCGTCAGGCGCCAGCGGGTCTCACTCCCGACATCCCAGGGACCTTCGAGGATCTCGTCGACGGCGAGCGGCTCTCCGTGGTCATCGCGCAGTCCGGCGAGGAGGGCGGTGACGAGCTCGTCCACCTAGCGACCGTAGCAGGCTGGCGAGAACAGGACAGGCTCGCTTGAGCACCGGCCCTCAAGTCGGCTAGCTTGAGCAGGTGCAGGTCAGTGGCCACATCATCCGCTCGCGCTACATGTTTGTGCGTCAAGCCGGTGAAGACGCCTACCAGCGCGTCTTGGCTGCGGTCTCTACGGAGACCCGGGAGGTCCTGGAGCAGGGACCTCTCGAGACCCTCTGGTACCCCTTCGACCTGCTGATCGACCTCAGCGTGACCGCAGATCGACTGCTCGGGGAGGGCGACCTGCGGCTGTGTTTCGAGATGGGGCGGTTCTCGTGTGGGCACAACCTCACCGGCATCTACCGGGTGTTTTTTCGCTTCGGGAACCTCAACTTCCTCCTCGATCGAGCGGCCAAGGCCTGGCACTCGCAATACGACTTTGGACGTATGAGTGTGCACCGTGATCCGAGCAACAAGCAGCGCGTGACCATGGTGCTCGAGGACGTCCCGCGCCCACACCAAGCCATCTACCAGTCGATCTACGGGTGGGCGACAAAGGCCGCCGAGCTCAGCGGGACCGAGCTGACGAGCTTCACCGAGGGCTTCAGCGAAGACCCCTCGAAGCCCAGCACCTGGACCTTCGAGTACCTCTGAGCGCGAGGGTGGCCCGAGAGCCACCCCCACCCCCCGTCTGAGCTCAGAGCCCGCAGCTCGTCAGAGCACCGAGACCGGGTTGAGCTCGTGCTCGGCCGGAGTCTCGTTGTCGCCGACGGTCACCGAACTCCCGAGCCCGAGCTGACTGAAGTTATTGGCGCCCCAACAAACCACGTCGTCGTTCTCGAGCACCGCACAGTTGTGGTCCGCCCCGACGGCCAACAACCGCGCCGAGCCGCCGAGCTGGACCGGGCCCGCGCTCATGGGCAGCTCGTCGTCGCCGATGGTGTCGGTGTGGCCGTAGCCGAGCTGACCGGTCTCGTTGCCGCCCCAGCACATGACCTCACCGCTCTCGAGCAGGACACAGGTGTGGGCAGTCCCGAGGGCCAGGCTCTTGGCGGCGCTGGGCAGGGCGATGGCCAGTTGGGTGTTGGGGGTCTCGTCGTCACCGATCACCGCCACGTTGCCCAGGCCCAGCTGCCCAGACGTGTTGTCGCCCCAGCACAGGACATCACCGGTGTTGAGGATCGCGCAGCTGTGGTTCGCCCCCAACTCGATGTCGACCAGCTCCGTGTTCGCGGGCAGGTTGGCCGGGACCAGGGAGACCAGACCGACACTCGAGGGCAGCTCGTCGTCGCCGATCTGCAAGATGTTCCCGTAGCCGAGCTGGCCCTCCGAGTTGCGGCCCCAGCAGCGCGCCCCGCCGTCGACGAAGTTGACACAGTTGTGGTTGGCGCCGGCCTCGAGGCGCGAACCCAGGGCGCCGATGCTGACGACCCCCCCGGGCGCAGGCGTGGCCTCGACGTTGCCGTAGCCGAGCTGGCCCAAGTTGTTGTGGCCCCAGCACCGGACCTCGCCGATACCCACACGCGCGCAGGTGTGGTTCGCGCCCGGCTGGACCTCGATGACCGGCGAGACCGCGACACTGGGCAGCGCCGCGAGGTTCTCGTTGTCGCCACGGTCTTCGTTGTCGCCGTAGCCGAGTTGGCCCTGATGGTTGCGGCCCCAACAGCGCAGCCCGCCGTCTTGCAAGATCGCGCAGCTGTGTTGGTTGCCCATGGCGATCTTCGTGGCCGGGCCCGGGAGCAAGACATCACCGATGTCGCTCGGAAACTCGTCGTCGCCGATGGTGTTGGTGTTGCCGTGCCCGAGCTGGCCAAACTCGCCCCGGCCCCAGCAGCGGACCGCACCGCCGTCGATCAACACACAGCTGTGTTGGGCGCCCAGCTCGATGGCCGCGACCGCGGTGAAGGTGCAGTCCGTATCGCAACCGTCGCCATCGACGAGATCGCCGTCGTCACACTGCTCGCCCCCCTCGACGTCCCCGTTGCCACACAGGGCATCGCTGCAGGCGCCATCGACACAGGTCAGACCGGGGTCACAGCTTTCCTCACCGAGGACACACTCACAGCCGGCTTCAGTGCAAGGAGGGGTCTCGGCCGTCTCCGCCGTCTCCGTGGTATCGGCCGTCTCCGTCCCCTCGGTGGTGTCGGTGTTCGAGCCTTCGGTTTCGGTCCCGTCCGACTCGGTGCTCGCGGTCTCGGTCCCCGAATCGTCACCGTCTGCGCCCGAGTTTTTGCAGGCCGCAGTTTGCGAGATCAGGAAGAGCAAGCTGGCGCAGGCGAGCGCGCGGCCCAACGACGGAGGGAGCCCGGGTGTATGCATGGCGTAGTTCAAAGGAAAGGGAGGCGGGAAAGGGAGGCGGGAAAGGGGGGAAAGAAAGAAAGAAAGAAAGAAAGAAAAGACGACGGAGAAAGAAGCCGCACCAAGGGCTCAGGGCTGGGGCACGAGCAGGGGCACAGGCCCGGCGTCGGGCGGGAGCTCGTCGTCGCCGCGCAGCTGAGTGTCGCCGTAGCCGAGCTGGCCATAGTCGTTGAAGCCCCAGCAGAAGATGTCGTGGCTGTCGATGACCACACAGGTGTGATAGTCGCCGGCAGTCAGCGCGGTCACCGTGCCACCGAGGACCACCGGGTCGATGGAGCTGGGGAGCTCGTCGTCACCAATGTGCTCGATGTTTCCATTCCCGAGCTGGCCGTAGAGATTGCGACCCCAACACTTGAGCTCACCACCTTCGAGGGTCGCGCAGCTGTGGTGTTTGCCCAGCGCCAGGCCGGTCGCGTCGCCCCCGAGGGAGATGGGAAAGAGGGTCGCCAGGGTCTCGTTGTCGCCGATCGTCGTCGTCGTGCCCTGACCGATCTGACCGTAGAAATTGTCCCCCCAGCACAGGACGTCCCCACCTTCGTAGAGCACGCAGCTGTGCCCCTCGCCCAACGCGAGGTCGATCACCGGGGTCCCGTCGGGGACACCTTGGGGCATGAGTGGAACCGTGCCCACCGCGTCCGGGTCTTCGTCGTCGCCGATATTTTCGGTGTGGCCGTAGCCGAGCTGTCCCTTGTCGTTTCGTCCCCAACAGCGGAGCCCGCCGCCTTCGAGCAGGGCGCAGTTGTGGTCGCCATTCGAGCTCAGCATGGTCACCATTGCGTCCAGGGCGACATCGACGACGAGGGGAATAGCGAGAGGGTTGGCGTTGCTGTAGCCGAGCTGGCCAAAGGCGTTCCCTCCCCAACAACGCACGCCGCCCTCGCCCACGCGCACGCAGGTGTGGCCGCGACCCGTGGTGACCTCCAAAATCCCGGCGGCGATGTCGATCGCGTTCACCGAAAACGGAAACTCGTCGTCACCGATGTCCTCATTGTTGCCATAGCCGAGCTGCCCCGAGGCGTTCTCTCCCCAACAGCGCAAGGTCCCGTCCTCGAGCAGGGCACAGGCGTGTGTGCCCCCGACGCTCAATGCCGTGGCCTTGGCGTTCAGAGGCACGTCCCCCGGAAACGAGGGATCCTCGTTGTCACCGATATTCTCGGTGTTGTTGTAGCCGAGCTGTCCGGAGCTGTTGAGGCCCCAACAGCGCACACGGCCGTTCTCGATCAGGGCGCAGGTGTGAGCCCCACCCGCGGCAATGTCCAAGATGAGCGTGTAGCTGCAGTCGTTGTCGCAGCCGTCCCCGACATCATCATTGCCGTCGTCACACTGTTCACCGGGGTCGACGGTACCGTCGTGGTTGCACGACAGGGCGGCGCACAGCCCATCGATGCAGCTCAGCCCCTCGTCGCAGATGTCCTCAGCTCCGCCACAGGCACACCCTTCGCTCGAACACTCGCCGTCCGTGACGGTCGTATCGGCCTCGCTGGTGTCGTCTTCGGTGGACTCGGATTCGCTCTCGGTCGACTCCGACTCTCCTCCGCTGCTCTCGCCCTCCGACTCGTCGGCAGTGGTGTCGGCGACAGAGGTGGAGCCCTCGTCTCGCTCCCCACTCGCACAACCGATGGAGGCGCCTCCCAGCGCGAGTGCCACAACGATGAGCGCGGTCTCGAGGTGGGTTCCGGGCGTGAAGTTGGTCTTAAGCATGATGTACAGCGCCGCGGACGGCGGAAGTCGGGTTCCGAGTGTACCCCGGTCTCTCCCTCTTCGATGTGCCCTAAGTCGACGTGATGATCTGAACAGGATCGCGAGAAAGCGCGTGGCGTGGGACCCGCGCTTGCCCGTGCCTAGAAGGTCTTCGCGACCGAGCGTCGGGTATCACGCGCCCACCCCTACAGGGGCCTGTCTACATGGACAGTCGGGAGATCCTTGGCCCAGCGCGCGATGTGCTGCGCGCCCTCAGCCTCGATCGCCATTCAACATCCGCGCGAAGCCGTCTGCTTCGATGTCCTGGCGATGATCCGAGAGTCGGAGGCTGAAATTTCCACCGTCGGCCTCGGCGATCTCGACCCGGATCACCGCCCCGCTGACCGGGTCGAGGCTGAGGGTCATGCTTCGGATCAATGCACGGGCGACCGAGTCCAGAGGCGGCGAGAGACTCAGGCGCGAGCCCCCTCGGGGGATCTCCGGGCGAGCCTCGACGGTGAGGGCCTCCCCCTTCCCCGGAGCGAAACAGGCCACCAGGTGGTCTGCGAGCCAGCCCAGAGCCGGGGCCTGAGCACGCGTAGGCAGCTCCCGGCGCGGCAAGGAGGGATCGTTGGGAACGATCGAAATCGCGCCTGGGCTCACCCGGGTCGTCGATCCCAGAAGGTCATCGTCGCGTAACACCAAGGTCACCGAGGGCGCGTCGAAGGCCAGCGCCCCCCCACCGACGAGGTCTTCACGCAGGAGCGAGGAGCTGCGCACAAAAGTGTAGCGAGCCGCGAGGTTGAGACGGGTCTTGCGTGAGAAGCTGGCCCAAAGCTCGAGCCGGTTGGCGAGCCGTCGCTGGTCCCGCGTCAGGGGAGGAGCCGCGTGGGCGCGCCCGAGCCCGAGCCCGAGCCCGGGCAGGGCGAGGGCCGCGAGACCGAGGCCTAGCAAGGCTCGACGACCACGCTCGGGTCCACGTTCAACGGTCATCGGAAACCTGCTTGGAAACACCGGTCGCTAGCGCGGCGAGCCCCGGCGCAGCGAGCAAACTCAGGACACAGCTCAGGCTCACGCCGATCGTGACCGCCAGGCCGAGCTCTCGCCACAGGGGTTGAGTCGAGGTCAGAAGGATCAACCCAGCGACGACCTGGCAGCCGGCGGTCGTCACCAGACCCTGCGTCGAGATCGTTTCAGTCGGCCCGGTACCGGTCTGCGCCGCGACCCCGACGAGAGCAGCGGCCGCGCTCGCGCTCGCGCCGACCAGGCACAGAGCCGGCAACAGGTGAGGACCGAAGGGCTGTCCCAGCAGGTGCAGACCGACGAGCACCCCCGACTGAGCCGCGAGAGCGAGGAGGGCAGCGGCCGCGGCGAGGCCGAGGCGAGCGGTGCTCAGCCAGGTCCAGAGCGCGCCGAGCCACAGGCCCGCGAGGATCACGATGACCACAAGGCGATCGAAGTCACGGTGGTCGATCATCGCTGCGATCGCCGGGCCGCGCAGGGCCGGCAAGTTCGCCAGTTGTCCCGGGTCGAGGGCCTGCGCGGCGACCCCCCCGGCGCCGTGGAGTTCGACCCGAGCGACGATCGCCGGGGGCTCACCACCACCATCGTCGAAATAGGCGCTGATCCAGGGCCCCAGAGGACCGTCGAGGGCCACCTGTGCGCTGGGCAGGGTCTCGATGTCGGCCGAGCCCCGCACAAACTCGCTGAACGCCTCGGCGCGCAGACCTTGGTCGATGAGCAGGTCGTCGAGCACGGCCATCCGAGCCTCGAGCCCGAGGGTCTCGAGCGCGCTGTGGCGGGCCTCGAGTTCGGCCTGGGGCAAGATGAAGCTCCCGGGCGAGTCGATGCGGCGGGCGGTCTCGGGGACCAAGCCGGCGAGCGCGGCGAAGTCCACGGCCGCCGCGTCGAGGGCCGCGGCCTCGGGGCTCTGACCCTCGCCGACCGCGAGCCCGGGGCTCCGGGCCTCGACGATCATCGAGGGGTCGAAGAAGTGCTCGGCGAGGGCCGCCTCGGCCTCAGCCTCGGGCCACGAGCCGGCGCCCGAACGATCGTCGACAGGGCGCCCTGCGTCGACCCCAGACGCGGACAGGACCACACCACTGCGGAAGTTCAGCTGCGGCGCGGCCCAGACCGCCGCGCCCAGCGATGCCGCGCAGGTCAGCGCGGCCAGGGTCGGCCGAGCCGGGAGTCGCAGACGCCAGCCCTCGAGCTCGAGGGGCGCCCGCGGTCGAAGCAGGTCCAACATCGCCGGAAGCGCGAGCCGCAAGACCACCGCGAGGCCCAGGTAGGCCCCGGCCCAGATCAGGGACCAGCGCTGCCAGACCGGGTAGGGCGTCAACCAAAGGGGTGCCAGCGCGCCAGCCATGATCAGCGTCCCCGCCCACTCCCGGGCGCCCTGCCGCGCTCCCCCGGCCCGCCGTGGCGGACTCCGGCGACGCAGGGCGGCCTCACAACCGAACCCGAGCAGGAGCAGGGCCAGCGCCACACCGGCCAGGTCGAGGCCACCCAGGACCCAGCCCAAGATCACCCAGGCGCCGACCAGGCAAGTCGCTAGCGCGAGCACGGGGATCAGGCGGCGCCAGCTCAGGGACAGGACCAACACGAGGCCGGCGAGACAGGCGGCCAGGGCCCGCGGCCAGTCGCGCTCGAGCTGGGCGCGGGCCCGGGTCTCCGGGCCCATGCCGGTCACGATTGCGACGTCGATGGGCAACCCGGAGACGGCCTCGGACACGGCGCGATGGAGCGCGGCGCCCGAGCTCGAGTCCGAGCCCGAGCCCGAGCCCGAACCGCCCGGCTGGACCGGTTGAATCAGTTGGATCAGTTGGATCAGGGCGTGGTCACCGGTCGCCGAGATCAGGTCGCCGTTGGCGGCGACCTGGGGCTCGGCGCTGCCCAGGGCCGTCGCCACGTGGCCCAGACGGCCGGCCTCGCCCGCGCTCAGCTGGGCGAGGCCCAGCGGATCTCGCCGCGGCTGCTCGCCCGAGACGCTGAACAGGGGGCTGCCCATGCGGGCCTCGAGGCCCTGGACCTCGGCCAACATCGATGCATCGCCGAGCCTCTCGCCGAGCGCTTCATGGGCCGCGAGCGGGAGCAGGTACAGGGCATGGGTATCGAGCCAGCGGACGATCTCGGTTTTCGGGGGCGCGTGGGGGACACGCGCCTCGCCGAGCGCCTCCTCGACGGCGATGCCCGCCTCCGCGAGGACCGTTCGCGGGTCGCCGGAAGCCGCTCCCGGTCCGAGCTTCGCCTGCTCGCCCGCCTGCTCCCCCGCTTGCTCGCCCCTTTGCTCGCCCCGGGCATGGACCCGCAACAGGGCGATCGGGCGTCCGGCGGCGAGGCGATGTTCGAAGGGGATCAACGCCTCGAGGTCGGCCCCGGCGATCATCGACCTCGAGCTCCCGAACATCGAGAGCCCAGCCACGAGTGTCACCGCGATCCACAGACCCAAGACGACGAGGCTGAAGACCCGCGGCAGCGGCCCCCGAGGGCTCTCCTGGCCGGCGGCGGAGACCCCCTCCCGGGCCTCGCCCTCGCGCTTCTCGCTGCCGCTCACGCGGCCGGACCTTAGCACTAACGAGATCTCGGCGAAGCGCCGATCTGCGCCGAGGACCGCGTGCCGATACGCCTTCCACACCCAGATCCACGCGTCGGTGACCGGGATGGTAAACCGGCGGCGGTGGCCGAAGCCCTCAACCCTGCCCAGCGCGCGGGCGTCGATCATCGGGGTAGTCCCCTGCTCCTGCTCGCCGGCGCCGGCACGGGCAAGACCCGGGTGATCACCCATCGAGTCGCGGCGCTGATCGATCAAGGGGTCCCCGCGTGGCGGATCTTGGCGGTGACCTTCACCAACAAGGCCGCCGCCGAGATGCGTGAGCGGATCGCCGAGCAGCTCGGCATGACCATCGAGGAGCTGCGCCGAGACGGCCCCTGGATCGGGACCTTCCACTCGATCTGTGCCCGCATCCTCCGTCGCCACGGCGAGGCGGTGGGCCTGAGCAGGAATTTCTCGATCTACGACGTCGACGACCAGCGCTCGCTCATGCGCCGGATCCTCAAGGCCCTCAATATCGACCCGCGCATGTTCTCGGCCAGCGCCGTGCTCGGGAAGATCGACTCGGCCAAGAACCTCGGCCTGCCCCGGAGCCAGATCCACGAGCTCGGGCTCGGGGAACCGGTCGAGTCCTGGACCCGCCGGGCCTGGGCCATGTACGAAGATCAGCTGCGCTCGGCCGACGCCGCCGACTTTGGTGATCTCCTGGTGCTCGCGGTCGAACTCCTGCGCAAGGCCAGGCCGACCCCGACCCCAGACCCGAGCCCGAGTTCGAGTTCGACACCGAGCCGGACCGTCAAGCTGACCACCGACCGGCGCCCCGCCGCCTCGAGCCCCGCCCGGACCCAGGTCAACCCGGTGCTCGGCCTGCGCCGTCGCTTCCTGCACGTGGTCGTCGACGAGTATCAAGACACCAACCCGGTCCAGGCCGAACTCGTCGACCTCCTCTGCGGGCCCGAGGCCGAACTGTGTGTGGTCGGGGACGACGACCAGGCGATCTACGGCTGGCGCGGCGCCGACGTCCGCCAGATCTTGGCCTTCCCCGAGACCCACTACGGCTGCGAGATCATTCGCCTCGAGCAGAACTATCGCAGCACCTCGCTGATCTTGGACTGCGCCAACGCGGTGATCCAAGCCGGCGTCCGCCGCCACGATAAAAAACTCTGGAGCGAGCACGGCCCGGGTGAGCCCGTGCAGTTGGTCGGTCTGCGCGACGAGCGAGAGGAGGCGCGCTGGGTGGCGCGGACCGTGAGCCAGGCGATCAGCGAGGGTGAGTCGCCCGCGGAGATCGTCGTGTTCTACCGGACCCACGCCCAGTCCCGGCCGCTCGAGGAGGCCATGCGCCTCAGCGGCATCCGCTACCGCATGCTCGGCGGGATTCGCTTTTACGACCGGCGCGAGATCAAAGATCTGATCGCCTACCTGCGCCTGTTGACCAATCCGGCGGCCGACCTGGATTGCCTGCGCATCATCAATGTTCCCGCGCGGCGGATCGGGGCCAAGACCATCGAGCGTCTGACCGCCTGGGCGATCGCCGAGGGAAAGTCCCTGCTCCAGGCCTGCGGCCCCGACTCGGAGCACGGCGCCGAGGCGGGTCTAGGCAAGCCTGCCGTCCGCTCGGTCGCGGGTTTTTGGACCGTCATCGAGGCCCTGCGCGGGGAGATCGAGGGCCTCGCCCACCACGAGGTCGCCGCTTTGGTGCTCGAGCGTGTCGCCTACTTCGAGTCGATCACCGAAGAGCAAGACGGCGACGCCCGGACCGAAAACCTCAACGAGTTCATCGGGGCGCTCGAAGAATTCGTCCACGACCAGCCCGGGGCCAGCCTGGCCGAGTATCTCGAACAGATCGCCCTGGCGACCAGCGGTGACGACGAGCAGGTCAGCGAGGCCATCACCATGATGACCATCCACTCCGCCAAGGGCCTCGAGTTCGACCGTGTGTTCGTGACCGGCATGGAGGAGGGCGTGTTCCCGCATATGCGGGCCATCGAAGACGGGGATCCGAGCGCCATCGAGGAGGAGCGGCGCCTGGCCTACGTGGCCCTGACCCGAGCTCGGCGCCGCTTGAGCCTGAGTCACGTCGAGCGCCGCTTTTTGTGGGGGCGCACCCAAGTTCGGGCCCCATCCCGATTCTTGACCCCCCTGCCCGAGCTCGCCATCGTCCGCTCGGGCCTCGCCCGCAAGCGTCGCCTCGACCTCGGGCAGGAGGGTCGAGCGCCCCGGGTCGAACGCCGGGAGCCGAGCTGGGACGACGACATCGAGCTCGACCCCGGCTACGCGCAGACCACCACCGTGGGTCGAGCCAGCCCCAGGCGCGCCGGTTCTCGAGACCGCCGGCCGGTCCCCACACCCCCGACCCCTGCGGTCACGAACCCCAGGTCGCTCGCCTCGGTCCGCGAGACCGAGCTCTTCGACGAGCCGGAGTCGGACACCGACCTCTTCGACGAGCCGGAGATCGAGTACGAGCCCGAGGAGGCCGCGGTTCGAGTCCACGCAGGCATGCTCGTGCGGCACCCCAAATTCGGGGTCGGCAAGGTTCTCAGCTGGACCGGGACCGGTGACCGCATGAAGCTCAACCTGAGCTTTGCAGGCACCCGCAAGACGATCTTGGCCCGGTTTTGCGCCCCGGTTTGAGTACCCGGGAGCGGAGGCCCCGGGTCGCGTAGAACACTGTTTCGCCGTAAACGACGACCCTCGGTCCGGGTTCTGTTGTTCTGTTGGTCTGGGTTCTGTCGCAGCCGACCGGTGCTCGTGCCGGTCAGAGCGAGTACGCGGTCGACCAGCTCGCGCCATCGAACAGCTCCGCGAGCCCGTCGTCGGCGAGCGTGAGGTCGAGGCTGAAGTGGGGTCGGTCGCCGTCGTCGACCGAGGACCAGGCAGGCCCTTGGGCCGCGAGCGCGGCGCGGGCGTGAGTCGTGCCCGGGTCGTGGATCGGTCCCAGCACGCAGGCCTCGATGAAGCGCTCGATCACGAACACGCTCTCTGGAGTCTCGCTATCGTCGGGGACATCGAAATGGTCCGGATTGAAGTCGTCGGCATCCTCGTCGCCCTCGGGGTCAGCGAACTGAGCTTGGACGAAGTCACGAACAAACTCGTGGACGGCCTCCTGCTGGCTGTCACCGATCCTTGCGTGTGCCGCCGCGTCGATGAGGATGCCGAGGCCATAGCCGCGCAGCCGCAGATCGAGGCCGCTGCGTTTGGTCAGGGTGTCCCTCCCCGCGAGCACCAGCGCGAGCCGATCGACCTCGGACGGCTCGAGGTAGGTGGAGAGGATCGTCAAATGTAGTCGCGCGGCGCCGCGGCGCTGAGCGCGAATCTCAATGAGGTCCGTCATTGCTGGCACCATACGCACTCCTACCAAGACCCTCTCAGCCCGACCGACGCCGCCGACGGAACACCAAAAGCTCGAACGAAACCCGTCTCACTTCGTTGACCTCTCCCGGTCCAGGTTCTGGGCCGCTTGCGCTCCAGTATGACCATGGAACATTCTCATCCGTGCTTCGCTCGAGCTCCCTCGCGTCCGTGATCGCCCTGCTCTCGCTGGGCGCGTCAGCGCTAGCCTGCTCAGCCGTACCCGCGACGATCATCCTCGAGCCCGAGGACGCCCCCCCGAGGGCGGATCCCGCCGCCGCAGAGGTCGGTCCCTCCTGCCGCGCCCCGGAGCTCCGGGCTTGCCTCTGGGCATGTAAGGACGCCGAGTGCCTGGCGTGGTGCGGCGGTGAGGCCTGCCCCCTCGCCATGGAGGAGATGTTGGCCTGCATGGAGCCAGCCCGGAGCTACACGCAGCGCTTCCCTCCACCCGCGCTCGAGTTCGAGGCCCTGGACCCGGCCCACCCCGACGAGCTCTCGCCCACCCAGAACTCGCGCGCCCTGTTCGAGGGTTGGGAGGCTGGATTCGAAGCGGTCTTCAGTTCGCAGTGGGAGGACACCTGCCACGACCACTGCATCCAGACCCTCGGCGACAGTGAGAACAGTTGCGACTATGTGTGGGGCAGCGAGCTGGACGAGTGGGAGCAGTGGGAGCAGTACCGGTCGCGCACGAGCGGGGCAACCGGGACCCACGCCAGACTCGGATCGAGCTCGAGTTTGGTCGAGACCGGCTTCCTCGCCTCGTTCTCAGTGTCGAGCGGGGTCTCGCTCGGCGCACACCCGAGCTCGGCCGCGGACGACCGACACCTCCAACCACTGCGTGATCTCATCCGCGGCAACGACATGAGCTCGGCCATCACCGCTTGCCTCGGTCCCTACGACCCGTCGGCGCCCGAGCCTCTGCCGGTCGACCTCCGCGTCGAGCTCACCCTCGGTTCCGGGGGCCAGGTGGCCGAACACCGCCTGCTCGAGGGTGAGCTCGAGATCGGGGCCTGTGTACTCGAAGTCCTCGAGACCGAATTCGAGTTGCCCCGCCGTGTCGCCCGAGACTTCCCGGTCCTCGAGCTCGACGTCCGGGTGATGCCGGACATCTTTGGGCCCGCCGCCGAAATAGCCGGGTTCAGGGCTTCGGACCACGACGACGGGAGGTTATCCCCGACCAGCATCGACCGGGGTGGCGGTGGAACTGGCGGTGGCGGCGGAACTGGCCCTACCGACCTCGACCGAGACGGCGGCCTGCCCTGACGAGCTGCGCTCCCGCGCAAGTTCGAATCCAAGCGCGAGCTCGGGATCACCCCCGGCCGGGTACCGGATGACGACACTATCGGAGTCAGTTCGCCGCTTCGGGGATGATCACGGTCTGGAGCGTATGCCGGCCCTCGCCACGCGCGATCGTCAGCGTAATCTTCGCACCGACGCCGGCGAGCTGGCTCAGATATGCGACCTCGGAGACCTGGGTGATCGGCTCGCCGTCGATCGCCACGATCAGGTCGTCGATCTCGAGCGCGGCCCGATCGGCCGGGCTGTCCGGATCGATACGCGTGATCCGGACCACCGAGGCGAAGCCGGCGATGTGGGTGTCGTTCTCGGCTCCGATGCCCAAGCGAGCGTGGCGCATCCGTCGGTGGGTGCGGACCTCGTCGACGAAGCGGATGGCCATGGCCGCGGGGATCGCAAATGCCAGCCCCTGACCATCTTGGCGGACAGCCGTGGTGATCCCGATGACCCGGCCCTCGAGGTCGACGAGTGGACCGCCCGAGTTCCCGATGTTGATCGAGGCGTCGGTCTGAATGAACGACCAGATCCCGTTCGGGTCGAGGTCGCGGGGGCTGCCGACGTCGGCGTAGTTGCGACCGAGGCCCGAGACGACCCCGACCGTGACCGTATCGCCGAGCCCAAAGGGCTGGCCGACGGCCATGATCCACTCGCCGGGGCTGGGGTCGAGCTCGCGGAAGGTGACCGGGGTCAGACCCTCGACCTCGCCGAGCACCCGCAGCAGGGCCAGGTCCAAGAGCGGATCGGCGACGATCACTCCGGCCGCGACCTGGCTGCCATTGGGCAGCTGCACGGTGATCTCCCGGGCGCCCGCGACCACGTGTTCGTTGGTCAAGATCTCGCCGTGGACCGAGACCACCATGCCCGAACCGATCCCGCGCAGCTGTGTACCGCCCGCGCTGACCGTGGAGATCACGCTGACGACGGACGGCCCGACCTCCCGCGCGACCGCGGCGAAGTCGGGCAGGGCGAGGGCAGCGGTGGGGCGCGCATGCTCGACCGCGAGCGGCCGAGCATCGACGAGGGGCTGGTGGACGCCTGGACCGACGCCCGCCCCTATCACCTTGGGCTCCTCGATCTCGCGACACCCGAGCGACGAGAGCAGCGCGACGACGACCGCCGTGGTGACCCATGGCGCCCATAGCTTGAAGACACGAGGCGCGCGCATGAGGACGAAGCTATCAGAGTTGAGGGCGCCCGCGGCCGCGACTCACGGCACCCCGATTGTTGCGAGCGTCTCGCTCAGCCGATCACAGGATCGGTCGGTGGCGCGACGGCGGGGTCAGGGACCTCAGCCGGAGCGGGCGCTGCAACTGGCGCGGCGACTGCCGGCGCTGCAACTGCCGGCGCTGGTGCGGCGACTGCCGGCACTGCAACTGCCGGCGCTGCGACCGGGGCCGCTGCAACTGCCGGTGCCGGTGCGGTGACTACGGGCGCTGGTGCGGCGACTACGGGCGCTGCAACTGCTGGTGCCGGCGCTGCAACCGGGGCCGCCACAACTGCGGGCGCTGGTGCGGCGACCGGGGCCGCTACAACTGCGGGCGCTGGTG
>CAYVJQ010000076.1:0-34300 GCA_964451725.1 uncultured Nannocystaceae bacterium | reverse complement strand
CTGGGCGACCGGGCGAGCTCGCCCCCTGTGTGCGCGTCGACCACCGCGCCCTGCATAACATTTTGTCGACGCTCGGGGCACTGTGAGGGTCCACCGCGGTCGAGCTTTACCGGGACTTTGCCGGGCCTGAGAGGCCCGCTATTGTGCAGGCCGGATGACCGAGCGCACTCCGCCTGAGCCCCGCCGGACGCTGGTCCGTGCGCTGAGCCCCACCGTGATGGTGGCACTCCTGCTCGCGCCCTGCCCCCTGCTCGCGGCGCCGCCCAGCGACACCTCTGAACAGCCCGAGCCCGAACCCAACGGCACACTCCCCGACGTCGATCCCGAGGCCGCTCCTCAGCCGACGGTCACCGCAGTGGAGGCCCCCGAGATCATACGCGGGGGCGGGGTGGCTGGAGCCGTCGTCGATCCAGATGATCCCAACGCGACCCGGGCCCAGTCGGACCTCGAGGGCGAGAGCCTCGACACGAACGTCGCCGGTGTCCCCGAGCGCCTGCCCAAACTCCAGGCCGGAGGCTGGTGGATGACCTTCGGCGCGGTCGCCCTGGCGGCGAGCGGCGGTGTGCTCTCGGGCATCGCCGAGACCCGGGAGGACGAGGCCGAGCGCCTCGCCTATGGCTTCGACCTCTCGACGGGCAGCGCCCCCCTGTACGCCGATGTCGCGGACGAGTACGAGCGCACCCTCCAGGAGGGAAACAGCTACCAGCGGGCCGCTCGCGGGCTGGTGATAGCCGGCAGCGCGACCTTGCTCGTGGGCATTGGGCTGTTCATCGCCGATGGTGTCCAGCGTCGTCGTCGCCGCAGCGACACCCATGACGCCTCCCGACTCGACGCCTCCCGACGTTCCCGATTTGTCATCGAAGCGAACGCCTCTGGCCTCTCCCTGCGCTTCTAGTCTTCCAGTCTTCCAGTCATGCCCACCTCGACCAGCGAACGTCCAGCCTCGACCGCGGCCCTCAAACTCGGCGCCCTCGGGCTCGCCCTCGGGCTCGGGCTGCTCGCTCCAGCCTGCTTCACTCCGCCCGCCGACGACGTGCTGTTTGCGTGTGAGCCAGAGGGCCTCGACGACTGCCCACCAGGCTACGACTGCGAAGCCGACGGCTGCTGCCACCGGGGCGGATCCGACTTGGAGGCCATGCTCGGAGCCTGCGCACTCGGCGGGCAAGATGGCGGTTCCAGTGGCTCGGAAGACGTGGACACGGGTTCGGAAGTCGACACGGGCGGCCTGGACGACGGCGAGACCGAAGGCTCTGGCCCAGGGTCGGAGGGCAGCTCCGATACGCAAGACGGCGAGACCACAGACGACGCCGACGCCGGGACCAGCGAGAGCGGGCCTGAGCCGGACACCGGTGTCGATTCCAGTTCCGAGGGCGGCTTCGATACAGGTTCCGATACCGGCTTCGATACTGGCGGCTGAACGACTTGTGTCCCCCGGATGCAGCCGGTACAAGCCGTCCCTGCGGTCAAACTCGAAGCGGGCGTCAGATCGACGCGACCGTAGGCTACGCTGACCGCCTTCGACAGGGGCATATGGGACTCAAGGATTTCTTCTTCGGCGGCGGCTCGGGCTCTGGAAAATCGGGGCGCAAGAGCAAGATCGACAAGCTCACCAAGCGAGTCACCAACCAGTACGCCCAGTCGACCGAGCGCTACGGCGCCATGGAGGACCTCCTCAAGCACGCCGTCGACTGTTGGGACAAGGCCGTGCGCCTCCCCGAGGGCGGCGAGGAGCGCCTGGCCCTCGAGAAGAAGGCCGACGATTGCTACGTCGGGGTGCTCAAGCGCTTCACCGTCGTCGCCAGCAAGGCCATCGAGGACGAAGAGGAGAAGGGCTGGCTCTACCGACGTCTGACGGCGATCGGCAAGCCCATGCTCGCCCCCATCAAGCGCTTCGTGGTCGACGCCGAGGGCATCGCCTGGCCGCTGCGGATCGTCGAAGACGTGGCCAGCGAAGAGGAGGAGTGGGAGATCCTCGACGCCCTGCTCGAGGCTCACCCCCCCGGCTACGAGCGCGACTCGAGCCCCAAGCGGCAGATGCTCACCCACCTCAAGGAGATCGACGATCCCCGGGTCCGGGACATCCTCGCGCGCTACCTCGTCGACACGGACGAGGACATCCGCTTTTTCTGCACCGAAGCGATGATCACCAACGGTGAGATCGAGTCGCTTGAGCCCCTCATCCGGCAGCTCGACAACGACGAGGAAGAGTCCCTGCGCCTGCGCAACCGGGTGCTCGATGGGCTCTCCGATCTCGGCTGGGATCTCTCGGAGTATGCAGCGGTGATCCGCAAGCACCTCGACGACGACCATGCCTTCGACGGCACCAAGCTCACACGTCGCTGAGCTGGCCGGAGCGAGCACACAGAGGGATCACAGGGGCCGAAGCCGACCAGCGTGTGGAGGACCCCCCTCACGCGCTGCGGGGCCGGTTATCCCCGCTCCTCCCGCTTCCTCTCCCTGTCATCGGAGCGCGGCGCGATCGACGGTCACGGCCACAGCGCACCGCACACAGCTTGCCCCGGTGAGGACGAGCAGGTAGTAGCCGCCCAGCCGGCAGGTGGGTGCCCACCGCTCGCTGAGCTGGCGGCGAACAGGAGCACACATGCCCCGCCGCGACGATATCAAGCGTATCTGTGTCCTCGGTTCTGGCCCGATCGTGATCGGCCAGGCCTGCGAGTTCGACTACTCCGGCACGCAGGCCATCAAGGCCCTGCGCGAGGAGGGCTACGAGGTCATCCTGCTCAACTCCAACCCGGCGACGATCATGACGGATCCGGAGCTGGCGAACGAGACCTACATCCGGCCTCTGACCCCCGAGGACCTCGACCAGGTCCTCGCCAAGACCAAGCCCGACGCCCTCCTGCCCACGGTCGGAGGGCAGACCGCCCTGAACCTCGCCCTCGAGGCCGGCCGCCGCGGAATCCTCGAACATCACGGCGTGGAGCTGCTCGGGGCCACGGTCGAGGTGATCGAGAAGGCCGAGGATCGCGACCGCTTCAAGGCCGCCATGCTCAGCATCGGCCTCGATGTACCGCGCTCGTTCTACGTGCACTCGATGCAGGAGTGCCGCGAGGCCCTCGAGGAGATCGGCTTCCCGGCCATCATTCGCCCGAGCTTCACGATGGGTGGATCCGGAGCGGCGATCGCCTACAACCGCGAGGAGTACGAGCAGCTGTGCGCCCACGCCCTGAGCGAGTCCCTGCGTGGCGAGGCGCTCATCGAAGAATCGGTGCTCGGCTGGAAAGAGTACGAGCTCGAGGTCATGCGCGACTCGAAGGACAACTTCGTGGTCATCTGCGCGATCGAGAACCTCGACCCCATGGGCGTGCACACCGGTGACTCGATCACCATGGCGCCCGCGCTCACGCTCACCGACAAGGAGTACCAGCACATGCGCACGGCCGCCGCCCGCATCGTCACGGAGATCGGTGTGACCACGGGCGGCTGCAACATCCAGTTTGCGACCAACCCGGAGACCGGGCGCATGATCGTGATCGAGATGAACCCCCGGGTCAGTCGGTCCTCGGCCCTGGCCTCGAAGGCGACCGGGTTCCCGATCGCCAAGTTCGCGGCCAAGCTCGCCGTCGGCTACACCCTCGACGAGCTCGACAACGACATCACCAAGGTCACGCCGGCCAGCTTCGAGCCGAGCATCGACTACATCGTCACCAAGATCCCGCGCTTTGCGTTCGAGAAGTTCAAGGGTGCCGACGACACGCTGACCATCCAGATGAAGTCTGTGGGCGAGGCCATGGCGATCGGGCGTACGGTCCGCGAGTCTCTGGGCAAGGCCATGCGCAGCGTGGAGACCGAGACCTGGGGCTTCGACCTGGATCTGGGCGAGCCCGACCTCGACCGTCTCGAGGCCCTGATCAGTCGGCCCACGCCCCAGCGCCTGTGGCTGATCGGCGAGGCCCTGCGCCAGGGCATGAGTATCGAGCGTATCGCCCAGTGCACGGGCATCGACCCCTGGTTCCTGCACCACATCGCCGCGATCATCGAGCTCGAGCAGCGCCTCGCCCGGGACAGCCACGGCCGGGTCCCCGAGCCCGCGCTCTTGCTCGAGGCCAAGCGCGCCGGGCTCTCCGACCCGCGCATCGCAACCTTGTGCGAGAGCTCGGAGGACGCGGTCCGCGAGCGCCGTCGCCAGGCCGGAGTCCGCCCGGTCTACAAGACCATCGACACCTGCGCGGCCGAGTTCGAGGCCCACACCCCCTACCTCTACTCGACCTACGAACAAGAGGACGAGTCGGCGGTCTCGGATCGCAAGAAGATCGTGATCCTCGGCGGCGGACCCAACCGCATCGGCCAAGGCATCGAGTTCGACTACTGCTGCTGCCACGCCGCCTTCGCCCTGCGCGAGGCCGGGTACGAGACCATCATGGTCAACTGCAACCCCGAGACCGTGTCGACCGACTACGACACCAGCGACCGGCTCTACTTCGAGCCCCTGACTCGGGAGAACGTCCTCGACATCCTCGACCTCGAGGCCGAGCGAGGCGAGATCGTGGGGGTGCTGGTTCAGTTTGGGGGCCAGACTCCGCTCAAGCTCGCGTCCGCGATCGAGAGGGCCGGCTACCCCCTGCTCGGGACCAGCGCCGACTCCATCGACCGGGCCGAAGACCGGGGCCGCTTCGGCGAGCTCGTGAACCGGCTGGGCCTGCACGCGCCGCGCTGGGGCGTGGCCCGCTCGGTCGAGGAGGCCTTCGACATCGCCCACGAGATCGGCTTCCCGGTGCTCGTTCGGCCCAGCTACGTGCTCGGCGGGCGGGCCATGGAGATCGTCCACTCGGACGAGCAGCTCCAGAGCTACATGGACCTCGCCGTTCGGGCCTCGCCCGACCACCCGGTGCTCGTCGACGAATTCCTCGCCCACGCCATCGAGCTCGACGTCGACGCGGTCGCCGACGGCAAGAACGTGGTCATCGCCGGGATCATGGAGCACGTCGAAGAAGCGGGCATCCACTCGGGAGACTCGACCTGCTGTATGCCCCCGGTGAGCGTGCCTCCAGCGGCCCTCGACCGCATCCGCGAGATCACCACCGCCCTCGCTCGGGAGCTCGGCGTGGTCGGGCTCATGAACGTCCAGTACGCCCTCAAGGGAGAGCGTGTGTACATCATCGAGGTCAACCCCCGCGGCTCGCGGACGGTGCCCTTCGTCTCCAAGGCCGTGGGCGTCCCCTATGCCAAGATCGCGGCTTTGGTCGCCGCCGGCCAGACCCTCGAGCAGCTCGGCGTCCGCGAGCGCGTGCCCAAACACGTCTCGGTGAAGGTGCCCGTGTTCCCGTTCATGAAGTTCCCTGGTGTCGACGTGTTGTTGTCACCGGAGATGCGCAGCACGGGCGAGGTCATGGGCATCGCCGAGGACTTCGGCGCGGCTTTTCACGCCGGCATGGCTGCCGCCGACGTCCACCTCCCCCAGACCGGCACCGTGTTCGTCAGCGTCAGCGACGCCGACAAAGACGGAGTCCTGGCTGTCGCCAAACACCTGCGCCGACTGGGCTTCGAGGTGCTCGCCACTCGCGGCACCGCCCGGCATCTCCGGACTGCGGGCGTGGAGTGTGAGACGGTCAACAAAGTGCTCGAGGGCCGGCCCCACATCGTCGACCGGATCGTCAACGGCGACGTCCACCTGGTCGTCAACACCACGCAGGGCGAGCAGTCGGCCCGGGATTCCCTCTCGATCCGGCGCACGGCCCTGAGCATGCGTGTCCCCTACTTCACGACCCTCTCGGCGGCCCACGCCTGTGCCCACGCGATCGAGACGGTGCGCGTGGGAGGACGGGTCCTTGAGGCGATCTCCCTGCAGGAGTATCATCGACGTCCGCAGTACACGCCGGGCGAGGAGCCCCGCGAGCACGAGGCCTATCGGCCCGCGCCGTCTTGAGCTCGGGACCTCGGGTCCCGACCGGGCGCAGCCCGCACGCGAACTCCCACCCGCTTCCGCCCGGCCATGTGCGCTGGGCGTCGCCGCGAGCGGAACGAGCCTACGATGACGCAACGATTCCCCATGACCCCCGCCGGACTCGAGAAACTGCGGGCGGAACTCCGCGAGATCAAAGAGGTCCACCGACCCCAGAATGTGGCCGACATCGAGGTCGCCCTCGACCACGGCGACCTCCGCGAGAACGCCGAGTACCACGCGGCCAAGGAGCGCCAGGCCCTGCTCGCCGGACGCATGAGTCACCTCGAGGGGCGCATCGGCCTGGCCCAGGTCATCGACCCCACCCAGACCACCTCCGACCGCGTCGCCTTTGGAGCGACCGTAACCTTGCTCGACATGAACACGGACGAGCAGATCATCTACCGGCTCGTCGGCGAGGACGAATCCGACGTCAAGGCCGGTAAAGTCTCGATCGGCGCCCCCATCGCTCGCGCGCTCCTGGGTAAAGAAGCCGGCGACGACGCGACCGTGCGCCTACCCAAGGGCGAGCGCGAGTACGAAATCGTCAAAGTCGAGTACAAGCGGATCGACTGATGCCCGCCTCCGCCCTCACCTCTCCGATCCCCTTCGCCGCGGGCCTGCGCACACGCCTCCCCGGCCTCGCCCGTGCGCTCACCCTGCTCGCGCTCGCGCTCGCGCCCGGTGTGGGCTGCAAATCGCCGGAGGGAGAGTCCTGTCGCTGCGCCGACGACTGCCGCGATGGTTTGGTGTGTGTGGTCAACGACAACCAGATCCTCCAGCCCGGCGAGTGCGCGGCGAATCTGGCCGTGGGGTACTGCGCCGACGACGACTCTCTGCCCGGCGAGAATGCCCTCTCGGACATGCCTTTGTTCGATGACCTTCCGAGCCTACGGGACATCGGCTCGGGCGAGGACACGAGTACCGAGACGGATACGGGCACCGAGTCTGATTCGGGCACCGAGTCTGATTCGGGCACCGAGTCTGATTCGGGCACCGAGTCCGATTCGGGCACCGAGTCCGACACGGACACCGAGTCCGATACCGATACCGACACCGAGTCCGATACGGACACTGGCACCGAGTCCGACACCGAGTCCGATTCGGGCACCGAGTCCGATACCGATACCGGCACCGACACCACCGACGGATGAGTGAGCACTGGCTCTGGCGTCTGAGCACCCCAGCGTGGATCGCAGCGGCGCAGCGCGAGCTCGAACTGGGCGCTCGCGCCCTGCGCTCGCGCAGGACAGCGCTCACCCACGGTCGCCGAGCCGCCGGCATGGCGCTCAACGCAGTCCTCGTTCAGCTCGGTCGAAGTCGGCCGGCAGAGGTCTGCGAGACCCGCTGGGGTCGTAGCTACATCGACCACCTTCGCGCACTTGCACGCACCTTGGATGCAGACTCCGAGTCGGCCACTACGCTGCGCCTGCCCCTCGATCTCGCGACCTGCGTGCACTGTCGAGACCTCCTGGCGATCCCCGTCATGTCGCCGACGCTCGTCGGTCTGGGACGGGCACGCGACGCCGCAGCGCGCGATGGCCTGGCGACAGCGACCGAGATCGTCGCGGCCTGTGTGGCGCTGTGTACGGCCGAGACCGCGGTCGACTCCCCTGGCGCGACCTGATCGGTGTCGGCGATACCACCCGGTGAAAGGGCCGGGCGTGGCTGGAGTTTCAGCGCAGGCAGCTGGGGTTCAGCCGCAGGCTGTTAGAGTCGTCTCGTCCAACGAAAGTCGGGCGCGCAGTCTCCCTAGGGTCGCCCGATGAACCGCACCGCAATCTTCTTGTCGCTCGCCCTGGCCCTCGCCGCCTGTCAGCCGACCCAGTTTGACGACGACAACGAAACCGGCGAGGACGAGTCGAACACGAGCGACAGCGACGGATCGTCGAGCAGCAGTTCGAGTGGAAACACGAGTGGTAGTCCGGTGGTCGACTGTGATCCCGGTGAACAGGACGCCTGTCCCGAAGGGGAGAAGTGCACCGTGCTGACCAGCGGGGCCGACCCGGTGTACGAGTGTGTCCCCGACGACGGCAGCTTGTTGCCCTTCGACCCCTGCACCCCCGCGCCGGGGACGGGCCAAGATCAGTGCCCCTCGGGCTTCGCCTGTATCGCCACCGAACCCGAGGGAAGCGATGGCCAGTGCCTTGAGCTGTGTCTCGCGGACAACGACTGCGAGACCGCCCTGTGCACCGAACCCCCTGGCCGGTCTATCCCCCTATGTGCGCCGATCTGCGACCCACTCTCACCCTTTTGCCCCGACCAACAGGCCTGTCAGCGGGTCCGCTCGTCGGCCTTCGTCTGCCAGTTCCCGGGTGAGTCCGACTCCGGAATCACCGCGGATGTCTGTGACATCCTGGGAGACCGCGGCTGCGCGGAGGGCTTTGTGTGCGAGACGGGGCAGATCGTTCCCGGCTGCCCAGATCAGAGCTGCTGTACGGCCCTGTGCGACAAAAGCGAGGCCGAGCCCTGCCCCGCCCCCACGACCTGTGGAGGACTGCCCCTGGACCCCCAGCCCGGCCTGGAAAACGTTGGTGCGTGTTACGTACCGCAGTAGGGCGCTGGATTGAACCGCGGCCAGGTCGCGGCAACGGCAATCGCCATATCAGCGTGGACGCCGTGCTCCTCAATCGACACACCAGAGCACACCAGATGGACGCCCTCAGCCACGTGCTTGCCGCATGACGCCGTTCTATGGCTCCGGCCTTCCGGCCGCCCCAGTCGATCCAGATCGCCCAACACACCGCAAACAACGATATCGCGCCTCCCAGAGTAGGCAATTCTATGCATACAATATTAGCCCTCGTTTATGTGGTCACTGCCTAGAGCAGTGCTATAGGTTGAAGGTGAAGATTGGAAAGCTCCTCGCCGCCACCGCCCTCGTCTGTTCGAGCGCTGCCGTGCTCATGGCCCCGGTCGGGACGGCCCAAGCCTACCAGTACCAGTGCGCCCAGCCCGAGTTGGAGGCCGCAGGGAGCTTCACAGTCGAGACCCAGGGACCGAACTTCCTGTTTCAGATCTCCGAGGACCTGTGTTTCATCAACCTGCCCGCGACCTTCATCTTCGAGGGTGACCTCGAGGGCAGCTTCTCGTCGGACTTTCACATCGCGCACTTCGGGGCCTGTGACCAACCCGCATTCGAGATCTTCTGGACCAAGGGCACCTACGAGGGTTCCGTGCTCGGGGGCGAGGGTACCTTCGACTACAACTTCCAGGGCACCATCGTGGACAACTTCGCGGACGGCACCCTGTTTGTGAAGCCCGGGTCGGGTACGGACGAGCTCGAGGATCTCTCTGGGTACTTCTCGCTGTCTGGAATCTCCGGGGTCTCGGGCGACTACGAGGGCAGCGTCGACCTCTGAGCCTCACACCTCCGAGGAGGTGGCAAAGATTACGGTTGGCCGAGTCGGCGACGCGCGGCAAGATGGACGCTGTGCGTCGCCATCACACAATCGACTACATCGAGTTCTCGGCCCCAGACCTCGATCGCGCCAAAGCTTTCTACGAGGCCGCGTTCGGCTGGGCGTTCAACACCTACGGGCCCGACTACATGGGGATCCAAGACGGCGAGGGTGGAGAATGTGGTGGGTTCGCCAAGGCTGCGGCCGAGCCCGGGGGACCCTTGGTGATCCTGTTCTCGACCGACCTCGAAGCCACCCGCAGAGCTGTGGAGGCGGCGGGCGGCACCATCGTGAAGGCCCCCTTTGATTTCCCAGGCGGCCGCCGGTTTCATTTCTCCGACCCCGCCGGCAACACCTTGGCGGTCTGGACCGAGTCGGCCCAGTAGTCAGGGCACGCTCGAGAACAGGGGCCTGCAGCCGCTGACCTCAGCCGGCGCTGCCTCCGATGGAGGCCGGGCTTCACCGGTCTCACTGATCTCATCGATGTGCCACCGCCCACCGCGTGCGGCCAGGGCCACTGGAACCTGCTCACCGCTGGCCTCCGGCAGACGGGGCGTGGGCAAAAGCAGCAGCGCGCCGCCACAGTCGTAGGGCGCGAGCGCAAACACGGGTCCGATGCGGGTGTGATCCACGACCGAGCGCTGCTCGCCCCAGCTCGGGGCAAAGCCCAGGCGCCCATCCTCGACCCAGCCGATATAGATCTGTTCGGGCACCTCGCTCTCCCCTCCCAGCCGACGCAGGATCAGGACCGGACCGAGCGACGTGCCCACCCCCTCGGCCTCGCAGCGCGCGAGCGTGGGCCCGCAAGCCTGGGGCGCCGCACCTTCACCGACCAGCGCGCTGTCGGTCTCGGTCTCGGCCGTCACGAGAGTCAGCGCGCGCAAGCTCAGGTGCGCGGAGCCATCGAGGCTGGCGGCGTCGTCGACCGAGAGACTCCACCCACAGCCACCGCGCAGCCCATCCACGAGCGCCACGGCGTCGCCCCCAGACGCGACACAGCTCGGTCCCTGCTTGGGACGGACACCGCCCGGCCGGGTCGACGCGACCTCCGGCTCGCCGCTGGGCTGGGCGACACACGCAGACGCCGACAGCCAGACCAGCAGCGCGCTTGAACACGCGCGCGACACTCAGTCTTGCCTCAGTCTTGCCTGACGATGTCGACCCGCAGGGGCGCGCCCTGGTTGGTCGTCGCCTTGGTCGAGGAGGGCAGACTCGAGATCCGCCAGATCTGTGTGCCGTTGGCATCACGACCGAGGAGGCCATTTTGGCGAAGCTCGACGATCGGCGTGCAGCCCGAGAACTTCTCGACCGGGAGCGGACCGATGTGGAGGTCGGCGTAGCTGAGCGAAGCCGGATCCAAGATCTTCAATGTGACCTTGAGGTTGTAGATCCCCGTGCTCTCGATCAGCGCCTGATCGATGCTGGTCACCTCGCAGTCCGCGATGTCGTCGTAGGCCGAACACAGCTTGTCCTTGAACTCGTCGAACACGGGCGCACCCTCGGGCCCGTCCTTGCTGTAGCCGGTCTTGTCGACCAAGTAGAAGTCCTGAAGACAGGACCTGTACTGAACCGTGGCCACGACCTCGGTGGTGCCCGCAAACACCTGGACGTTTCCGCCCACGGGAGACAGCTCGATCCGTATCGTGCCGAAGGCGTCGGCCTCGGGCTCGGCACAGCTGGACGAGATGGTGAGACCGAACAACGCGGTCGCCAGGGTCACGACAGACTTTGAGGCCCTCATTTGTGGGTGAGTGTGGCAGAGGGCACACCATTCCGGCAAGGCGGGTGCTCACGGGTCTCTCTACACCGAGGCCGACCCGGATCGCGTTCCCTACCCGCGGCTTCCGACCGGCTCCAGGTCGGACCTGCCCAGGTCGGGCCTGGACCCCAGGACGGGTCTGATCCAGGCCCGGGCGTGAACCAGTAAACACGCTTGAAGGCGGTCCTGGGTGGTCCTGTGACGATTTTGCCACACTCGCGACTGTGACGGCGGTCACCGGATTCGGGGACCCCCGCGTGTATGCTCGGCCCGCAATTAGCGCACCTCACGCCTGAGCGCGGACTTCGAGATGCTTCCGAAATCGACCTCCATGCAGCGCGAGAGCGCACCCCCTGACCAGGCCGGCCCGCGTCGGAGCTCGCCCGATTGGCAGCCCGCGATCCTCGGAGACGACGCGGCCCTCGACCCTGCCATCGAGCGCAGTTTGGAGTGGTGCGCGCTATGGTGGAAGCGCCTGGCTCCGGGCTTCGAGGCCCAGGATGACCCCGAGCGTGTCGCCCCTTGGCTCGCGGCGATCCCCGACATCGGACCGACCTGCGAGGTCCTGCTCGCCGACGCCCTCTTCCACGATCTCAGCGAGGACGAGCGTTCGGCCCTGATCGCCTGGGTGCGCAGCCAACAGCGAGCCGACGGCAGCTGGGCCGGGCTCGACGGTGAGACCGATCTCTCTCTGACCTGCCTGGGATACTGGGCCCGGGTCCAACACGGCGACGACCCCGAGGCTGAAGACCTCGCCCTCGCCCTGCGGGTGATCCATGGGCTCGGCGGCGCGCGGCGGGCCAACCTCACCGTCCGCCTGTGGCTCGCCCTCGCCGGCGCGGTGCCCTGGGACTGGGTCCCGGCGATCCCCTCGGAGCTCTATCTGCTCCCGGCCTTCACCCCTCTCTCTCCCGCGCGCCTGTCTCCGTGGGCGCGACAGCTGGTCTGCGCCGTGCACCTGCTGGCCGAGTCGAACGCCCGTGTCCACCTCTACGAGGCCGGCGAGCTGCTCCTCTATAACCGGGATCAAGAGCCGATTCCGCCCCGCCTGACCTCCCCCGGCCTCGCTGGCGACCTGCTTCAGACCTTCGACCGGGCCATCAAGCTCACCCGCGCCCTGCCCCGAGGCATGGTCCACCGACGCTCCCTGGCGCAGGCCCGCTCTCTGCTCGATCGGGCCCAGCAGAGCCACGGTGGGTGGTTCTCCACCCGCCCCACCCTCTACGCCCTGCTCGCGCTGCGGGCCTGCGGCGAGTCCTCCGACGACCCGCGGATCCTCGCCGGCCTGCGCTACCTCCGAAGCGCGCGCGGCCTGGTCGAGGTCGGTGGACAGCCGCTGCTTGCCCAGGGGCTCAACGGACCCTCGTTGGCCAAGCTCGCCCGACTCGGTGCCGTCCTCGATCCAGAGCGCATCCACGGCCGGCTCCTGCGTGCAGAGATCGCCGCTCCGGGCCCCTGGCAGCGGCGGGTAGACGCACCCAGCGGCGGCTGGCCCAACGAGCTCGGGGCGGAGCGCCACCTCGATCTGCGGGCGACCTGCGCCGCCCTCTCGGCCCTGCGTGGGTTCCACAACAGCGCGAGCCGGGCCTGCCTGCGCCGCGCCGCCGAGGTCACGCTGGCCATGCAGGAGCCCGACGGCTCGTTCGCCCGCTTCGAGCGTGGAGAGGCCGACGTCCCGCTCTCGCACCTGCCGTGGCGCGACGCCGATCAGCTGAACTTGGGCGCCCCCGAGAGCGAGGGCCGGGTCGCCCACACCGCCATGGTCCTGCGCGAGCTGTCCGTGTTGGGCTGGCGCCGCGAGGACGATCGGGTAGCCAAGGCGCTGGCGTGGCTCAGCGACGCCCACGCCCACGGGGGCCACGAGTGGTCCCTGACCACCCTCGCGGAGGTCCTGCGTGCATGCGCGGCCCAGTGTCCCCCATCCGCCCCCCTGCGTCAGGCCTGCGAGGCCGCCATGCGCAAGCGCCAACTCGAAGACGGCAGCTTCGGCGACCCTCTGTCGACCGCGCGGGCCCTCATCGCGCTCCTCGATCTGATCCCCCGGGGTCGACCCTGCGTCCAGTGCCACCGGGCCGCGCGACAGCTCGTCCGCCAGGTCGACGCACTCCCGGCCGAACCCAACGCCGACGACCTCGCCGCCGACGTGGCCGCGACCAGCCTGCCCGGCTTCGGGCTCTCGCCTCGACTGCGAGATCCCAGCGCCGGAGTCCGCGAGATCCACATCGCCCTGGTCCGATTCCGAGACCACGCGGGCTGAGCCCGAGACACGAGCATCACCGTGACCACCCCGAGTACCCACGACCAACCTCGCCTGCGCTCTCACTACGATGTGGTGATCGTCGGGGCCGGCGTCGCCGGCTGCGCCACAGCTGTGTCCCTCGCTCGGGCCGACCGCCAGCAGCGGCGCTCCATCCTCGTCGTCGATCTCCACCGCGAGGTCTCGCCCCGTTTCTCGGGCGAGTTCATCCACCCCCGCGGCGCCCAGGTCCTCGACGATCTCGGCTTCTACGGACCTCTGTCCGCGGCCGGGGCCGTCGATGTCGACGGTTTCGTCGCTCACTCCCACGCCGATGAGCCGGAGCCCGTCGTCCTCGACTACGCGACCATCCCCGGTGAGCGCCCCCGCGGTCTCTCCGTACACCACAAGACCATCGTCAAGGTCATGCGTCAGACCATGGCCGCGCGTCCCCAGGTCACCCTCTGCGCGCCCTGGCGTGTCACGGATCTGACCCGCGCCGGGGGGAGCCCGGAGGGCCGCATCGACGGCGTCCTGATCCGCGACCCCGAGGGCGAGATGCACGAGATCCACTGCGACCTCGTCGTCGCCGCCGACGGGAAGGCGAGCCCGATACGCAAGATGGCCGGCATCAAGGCCGAGCGCCAGAACCTGGGCTTCACCGCCGGGCTCGAGGTTCCCCGCGCCAGGGTCCAGCACACCCTCCACGCCAACGTGTTCCTCGGTGGGCCCGGACCCATGCTCTGCTACCCGATCGAGCGCCGCGCCGATGGGACACTGACCTCACGCCTGACCTTCGACCTCCCCCAGAGCCTCCCGGCCAAGGGCGCCGCCGTGAGCACCTACCTGCTCGAGGCCTTTGTCCCCTATCTCCCGGCGGGGCTCGCCGACGACGTCACCGCGGCCCTCGCCAACCTCGACGGCCCACTCGAGATGGCGCCGACCATCAACCTGCCCGCGCCTCAGGCCACCGGCCACGGTCTGGTCCTGGTCGGCGACGCGGCGGGTTGTTCTCACCCGATCACCGCGAGCGGCATGACCATGGGTCTGCTCGACGCCAAATACCTCGGCCGTGAGGCCCAGCGCCGGTCCGAGCAGCTCGCCGACGACGACCGCAGCCCCTGGCTCGATGACCGTTGTCTGCGCCGATACCGCTACGAACACGATCGCTACGTACCCACCCGCCAGGCCCTCGCCGATTCGATCTTCGAGGCCTTTCGTGGCGTCGACACCGGCGCCCGCGGGATCCGGCGAGCCCTGTTCAGCTACTGGCGCAGCGGCTCACGCCAACGCACCCGATCACTCGCGCTGCTCGCATGTGCAGAGCAACGGCCGCAAATTTTCCTGGCCGAATACCTCAAGACCGCCGGGCACGTGGTTCAAGCCAGCATGATGCCGCAGCACGCATCTCACTACCCATTCGCGGATCGCCTCCGCCAGGCACACGGCGCCGTCGGCCTCGCCGGGACCAAAGTTGGGATGGTGGCCCAGGTTGCATGGTCACAGATCCGACCGAGCTGGCTCGCGGCCTGACGACTCCTGGGAAATGCTCCACACGTGCTTCGAACCGCAATCTGCGTGCACAACTCTATAGAGTTCTATAGACAGCTCATGCGTCTCGTAGACAGGCCGAGGGGGCCGCTGAGCCAGCCCGATCCACCCGGCACCCAGACTTGGAAGTTGCGCTTTCGTTGACACCCGCCGCCGCCACACCTACGCTCCGACGAGTGGGCCAAATCCGGGTTCTCGTGGTCGACGACGACCCCTGGATTCTCCGCATGGTTTCATCCAGCCTGGAGAAGAAGGGTACGTATGTGGTGGAAACCGCTCGCGATGGCGATCAAGCCTTTCGCAAGGCGCAGTCCATCAAGCCTGACATCATCATCTCTGATGTGATGATGCCGGTCATGGACGGTTGGGCGTTGGTCCAGGAGCTCCGGGCCGACCCGAACCTGGCGGACGTCCCTGTGTTGTTCCTGACCGCGCTGGGCAAAGATGAGGAGCGCCTCCAGGCGCTCGGCCTCAAACCCGACGACTACGTCTCCAAGCCGTTTCGCTTCGACGATCTCGAGCGACGTGTGCTCAAGACCCTCGCCCGTCGAGCCGGCGGTGGCTACGGCGGTGCTCCCGGTCCTGGTGGTCCCCAAGGTGCCCCCGGCTTCGGCCAGGGTTTCGGCCAGCAGCCGCAACAACCCCAACAACCCCAACAGGGCTTCGGCCAGCCGGGACGCGGGAACTTTGCTGGCCAGGGCTATCCCCCACAGCAGGGCGGCTACCCACAACAGGGCGGCTACCCGCAGCAAGGTGGGTTTCGAGGTCAGCCCGCCCCAGGGCAAGGGCAGGGCAGCCCTCAAGGCTACCCGCAACAGCAGCCGCAACAGCCACCACAAGGTCAGGGTCCCTACGGCGGCTACCCACAGCAGCCGCAACAGCCACAACAGGGTCAGGGTCCCTACGGCGGCTACCAACAGCAGCCTCAACAGGGCTACGCCGCGCCCGTCCCCCAGCGCCCGGCCCAAGAGCCCGCCGCCGTCGATCCCGGAGCCTCCGGCACCTTCTCAGGCGCCATGAAACGCACCGGGCTCTCCGGTCGCCTCGAGCAACTCGGCCTCTCCAGCCTCTTGGTGATGATGGAGATGGAGCGCAAAGACGGGGTTCTCCAGCTCCAAAACGCGGACGACAAGCGCGTCGGCCGAATCTTTCTGCGCAAGGGCCAGGTCATCCAATCGCGGATCGACAAGGACGACAAGGCCCGCGGCCCGCGGGAGTCCGTCTACTACATGCTTACTTGGGCCAAGGGCCGCTTTCACTTCACGGTCATGGACGTCGAGATGGAGGATGTCGTCAAGACCTCCACGACGAGCCTGCTCATGGAAGGCGCGCGCTTGATCGACGAAGCCAACCGGTAGCGGGGCTCTCACACAAGCCCGAGGCCGGGCGTTCAGCTCGAGTCGATCTTGGACTGCCGGCGGGCCGCTAGACGTGGGCGCCGCTCCGGTTCACGATAGGCCCATGGCTGAGGATCCGGAGCTCGACGCGGAGCTCGACGCGCCCTACCGACCCCGAGAGACCCGTGAGGAGCTCGAGCCGGTATCCGGCGACGGCGAGCCCAATCCCCCCTTCGACTCAAGCGGACAGACCATGGCCGAGCTCAAGACTCGGGCCGACCACGATCGCAGCAGAGCTCTCGACAGTGGTCAGACCCCCGACTTCCAGCGCTCCCGCGATGTCCACCCCAACCGCCGCGACGACGAGCTGCTCACGGATCCCCCCCTGGGCGACCACCACCTCGGCCGCTTCGGTGGGTGGGAGGCCGGCAGCAGGGGCCGTAGGATCATCACCGGGGTCCTCGGCGCAGCGGTGCTCGCGGGGATCGTCGCCGTCGTCACCTTCAACAGCGAACTCCGCGAGCGCCGCCTCCATCCGATGCCCGAGGTCGAGGCCACGATCACCCCGGGCACACCCCGCGAGATGAGCTTCTCCGAGGGCAAGTTCCGGGTCGGGCTCTCCCGGGAGGCCCCCGCGGTCAACCTGGTTCACCTCCCCGACCGAGATATCACCCTGGCCCGCGGTGCCGAGAAGGCCCAGTTCAAGGTCGAGATCCGCGACGGCCAGACCCGCGCCATCAAGGTCCTCACCGGCGAGATCGTCGAGACCCTGACGGCCGAGGGCGCACGCCCGCTGCTCGACTGAGGCTGGGCTGGGCTGGCCGAGTCAGGCGCCTGGGGGAAGGGCGATCAACGCCGCCAGCTCCTCGGGCCAGGGCGCCTCGAAGCGCACCCGCTGGCCGGTGATCGGGTGAGGCAGGGCCAGGGATCGGGCGTGCAGAGCCTGCCGCCACAGCCCCAGCTTGGCCTCGAGCTCCGCCACCGGCCGGCCGTCCTCGACCACGTCCAAGAAGTCACGCTCGGATGCGGCATAGAGTTTGTCGCCGATGATCGGGTGCCCGAGAGCCGCGAGGTGAACCCGGATCTGATGGGTGCGGCCGGTCTCCGGTCGACAGCGAACCAAGGTGATCGGCGCGCCCCGGAACACACCGTAGGCCAGCCCCTCGACATCCGTGCGGGCCCGCTGCCCACCGTCTTCGAGAGCCCGCGGCCCGACCTTGATCAGGATCTGCGAACCGGCGGAACCCAGCGGAAGATCGACCCGGTGCGTCCCCTCGAGGCGCCCAGAGACGACCGCCAAGTAGCGCTTGTCGACCTCGCGTCGAAAGAAGCTGCCCTTGAGCGCCGGACCGCTGCCCTTGCGACGCCCAAAGACCATTACCCCCGAGGTCTCACGGTCGAGGCGGTGCGCCATCTCCCAGCCGTGACCGGGCCCCAGCCGTCCACGCATGACCGCCGTCAGTGTGTGCAGGTGATAGCGGGCCGAGGGGTGCACCGGCAGGTTCCCAGGCTTGTCGACCACGAGCAGATCGAGCTCCTCGTGGATCACCGCATAGTCGAGGATCACGGCCGGCTCCTTGGGCGCCGGCCGGCGGATCACGAGCACCTGGCCAGCCCGGACCCGGAGCGCGTTCTTTTGGAGCAGGGCTCCCGAGCTCCGGCAGCGAACCCCTCCGGCGGCCATCATCTTGTGGACGCGCGAGCGCGACATCCTGGTGAAGCGGCGGGCCAAGAAGCGATCGAGGCGGCGGCCCTCGCCCCCCTCCCCGACCTCGAGTTCGAACTCGATGAACGCCCGCCCCTGGGCGTCGTAGATGATGCCGTCGGCGCCACCTGGCAGACCCTCGTCCATGGCCGCGGATGATAGCCGTGGCCGCGGCCAGGCCAGTTCGGAGGGGCACGTGACATCACCCCATACTCGAGGGATAGCTACCAAAGCTGACATCGCTCATTTCGGTGCTATGCTGGCTACCTATGACCTCCCCTGAGCCTAAGTCCGAGGGCGGCGGCGTCCTTCCTGCGCTGCTCGCCGGAGCGGGCATCTTGTTGGTCGGCGCCCTGTTTTTCTTCGGCGGTGACGACACAGACAAGGAAGCCGAGCGAGCCGACACCAAGACGGCCACCAACGCCAGCGCGCACACGGCCAAGGGCCGGGCTGGAACCGCTGGCAAGGGCGTGGCCGGTCGCGAGAGCGACGCGGCCAACACCAGCCAGCGCCCCAAGCCACGCCTGAACCCGCGTATCGCCGACTCGGTCGTCAGTGGCATGGGACCCCGGGCCCCCGCGCCCGTGGAGCCGACCAGCTTCGAATCCCGGGAGGACGAAGTGGTCTACTGGGAGGGGGAACTCACCGAGGCCAACCGCATGCTCGATATCCGCGAGCGCGCCGTCGAGCGTATCCCCAAGATCGAAGAGAGGATCCGCAACGGCAACGATCCGGTCAATGGTTTGGCCGACTTCGAGAAGCGCAAGGAGGTCGTCAACAAGAACCTCGAGAAGGCCGAGGCGCGGATCGAAGACATCCAGGCCAAGCTCGACAAACTCAAGGCAGGCTGAACCCCCGCTCCCGAGCTCCCGAGCTCCCAGGCGCGGCGGCAGACACAAAAAGGCCCTCCGACATGTCGGAGGGCCTTTTCACATAGGGGCTCAGCGGCCTGGCCCTGGTCCCCGGGAGCTCAGTAGCGGTAGTGCTCGGGCTTGAACGGCCCGGCGATCGGCAGGCCGAGGTAGGCCGCCTGAGCTTCGGTGAGCTTGGTCAGCGTGGCGCCGACCTTGGCCAAGTGCATGGCCGCGACCTCTTCGTCGAGGTGTTTGGGCAGCACGTAGACCTTGCCGGTCTCGTACTTCTCGCCCTCCTCCCACAAGGTCAGCTGGGCCAGGACCTGGTTGGTGAAGCTGTTCGACATGACGAAGCTCGGGTGGCCGGTGGCGCAGCCGAGGTTCACGAGCCGACCGCGAGCCAGCAACAAGATCGCGTGGCCGTCGGGGAACACGAAGCGATCGACCTGGGCCTTGACGTTGATCTCTTCGATCTCCGGGTCGTCCTCGAGCGCGGCGACTTGGATCTCGCTGTCGAAGTGGCCGATGTTGCAGACGATGGCCTCGTCCTTCATCACGCGCATGTGCTCGATGGTGATCACGTCGCAACACCCGGTGGTGGTCACGAAGATGTCGCCCTTGGATGCGGCGTTCTCCATGGTCACGACCTCGTAGCCCTCCATGGCGGCCTGGAGCGCACAGATCGGATCGATCTCGGTGATCAACACGCGGGCGCCGAAGCCCTTGAGGGACTGGGCGCAGCCCTTGCCGACGTCACCGTAGCCACACACGACCGCGGTCTTGCCGGCGACCATGATGTCGGTGGCGCGCTTGAGGCCGTCCGCCAGACTCTCCCGGCAGCCGTAGAGGTTGTCGAACTTGCTCTTGGTGACCGAGTCGTTGACGTTGATGGCCGGAACCAAGAGCTCGCCCTTCTCCGCCATCTTGACCAGGTTGTGCACACCCGTGGTGGTCTCCTCGGAGACACCCTTGACGACCTTCAGCAGGTCCACGTGTTTCTCGTGCATCAGGTTGGTGAGGTCACCACCGTCGTCCAGGAGCAGGTTCGGGCCGCTGCCGTCGGGCCAGTGCACGGTCTGCTCGACACACCAGATGTACTCCTCCTCGGTCTCGCCCTTCCAGGCGAACACGGGCACGCCGGTCACTGCGATCGCTGCGGCCGCTTCGTCCTGGGTCGAGTAGATGTTGCACGAGGACCAGCGGACCGAGGCCCCCAGCGCCGTGAGGGTCTCGATGAGCACTGCGGTCTGCACCGTCATGTGCAGGCAACCACAGATCTTGGCGCCCGTGAGGGGCTTGCTCTCGCCGTAGCGAGCGCGCAGCTCCATCAGTCCGGGCATCTCCTTTTCGGCGAGCTCGATCTGCTTGCGGCCGAGCTCAGCGAGCGAGATGTCGGCGACTTTGTAGTCGTTGGTGGCGTTGTCGGGTCGGGCGGCTTCCATGTTGTTTGCTCTCGATCTGGTTGGGTAGAAATTCAGTGTACGTGGGGTAGGCCGTGGGGCCTCAGCGATACTGGGGGACCCAGCCGGCGGCATCCTGAAACAGGCGTACGCAGCGGATGTGCCTGCGCTCGGTCAGGAAGAAGCGGTGGTGGCGATCTTTGGGCACGACGAGCAGGTCGCCGGCCTCTACGGTGAGCCGCATCCAGCGGTCGGCGTCGTCGCGGATGTCGAACACCCCCTCACCCGCGAGCACGAAGCGGACCTCGTCGTCCCGGTGCAGGTGCTCGTCGACGAACTTGGCACAGATGGCCTCGAGGCCTTCTGTCTCGGAGTCGAGGGCGATGACATCTTGCTCGATGTAGCCGCGCTCGGCCTTAAGGGCATCGAGGCGGGTCTGGTAGCCAGCGCCATCGAGCTCGAGGTGCTCGTACAAGACCCCGTTGGCGGCGAGGTACTCGACGTCCAAAGTGGGGTGGTCCGGGGAAGGTTCGATCCAGTCGAGTCGCATGGTGAGCTCTGGGGCCGGGGGTCGGGGTCGGGACTCAGGCCGAGAGGCCGAGGCGGTGAGCCTCGACAGCCGCGCGCATGAGGTAGTCGAGGCACTCCGCCTGGGTCTTGGCCTGAACCCAGTCCCGGCCCCAAACATAGATCCCGTGACCTGCGACGATCACGGCGTCGACGTCTGGGTAGGCCACCATGGCCTCGGCCATGGAGTCTCGCAACTGCGACTCGCGGGCTGTGTTGGCGATGATCGGCACACGCAGCTCGTCGAAACAGCCCACGCCCCTGAGCCCCTTTTGCATCTCCAGGTCGCGGCTGCAGAACACGCCCGGTTGCCCCTCGGGGCAGGCCAGGCGCGCGGCCAGTACGGCCCACAGCGAGTGGCTGTGGATCACCGCGCCCGCGTCCCGCATGGCAAAGGCGTTGTAGAACAGGGGCTGACACTCGGAGACCCGCAGCCCTGAATCGGCGGGCGGCTCGACGACCTCGGCCCGATCCCACACCCCATCGGCGAGCAAAAACACATCTTCGGCTGTGATGCGCTCCTTTTGAACCCCCGAGGGCGCCATCCACACGCCTCGCGGGTCGCGAATCGAGATCCCCCCACCCGTGCCGCTGACCCAGCCGAGCACATAAAACTGGCGGCAGAGCTCACAGATCAGCTCGGCGGTGGGCCGGGTGTGACCCCGCCGCGCTTCCGGAATTGCTTCGGCCAGTGGGGTCATCGATCCGGGCTGGAGGATATACCGTCGGGCATCGCTCACCAGGCCCGAGTCCGTGCGGAAGCTCCCCAGATCGAGGGGCCTCGGAGCGGTCCTCGCCAGCGTGCCCCGCCCGCTATAGTCGGGCCATGAAGTGCCCGCGAGCAGCCCCTGGCAGCCTCCTTCGTGTCGCGCGCTGTAGCGTTCAGCTGCCCCTCATTGCAGCGTTTGCGCTCGGGCCGGCCTGCCTGGACGGTGCCTCCGAGGGATCGGGCAGCGATCCGGTCGCTCCCCAGGCCCACACCGCGAGACCCAGCTCGGAGGGGGCTCGCGGACCCTCGGCCTCGGCAGGCGAAAAGCCGGACCGCGACCGGCCGACCGACGACCCGGCGCGCGCGGAGAAACTCGCGGACCTCGACGAGCTCTGTGCCGCCGTCGACCACGACTACAAAGACGGGACCTTGGGCGACTACTACGCCAAGGTCGAGATGCGCACGCGCTGGGGCAAGGCCCAACGCAAAGCCGGAGACGAGTCGATCCAGCCGGCTCGCCTGCTCGAGAAGGCCGTCCAGGCTCTCGATCCAAAGGGCGTCGATCCCGAGCTGAGCCACTGCCGTGTCCTCTTGGACTACATCGACGACGTGGAGTGAAGCGGAGAGAGGGCGGCCCTCCGACCTGGAGTGATAGTCGGCGCGACCCACAATCGCGTAACCTGGCCGAGGCGTGACGCAGCGCATGCACCAAAACCAGGCCCGCTGCGTCGAACCGAACTCATCCCCCTCTCTCTTCCCGACTCGACCAGAGACCATCATGAACAACATCTTCCGCTCCATCGCCGGCGCCGCCGCCCTCACGACATTTTTCTTCGCCCCCTCTGCGCAAGCGGGTGGCCTCGACGCCTGTGGAGACATCTTCGTCGACGCGGGCGCGGACTGTGAACTGCTCGTCGAAGGCGGATGTGTCGCAGAGTGCGAACCGCTGGCCTTCAACGCCTCGTGCGCCGTCAAGGGTTCACTCAGTTGCGGCGGCGAGTGCAGCATCGACGCCGACATCGAGTGCACCACCTCGTGCCAGGGCTCGTGTGAGGCCGACTGCGAGATCAACCCCGGCGCCTTCGACTGCCGGGCCTCGTGTGAAGGCAACTGCAGCGCCAACTGTGACGCCCAATGCTCGGGCTCGGCCGACGGCGCCGAATGCCGATCGTCCTGCGAGTCGACCTGCTCGCTCGAGTGTGGCGCCAGCTGTGACATCGAAGCTCCGCAGGCCGACTGCGTGGCCCAGTGCCAGGGCTGCTGCTCCGGCGAGTGCACGGCCTCCATCAACATGGACTGCCAGATCGGCTGTCAGGGAGACCTCTACGCCGAGTGCAAGGCCGAGCTCCAAGGCGGCTGCGAGGTCCAGTGTGAGCAGCCCGAGGGCGCCCTGTTCTGCGATGGGCAGTTCATCGAGGTCGGCAACGTCGACGCCTGCATCGACGCGCTCCGTGACCTCCTCGATATCGAGTTCGAGTTCGAAGCCGAGGGCTCGGCGAGCATCTCCTGTGCGGTTGACGACGACCCCACGCGGGGGGCCCCCGCCCTGCTCGGGATCGGTCTGCTCTGCCTCGCCGTGACCGCCCGTCGCCGGGCTCGCTAGCGCTGTGTAGCGTTTTCACCATAGGCTGATTCCAAGACACCCCCGATGCTCTGCATCGGGGGTGTCCTATCGACCACAGGTGCTGTCATTCTTGACTTGGGCCTTTGAACAATCGACACCTCCATCAAGAAAAATCTGAACACTTCAGTGCGTGAATGGCACGTCCATATTGATGTGCCCTCGGCGTACCAAACTCAGCCTGATTCTCATCGCCTCGTTCGTGGGCGTGGGCTGTTCGATCGGGACTATCCACGCTCCCAAAGAGACGCCGGTACCGAGCGCCGACCACTGTCCGGTGCCCTGTCCCGACGATCAGCTGTGGTCGAGAGCCGAGGTCGACTCGCTCGGGCTCAGCTCGGATCAGCTCGGCTCCGCCTCCAGTCCGAGCCGCCTGTTCGCCCCGGTCAGCGAGGAACAGTTCGGCGCTGGCACCAACCTGCTCACGCTCGTCGAGACCTTGTGATTCAAGGCCCACCAGCCCCTGGAACCGAGCGCTGAAACGCCCACTGGAAAGCCCGAGCGATGATCGCTCGGGCTTTTGTTCAATGACGGCTGCGCTGCCTAGCGGGGCCTGCCTAGCGGGGCCTGCCTAGCGGGGCCTGCCTAGCGCGGCCTGCCTAGCGGGGCCTGCCTAGCGGGGCCTGCCTAGCGGGGCCTGCCTAGCGGGGCCTGCCTAGCGGGGAAAGTGGAGATCGAGCTCGAGGGCGACCTCGTCTTTGATCAAGTTGTCGGCTTTGCCGGCGTAGTCGATCCCCCAGAGCTTGCGGTCGATCTGGAACTCGGCCTTGCCGACGACCTCACCCGCGCTGACCTCCAGGGTCGCGGCGAAGGTGATCTTGTTGGCCTTGCCGTGCAGCTCGAGCACCCCGACGACCTCGTGCGTGCCGTTCTCGCTGCTCTTCTCGACCACGCTCTCGGTCTTGAAACTCGCCGTGGGGTAGGTCTGTGCGTCGAAGAAATCCGGGCCCAGAAGGTGGCCGGTCAGGTCCTCGTCGTCGGTGACCATCGAGGCCATCTTGGCCTCGACCTGGAGCGCGGTGACCTTTCCATCCACAACCGAGACCTCCCCGGTGACGTCCGGAAAGCTGCCCTTGTGGTCGCCGATCATCTTCGCGCCGATAAAGCCGAGCTTCGAGCTCGCGGCATCCAACTTCACGACCTCCCCGGCCGGCGTGTCCTTGTCGGCGGTGTCCTTCTCGGCGGTGTCCTTCTCGGCCGTGTCCTTCTCGGCTTTGTCGTCCACGGCCTCGACCTTGGCCTTTTGCTTGTCGTCGATCTCGCTCTTGCACGCGGAGGAGGTCAGCCCGACGAGTGCGGTCGTCAGGGCGAGCAGGTGCAGCGCGCGTCCCCGACCGGCACGGCGAGAGTCGAGAGCGGGAACGGTCGAGCGAATTGATTGCAGGCGTCGCATGTCGATGGCCAGTCCTAGTCGCCCGGCCCTGGGTTGGCAAGCCGTCCGCGACCGACGGCCCCCCTCACCTGCCCGGCGTCTGTCACTGGGAGACCGGACCACCGTCGACGCCACCGCGGCGCCCCAACAGCGCGTCCAAATCGATCGTGTCCGGGCCGAGGCCCAAGAGCGGAAGGTAGGCCTGGAGGTGTTGATATTCGGCCTGAGCGGCGAAGCTCGCGGGCAGCTGAACATTGAGGGTCCCCTTCAACGACCGGGCCGGGGGCTGCTCATAGTCGATGCCGCAACGCTCGATCTCGTTACTCAGCGCCCGGCCCACGGCCCTCGACAGGGCCGCCTCTCGGACCTGGGGCAGATAGAGTTCAGGCAGCCGACTCAGGCCCTCCGGGTCCCAGAGCAGGGGCGCCGCGTCCAAGCTGTTGTGGACCAGGTCGAGGGCCTCGCCCATACGCTCGCCGAGGTAGCGGGCGAAGTCCACATTGCCCACCGTCGGCCCCGCGAACGCGCGGCAGTGGACCTTCGCGCGGCACCTCGCGTCCCAGGAGACCGCCCGGGCCGAGCTGCTCCCCTGGGTATCCAAGAGCCACAGCGCCGCCGCCGTCGCAAGCGTTCCCCCTGCCCCGTGCCCGGTCACGCCGACCGAGAGTCGATGCCCCCGCGGGCTCGCCTCCACACACTCAGCCAAGAACTCGGGCAAGGTTCGCCCCGCCCCGGGCACCCCCTCTTCTGGGGTCATCTCTCGGACCGCGCGGAGCTGGCGGTCGACCGCCCCACAGATCGCCGGAGCCAGCTCGCCCTCGTCCCGGGCCCAGATCCAGGGCTCCTGGGTCAGGCTCCCCTCCCAGTCGATGGGGGTGTCGCCGAGGCGGACGGGCGCCCCTCCGCGGACCACGATCGTCAGGGGGGCATCCACGACCCCGGTGGGGGCGACCACGAACATCATCACGCTGGGGACGCTGGGTTGCCACCAGGGTCTAAACTGGGTCGGCCCCCAGACCAGGGAACAGCTCGAGGTCGCGCCGACCCGGCCGAGCCAGCCCTCGAGTTCCTTGTGCAGAGCGACGTCAGCGCGCGCCGACGGGCCCCAGAGTCCCGCGTAGGCGAGAATCGCGAGGCACAGGTGCACCTGCTCCGAGAGCGAGCCCATCGCAGCACGCTAGCATCCTGCGCGCGGCCGGGGCCACCCGACACGGCCCAAAACTGATCGCCGCCCTCGCCAGCGGTTGCCAAACCCCTCCCGGCGCGAGCCGACGCGAGAGGTTTTGCCACCCGCTAGAACAACAGCCCCGGGACCCTGATCCCGGCGAGTGCCACGGCCAGACCAAGCGCAAACACGGGGGCGGCGAACACCCCGAACAGGCGTCGGCCAGCCACGGCGTCGGCCTGACCCACCCAGACGCAGGCCTGGACGAGACCCACCAGACAACCCACGGCGATCAGCCCGTCCAGCGCGATCATCGACCACACACTAACACTCGGCGCCGGTCGAACACCTGGCGCCACTTGCTTGGTCGGCTCCCGAGCACAGGCTACAAGCCTGTCATGACCGCGGGCCCCACGGAGCTCAGCTACGGCCTGGCCGCGTTTTTGGGCGCAGTCCAAGGGGTCGCCGAGTTCCTGCCGATCTCGTCCTCCGGCCACCTTTCGCTGCTCCAGGCCTGGCTCGGCATCGACGCCGAGGCCGCTGGTCACAGCTTCAACATCGTGGTTCACGCCGGCACGCTGCTCGCTGTCCTGCTCGTCTACCGCCGCGACCTCTACGACATCGGCCGCGGCCTCGTTCGGCCCGAGGAGGTCCCCTGGGCGCGCAAGACCTTCCTCGCCATGGTCTTGGGCTCCCTCCCCCTGGCCCTCGTCCTCCTGCCCGGCGTCGAGGAGTGGGTCGTTCGCATGGAGGGCGAGGTCCGATGGATAGGCTGCGCCCTCCTGGTCACGGCGGCCTTGCTGGCTTTCACCCACCGACGCAAGACCCCCACAGACGAGGTCGACCAGCCCCCGACTCCCGTCAACGCCGGGCTCATCGGCCTCGCCCAGCTCCTGGCCGTGGTCCCCGGTGTCTCACGCAGCGGCTCGACCATCGCCGCAGGCCTGGCCCTGGGCATGGGCCGGGCCCGGGCGGCTCGGTTCTCGTTCTTGCTCAGCATCCCCGCGGTCGCGGCTGCGACCGCCAAAGAGTGCCTCGACCTGGTCACCAGCGACGTCGCCCCGAGCTTCGACCTCGGTCCCTTCCTGCTCGGCTTCGCCCTGAGCTTTCTGGTTGGAATCGCCGCGTTGCGCTTGCTGCTCGAGCTCATCGAGCGTCTCGGCATGCTCCCCTTTGTCCCCTATCTCGCTGTCCTGGGACTCGTCGCCATCATCGTCGGCTGAGCCCATACCCCCTATTTGGCGGGGCTGTCTTGCGCCCCCCTCTCATCGTGCCCATGGTCCCCGAACATGAGCGCAGACAGCAACGGAGAGCTGGCCGGAAAGACAGTGTTGCTCACAGGAGGCAACACGGGGATCGGAAAATTCACGGCCATCGGCCTGGCCAAAAAGGGGGCCAAGGTCGTGATCACCAGCCGCAATCCGAGCAAGGGCCGCGCCGCTCTCGCGGAGATCCAGGCTGCCGCCGGGCCCAACGCCGACGTCACCTGTGTCGAGCTCGACCTCGCCAGCTTCGCGTCCATTGAAGCCTGCGCCGAGGACTTCAAGGCCGACCACGAACGCCTCGACGTCCTGATCCTCAACGCCGGTCTGATACTCGACTCCCGCCACACCACCGAGCAGGGTTTCGAGACCACCTTCGGGGTCAACCACCTCGGTCACTTCCTGCTCACCAAACGCCTGCGCCCCCTGCTCGAGCGCTCGGCCCCCTCCCGCGTCGTCGTGGTCGCCTCCGACGCCCACAAGGCCGCGCGCAAGGGCCTCGACTTCGACGACCTCATGGCCGAGGGCGGCTACTCGACCATCCAGGCCTACGGACGCTCAAAACTCGCCAACATCATGTTCACGCGGGAGCTCTCGCGCCGCCTCGAGGGCACGGGCGTGACCGCCAACTGCCTGCACCCCGGGGTCGTCAGGACCGAGTTTGGGGGCGGCGGGGACGTGCGCGGACCCCTGGTCAAGCTCATGTTCGCCGTGAGCCGGCCCTTCTTCCTGAGCGCCGAGAAGGGGGCGAGGACATCGATCTACCTCGCCAGCGAGCCGAGCTTGAAGACCCGAACGGGCGGCTACTACGTGCGCTGTAAACCCGCGAATCCAACGTCGGTCGCCACCGACCGGGCGAGCGCCGAGCGACTGTGGTCGGTCAGCGAGGCGCTGATCGACAAGGCCGGATCCTGAGCCCAAACCCGAAACCGGCCAGGGTCGACCGATACACTCGGCCCCGACCGAAACGTTCGCCCACCCCGACGGCTCACTCCTCGGCGTCCGCCAGGATCCAGCTGTAGATAGCCTGCGCTTCGATCAGACACAGGCTGCCGACCACGGGCATGGTCGAGCCCGTCCCACCCACCGATTTGTGGGTGCCCACGAGCTTGTGCCACAGGTAGCTGTTGTCCGGCGCCATGGGATCCACAAAGGGCATCGAGGCCGAGCTGTCGACGCCGACCAAGTTCAGGTAGGCCCCGGCAGCGTCCGGCATGGCGGGCGTAAACGACTCGTGGCAGCCCGAGGTCGCGCAGCGGGTCTCCAAGATCGGCCAGATGTCGGCGGTGAAGGTCGGCATCTCGGGCACGGGCGCCTCGATGAGGCACTCCGGCTCCCCCGTGTCGGCCGAGTCGGCCGAGTCGGCGGTGTCCATGTCGTCGCCGCCCGTATCGCCACTCTCGCCACCCGACTCCGCGAACTCGACCCCCGCGATCCAGCCGATGATCACGGCCTTGTTGAAGTCGTCGTTCTCGCTCTGGACCGACGGCGGCATCACGCCGCCTTGAATACCGGAGCCCTTGAGAACCTTCTGGGCCAGGTAGGACCCGTCGAGGTTGCCGAAGTCCACCAACGCGTCGCCGGTCGCCGAGTTGGTCGACAAGATCGCCTCGCTCTCCCCGGCCGCCAGCACCACCAGGGCCGAGCCCGTGTCGTGACAGCCGACGCTGGTCGCACAGCTCTCGTTGAAGGCCCGCTGGACCGAGGCTGGGATCTCGCTCTCCCCGCCGGAGTCGCCCACGGGCTCGAGGCCGCAGCCGACCGCAGCGATCGCAGATGCGGTGCTCACAAGGGTCAAAGACAAGAATCGAAGGCTCGCCATATCAGAGCTTCCACTTTCGGGTGATGTTGAAGCCGAAGAAGAAATCGCCAAAGGGTTTGAAGGGGTTGGCCGTGTCGCCGCCCGGCGCCGCCAAGTTGGTGTGGATATTTCGGGTGTTGGTCACCAGCACCTGGAAGATGTGCCCCCCCGTGCGGGCCGACCAGCCCAGACCCCAGCTGCCGATCTTCGTGCCATCGGGGTCGACGTCGCCGCCGTGATGGAAAAACAGGTCGCTGGGGACCGGCAGGACGTACTCGATGTCGATGCCGTTCTTGCGCTTCTTGCCCAGCCACAAGGTGCTCGCCACGCCCAGGCTCAAGGTCCCCCGGTTGTCGGTGACCTCCGTGGGTGTGCCATCGATGTCGGCGATGACCTTGGGTCGGTGGTTGGTGAGCAGCGAGTAGTTGACCGTCAGCTGCGTGCTCCAACGCTCGAACCACAGCCGGCTGATCAGGGTTTGGAAGCTGCCTGTGAGCCGATTCGCCGACGATGAGGGGAAGTCGGTGATCGCCTCGAAGCTGGCGAACATGCCGAAGGACAGCGGCTTGCCGTCCTCTTGGCGGACCGGCACGTATTTGAGGCCGAGCTCCCAGTCCAGGCGCGAGGTCGTCCAGCGAGCCATGACGTCGAGGCCATCGACGATGCCGTACTCGGCCCCCATGCTCATGACGGCGCCGCCGGCCAACCCCAAATAGTTCCGATCGCCGGGCTTGCCGACGAGCCCAAAGCGGTGGTGGATCCGATACGAAATCCGCCTCTTGCCGAGGGTGGTCGTGGTCTGGAGGTTGATCTGGTGCGAGCCGAAGAAGGGCTGCTTGGACTTCGGCTTGGGGAGGACGAGATCCCCCGCCCTGGGGTCCCCCGACTTCGGGTCCCCGTCTCCAGGCTCGCCCGCTGCGTTGGGGCCTTTTGGGTCGCCCGCCGAATCAATCGGGTCGCTGGCGGGATCCTCGGCGACCGGGAGCGCGGCGATCCAGTCCCGAACGAGCGCGAGCTGCTCGACCGGCAGGGGATCGTCGCCCATGGGCATGGACTCGCCCTCGATCCCCTCGGCGGCGACCATCTTGAGGTAGAGGTAGCTGCCGGTCGGGTTGCCGGGGTCGACCAGCGCCTTGCCGATGCTCGAGGAGCGACCGACCAGCGCAGACACGTCTTCGAGGTTCAGCGTGTCGTCGCTCTCGTCGTGGCAGATCGTACAGGCGTCGTCCAAGATCGCTTGGACCTCCAACTGAGCTTCCGCCGGCGGCGCGAGAACAAGAGGAAAGAGGAGGGGCAAGAGAGACATAGGGGCTTCGAGGATACGTCAGTCGCACGGCCGACCGGCCAATTTGGGGGTCATTTTGGAGAAAAGCCGACCCGAGCGTGGTCCGACTCGAGGCCAAAGGCTGCCGCGACGAGAACACGTAAAATTGACCCGAGAGGTTTCCAAATCCGCCCGAGTTTTTGGATCGACGCCGGAAGCGAGCTCCCGATCGAGGCCGAAAAGCGCCCCTCAACGGTGGCTTGCGCGGGCGCGAATAGGTAGGATTCCGTCATGAAGCGGCGCCCAGCAGCCTCTACCACTGTTCTCCTCTCCCTCGCGTTGGTCGGCTTCGCACCAGCTTGTTCGGACGACGAGAAAGCTCCAGCCAAAACCGCCGGGGACAAGGCCAGCGACAAGACGGACGACGCGGAGATCCCCGCGGCCGACACTGCGCTCGCCCCCCAACCGGAGTCTGGTGACGCGGCACAACCCGATGCCGCGGGCGAAACCGGTGCCGCGAGCGAGACCGGTACCGCGAGCGAGACTGGTGCCGCGAGTGAGACCGGTGCCGCAGGTGAGACCGGTGCCGCGGGTGAGACCGGGGCCGCGGGCGAGACCGGCGAAGCCGACCCCACGGTGGCCCTGTTTGCGACGGTCGAGAGCCTCGACAGTGACGATCCCGCAGCCAACGATGCCCTCAGGGCGGCGATCGTCGCCGGTGCCTCGAAGCTGGACGCCGCCAAGGCGGCCAACGCTCGGGGCGAGGCGCTCATGACCAAAGGCGAGAGTGAGCGCGCCGAGTCCTTTTTTCTCTGGGCCCGCGACGCCCACAAGCTCTACTCGACCCCCGTCTACAACCTCGCCAAGCTCTCGGCCTACGCGGGCGACCTCGACCTCGCCAAGGAGCACCTCCAAGAGCTCGAAAAGCGCGGCAACAAGAAGCTCATGAAGAAGGTCGGCATCGAGCCCGCCTTTGCGCCCCTGCACGACGACGCGGACGTCCGCAAGATGTACGAGACCAAGTAGGTGGGCGCCCAGAGTCGCTCGGTTCTCTTCGTCTGCTACGCCAACGTCTGCCGCTCGCCGCTCGCCGAGGGCGTGTTTCGCCACCTCGTGGCCGAGGCTCGCTCCGGGCCCGAGTGGATCGTCGACAGTGCGGGCACGAGCGCCATGGAAGGTTCGCCGCCGCACCCCCTGTCCCAGGCCGCGGCCGCAGACCACGGCATCACCTTGACCGGAACCGCCCGCCAGCTGGTGCGCACGGATCTGAGCCGCTTCGACCACGTCGTGGTCATGGATCGGCAGAACCTCTCGACCTTGCGCCGGCTCGCCGCGCCCTCGGCCTTTGGTTCGCTGGCCAACTACAAGGCCGAGATCCAGCTGCTGCGAGCGCTCGCCAACCCCCGGGCCCGAGGTGCCGACCTCGACGTACCCGATCCTATCGGCCGGGGTCCCGACCGCTACGCGGCGGTCTACGCGATGATCCTCGCGGGCTGCGAGGCGCTGCTCCGCACAGGCTGACGAGCGGCCCGCCGCCGCCCTTTGCCCTTTGCCCCTTGCCTTTGCCCCTTTCGAGGCCGGAGGCGCCGAGCCCCCGAGGGGGCTCAGGCCTGAGCCAGCGCCCGCCGCTGGATGCCCGGGTCCTTGCCCGCAAGTTCGATCACGGCTTCGGGGTGGTGCTCGAGCTCCGCCACGCCGCCGGTCATCAGCAGGGTCGCCACCGGCGTGCCCTCGGGGATCACGGAACCGTCGTGACGCTTGATCTCCGGCCGCGGGTTCGCAGCCTCGTGTGCGACCAGCTGCACCTCGAGCTCGTTGCGTCGCTTGTCCTCGATCCCCTTCCAGGCCATCCGACCGCGGCACTTGGGAAACTGTGAGCAACCGAGCCACGGGCCTCGCTTGCCTCGACGCAGGTTGAGGGCCGACTCGCACTTGGGACACTGGATGCCCTCTTCGACCTCCACCAGCACTGGGGGAATCGACGGGTACTTGATGTTCCCCTTGCGATCGAGGTTGAGCACAAAGCTGCTCTCCGGGTAGTTCTCCGAGGCCAAGAACGGCCCAAAACGACCGTTGCGCAGCTCCATGCTCGAACCGTCGACAGGGACGACCACATCCACGCGCTCGGGCAACAAAGGTCGCCCCTTGCGGTCGATGGGCGCGGCGTAGTCACACTCCGGGTAGGCCGTACACGAGAGGAAGCGACCGTTGCGACCGAAGCGATAGCAGGTCCGGGCACCACACTTGGGGCACTGGTAGATGGCCGGCTGAATCTCGGCCTTGGCGTGGGCCATGCCCTCGTGCGCGATCTCGAGGGCGCTCGAGAAGCCCGCGTAGAAGCGGCGCAGCATCGCTACCCAGTCGACCGTGGCATCCTCGATCTCGTCGAGCTCGCGCTCCATCTGGCGCGTGTAGCCGATGTTCATGAGGTCCGGGAAAGCCTCGACCAGCTTGTCGGTCACGACCTCGCCGAGGTCCGAGGCGTAGAAGCGCCGATCCCGTTGCTCGACGTAGTTGCGCGACTGGACCAAGGCGATGATCGAGGCGTAGGTCGAGGGCCGACCGATGCCCGCGGACTCGAGGGCCTTGACCAACGAGGCCTCCGAGTAGCGCGGGGGCGGGCTCGAGAACCGCTGCCGCGGCTCGATGACGAAAGGTGCGTAGCCGTCGCCCTCGGCGACCTCGGGCAAGGTCTGCTCGTCGCTGAGGGTGGGGATCCCCGTGGCCTTGTAGAAGCCCGCGAAGGCCAAGACCCGACCGCTGGCCTTGAGCACGGCCCCAGTCGGACGGTCGCTGCGGGTCAGCATCACAGAGGTCGAGTCCCAGCGCGCCGGGTTCATCTGACAGGCGACGAAGCGGCTCCAGATCAGCTTGTAGAGCTTGTAGTGCTCCTCGGCGCGCGGGCCCTTGAGCTTGGCCTTGATGGTCTCGGGGTCCCGCGCGACGTCGTTGGGGCGGATGGCCTCGTGGGCCTCCTGCGCGTTCTTGTTCGTCGACGAGAAGCTCCGGGCTTTGGCCGGCAGGTAGCTCTTCCCGTAGCGAGACTCGATGAAGCCCCGCACCGTGTCGACCGCCTCGGTCGAGAGGTGGGTCGAGTCGGTGCGCATATAGGTGATGAGCGCGACCTGGCCCTCGCCAGCAAGGTCGACCCCCTCGTAGAGGTCTTGGGCCAGCCGCATGGTCCGCTGGGCCGAGAAACCCAGCGAACTCGAGGCCGCCATCTGCAAGGTGGAGGTGATGAAGGGCGCGGGCGCCCGACTGCTGGTCTGCCGGGTCTCGATCTTGCTGACCTTGTAGCGGGCCGAAAAATCGACGTGGCCGCGGACCGTGCGGATCGCGTGAGCCGGGCCCTTGCCCTCGGGATCGATGAGCGTGTCGATCTCGACCTGGGTCATGCCCACGGCCTCGCTGATGCGCTGGACCTCGGCCGACAGATCGACCGGCGCGTCGGCGCTGCAGCCGAGCTTGAAGCGGGCCCCGTCGAATTCGTGCAGCTCGGTCAGGACACCCGCGTGCTCGGCCATCCACGCGTTTTGGCGACGCTTGTTGGGCCCCTTGTCCTTCTCATCTCGCTGGCCGAGGAACGCCGCCCACTCTTTGGCCAGCGGCCCCGCGTTCTCGACCTGCTGCGCCAGACGGACCTCGACCCGCCAGGTCTCGTCGGGCACATGGGCCTCGATCTCTCGCTCTCGCTCGACCACCAACCGGACCGCGACCGACTGGACCCGACCGGCCGAGAGCCCACGCGCGACCTTCTTCCACAACAGGGGAGAGGCCTGGTAACCCACGATCCGATCGAGGATGCGCCGCGCCTGCTGAGCCTTGACCCGATCGAGATCGATGGCCCGCGGTTTGGCGAAGGCGCGCTTGATCTCGTCGCGGGTGATGGCGTTGAAGACCACCCGCTTGGCGGTCTTGGGGTCGACCTCGAGGACCTCCGCGAGGTGCCAAGCGATGGCCTCTCCCTCGCGGTCGAGGTCTGTGGCGAACCAGATCTCGGTGGCTCCCTTCGCGTCGCGTTTGAGCTCGGCGACGGTCTTGGTCTTCTTGGCGAGAATCTCGTAGGTCGGCCGGAAATCGTTGTCGAGATCGACCCCGGGAACCGGCTGCTTGGTGCCCTTGGGCGCGCGGCTCGGAAGATCGCGGATGTGACCGACAGACGCGCGGACCACAAAATCGCTGCCCAGGTACTTGTTGATCGTCTTGGCCTTGGCCGGACTCTCGACGATGACCAGCTGTTTGCCGGCTGCGGCCGACTTGCCGGGGGCGGCCCGCACCGTCTTGACCGTGGCTTTGGCGGTCGAGGTTTTCTTCGCCGCGGTCTTTTTTTTCGCCGTGGTCTTCTTCGCCGCGGTCTTCTTCGCCGCGGTCTTCTTCGCCGCGGTCTTCTTCGC
>CAYVJQ010000075.1:32565-35261 GCA_964451725.1 uncultured Nannocystaceae bacterium | reverse complement strand
CCGAACGTGGTCTCGGTGTTCGACGTCGGTGAGCACGATGGGGCGGTGTGGATCGCCATGGAGTTTGTCGAGGGGCAGACCCTGGCCGATTGGTTGGCGCAAGAGCACCCGTGGAGAGCGCAGGTCGAGATGTTCATCGCCGCGGGCCGGGGCCTGGCCGCGGCCCATGACGCCGGGTTGATCCACCGCGACTTCAAGCCCGAGAACGTGCTGGTCGGCGGCGATGGACGCCCCCGGGTCGCAGACTTCGGCCTGGTCGCAGCCCAGGGAAGTGGAGACGAAGATCGGATCGCAGAGGACACTACAAAACCCGAGCTCGATCCCGATCTCGGGTCCAGCTTCGAGCCTGGTCTCGAGTCCTCGGGGATGGGCGAGACCAGGCCGGACCCCGACCGGTCGGGGTCAGAGAGCTGGGATCTACAGTCTCGCCTGACCCGGGCTGGAGCCCTGCTCGGGACGCCCCGCTACATGTCGCCCGAGCAGTTCGCGCACCAGCCCGTGGATCCGCGCTGCGATCAATTCTCGTTTTGTGTCGCGCTCTATGAGGCCCTCTATGGATGCCTGCCTTTCGCCGGCGAGCGGCTGATCGCGCTGGCAGACGCCGTGTTGCACGACGAACCTCGAGCGCTGCCCCGCGAGACCCCGGTCCCGGATGCGCTCGGTCGTGCCTTGATGCGCGGGTTGGCCCGCAAGCCCGACGAGCGCCACGCAGACATGCGGGCTCTGCTCGCCGCGCTCGAGGCCGGGCTCGTGCCGCGGCGCCGGACCTGGGCCTGGGCCGTGATGGTGTCGGGGGCCGTCGTGCTCGCCGCGCTCGGCGTGCGCGCCTCCATGATCGAGCGTGCGGATCCCTGCGCTGTCGTCGAGGCCAAGGCCGATGTGGTCTGGGGCGGCGCGCGGCGCCGGGCCCTGCGCAGCTACTTCGAGGACTCGGGGCTCGCCTATGCCTCGAGCAGCCTGCGGCAGGTCGAGGCCAACGTCGACGGGTGGACCGAGAATTGGGTCGCGCTCGGGACCGAGGTCTGCAAGGTGGGCGCCGAGCAGTCGCCGGCCCTCCACGATCTGCGTGTGGCCTGTCTCGAAGACCGGCTGGGCCAGCTCGACGAGACCCTGATGTTGCTGGGCGAAGCTGGGCCGGAGCTGATCCGTGATGCGCCGAGGATCACGGCGGACCTGGGCAGCATCGAGGCCTGCGTCGACGCCGAGTCCCTGCGCCAGGTGGTGCCGCCCAGCGAGGCCAAGCGAGATCGTGTGGGCGAGCTCCGAGAGCAGCTGCAAGGGCTGAAGGCACGGCGAATCGCGGCCCAGTACGAGGGTCTCGAAGATCGGCTGAACGCGCTGCGGGAGGCCGCCGCCGAGGTCGACTACCTGCCTCTGAGCTTGGAGGTCGAGCTCACCTTCGCCGAGTTGTTGGCCGATATGGGAGAGCTCGACCGAGCTGCCGAGGTGTTGCGGCCCTGCTATCGCGCGGCCGTGGGCGGGCGCCTCGATCGCCTGGCTCTGGAGACCGCGATGCTCTTGGTTCGCCTCGACCTCGGGGGGCTGCCCGTGCATCTTCAATACCAAGTTCGAGCGCGGTGGAACGATGTCGTCGATGGTCTCTCTGCGCGCCTCGGCCGTCCGGCTGAAGTCGAGATCGAGCGCCGGAAGATGCGCGGGAGGCTGTTGCTCGACACCTACGATTTCGAGGCAGCCAAGGTCGAGATCGAGGCCGCGATCGAGCTCGCGGAAACGACCTACGGACCCGAGGACTTCCGTGTCGCCGAGGTCGAGCGCGTCCTCGTCGTGGCGTTGGGCGATCACGGGTACCTCCTCGACGCGATCCCTCTGGCCGAGAGGGTGGTGGCCCAGTTCGAGGCTCACCTCGGCCCGGATCACCCCTTGCTGATCTCGGTTTTGACGTCGAGCCTCTACATACACAAGACCACAGGTCACCTCGATCAGGCGTTGACTATCGCGGAACGTCTATTGGTGCTGAGCCTGGCCGGCTACGGTGAGTCGAGCGACCAGACGCTCGAGGTTCGTATGGAGCTGGCCGTGGTCTACGATCTGCGGGGGGAGCACAGACGGGCGGCTGAGCAATTCGAGCTGATCTTGAATCAAATTGGAGAGAACGAGCAGATTTCGACCACGTTGGGGGCCAGCACCGGAAACAGCCTGTGCTTCTCCCTGTATGAGGTCGGTGAGCTGGACCGGGCCGAGGTCGAGTGTCGGCGCATGCTCGAGCAGACCCCGGAGGTGCTCGGCGTTCAGCACCCGGGCAACGCCATCGTCCGCAACAACCTGGCTCTGATCGCCCGCGCGCACGGGAACCCGGAGGCGGGCCTGGTTTTCGACCGAGAGGCCCTCGACATCGTTTCGGTGATCGCTGGCGCCCACCCTTATGTGGCCTATTCACTGGTCGGAATCGGAGAGGGGCTCCTGGATCTGGATCGCCCGGGGGAGGCCGCCGACTACCTCGAGCGGGCGCTAGCGATCCGCGAGCCCCTCGGCGACAATCTGGAGCTCGGGGAGGCCCAGTGCCTGCTCGCCCGGGCCCTCGATGGTGACGACGCCGGTGTGGCCGCACGGGCGCGGGCCTTGGCGCTGTCCGGGAGTGCGCACCTGAGCGCGGGCGGGACCGCCGGCGAGGGCAAAGCTCGGGCCTGTCAGCGCTGGCTGTTCGAGTTCGACGGCGGCGCACCTTAAAGGCGCAC
>CAYVJQ010000075.1:21782-32465 GCA_964451725.1 uncultured Nannocystaceae bacterium | reverse complement strand
GAGCAGACCAAGATCGAATCGACCCCGGCCTCGAGGGCGCCCAGGCTGCGCTGCTCGACCGAGAAGTGATCGGCGATCGCACACATCTCGATGTCGTCGCTGAACACGAGACCGTCGTATCCGAGCTGCTCACGCAGCAAGCTCATGACCTCGGGCGACAAGGTCGCGGGTCGCTTCGGGTCGAGCTTGGGAAACAGGACGTGGGCCGTCATCACGCTGGCGACCTCGGCCTCGATGGCCGCTCGGAAGGGGGGCAGCTCGACCCTCTCCATGCGCTCGAGGTCGAGGTCGAGGCGGGGCAGGGCGAGGTGGCTGTCGAGGTCGGTGTCGCCGTGACCGGGGAAATGTTTTGCACAGGTCGCCACGCCCAGGCCCTGCATGGCCGTGATAAAGGCCCGGGCGTGGGCGCCGACCGTGTCCGGGTCACGGGCGAAGCTGCGGTCGCCGATCACCGGGTTGTCCGGGTTGCTGTCGACGTCGACCACAGGCGCGAAGTCGAGGTCGAAGCCACAGTCGAGCAGCTCCAGCGCCAGGGCGCGGGCGAAGCGGCCCGTGTCGGAGGGATCGCGGCTGCCCAAGCTGCGCATGGGCGGCCACTGGGTCCAGGGATCGCGCAGCCGCTGGACACGGCCACCCTCTTGGTCGAGGGCCACGGTCAGGGGGGCATCTGCGGGGGCGAGGGCGTGGAGGTCGCGGACCAGGCGGCGGACCTGCCCCGGGTCCCCGATGTTGCGCTTGAACAAGATCACACCGCCGATCCGCCCCTCGCTGATCCGCGCGCGAAGATCGGGGGGGACCTCCAAGCCGTGAAAACCGACAAACAGGAGCTGGCCCGGGTGCCACTTGCTGCTCACGGGCGGAGAGTAGCCCGCAGGCCCGCCCGGGGTGAGCCAAAAACGGGGGCGCTTCGAGGCCCTATCACCTGGACCGCGACCGCGGCCCGGGCAACGGCCGAGCCCAGCGACGCTTTCAGGGCGAGCCGCTCCAGACCCTGTAAAACGGGTCATTCAGGCCGTTCCAGGCCAGTTGACGGTGCTGTGGCCGGTGGCTATCGTGCCCCGCTTTCATGCCCACACCTCGGCGATTCATGAGCTTTGCGGTCTCGGCCCTCGCGTTTGGGGCTGGGGTCGGTCTGGTGCCGGGGCTGTCCTCGACGGCGCTCGCGCTCCAACCTCCCGGCGGGGTCGGGGGTGGTGGCATGCCCGGTGGCAGCGGGCCGGTCGGCCCGGCGACCCCAGGCGGGAGTCAGGACGACAAAGAAGGGCCGGCCGAGGCCGCGCCAAAGGATAAGGGCGCGCTCGCACCTGTGGTCCCCGTGCCCGCCCAACCCGAGGGTCGGCGTCGGGCCCAGCTCTTCGAGCTCCACGGCTACCTGCGCATGCGGGCGGACTACTTTCACCGCCTCGATCTCAACATCGCGTTCGAGAACGTCGAGCAGAACACAAACAAGTTCTTCCTGCCGCCGGCCGAGACCTCCGAGCTCAACGCCGAGGGTGTCGCCTCGAGCAACGACGCCAACTGTACGGCCCAGCTGCTCGCCTCGGGTGTGTCGACCGACAAGATCAGCAACCGCTGTGGGCGTCGGCGGGGCATGGGGGGCGCCAACATGCGCCTGCGCCTCCAACCCACGATCCACGTCACCGACACGGTCAAAGTCCACGCTCAGGTCGACCTGCTCGACAACCTGGTCCTCGGCAGCACCCCCGACAGCTTCGCGGCCGAGAACCCCTGGGCTCCGATCGACCTGATGACCCGCTCTCAGGTCCCGCCCTCCCAGGGCGTCAACTCGCTCAGCGACAGCATCACGGTCAAGCGGGCCTGGGGCGAGATCCGCTTCGGCTTCGGCATGACCCTCGAGTTCGGTCGCATGGGCAACCACTGGGGCATGGGCATCCTGGCTAACGACGGCAACGGCTACTCGCGGGGCGAGAAGGCCGACATCGTGCGTATGGTCGACACGGACTACGGCGACTCGGTCGACACGGTCCGGGCCTCCTTCGACTTTGGTCCCGACAAACGCAACGCCCTGACCTTGGGCGTGAGCTACGACTGGGCCTCGAGCGGCCCGACCACGGCCCAGCTCCTGGGACCCGAGTGGGACTCGGGCAACCGGGTCGCCCAGGCCTTCTCCGCGGAGAAGTACGACAACGTCCACCAGTTCAGCATCTGGCTCGAGCGTCGCGACGACCCGGACATGCTGCGCCGGAAGCTCTCGGGGGGCGCGCCCGTGGTCAACTATGGCCTCAAGACTTGGCTGCGCTGGCAGACTCTCGATCGGGCCATCGGCATGCCCGGGCTCGGCGATGGACTGGGCGGAAACTCGACCCTCGACCCCGCCGAAGATCCCAGCGGGCTGGAGCACGAGGGGGTGCCCCTGGGCAACGGCGGCTTCGATCAAGACGGGGACTCGGGCCTGGAGAACTACGCCTACTCTCTGGTCCAGCGCCGCGGCTGGGTGATCACCCCGGACCTCTGGCTGCGCATCAACTGGCAGACCCTGCGTGTCGAGCTCGAGGCCGCCGCCGTGATCGGCAGCTTCCGACACCGGCCTCTGGAGAACGATCGCACCACCCCCGACTTCGACGACGAGCTGGCCGCCGCGACCGCGAGCGAGGTCACCCGTCTGGCTCAGTTCGGCTACGCCCTCGAGTTCAAGTACGGCCTGTTCCAGGACCGCTTCCACATCGGGGTCGACCACGGCCTGGCGACGGGCGACGGCACCCCGCCGAGCGCGACCAACTACACGGACGGGTTCCCGGGGACCACCAACTTCGGGGCCTTCAACGCGTTCCGCTTCAACCCGGCCTATGTCCAGGACCTGCTCCTGTTCAAGGAGCTGCTCGGCACGGTCTCCAACGCCGCCTACGTCAAGCCCTGGCTCGCGTTCTACTTCTTCCAGAACAACTTCAGCGCTCGGGCCGACTTCGAGTTCGCGGGCGCCGTCGACCGCAGCGGGACGCTCTCGGGCAACAACTCCCTGTGGGGCCTCGAGCTCGCCGCCTCGCTCCGCTACCACGACGTCGACGACCCGATCTTCTTTCAGCTCCAGTACGGGGTCATGTTCCCCTTCGGTGCCTTCGAGCCCACGGTCACCGTGGGCAGCGGTGCCGCGTCGACCCTGCAGACCCTCGATGCCAAGGCCGCGCAGGCCATCCAGGCCCAGGTCGGTATTCGTTTCTGAGCTGGCGTCCACCGGGAGGCGCGCCACACGAGGCGGCGCGCCACAGCTAGAGGCGCGCCACACGAGGCGGCGCGCCGGGAGTCGATTCAGGGCCTGTTCAGGCCCTGAGTCGACCCTGAGTCGACCCTGATCAGGGTCGACTCAGGCTCAGATTCAGAGGCAGCTGGACTGCCACGGGCCGTTGCAGGCCTGCTCTTGCGAGAAGTCGTAAGTACCGAACTTCCCGTTGGGGTAGGTGCCATCTTCGACGGTGAAGCTGGCGACGTCCAAGTTGGTGGTCGTGTCCGTGATCGTGATCTCGGTCTGGGTGGTGCTGTAGAGGATCTCGACCGCGTACTCCCGGTTGTCGAGCCATCCGTCGGTGGTGGTCTCGGCGGGACCCATCAGCACCGAGACATTGGCCGTGTCGGTGTCACAGGCGAAGTCGGGGGTCGTATAGGGGACGCTCCTGTCGACGCGCTTGATCGTGATGCCCTCGTTGCCGTCGCAGCCGAACCAGTTCTGGTACGACTGCTTCCACGACAGGAGGTAAAACTGGTCCTCGTTTTGCCAGCCCCAGACGAAGCCGACGATGTCGTCGTCGGCGGCCGTGTTGACGACCATGGTGCCGGTGATGCGGGCCGACTCGTGCACGGTCGGGCACACGAAGGCGGTCGGATCCGAGTTCGTGGTCGTGCAGGTCTGGGTGCCATTTTGGGAGAAGGTGTGCTCCGCCGGTGCGCCCAGGAAGCCGACCGCTTCACACTCGGCGTCGTCCCCACCGAGGACCCAGGCCTTGTCGGTGATGTGGATGGTGACCTCGTCGGAGCCCATGTTGCCCAGGCCGTCGGTGGCCGTGACCGTGTAGGTGGTGATCTCCAGCGGGGTCGCCTGTGGCCCGGCGATGGCCGGGTCGTCGAGGGTCTCGGGGGGCTCCCAGGAGAAGCTGTAGTTGCCGTCTCCGCCCGTGGCCACGGCCATGAGATCAGCGCTCCCGCCCAGGGTGGTCTCGGCGCAAGCGGGGATGGCATCTGCACACACCACCCGGCTCATGTCCGCGTCGTCGCAGTCGTTGCCCGGGACGATGGCGTCGATGGGCGGGTCCGTGTCGCCCCAGCCGTCCATGTCGTCGTCGAGCATGCAGGCGTCCGGATCCTCGAGCTCGGCGGCGCCTGGGAAGGCGTTGGCGTAGTCGTCGGCGCAGTCGTTGTCGTCTTCGACGTAGTTCTCCGGCGGGTCCTCGCCCATGAGCACCTCGATGCAGTTGTCCGGGTCGCCGAAGCCGTCGCTGTCGGCGTCGAGGCACCACAGCGAGCAGTTGAAGACCACGGGGTCGTCGTCGTTGCAGTCGCTGCCTGGGGCGGTGCTGGCGTTGGGGGGCGTCGAGTCACCGTAGCCGTCGTCGTCGTCGTCCTGCATGCAGGCGTCGGGGTCGTCGAGTTCGGCGGCGCCGGGGAAGGTCGTCACGCTGGCGTCGTTGCAGTCCGTGCCGGCCTCGGCGTTGGGGTTGCTGGGCATGTCGTCGCCGTAGCCGTCGTCGTCGGCGTCTGTCATGCAGGCGTCGGGGTCGTCGAGTTCGGCGGCGCCGGGGAAGGTGTTGGGATCGTCGTCGTCGCAGTCGTTGGCCTGGCTCTCGGGCACGGAGCCGGCGGGCGGGTCTTCACCCGCGGGGACCTCTTCGCAGTCGTCCGGGTCGCCGAAGCCGTCGTCATCGCCGTCTACACAGTAGATCTCGCCGCCTCCGGTCTCTGTGGTGCCGGCCTCGGCGTCGTTGGTGCCGGCCTCGGTCTCGTTGGTGCCGGCCTCGGCGTCGTTGGTGCCGGCCTCGGCGGTCTCGGTCCCCGTGTCGGCGCTGCCGATCGAGTCGTCTTCGTTGCAGTTGCCCCTGCCGAGGCCATCGTCGAGGCAAGGATCCCCGCAGGCCGAGAGCAAGAGGGTGAGGGTGAGAGCTTGGCTCAGTCCAAGACGTCGAATCGCTGTGTTTGTCATGATGATGATTCTCGCTGCCGAATGCCGTGATGCCGGCGGGGGGAGCTTATTGGATGAAGGGGATTATGCACAGCAATGGCTATTTGTTGTGTCGATTTAAATGATGACAGAACGACCAGGCCGCACAATTGCGGAGAGCGTTGTATGCGCAGTGTGTGAATGAGGGGAAGGCCATAGAACGAGCTTTGGAATGGGGGATCTGCGGGTCTGGCAACGAACCAACTGGCTTGTGTGCTGGCCACTTTCGACGTGGGATAAACGCCCTTCTACCGGAGGCGCGAATCCGCGTATCATAGAGCCATGGCGCGAACAGGAGGGGGCAAGGCCAAGAAACCCAAGAAACCCAAGTCTCGGTGGCAGTGCAGCGGCTGTGGCACGACGACGGCCGGTTGGTTCGGGCAGTGCCCAGGATGCCGGGAGTGGAGCACGATCGAAGAGGTCGTCGACCGGCCCGTCGAGGGCGAGAGGGTCGTGCTCAGCACCCCCGGTGAGTCACGTGCCCGGGCCGTACCGGTCTCGGAGGCGCAGGAGATGGCGGCCCAGGAGCGGCGTGTGGAGATCGGTATCGGCGAGCTCGATCGGGTGCTGGGCGGCGGTCTGGTCCCGGGGAGCCTGGTCTTGATCGGGGGGGCGCCGGGCATCGGCAAGTCGACGCTGCTGCTTCAGGCCTGTGCGGCGCTCGTGTCCACGGGGGGGCGGAGTGTGGTCTACGCCAGCGGCGAGGAGTCTGTGGTCCAGGTCGCGGGACGGGCCGCGCGCCTGGGCGGCGGTCGGGTCGGGCCCGGGGCCGAGCGCCTGCTGCTGCTCGCCGAGACCCGCATCGAAACCATCCTCGACGTCGCGTCGACCCACAGTCCAGACCTCCTGGTCGTGGACTCGATCCAGACCATATATAGCGATGCCCAAGATGGGCTACCTGGAAACATCAGTCAAATACGCAGTGTCACCGGTCATCTCCTGAGCTGGGCCAAAACTCGCAACATTCCTGTGATCATCGTGGGTCATGTCACCAAGGATGGTCAGCTCGCGGGGCCGCGCATGCTCGAGCACATGGTCGACGCAGTCATCAGCTTCGAGGGTGACGAAGAACGGGCGGTCCGTATGCTCAGAGCGACCAAGAATCGGTTTGGAAGCACCGCTGAACTGGGTGTGTTCGAGATGACCGGCCTCGGGCTGCGCGAGGTCGCCGATCCGAGCGAGATGTTCTTGGCAGACCATCGCGAGGATGTCGTGGGCTCCTCTGTCGCGGCCTCGCTCGAGGGATCGCGGCCGCTCCTGCTCGAGGTCCAAGCCCTGCTCGGACCCAGTCCCGGAGGCTCGCCTCGGCGGACCTGTGTGGGCGCGGACCCGGCCCGTCTGGCCATGCTCCTGGCGGTCCTCGATCGTCACGCCGGGCTGTTTGTGGTCGACCTCGATGTGTTCGTGAACGTGGCGGGAGGCCTGCGTCTCAACGAACCGGCGGCCGATCTGGCCGTGCTCTTGGCGGTGGCGAGCTCCCACCTGCGCAAGCCGGTGCCACGAGCAACGGTGGCCATCGGTGAGGTCGGGCTCACGGGGGAGCTGCGCCGCGTGCCTCGGGTGGAGGAGCGCCTGGCCGAGGCCGCCCGCCTCGGGTTCTCGCGGGCCATCGTCCCTGCTCAATCCGGAGGTCGGGCTCAGCCAGGCAAGCCTGGGCGCGGCCGAAAAGGGCTGACCATCATCGCGGTCGAGACGGTGGCGGAGGCTATCGAACAGACCTTTGGCCTGGCCTGAGGGCCTGGGCCTGTTCCCTGTTCCTGTCCTCCGAAGCTGCAGATACGCCGACGCCTCCCCGGTGGCCACCAGGGAGGCGTCGGCTCATCTGCGGACAGGGCTCAGCGGCCGCGACCCTTTTTGGCGGCGGAGGTTTTCTTGGTCCGGGCGGCTACGACCTTGGGCATGACGACGGGCGGTCCGTCGATCTGGCTGCGGTCGCCGCCCTCGTTCGCGGCCTTGGTATCCCGGGACAGGCCGTGGAAAGCCAGCACTTCGGCCTCGAGAGCGGTGAAGAGATCCTTGTTTTCACGCAGGAACTGTTTGGCGTTCTCCCGGCCCTGGCCGATGCGGTCGCCCTTGTAGCTGAGCCAGGCGCCCGCCTTGTCGATGACGTTGGCCTCGACGCCGAGGTCGATCAGCATGCCCTCACGGCTGACACCCTCGCCGAAGTTGATGTCGAACTCGACCTCCCGGAAGGGGGGCGCCATCTTGTTCTTGACGACCTTCACACGTGTGCGGTTGCCGGTGACCTTGTCGCCCTGTTTGATCTTGCCGATGCGGCGGATGTCGAGGCGGATCGACGCGTAGAACTTCAGGGCGTTGCCACCTGTGGTGGTCTCGGGGCTGCCGAACATCACACCGATCTTCATGCGCAGCTGGTTGATGAAGATGACCAAGGTCCGGCCCCGAGATACGGAGCCGGTCAGCTTGCGCAGGGCCTGGCTCATGAGCCGGGCCTGGAGGCCGACGTGGGTGTCGCCCATGTCCCCCTCGAGCTCGGCCTTTGGGGTCAAGGCTGCGACCGAGTCGATGACGATGACGTCGATGGCGCCCGAGCGCACCAACATGTCGCAGATCTCGAGGGCTTGCTCGCCATAGTCGGGCTGGGAGATCAGGAGGTCTTCGGTCCTGACACCGATCTTGCGGGCATAGTTGACGTCGAGGGCGTGCTCGGCATCGATGAACGCGCACACTCCACCCTGGCGCTGGGCCTCGGCCAGAGCGTGGAGGGTCATGGTCGTCTTGCCCGAGGACTCGGGCCCGTAGATCTCGACGATGCGGCCGCGGGGCAGACCGCCGATGCCCAGCGCGATGTCGAGGCCCAGACAGCCGGTGGGTACGACTGGGACGTTCTGTCCGGGGATCTGGCCCTCGGAGTCGAGGCGCATGATCGAACCCTTGCCGAACTGTTTCTCGATGGTGGCGAGGGCGAGGTCGATAGCGGCGGCGCGCTTGTCTTGCGGTTTGTGGGCGGAGACGGGCTTGGTCATGGCTGGTCCTGTGGTCTGGTGGGCTCGACGGGACCCTACCCCGGGTCGAGCTCGGAGCGTTGTCCGAGCGAGACAAGGTGGGTGTCGAGGGAAGTCGGTTGTCGAAGGGAGTGAGGGAAGTCGTGTCGAAGGGGGGCGAGGGAACTCGGGAACTCGAGTCAGAGCTGGTCGAGCTGGTCCCAGACCAACTTGAGGGCCCACTGGGTGGCGGCCCGGCGCACACTCTCGCGCCTTCCAAACAGTTTGAATCGCCGGTAGGTCGTGCCTTTGGGGCCGGCGACGGCGATGTCGACGGTGCCGACGGGCTTGTCCTCGCTGCCGCCCTCGGGCCCGGCGATGCCGGTCGTGGAGACGGCGAGATCACTGCCGAAGGCTGCGCGGGCCCCCTCGGCCATGGCCCGGGCGACCGGCTCGGAGACGGCGCCATGGGTCTCGATGGACTCGGCCGGGACCGAGAGGAGATCTCGCTTGGCCGAGTTGGCGTAGGCGACCACGCCTCCATAGAAGATCGCCGAGCTCCCCGCCACCGCCGTGATCGCGGCACCGATGCCGCCGCCCGTGCAGGACTCCGCGGTCGCGAGGCTCAGGCCGCGGGCGCGCATGGCCGCGACCAAGCTGGTGGCGATGTCGGGCGGTCCGTCGCCAGGGGCGATCGCGTAGAGGGCCCCGCCGACGACCTCGCGGATCGGGTCGTCGAGGCTGGCGAGCTCCTGCGCGCTCGCACCACGCCCTGAATCTCCCGGGGGGGTTGGGTCTGGGTTTGGGTCTGGGTTTGGGTCTGGGCTCTGGTTCTGGGCGGGGGTGGCCTCGAGGATCACTTGGACCTCTGGGTAGCGCGCCCGGTAGTGGACAAACATGTTGGCCAGCCCCGGCGAGCGAGCGCGCGCGTCGGCCAGGATCGGCTCGAGGAGTTGCTGGAGCGAGGACTCACCCCGGCCGACGACGCGGTAGACCCGACGCGGGAGCGGCTCGAGTTTGTAGCGCTCGCGCAGGCGCGGCTCGACCTGCTCCTCCATCATCAGATGGAGCTCGTGCGGAACACCCGGCATCGAGAACAGCCAGCAGCCGGATCCAGATTCTGTCTGGTCCGGGCGGGCCGCGGGGTCCGGGACGGCGGGGTCCGGGACGGCGGGGTCCGGGACGGCGGGGTCAGAGACCTCGACGGCGAACCCGGCAGCCGTGCCGACGGGGTTGTCGAGGATCTCGGCGCCCTTGGGCAGGTCTGCCTGCTTGAGGTTCATCTCGACCAGGGCCCGGTCGCCACGCGGCGCAAAGAAGGCCTCCAGGCGCGCAGCGAGATCTGGATCGCGCTCGAGCGGGACCTGGGCCGCGAGCGCGGCAGCACGTGCCGTGAGATCGTCGGTGGTCGGTCCGAGGCCACCGGAGACCAGGCAGATATCTGCGTCTGCGGCAGCTGCGTGGATCGCAGCAATGATCTCGGCCTCTCGATCTCGGACCGTGGTCGCGCGGACGACCTCGATGCCCAATACCCGGCAGCGCTGCCCCAGCCAGGCTTTGTGCTGGTCGACGATGTCCCCCGCGAGCAGCTCGTCGCCGATCGTCAGGAGGTGAGCGCGCACCCGTGGCATCGGGGCACGCTCGTCGAGTACTGGGCAAATGTCAAGCCTCCAGGAGGGGAAGGCGAGCGCGGGACGGCCGAGTTCAGCCGCTCAAAAAAGTACGAGTCACACGTCGATTCATTGTCTTCGGGCGTTTCTCTGGCCGCTCCGGTCGACTAATATTCCGGGCTGTGCGTATCCGGTACGCGGCAAAGACCGACGTCGGGATGAAGAGGACTCACAACGAGGACTACTTCGCCCTGATCGAAGACGAGCAGTTGTTCATCGTTGCCGATGGCATGGGTGGCCATGCCTGCGGGGAGGTGGCCAGCAAGCTGGCGGCGGACGTCGTCGGTGAGTTCTACATGCACTCGCGGGACGCGGACGCGACGTGGCCGTATCGCTACGACCACAACCTCAGCTACGTCGAGAATCGTTTGGTCGCGGGGATGCGCCTGTCGAACTTGCGGATTTTCCAGAAGTCCCAGTCCGAGCCGGCGCTTCGCGGGATGGGGACGACTGTGGTCAGCTGCCTGATCAACGGCGAGCACGCCTACGTCAGCCACGTGGGTGACTCGCGCGTATACCGGGTCCGAAACGGCGAGATCAAGCAGCTCACCCGGGATCACTCCCTGCTCGAGGACTACAAGGACGCCCGTCCCGACATGACGGAGGAGGAGGCCCAGAACTTCCCCCACAAGAACGTCATCACCCGAGCGCTCGGCATGCGGGAGAATGTCCAGGTCGACATCGGCAAGTGGGAGATCGAGGACGGCGATCGCTATGTGCTGTGCTCCGACGGTCTCTCCGGCATGCTCACCGACGCCGAGATCAGCAAGATCGTCGAGCAGGCACCGGACCTCGAGGCCAGCGTGAGCACCTTGATCGACGAGGCCAACGCCGCGGGCGGGACCGACAACATCACGGCCATGGTCGTCGAGTGTCGGTTCTGATCGGCTGAACGGTCTGG
>CAYVJQ010000075.1:21080-21682 GCA_964451725.1 uncultured Nannocystaceae bacterium | reverse complement strand
ACAACATCACGGCCATGGTCGTCGAGTGTCGGTTCTGATCGGCTGAACGGTCTGGCCGATGAACGGTCTGGTCGATGATGGGCGACCGGGCGATGGCGCTGGATCGGGCGCAGGGTCGTCTGGATTGGACGGACGCCTGCGGGCGAGGGCCATCGTCGAGAGCTGACTCACCGCACCTTTGCGAGGGCACCGGTCGCCTACGCTGGTATCGTATCGGAGAGCACATGATGGACCTGAAGACGATCTTCGAAGAAATGCCCCGCCGCTTCAAGAAGGGCTCGGCGGAAAAGCCGATCTGCTACTACTTCTCGATCGACAGCCACAAGTACACCGTCAAGATCGACCAGATCTGCGAGGTCGAACCCGGAAAGACCGTCGACAACGCCGATGTGGTGCTCAAGACCACCGAGAAGCTGTTCTTGAGGATGGTCGTCGAGGGCAAGGCCCCCGGACCCCTCGATATCGCCCGCGGGAAGATCAAAACTAACGATCCCATGGGCCTACAGAAGCTCCGAGTCATGTTCGACTTCTCGAGCTGAATCGGTCTGGACCAAAAGAAGACCCCGAGAGCGATGCTCTCGGGGTCACGTGGTCGACGACTA
>CAYVJQ010000075.1:1161-20980 GCA_964451725.1 uncultured Nannocystaceae bacterium | reverse complement strand
TCCAACTATCCAACTATCCAACTATCCAACTATCCAACTATCCAACTATCCAACTATCCAACTGTATATTCGCCACATGGGGGAATCGAACCCCCGGATGCTGATAGACAATCAGCCGTGTTACCACTACACCAATGCGGCATTGCTCAGGTTCGGTCTGCGGCGGGGAGGTCGAACGCCGATCGAGCCCCGAACATGAATTCCCAGCATCCACCGGCTGCCACTGTCGTGGCCTCCAGCTCGCGTGTGGGGCATCCCGGCGTCTGTCGTCTCGGGGAGCCTCGGGCTCACCCGATGTCGGTCATCGGCCGGAAATGCTCAACACGCGTTGATATCGCTCGCCCGTAGCTCGGGCCTCGACTCAGCCCGTAGCTCAGCCCTCGACTCAGAACAGTGACCTGCACCTGAGAGAGGTCTGCGGGCGACCATGAATTGTCGAGGCCCGAGGCCCGAGCAATCGATGGGATATGTCGCGGAGCGTTTCATGGCGGAGAGACCAAGATCGATGTGAATCCAGCGGGTCGAGAGCAGGGCAGTCCCTGTGGCCCCGACCGCTGCAAAAACTATGGGCAGGTCTGTGTATGGTCAAGTAGAAAAACAAATTATTTCCAGCAGTTCAGAGAGACTCGAAAACGAAGCAAGAGTCGCCTGGCTGCGACTATTGCCACGTGACTGCACCTGGCTGCACCTGGCTGCACCTGGCTGCACCCGGCGAGGTCTCCTGGAGTCGGGCTGAGCAGACGCACCCGCGTGAGGGCGCCCAGCCAGCCCTGCTTTGACCCACGCCGGCATCTGGCTACCCTCGTGGCGATGCAGACCTCGCGGACGAAGATCGTGGATGCTCTCGAGACCGATCCCCCGACCCAGATGCGCGTCAAGGGCTGGGCCCGGACCGTGCGCTCCGGCAAGAAGGTCACCTTCATCGAGCTCAACGACGGCTCGTGTTTCTCGAGTTTGCAGGTGGTCGTGGGCCCCGAGCTCGCCAACTACGACGAGGTCACAGGGGTGACGACCGGCTCGGCGCTGGTCATCGAGGGGGAGCTGGTCGAGTCGCCGGCGAAGGGCCAGCGGGTCGAGCTCAAGGCCACCACGGTCGAGGTGGTGGGCTTGGCGGCGGCCGACTACCCGCTGCAAAAGAAGCGCCACGGCTTCGAGTTCCTCCGAGAGAACGCCCACCTCCGGGTCCGCACCAACACCTTCGGCGCCGTGTTTCGGGTCCGCAGTGTGCTCGCCCAAGCTGTCCACGAGTTCTTCGCCCAGCGCGGCTTTGTCTATGTGCACACGCCGATCATCACCTCGAGCGACGCCGAGGGGGCGGGCGATCGCTTTCGGGTCACGACCTTGGACCTCGACAAGCCCCCGCGCACGGAGCAGGGCGCCGTCGACGACAAGGCCGACTTCTTCGGCCGCCCGACCTACCTGACCGTCTCGGGGCAGCTCAATGGCGAGACCTTCGCCATGGGTCTGTCGGACATCTACACCTTTGGGCCGACCTTCCGGGCCGAGAACTCGAACACCAGTCGGCACGTCGCCGAGTTTTGGATGATCGAGCCCGAGATGGCCTGGTACGACCTCGACGACACCTGCGCGCTCGCTGAGGCGTTCACCAAGTACACGCTGCGCGCGGTCCTCGATCGTTGCGGTGAGGATCTGGCCTTCTTCGACAAGCGCATCGAAAAGGGCCTGCTCGCCCGCCTCGAGCAGGTGGTGTCCTCCGACTTTGCGCGTATCACCTACAGCGAGGGCATCGAGATGCTCGAGAAATCCGGTCAGGCCTTCGAGTTCCCGGTCGTCTGGGGCAAGAGCATGCAGGCCGAGCACGAGCGCTACATCACCGAAAAGGTGATCGGGAAGCCGACCTTCGTGGTCGATCAACCCGCGAACGCGACCGCGTTCTACATGCGCCGCAACGACGACGGCAAGACGGTCGCAGCCATGGATATGCTGGTCCCCAACGTCGGGGAGCTGATCGGCGGATCGCAGCGAGAGGAGCGGCTCGACGTGCTCGAGAAGGTGTTCGCCGAGGATCCGCACCTCGATCCCAAAGACTACTGGTGGTACCTGGACACGCGCCGCTACGGGACGGCGCCCCACGCCGGCTTTGGCCTCGGATTCGAGCGTCTGGTCATGTACGCGACCGGGATGGAGAACATCCGCGACGTCACGCCCTTCCCCCGCACGCCCTCGCACTGCGAGTTCTGAGGTCGCTCGAGACCGCCCGATTCTCGACCGCGGTCGAGAATCGGGTTCGCCCTCGTGCTCGCGCTGGCTGGGTGTCGGCCCGAAGCCGCGCCCTCCAAGGGCGGGCGCGAGGCGTCGGTGGGCGGGCGCGACTCGTCAGCGGGCGAGCTCGATGCGTTCGTACCGACCGGGGGGATGGACCAGGAACTCGAGGCGAGCGGCGTGCACCCGCGGGTGTGCCCTGCGATCGGGCACGACCCTGTGTCGGGATCGATCCGGTGAGCTGCCGATCACCCTTCCCTCCGAGGGGGTCCACGAGCTCGCAGACTTGTCTGGGATCGGCGCCGATGCACTCTCGTGGATGGGGGAGGGCCCGCGCCTGTGCGCCTGGACTCGGACCGGTTGGACCTGCACCGAGGGCGGGGGCGAGGTCTGGCGCTTCGAGGGCTGTGCCCGGCGCAGCCGTGGGTGCACGCTGCTCGGCTCGAGCATGCTCAGCTGCGAACAGGAACTCGACGCGCGTGTCGATATGGCGCCCTTTGGTCGAGTCGCCGGCGACGGCCCCTGCATGGGGCTCGAGGACGGCAGTGTGATCTGTCGAGGCGGGGCTCGGCGCACCCCGGAGCCGAGCCCCGCGCTCGGTTCGGAGGGCGTGACCCAAAACAGGCAGGCCGCCGACACGAGATCGTCGGTGGCCTGCCTGGGGGTCGCGCACCAGCTGGTGCTGCGCCGCACTCACACGTAGCGCTTGGAGGGCACCGAGTCGGCCGAGGGGACGATGCGCTGCTCGAAGTCGATGCGCGTGGTGATGTCCTCGGGGGAGGTCCAGGTCCCGGTCGAGGCGGTCTTGATGGTGGAGCTCTGGATGGTGGCGCTCGTGGGCACGCGCATCATCGAGCTGGGGGCCGGCAGGACGGTGTTCGTGCCGCCGAGCATCTGGTTGCCGCCGAGCTGGAGGGCCAGACGCAGGAGGCTCTCCCGGTTGCCCGTGCTGGTCTTGGCGAAGATGTTGTGCATGTGCCATTTGACCGTCGCCCGGCTGATGCTGAGGTCGCCGCCGATCTGTAGGTTGTTCCGACCTTGGAGGACGAGCTCGAGGATGTCCTGCTCGCGCTCGGTCAGCTTGTGGGCGCTGACCAGGCGGGTGACGGCCCAGCGCAGGCGAGCGGGCCCGTCGCCCTCGCCCAGCTCGCGCAAGACGGTATAGCCGAGGGCTTCGAGCACGGCGCTGATGCGGGCGGCGTCGTCGTCACGGGAGACGCGAATGTGGACTTCGTTGGACGAGGAGGGCATGATTTCGGTGTTCATTGTGGTTGCTTTCGGTCGGAGAGGTTGGGGAGGTTTTTGGGGGGGGGGCTGGTGAGTGTTGCGAACCGGATCGGTGTGCGCGGAGTGTCTCGGCGCGGCGCGCTTGGCCTCGTCCCTGGTTCGCAGCTTCACCATGCGCTCGGGGGGGCCGTACCGTCAGGGACCGCAGTGCAACCGGCGGGTCTCCGGACCGAACCGCCAGCGGGTGGGGCTGGTCGTCGGCGCAAGGTGCCCCTGGACACAGAATTCGAGAGGTCGGCGCCGACTCCTCGGGCTGGGAGGGGACCCGAACCAAGCGTGACCGAGCGTCACCGAGACGGACCGAGGGGGGACCGAGCGCTGGCCGATGGGAGGGCGGGTTCCGACGAGGAGCGCGAAGGAGGGGGCGCGGCAATGAGAGTGGGCGAGTGGTCCGAAGACCACCCGCCCAGAGTGATAGGCCTGAAACAACAATATTAAGTGTGTCTATTTAATACCAGGACTTGAAGGGAATGGTGGCGGCGCGGAGGGGGGACTGTGGGCTGACCGCGGGGTCTGGCGAGTCTGGCGAGTCTGGCGAGTCGGGTGCGTCTGGCGAGTCTGGCGAGTCTGGCGAGTCGGGTACGTCTGGCGAGTCGGGTACGTCTGGCGAGTCGGGTACGTCTGGCGAGTCGGGGTTGCCAGAGGGGCCGGGCGAAGCGGGCAGGGGGGTGGCCGCCGTGTGGGGTTCGGTGGCCTGCTCGGAGGGGCGTGGACCTGGGGTCGCGTCGGGCTCGCCATCGTCGACCAGCCCGCCGTCGTGACCTCGGACTCCGCCGAGTTGGAGAGCCAGGCGCAGGAGGCTCTCGCGGTTTCCGGTGTTGGTCTTGGCGAATACGTTGTGCATGTGCCACTTGACGGTCGCCCGTCGGATGCCCAGGTCCACGCCGATCTCCAGGTTGTTGCGACCGGCGAGGACCCGCTCGAGGATGTCCTGTTCGCGGGCGGTGAGCTTGTGGTGTTGGGCCAAGCGCTCGATCGCCCAGCGCAGGCGCTGAGGGCCCTCACCCTGTTCGAGCTCACGCAGGACGACGTAGCCGAGGGCCTCGAGCACGGCGCTGATCCGGCTGGCGTCGCTGTCTCGGTCGATCCACAGTCGGACCTCGGTGGGGGTGGCAGGCGGGGTGAAGGATGCTTGGGGGGTCGACATGGGGGGCCTCGCTCGGGTGCAGGGGACGAAAGGGATGACAGGGGAGACGGCGGTCTTGGGCGCGGTGGGATCATTCGACACGGCGGTATCCTCGACTTCTGAGCTCGCGCTCGATGAGCCCGACGGCCGCCGGGCTGTAGAGATGGCTGACGACGCTTCGACTGCGGCCGGCGACCTTGTTGACGACGGCCTTGCAGTGGGCCTTGCTGTCGCGCAGTCCGAGCAGGGTGATGACCAGACCGACGCGCTGTGGGGTGACGCCCAGGTGCCTTCTGGCGATCTCGGTGGGGCGCAGCCAGCCGTGCTCGATGCCGGGCTTGAGCTGCCACAGCTCACCGTCGAGGGCGACCTCGGCCGCGACCACCCGGTAGGCCCAGATCACCTCGGCGTCGACCTGGCCGTCGTCTTCGAGGGCCTCACACAGACCCTCGAGGAGGTCGTACTCCCAGCGTCGACGCTCGAGGTCGAGGCGCTCGCCGGCGATCAGGGCGACCTCGTGCTCGAGGGCTGTCGGGGGCCGGAGACGCCGGCCTTTGGCCCGGATCTCGGGGATGACTCGCCCGCGCAGATGAGCGATCAGGCGCTCGCCCTGAAGTGCGCTGTGCATACGCTCGACGGCCAGGGCCACGCCGGGCTCGAGGAGGACCAAGGTCCCGCGGGAATCGGCCAAGACCCGAGGCAAGACCACGCCTTGGTCCTCGAGGGCGAGGCAGAGCTCAGCGAACTCGAACTCCCCCATGCGCAGCCAGTGCACGCCCTCTCTGGCCTCGTCGGCCCAGTCCACCGCGAGGTGGCGAGCGAGCTCGGAGCTGCCTCGCTCGAGGCTCAGCCCCAGGCAGGCTGCGATCTCGGTGGCGAACCAGCAGGGGACGCCGTCGGCCTCCAGGCAGGCGAGGGAGCGGCCCTCGAAGCTGCCGACAAAACAGACCCGAGTCGGGGGCCGGGTCGGTTCATCCCAGGCCTCGTCGGAGGGGTGGGTCTCGGTGCGGTCGTCGAACATGTCTGGGCTCCTCAGGCGACAGTGAGGAGGGATGGAGTCCCTCGTGTCGCGCTGTGAGACCACTTTGGGGTGTGGTCGGGGGGACCGTCAGGGACCCGGGAGCGACGAGAGGATCACCGTGACGCTCGGTTCAATCGGGTCGGGGACCGTTCTGGACGGGCGCTCGGATCCCGACCGCGAAGTGGTCGCAGTCGCCGACTGGCGGGCTTGTGGCGGTGTTTCACTCCGAGCTTCGCGCCTGCGTCTGCGCTCTCCGGACAGGGCCGAGGCTGCCGGTCACGGGTCGTCACCGGCAGCTCAGGGTCGAGACCGACACGAACCGGGGCCGGCACACGCGGGGGCTGGGGTTCGGGACCCGGGTGGCGACCGATGTGGGTGTCGGGGTCCGCCCCCCAGCCCGCCCTGGCCCTGGCCCTGTTAGCCTCTGTCCATGCCAGTCTCCAAGCTCACCGCCGGCCGTGCCCGGGGACACGGCAATCTCCGCTCGAGGGGTCCTGCACTCGGGTTAGGGCTCGCACTCGCGCTGACCCCTGCCCAGGCCTGGGCGTGGCACGACGACGGTCATCGGATCATCGGTGAGATCGCAGATCGCAATCTCTCTCCCGAGATCCGGGCCGAGGTTCGGTCGCTGCTCGCCGATACACCCGGCTACGATACGTTGGCCACAGCCGCGACCTGGGCGGACCGGGTCGCCAAAGAGGACGCGCGCTTCGACTTCCTCTATTCGAGTCACTACGTGAACCTGAGCGAGCGGGTGAGCCCGCGGGCCCTGCTCGAGCTGTGCATGGCCAAGTCGGGGTGCGTGGCCATGGGCATCGTCTACTTCAAAGACCTGCTCGCCAGCACCCGGGCGACCCGGGCGGAGCGAGGGGAGGCCCTGCGTTTCTTGGCCCACTTCATCGGTGATGCACACCAGCCCCTGCACACTGGGCGCAGCGAGGACAGGGGCGGCAACACCATCGATCGACTCGAGATGCTCGAGTTCACGGTCGAGGGTCGGACCAACCTGCACGCAGTCTGGGATGGAGGTTTTGTGACGATCGCCATGGTCCGGGGGGGCTGGACCTGGGCCCAGTACGCCGGGCAGCTCGACGGGCGGGTGAACCCCGAGATGCGGGCCCGCTGGACCGTGGGTGCCACCTACGACTGGATCGAGGAGTCCCGCCTGCTGGCGGCGGCCGACGCCTATCTACACGCCGATGGGATCACGCCCGTGCGCAGCGGCGATACGCTCGGTGAGGACTGGTACGAGCGCAACCTGCCGGTGGCCGAGATGCGGCTGCAACAGGCCGGCGTGCGGCTCGCGGCGGTGCTCGAAGAAGTCCTCTGAGGCGGGTCTTCGCGGCGGCGCAACCTCCGGCTGCCTCGCTTGGCCCTATGGACGAGGATTGCTGTCGGGGGGGCAGTCACGTGGAATAGGTGTCAGGGAGGTCGTCGCTCAAAGCGATACCCGCCTCGCTCGCCCACGGGTCACGAACCCGAGTCTATCCGTAGGCCGGTGGTGGCGCCCGCCCGCCGGGTTGGCCGGGTGGTGGCGCCAGGGGTAAACGCGTTGTTTACGATCTGCGAGCGCGCTCGCAGGACCAATCTCGGTGGGCATGTGTGGGCAGGTGTCGCCCAATGCCGTGGTCGGGCGACGTGGCTGGCACTGTCAGACAGGTTGGAACATCTTGACAGAGTCGTGTGAATACAGATATGAAAAATTGTGCACCACCAGGTTCGTCGAGGGGAGTGCATCGCGAGCATCGCGCACCGCTATGGGTTTAGTTGGCAAACACTTTGGTCCCTTGTCGAGAATCAAGAATTGGCTGAACAGCGCCCTGACCCAAACTGCCTCATGGCAGGAGATCAGGTCTTCGTGCCACTGTTGCGCTCGCGGACAGAGCGAGCGCCGACTGACGCCCGGCACTGCTTTAAAGTGCATACGACGCCGGTCCCCTTGAAAATTCAGCTCATGAAGGGGGGCGAGCCTCGAGCGGGAACACCCTTTGTAATTGTCATCGATGGGGTGACTCGGACAGGGGCGACCGATGACGATGGACGATTGGAATGCTGGGTTCCCGCCAACGCCATCGCTGGAGTCCTCACGATAGAGAACGACGAGTATAGGGTGCTGCTTCGGCATTTGGATCCGGTGGAGTCGGCGGTCGGCGTCCGGCAGCGGCTGGCGAACCTGGGGTTCTACAAGGGCCCCCTCGAGGGGGCTTCGGCCGCCGAACTCAGGGCTGCGATCGTCGCGTTTCAGCGTTCGGAACAGGGGCTGGAATATTCGGGAGAGATGGACTCCAAGACTCTCGAGGCGCTCGAGCGACGCCACAGTCGAGACTGAGGGTGAGAGGGTATATCGCGCGATGCCAAAATACGTCGGATCTTTTGATGGGCGAGATGAATACGATGTCGAAGGGGAAGAGCATTCTATGTTTCGTTCCCTCGCGTTTCTGCTTTGTCGGGTGCTCCCCGAGCCTCTCCGTGCCCTCGATGTCCGGCTAGCGGCGATCGAATATATCAGATATTTGAATTTTTACGACCAACGACTATACAGATCTTGCGAAGACTACACTGCTGACTTGGAGAGTGGGGCGCTCGTGGACTTCAATTGTATCCGGGCAGCGGCGCTTTACTACGACTTGAAAATCGTAGTTCATGTGGAATTCGGCTATCCCACTGTGTCCGGGGTCATGGTGGTACCACGAGCGACTATCCACCTCATGTATAGGGGAGAGGGGCGCTACACTGCGTTGGTCTCAGCAGAGCAGTCTGCTGAATTGTTGGTGGGCGGTCTCTCCGATCGGGTGGGGGGGGACGATGTTTCTGTGCAGCTCAATCGACTCAACCGTCTCGATAGCCCCGGTTGTGATTGCCGAGTGGGGCCCATGACACGTGGGGTCCTGTCGATTCCGACTTTCGACCAAAATGGGAGGCGTAAGCAGTCGGTTCAAGTTCGAAATTGCGTATTCCAGCACCTCGTGGACAGCCCTCTGCGTCCCGACCCCGACCGAGCGCCATTTTTCTTCGTCGAGCCGAGCTCCGATCTGCCAGCCAAAATGAAGCGCGAGGTGATGGATCTGCTCTTGGAAGATGGCATGTTTGGTGTTCCTCTCAACCAGTACAGCGGATCGTTTGGAAAGAGCGGCCGGCTGATTGGTGTACATACGCCGTTCTTCAACACTTTGTTTCGGTTCGAGGAGCAGTGCTACTACGCGAGCCGTGCGTTGTTCAATAATAATGTCGCTGGTGTCCAGGGGAGCATCGAGGTGCTGCGGGCCCCCATGGGGGCCGTGGCGGTACTCGATATGGATGAGCTTGTTCAGGTTCAGATCCACGACGGTTGGGGGTTCATCAAGCAGTCCCTCGCCCACGAGTTGGAACAGACACTCGAAACTGAGCCCATCAATCTTCGTAACCCTCGGGCCAACTATGGGATGTTTCAATGGCTTCGGCCAGACACCGATGAAGAGAGATCGCTCGAAAATGCCACCGTCGAGGAGCTGAGCACTCGAGGCATTCAGCCTGAACCCGGCGAGCATGTCCAGATGAACTGGGAGCCCTGGGAGCAGTCTCTGGTCACTGCACGGCCGGAGATGCGACAGCACCCCGTGCTCGTCGAAAGAGCAACCCTGACCCGGCGACGACAAAATTCTCGATATGTCACGACCGGTGATCCTCACCTGGTCGGCGGGACAGCGATGCCTGTCTTGGGCGATAGGCTCGTGATTCCAGCTGGACGCGACCAGTTCGAGGACTGGAGGCCGAGGCGAGTCGCCGTGTTCAGGAATCCAGGCGACAGCCTCAACTGGGTCTGCACGGGGGAACCTGATTTCGACTCGCCTCTGGCGGCCTTTCTCGGCCGCATGGAGTCCATCCAGTACACACTCACAGGGCGAGAACCGAGTGGGTTGAGTTTCTATAAAGGAATGTTGGGTGTCATTCCCGATGCCAATTGGCCCAAGGATTGGGGGGATCATTGTCTCGTCGTTTGCAACACAGACCGCAAGGCATGCTCGAGCTGGAGGGAACCTGGTGATCCCGGAGCGAGTAAAAATAGCGATGCCGACGAGTCCTTCGTGATCAGGGGGTGCCTCGTGGCTACCCAGTGGTTTGCGGAGGGAAATTGTGTAGGAGTGCCCTATGAGGCGATCCAAAACAAGCTCGCGGGAGACTACGACGGGGACCAGGTGGTTCTACTTTCGGGTGACGCTTTTCCCTGTACATTCGATTATATTGACCATATGCTCGCGTGCGCCGAATCTGCTGCCGTCGCGGATGAAGCGGATGGGTCTGGGGGGGACGGCAGCGGCGGTGCTCGAAACCCCAAGCTGAAGAAGACCTTCACGCCGCTTCACCCTCGTGGTAGTCGGGGTAATTGCATCAGGAAAATCAGCTATGGTTCCCTGCTCACCGGGAAGTGGTCGAACCTCGCCGCGACGCTGCTCTGTATAAAGAGCGAGCATCTCGAAGAGATCGCGGGGTGGCTGGGTTACCCGGGCATGGCTTCGCTCTTGAGGCGGGCGTCGGTGGGCATCAAACAGGGGACGGATGCGTTCAAAACCGACGTCGACGTGCGGGAGTCCATGGGTGAGGCCGATCGTATAGCGGGGGCGATCAAGGGGATCGATGTTCCTCATATCCATATGAAACGGGAGCGGAGCCTGTTCTGTGATGAAAGCCATATGTTGCAGGTGGGAGGGCTGCGCCAAGAAGCTTGGAAATCCCAGTTCTGGATCGATCCCGAATTGGTCGGTGTCTCTGTTGCACTCATGAGGCGCCTCGCGGGCGAAGTCAGGCCCCCAATTCCGCCGGACGTCTCTCCTTTGATGAGTTTTTCCAATTATGTCCGCGGGCCAGAGGGCGATAGCGAGATTGAAACGGTCAACGCGCTGCGATACTATGGCAACATCATCATCATTCGACACCCGGTGGGGGCACGGGGGATCCTTACTGAATGGAGGGAGGCTATCGGCGTCATCGAAGCTGCTGGTAGGCATTCACTGGACCGTTTGGCGGAGCTCGCATGGTACGCTCTTCACGCGGAGGGATGTGGCCCGGTGGGGATGGAGGCGTGGCGGATCGGGGAGGGTGTGTTTACGGGGTTTCGGGAGCATATTCTCAGAATCTTGCTGCCCGAACTGCACGAACCATACGAAGACCCTGCGGCCGAGCGAGAGATCGCAGCTGCTCAGGACCCCGCATACTGGGCGAACCACATGCGCTTGGTCGAAATAGATGGTTCCCTGGTTTGGATGAGAGTGGACTGAAGCGGCCGACAGGTAGATGGCGTCCGTCACGGAGGACCAACGGTGCCGGCGTTTCAGCCTCGGGCCAACAGGGCGTCGATGTGGCGTTGAACCTGGCGCAGGGACGGGGAGTCGAGCCTGCTGAGGCTGGCGAGCAGACCCGGGGTCAACAGCCCCGAGCGCAGCTGTGTAAGTTTGCTGTCGTCGGGATCGGCGAGCGCGCGCAAGGTATCGACGAACTCGTGGATATCGGCGAAGCGCTCGCTCGGATCCGGGGCGAGGGCCAGGTCCAACACGGCCTCGAGTTCGGGGGGGCAGTCGCTGTGGGCGAGGGTGCCACGGCGGCGCTCAGCGTCGATCAGGGGTAGATCGCTCACGTTGAAGGCCGCCCGCCCGGCGGCCAGCTCCCACAGCAGCATGCCCAGGGCGTAGATGTCCGCCCGCGGGTGGGCGCGGCCACCCGCGAGCAGCTCGGGGGCGGTGTAGGGGCTGCGCGCCCGCCACTGGGCGAGGTGCGGATCTCCGGCGCTCTCGGCGATGCCGGCGAGACCGATGTCGTGCACGTGAATCTGGGGCCGGCGCGGGTCCGAGGGGCTGAGGGTGATCGAGGCTGGGCTGAGGGCTCCGTGGATCCAGCCTCGGTCGTGGGCGTGGGCCAGAGCCTCGCCGACCTCCAAGACCAGGGCTCGGGCGGCGAGCCAGTTGTCCAGGGGAGGGCGCTGTTCGAGCTGCTCGCTGAGCAGGCTGTCGCCCTCGCTCGCGTAGACCACAGAGACCCCACCCTCGTCCTCACTCACGACCTGCATCGCGCGGATGCAGGGGTGGTCGAGGACCGGGAGCCCGTCTGGGGACGCGAGCCGCTCGAGGGCGGCCCGGGCCTGGGGATTGGAGAACGAGGAGGACAGCATCAGCACGTAGACGTCGTCATCGGAGACGGCGTCTTCAGCCCGCGACAGTCGTCCACAGGGGCGCTCCGCGATCAGCTGCTGGAGGGTGTAGCGATGCGCCAAAATCGCACGCTGTTCCACACTGCGCAGATCGATTGTTGCGACGACGCCCACGTCCGCAATCTAGCAGTGGGGGTCGGGGCCCGGCCAGCCCGAACTGACTGATCTGGGGGGAGTGCTTCGAGCGCAGTAAGCATAATTGCGCGAATACATGAACTCGCTGGGGCGAATGTCCTCGATCGAATATCTGCCCTGCAGATTCGCGCTCAGGTGGTGGTCGGAATCACGCGTCGCCTGTCCGTGGGTCACGCGCTCGGCGGCGTTTTCGTCGGAGCTACGCAGCAGTCCGGCCCGCTTGAAATAGGGCAATGCGCGCAGGCCCGATGGCCCGAGTCGGAGCCGTGGCCGGGATTCGCGCGGGGTGCTGGAAGTCGGGCCGGATATTCCGAGCATCCGGTTCTCGCCTATTGTCTGTATGCGGGAGAAGTTCAATGTCTCATCGATTGTCGATTGTCGCTGAATCGAAGCTCGCAAATTGGTAGTTGTCGATTTGATAGAGTCCTCTCGGTTTCTATCGAGGGGGCGACTGAAGACCTCGAGTGTGGCGAGCCTCATCCATCATGACTCGGGCCGCTGCGAGTCGAGGCGCTTTGATGTAAAGTGTCTAGTATTACTTTACACGAAGCTGTGCCTGGGCATCTCGAGTTCCATTCCTCGGCGGCGACCCTGGGACGTATGCTCGGGCGGTGGAGATTCAGCAGGTCGAGCACCTGATCATTGGTGCGGGCGTCGCGGGCCTGACCCTCCGCCACTTCTTGGACAGCGCCTCGGTGGCGATCGTCGATCCGGCCCCGGGCAGCTACAAGATCGGGGAGTCGATGATCCCCGAGCTGTTCCGGCACCCGGAGCTGGCGGCCCTGATCCCACGGATTCAGGGCCTGCCGTCGTACACCCCCAAGTACGGCACGACCTTCGTGGCCCAGGGCGAGGTCGCCTACTTTCCGATCGGCGAGCGGGAGGTCGGAGAGGCCATGCATGTGGCCCGGGACGAGCTCGAGCGAGAGATGGCGGCGGCCTGGGAGATCGAGGTCACCCGGGCCGCGGTCACCTCGATCGACTGGGATCGAAAACGGGTCGAGACCACGGCCGGGACCTACGCGGTCTCGGGTTTGATCCTGGACTGTTCGGGGCCGGCCATGGTCGTCGCGCGCTCCCGGGGCGAGATCGAAGAGCTGCTCCCGGCCTACGCGACGTGGGCCTACTACGACGTCGTCTCGGAGCACCCCGGCCGGCTCCAGGCGACCCTCGAGGAGCGAGGCTGGCGCTACCTCAAATACGATGTGCGCCACCGTCGGGCGATCCCCAGCGCCGTGCTCGACGGGCGGGAGATCCTCGCTACGACCCACCTGACGATGATCGCGGATGGGGTCTGGGCCTGGCAGATCCCCCTGTTTGGTGGAACTCGGCTCAGCTACGGCGTGGTCTCGCGCCACGGGCCGGTCTCGCCCGCGCGCTACCGGGAGCTGGCCGAGGTCCACGTCGCGCCCCACTTCGAGATTGCCCGCCGGGGGGAGGAGGGGCCCAGCGCCTACGACAAGCTGCACACCCGCAGCGGGATCGCTCGTCGGGCCCAGGTCGCGGCCGATCGGGACTACATCTTGCTCGCCGACGCCTATGGGTTCTCGGATCCAGTGTACTCGGTGGGCGCCGGGTTGGCGGTCAGCCAGGCCATCGAGGTCGCGCAGATGCTCAACGACGGGGGCTGGACCGAGGCGCGCTGCAAGGCCTACGTGGCCCGCTGCCGCCGGACCTTGGACCGGGCTCGGGAGGGCTTCGAGTTTTGGTACCGGGGCGTGGTGCTCAGCGATGCGGCCGTGGGCGAGGAGGTCCAGCGCGACTTTTTGTTGGGTGGCATGTTCCAGACCAAGATCAGCGAGCACTACGGGGCGGCGATCGACCTGGCGGTGCTCGACAGTGAGCGGGATCCCTTCGAGGTCGCCTGGGAGGGCGCAGACCTGCTCCCGGAGGTCCAGGCCCTGCTCGCCACCCACCCGGGCGCACCCCTGGTCGGGTGGACCCTGGTCGGTGCGCGGCCCTGCGCCGGGGGCCTCCAGTTGCGCTGGACCTACACCGAGGTCGCGGCCGAGCTGCCCGAGTTGACCATGTTGGCGGCCCTGGACGAGGCTGAGGACAAGCCCTGTTTTCGGCGCAGCGGGGCGATGGCCCTGAGCTACATGCAGCTCTTTGATCAGCCTTACCCGGAGGTCCCGGCTCTGGGGGCGCTGTTCGACGCGGTGGTCGACCGGGTGCGCGGGGACGAGCGGGCGTTGGTCGACTGTGGGCAGGCTGAGACCGGTCGCTCTTAGCAGCCCGGGACAGGGTTCAGCGCGGGCTGGTCGGAGGTTTTTCCCTCAGTCGCGGGGTTCAGCGCACTTGCGGGCTCTGGCCCGGTGGAGACGGCCCAAGAGGCCGTCGATCAAAGGCAGCCCCAGGCGCGCCAGCTCGGCGGCCTGGTCGGCAGGGAGTGCGGCCAAGCGGGGGCCCAGAGCCAGGCGCTCACGCTCGAACAAAGTGGCGACCGCGTCGACGTAGATCCGGAGGTCCCCGACCTCGAAGCCGCGCTCCCGGGTGAACCCGGCCGCGCGCAGGTCGGCCCACAGCTCGACCACCCAGACGTCGTCCACGGGGACATGGGGGGCGCCCTCGACCTCGATGGTGGCGAGCAGACCGAGGGCGTCGAGCTCGGCGAGTTCGGTGGCCTCGACCCCGTGGCGCTCGATCAAGGTGGCGACGGGGACCGTGCGGGGGTCGCCGTGTTCGCGGCTGCCGAGCACATCGGCGACCCGATCTTTGATCGCCGTCAGCACACCGCGCTGCTCGGGGGTGAAGTCCCGGTCGTCGCCGTCGAGGATGGCGCGGATGGTGTCGAGGGGCAGGAAGCGCTCGGTCTTCAGCTCGAGCACGAGGCGCAGACGCTCGAGGTGTTGCTCGCCGTAGTAGGCCATGTTGCGCCCGGTCTTGTGGCCCTCGGGGATGAGCCGCTTGGCGATGTAAAAATGGATGGTCTGGCGATCGAGGCCGGTGGCTTCACACAGATCGCGCATGCGGTACGGCCAGCGCTCACGGTCGACGCTCGGCATCTCAGGACGCTCGTCGCTCTGGTGTGGACGCTGGAGTCACGTGGACAGTCTGCCCCGTGTCGACCACCGCGTAAAGTTCAGCTGTACACCAGTGGGCCACATGGGAGCCGGTCTGAGCGCGGCTCCCTCTCGACCGGGCTTACAACAGGTCGATGGTCCCGGCGGTCTCGGGGTACTCGTCGTCGCCCACGCTGTGGGTGAAGCCGTAGCCGAGCTGGCCGAAGCTGTTGCTGCCCCAGCACATCACCCGCTGGTCGTCGAGGACGGCGCAGGTGTGGCCCGCGCCCGCGCTCAGGCGGATCACGCTGTGGCCGAGGACGGCGAGGTCGCCGGCCGCGGGCAGTTCGTTGTCGCCGATGTGTTCCTCGTCGCCGACACCGAGCTGACCGCTCGAGTTGTCCCCCCAGCAGCGCACGCTGCCGTCTTCCAAGAGCGCGCAGGTGTGGTCGTAGCCGGCTGCGATAGCGACCGCCCCGGCGCCGAGTTGGATCGGGTCCAAGGCCGAGGGCAGCTCGCCGGGCTGGTCGCCCCAGCGGGTGACGTTGCCCTGGCCGAGCTGGCCGACCGCGTTCTCGCCCCAGCACAGGACCTCGGCCGTGGACAGGAGCGCGCAGCTGTGTCCCAGGCCCAGCGCCAGGCTCGTGACGGTGGTCCCCGGGGGGAGCTGCGGTGGCACCACCGAGAGGTCCGGAGCGCTCTCCGGGGTCTCGTCGTCGCCCAGGTTGGCGATGCTGCCCTGGCCGAGCTGACCGCTGTCGTTGCGCCCCCAACACCGGAGCCCGCCGCCGACCGTGAGCGCGCAGCCGTGCGCTCCCCCGGTGGCGATGTCGAAGGGGTCGCCGCCGAGCGACACGGGATCGACCTGCGCGGGGACCTCGTCGTCGCCGATCGGCTGGAGCGAGCCGAGGCCGAGCTGGCCGAAGCTCCCGGCCCCCCAACATCGGAGCTGACCGCTGGCTCGCACGCAGCTCTGCAGCGTGCCCACCACGAGCTGGTCGACGGGCCCGCCGACGTCGATGGCCGGCAGATCTTCGAGGCTCTCGTCGTCGCCGATCGCCAGCTGGATCGCCGTGTTGCCGTAGCCCAGCTGACCCAAGGTGTTGAAGCCCCAACAGCGCACCGAGCCATCGCCGAAGCGCGCGCAGGTGTGGGCGCCACCGGCTTCGATCTCGACGACGTTTGGGGGCAGGGGGAGGTCGCCGGCGCTGGCCGGGGTCTCGTCGTCGCCGATGTCCTCGAGGTTGCCGTAGCCGAGCTGTCCGGCCACGGCGTGCCCCCAACAGCGCACACGTCCGTTCTCGATCAGGGCGCAGGTGTGGGCGCCGCCCGCCGCGATGTCCAAGATCTGCGTGTGTGTGCAGTCGGCGTCGCAACCGTCGCCGTCGGTGAAGTTGCCGTCGTCACAGGTCTCGCCGGGATCGAGGACCGCGTCTCCGCAGTTGCTGGTCTCGCAGCTGCCGGCCATGCAGATCAGCCCGTCGTCGCAGGCGTCGAGCTCCTCGTTGCAGGGGCAGCCCAGGGTCGTACACCCGCCGGTCTCCGTGGTGAGGTCCGAGTCGGCGCATACACCCGCCTCGCAGCTCAGCCCGGGATCGCAGCCTCCGCCCGCCGTGCAGGGGCAGTCCAAGCTGCCGATCAAACAGCCCTCGTCTCCGCTGTCGCCCTCGCTGTCCGCGTCCGAATCGTCCCCGCCCTCGGTCAAGATCGGGCTGCACCCCAGAGCCAGGGCCCAGAAGGCTGCCACCGACAATAGGGCGCGCTCTCGCAGCTGCGGGCTCTGCACGGAGGAACGCTACCATGGGCTCGGGGTGACCATCGACATCGAGGGTGGGGGCTACGCGGCGCTCCCAGACTCGGGCCAGACTCGAGATAGGTGCCCCCGAGTCCGGAAGCGGGGCCTCGCTCGGGCGCTGTGCCGGGTTGGTCTGAGCGCCGTCCGGGCTCTCGACGCCTGTGGTACCAAGGGGACAATGTTCGCTGTGCTGCTGACCGTGGCGTGCGCGGGGCCCCCCCTCGAGTCGCCAGCGACTCCGCTCGAGGAATCCGAGTTGGGGCTCGGCGAGCAGCGGGATCCGGCGCCAGCCTCGGGCTCGGGAGCGAGCGAACCCGCGGTCGAGCCCGCAGTCCAATCGGGAGCGAGCGAACCCGCGGTCCAGCTGCTGGCTCCCGAGTCCGGTCGTGGTGTGCCCGGGTCGGCGGACCCGGTCGGAGTGGTCCCCGAGCCCGAGCCGAATCCTGGCTCGCTCGGGTCGCCCGTCCCCCTGGGTGGTGTAGCGACCCCACCGCCCGGGGGCACAGTGGGTCGGGCGCGCGCTGCCGGGTCGGGCTCAGGTCGGGCCCGGAGCCGCCGGTTGACCCGCTGCCTGCCCGGCGTGATGCCCTGCTACCGAACCACCAGCGCGCGCCTGTTGCTGGCGGGCCTCGGTGGGTTCACGGGGGTGGGCGCCGTGGCGAGCATCTTCATCCTGGGCGATCGTCAAAAGGCGGGCGATCCCGCGGTCGCGCTCGGTGGGGCGGGGCTCGTAGCGGTGAGCGCGGTCGTGCTCGGTGGGGCCGTCGCGCTCCTCAGCGGCGACGGTCCGGCGCTCTACGATCGGATCACGCCCGCCACGGTCGGCCTGAGCCTCGGTCTGGGCGGCTCCGGGACCACCGACGAGTCCGGTCCGTACACGCTCTCGGGCTCGTTTGCGCCGACCCTGCGCTTCCCCCACGAACTCGGTCGGATCCGGCTCATCGGGCGCGTGGGCGGAGACCTCGGCCAGCAGATCGAGCGAGATCCCCGGCCCCAGGGCCAGGTCGACGACAACGGCCAGGGCGGGACCTTCCCGGTCGGGCTCGAGAGTCGGAGCTGGGCTCTCGACCTGGGTATCGACCTCGCGCTTCGCCTGCCCTACCCCGGCCGCCGAAGGTCCCGGCGCGAGGACAGCCGGCGGGCCCGCCTCGGTGAGATCGAGCTTCGCTACAAACCGCAGGTCTACCTCGCTCGGGAGCAGCTCACCCTGGCGGGGGATGCCGAGCGGGTCAGCCAGCGGGTCGCGCTCACTCCCCTGACCTTCGGCCTGCGCTGGCACATCTCCCCGCGCCAACGGTTTACGTTTTACTTGGGCCCGCGCTGGGATCTGATCGGCTATGGCGAGCCCGGTCTGGTCGAGGCCGGGCGCCCCGAGCTCGCTCCGATCTACGGCGAGGCCTGGTTCGACATGGATCTACCCATCTGGAAGTTGTCCCGGGCCCGGCGGGCGTCGGTGGTCGGTCAGTTCAACTTGGGCTACGTGCACTCTCGCTTGGAGGCACCCGGGATCGACATCGGATCGATCGTCGGGTTCATCGGCTACGTCGTCAATCAGTTCACGATCCGGGTTCGGCCAGTGGGGGCTCGAGTCGCCTATCAGTTCAGCATCGGGGCCCGGGCGGGGCGCGGCCTGCATCCGTTTTTGGAGGCGGGCATCGTGCTCCCCGAGCTGGGCGCGAAGTCCGGGGGGCAGCGATGAGCGGCGCTTGGACGCCGGCGCGCTCGGCCGTGGGCGTGCTCTCTCTCGGCGCGCTGATGTTCGGTGCCAGCGCCTGTTCCGAGGTCGAGTGCGCCACGCCCGACTACACCCGGGCCGAGTGCCGGGTGATCGCTGAAAATGGCTTCGCGCGCAGGCTCAGCGCCTCTGGGGTCGAGCTTCGCTTTCAGACTGTCGACGCCCAAAACGACGATTCGTGGGTCGGCGAGGGGGTCTTTCACGAGCGCGAGGGCCAGCTCCAGGCCCGGGTCGCGCATTTGGGGGAGTTTGCGATCTCGCTGCGAGGAGGGCTCGAAGATACCAGCGTGGACCTGGTCCTGAGCAACGTCCACCCCACACACGAGCTGTGGGTCGGGCCTGCGGGTCAGGAGCAGTTGATCGCCCCCGCCGACACCGATCAGGGCACACGCCGCAGCCTCAGCGTGCCCGTCTCCGCCGGTGAACTCACCTGGGTCCGAGGGCGAATGCTGGCCTGCCCCTCCGTGTACCGCATGGTCGTGCTCGGCGACGTCCAGCTCAACCCCGCCCAGTTCTCGCGGATCATCGAGCGAATCCGGCGTGAGCGGGACGAGGCTGACGAGGCCGGCGAGCGCCTGCTCGGTGCGCTCATCCCCGGTGACCTGACCGAGTCGTCCACCGACGCGGAATTTCGGGTGTTCGCCGAGCTGCTCGAGCCCGTCGCCGTGCCCTTTGCGCTGACCCCGGGCAACCACGACATCTACGACGCGGCGCATCCCTCCTACAACCAGACCTTCGGCCCGGGGAACTACGCCTTCAACGTCTGTCGGACTCGGGTCGCCATGTTGGACACGGGCTCGGGGACCCTCGCGCCCTCCATCGTCGGCCGTCTGCCGGAGCTGTTCGCGGACCAGGGGGCCGACAACACCCTCGCGGTCATGCACTACCCGCCCTATGCAGGGGTGACGGGCGCGGGCTGGGGCGAGGAGGACATCGCCATGATCACCCTGGGGGAGTTCGCCCACCAAGGTGGGGACCTGATCCTCGCCGGGCACGCCCACATGCTCGATGACCTGCGCTTCGAGGTCGCCGGCACACCGCTGCGTGAGCTCATCGCCGGTACGGCCGGAGCGTGGCAGGGCGCGGGCGCCCCGATCTACGGCTACCTCCGCCTGCGCTTCGTCGCCGATGACATCGAGGCCTGTTTTGTCGAGGTCCCCCCGCCTGGGGCGCTCCCGACCGAGACCCTGCCCGCGGGCCTCGAGCACTGTCCCTGAGCACGGCTCGCAGAGTCCCCGAGCTTGCCCGCAGAGCCCGCCCGCAGAGAGCCTGCTCGCAGGGCAGGGCCGCAGACGCTGCTCCGCTGAGCCGTAG
>CAYVJQ010000075.1:0-1061 GCA_964451725.1 uncultured Nannocystaceae bacterium | reverse complement strand
CGCAGAGAGCCTGCTCGCAGGGCAGGGCCGCAGACGCTGCTCCGCTGAGCCGTAGACCTCGGATGCCGGATGGCGCGCTCAGGCGCCGTCATTCAAGGGCGCACCGTGGACGTCCAGGACCAGACGCATGACCCGCTGTCCGATCAGCTCCGTGTAGTAGAGCGAGCAAGGGTCGAAGTCGGGACCGCGGCCAAAGGCCATGCTCGCCGGATACTCGAGCTCGCCGGCGACCAGCTCACCCTCACTGAGCTCCGTCGCCTGTCCATCGACCCGCCAGATCTGGCCCTTCAAGTTCGCGGCCACGTAGACCCGCCCGAGCTCGTCCACGGCGATCCCGTCGGGGGTCGAGCCCTGCCCGAGGTGCATGATCTCGACGCCTGTCTCGGGTATGGGCAGGCCCGCGTCGTCGACCTGGTAGCGGGTCAGCTGGCCGTCGGGCGTGAAGGTCGAGGCGACATAAAAGTCGGCGCCGTCGGGGCTGTAGGCCATGCCGTTGGGGGAGGGGACAGCTTCGATCACCACGCTCAGATCTCCGCCTTGGGTGACCCGAAACACGCGGGTGTCGAAGTCGTCGGAGACCAGGGCGCTGCCGTCGGGAGCCATGACCACGAAGTTCGGGCTGTCGATGCCCGTGGCCAGGAGGGTCGCCGTGCCCTCTGTGTCGACCGTGTAGATCCCCCCGTCGGCCATACTGAACTCGCCGATCGACGCGACCAGCAGCTGGCCATCGGCGCGCGCGGCCAGACCCAGGGCGTCGGGGACCTCCGCGAACAAGGTCGCCTCACCCGCCGGGCTGATCGTCCAGACCTTGCCCGAGGTGGTCACGTAGAGCTGGCCGTCGGCGTCGAAGGTCAGGCCCTCGCTGCCGGCCAGGAAACCCTCGTAGATCACCTCGAGGGCGCCGACCTCGAGGTCTTCCCAGCACGCGGTGGGATCCCCGGTCTCCGTGGTCTCGTCGGTCTCGTCGGTCTCGGAGTCTGAGCCCGCGTCCTCCGAGCCCGTGTCGCTGTCGTCCTCGCTGCCGATGTCACCGTCGCTCTCGGTGCTGGTGTCGGTCTCGG
>CAYVJQ010000074.1:33543-35343 GCA_964451725.1 uncultured Nannocystaceae bacterium | reverse complement strand
ATTGCTGAACGACTGTCCCGCAGACAGCTTCTACGACACACGACATTGCCGTGTGCTTTCGAAACCGTGCGGTTTCGTGGTCCGTGTTCCTGCTCTTCAGTTTTCAGGGAGCGTCACCGTCTCCGAAGGCTTGTCAGCGCAGGGCCGAGTGCGTCTCCGGTGCCGGGGTTGGAATCTCTATGCGAGGCAGCCCGTCGGGTCAAGGCTCCGGGGCAAAAAAGATCAGGGAGTTTTGAAGGGGCTCCCAAACGGCCACTACTGCCCGTTTCATTCACTTTAGAATGGCGAGGGTCACGCCGCACAAACGGCGTCAATCGCGTAAATGTCGGTTTGGCACCCACATTTACACGACTGGTTCGGGAGCCCATCCAATCGTGTGAGCCGAGTCTGAGATTCCACGCACTGCGGGCTTCTCGGTCGGCCCGTCGCTCCCTCTTTGGCGGTCGAGACCGCCCTGAATTCTGCTCGATCCAACAGAAAGACAGCCGCATTTCCCGCTCGTTGTGCGACAACAATTTGCGATGGCCGACAACGCCGACGGATTTCAGGATCTTCGCTGGCCCACCTATGCCCCTGGCCGTGGGATCACACTCGACCGAGCGGTCCACGACGACGGGGATACAGGCGGCTCGTTTCGACTGAGGGACTCGAACGGAAAGATCTACCTCGACGCGATTGCAGGCATTGGCTGCGCGGTCCTCGGCCACGCCCATCCGCTCTGGATAGAAGCGATCCACAATCAGCTGGGCAAGCTGAGCTCCGTCGCCAACAGTTTTTGGACGGTTCCTCAGCAGCAGCTCGCGGGACGGCTAGGCAGTTTGTTCCCGATCGACGATTGCCGACCATTTTTCGCCAACAGCGGGACCGAAGCCACGGAGGCCGCCATCAAGCTGGCCCTCAAGGCCACCGGGCGGGATGTGATCGTCGCCTTCGAGCGCGCCTTTCACGGCCGTACCCTCGCCAGCATCGCGCTCACGGCCAACCCCGCGTACCGCGACCCTTATGTCACCTGCATGGGAGAGCCGCCCTCTGGCCGCTTTGCGACCATGCAGGTGCTCCGCCTTCCTTATAACGACGAAGATGCCCTGCGCGCGGCCTTCGAGGCCCACGGGCCCCGGATCGCAGGTGTGTTCCTGGAACCGATCCAGGGCGAGGGGGGCGTCTGGCCAGCCACGAAATCGTTCTTGCTGGAGGCTCGGGCCCTGTGCAGCCGCCACGGTGCGCTCTTGGGCATCGACGAGATCCAGAGTGGCTGCGGTCGGACGGGCCACTGGTCGGCTTGGGAGACGATCGTCGGTGACGAGGCCAAGCCCGACATCCTCTGGCTCGCCAAGGCCCTGGGCGGGAGCTTCCCGATCGGCGCATGCCTGACCACCGAGACCCTGGCCGCCCACATGGGCCCCGGGACCCATGGGACGACCTTTGGGGGCAACCCGGTCGCCTGCGCGGCGGCGCTGGCGACCTTGAGGATCATCGAAGAGGAGGGCCTGCTCGAGTGCGCTGCTGCCCAGTTGCCCACCCTCGAGCTCATCGCCAAGTCCGATCCCAACCGGGAGGTCGTCGATATTCGGGGCGCGGGCGCGATGATCGGGGTGCAGGTCGGAACCCTCGAGGGCGGCCGCGCCAAGGCCATCGGCAAGGCCATGATGGACGCCGGTCTGCTGGCCACGACCCCGGGCGGGCACACGGTGCGGCTGCTGTTGCCTTACGCCGCGGGTGAGAGCGAGCTGCGGGAGGCCTGGGGCGCCATCAAGACCGCCTGCGAAGCCGTTCCCCTGGCCTGAACATCGACCTGAACAT
>CAYVJQ010000074.1:19309-33443 GCA_964451725.1 uncultured Nannocystaceae bacterium | reverse complement strand
CGGCCTGAACATCGGCCTGAACATCGGCCTGAACATCGGCCTGAACATCGGCCTGAACATCGGCCTGGCGCCCGCTGCTATCGTCCTCGGCCATGCGCCTGCCGTCCCTGTGTTCGCTCGTCTGTGTTGCCGCGCTCGCCTGCGAACCCACCGCAGGCGGCACTGTCGCGCCCGGTCGCTCGGTCGACCCCGAACCGAACGTGGAGCCGCAGACTCGAGCGTCGGACCCCGATTCTACAACCACGCTGGATGCGCCCGAGCCACCACCGGACAGCCCCGCGCTGGCGGACAGCTCGACCGAACCTGCGGTCGCCGATCCCCCTCCCTCAGAGACCGACTCCTCGACCGCCGGAGCGCTCGCTCTCCCCGGGCGGACCTACGCCGCGGGGCGTTCGTGCCGGAAGCAGTTCGACGTCGGGTCCCGGGTCAAGGGCTTCAAACTGCCCGCTCTGACCAACGACAAGACGGTCACTCCGGGCAACTACCGGGGTCGGGTCATGCTCCTGAACTTCTGGGGGACGTGGTGCAAGCCCTGTCTCGAGGAGCTCCCAAAGTTCGACCGCCTGTACCGCAAGTACCGCAAGTTTGGGCTGACCCTGGTCGCGGTCGCCACCGACGAGGATCCAGAGGGGGTCCAGGCCTTCGTCGACAAACACCAACTCAGGGCCAAGGTCGCGCTCTCGGGTGAGGAGGCAGCCAGCGCCTACAATCGACCCAAGTTCCCCTTTACCTACCTCGTCGACGGTGAGGGCAGGATCGTTGCGTCCTACGAGTTCGTGAGCGACGACTGCATGGGCGAGCTCGAGAGCGACATCCGCGAGCAGCTCGAGGCTCGAGCCGGCGGGTGAGCGCGATGCTCCGGCAGTGAGCTGAGCCGCGCCGACTCGACTCCCACCGTCGGTCGAGGGCGTGGCATCCTCCGGGCGCGCGGGCCGGTGTCCGCGATCCCTGCGCGACGCGGATCTCTTGATCAAGCTCACCGAACTCGACGACACCCCGCGTACCGATTTTGGGCTGCTCCCGGAGCTGCCTCTGGTCCGCAGGGTCCTCTATCTGGGTTCCTTCGTCATGCTGGCGATGTTGACCCAGTACTTCGTCAACGCGGCGGACAACCTCATGGTCGGCCGGCTCGAGAGCGCGGAGGCGACCGCCTCTCAGGCGGCGCTCGGTCTGGGCATGCCCCTGTACTGGGCGGTCGGGGGCTTCTTCGCCGCCATCGCCTACGGGGCCCAAGCCATGACCGCCCGGCGCTTCGCCGAGGGCGACGAGACCCGGGCGGGACAGGTGCTGTTCAACGCCCTGTTCGTCGCCCTGTTCGCCGGCACGGCGGGCATCCTCGTCGGCTGGTTCAGCGGCCCCTACGTGGTCGACTTCCTGGCCGAGGCCAGCGTCGAGCAAAAGCAGCTCGGCACCGTCTACGTCCAGCTCCGGTCTCTGGGTATCGGCGGAATGGTGGTGACCTTCGCCTACAAGGCCTTTTTCGACGGTATCGGCCGGACCTACGTCCACCTGGTCGCGGCGATCGCCATGAACGTGGTCAACGTCGGGTTGAACTACCTGCTGATCTTCGGCAACCCGGACCTCGGGATCCCTCAGATGGGCCTCGCCGGCGCGGGCTGGGCCTCGATGATCGCAACCTATATCGGCCTGGCCATCATGGTCGCCGTCAGCGTTCTGCCCCGTTACAACCGCCGCTTTCACTTCTATCGCTGGAACAACTTCGATCGCAAAGCGATCGCCAACATCATCAGGTTGATGCTGCCCTCGGGCTCCGCGACCTTGATCTTGATGGCGGGCTTCCTCTTGTTCTTCAAGTTCGTCGGTCAGATCGACGCGGCCGAGGGCACGGGCAACACCTACTCCGCCGCGACCAAGGCGCTGATGGACACGGGCGCGCTGTGTTTCATGCCCCTGTTCGCCTTCGGCACCGCCACCGCCACCGCGGTCAGCCAGAGCCTAGGGGCGGGCAAGCCCAACCTCGCGGCCCGCTACGGCTGGGACTCGGTCCGCCTGGGGATCTGGGCGGTGATCCCGATCGGGATCGTGTTCAGTATCTGGCCCCAAGAGATCATCGCGCTGTGGTCTCCCAACGACCCTGCGGTCCCTGCGGCAGCAGCGACCTCCCTGCGCCTGATCGCCCTATGTCTCCCGATGATGGTCGTCGGCCTGGTCCTCAGCCAGGCCCTCTACGGCGCGGGCGCCAACGTCTACGTGATGGTCGCCGAGGGCTTGCTCCACTTTGGGCTGTTGGTCCCGCTGAGCTGGCTCCTGGGTCCATACCTGGGACTCGGGCTCGAGGGGATCTGGACCGCCGCGGTGATCTATGTCTATGGATTGGGGTTCGCCATGGGCGGGAAATTCCTCGCCAAAGGCTGGCGAAACATCGAGCTGTGAGGCCCGCAAAGGGCGCCCTCCGAGCCTGTCTCCCACACCCGAAGTTTTGCGATCGCCACACTCTGCGGCGTATCATGAGGCATGCGTTTGCTTGCTCCTCCGATTGCGCTCGCCACGGTCTTGGTGCTCCCGACGGTGGCCGAGGCGAGCCCCTTCGCCATCCCCCTGAGCGCGGCAGATCTCGCCCGCATCGAGGAACCGGCACCGACGACCGACTCCCCGGCCATGGACGCCCCAGCCGTGGACGCCGACGCCGAGCCGATGCCGGCGGACCCGGACCTGCCCATGGACCCCGACGCATCCTCGGACACGGACGAGCCCGCAGAGACCGTCGAGGGACCCGGCGAAGACCCCGACACCTTCGACCCGACCACCGACGACCCGACCCTCGCGCCCTCGGACGACGCCGAAACCGGGGATGAGACCGAGCCGACCCCCAAGGGCAAGGCCAACGGCTACAACGCCAACGCAATCGGTATCAACGGCGGTATCCAGGTCATCCCATCATGGATACTCAAACCTCGTCTCGCGGGCTACGGCAACGCCATGTGTCGCAAAGAAGTCGGGAGTTGGGGCGAGGACAACGGCCTGGTCAAAGTAGGGGGCTGCAACTTCTACTTCAACGGCGGATACACCCGCCGCATCACCCGGGCCTTCGACATCTCCACCAACGTCGGCTACCTGCACATCAAGCCCGAGGACTCCCTGTGGCTGGGCAAGGACGAGTGGGACCGGGACAGCTGCGAGACCGATCTCGGACCGGGTTCGGCCTGCAACTTAGGTGGCGCCGACTACACCAAGATCGATCTGCGCATGTTCACCGTGGAGGTCAACTTCATCGGGCGCGGGACCTTGTTTCGCAACGAGGACGTCGAGATTCAGCTCGGCGGCGGCGGCGGGATTGGGATCGGCGTTTTGGTCGGCGAGGGCATCGCGCGCACCCCCCTGGGTCGCAACCCCGGATCGCCCGACGACCCCTCCTCCTGTCAGACCCTGGACGACCTCGGCGACTTCCGAAAGTGCACCCCGCGCTACTACGACGACATCGACATCGACCAAAACGGCGACGGCGACAACACCGATGTCTCCCGTGAGCAGGTCGACATGGGCATGGACGCGCCCGCCGGCATCCTTTCGACCGGTACGAGCTTCGCCAGCTGCTCGAGCACGAAGTGCGACGGCTCGGACCTCTCGGCCTTCGGCTCGACCGAGACCGGCGGCACCTGGCCCGTCTACCCGCTCATCAACATCATGGGCAGTTTCCGCATGATCATCAAAGACACCTTTGGGCTGACCATCGACGGCGGCATCAAAGACGGGTTCTTCTTCGGCGCCGGCATGCAGTACTACTTCGGCGGCGGCGGCAAAGAGAAGTAGACAAACAAAAGGCCGGCCTCGGTAGAGGTCGGCCCCAGAACGCGCACGCGAGAGCGGGAGAAGTCGCGTGAAGAGAAGCTTGAAGAGCGAGTGGGAACAGGGGATGCGAGGGAGAGAGAGCGGCGTGCGCTGCTGGAGCCTCACACCTCGACCGACCCGGGTCAATTAAACGACCGAGACGGCTCGCGGAGGCAAGCGCTCCCCGCGAGCGAGAACTCAGGCTTTCGAGTCAGACTCGCCGGTCGAGTCAGACTCGCCGTCGCTGGTCCCGACATCGGGTTCGGGCGCTTCGACTCCGGTGTCGGGCTCCGTCTCCGAGACGGAGCCGCCGGCTTCAGGTCCGTCCGCTTCGGAGCCGGCCGGGTCTGAACCGTCCGCTTCGGAGCCGGCCGGGTCTGAACCGTCCGCTTCGGAGCCGGCCGCTTCGGAGCCGGCCACTTCGGAGCCGACAGACACGGGTGTCGTGACCAATTCGGCCACGGCGCGACTGCGGCGAGGATCCCGGGCGGGCGCATCGGTCTTGGCTCGACAGTCGTCACACATGCGGTCGACGGGCACCTCGCTCGCGTCCGGGTCCGAGGGCGCGAGCGCCATCCCGGGCACGTAGACCCAAGAGCCCTCACACGCTGGGACCTGGCAAGGCATGACCTCAGCCCCCTCCGGCAGGGCGACCCCCGAGGCCGACGCGAGCGTGAACTGGCTGTGGGAGCAGGACTCGCACAGGCGGATCGGCTCGAGTGTGCGGCCAGCGAGGAAGTCCTGAAGTTGGGCCCCCGTCTTGTACATCCAGGTCTTGTCGCAGTCGGGCCGCCCGCAATCGACGGCGCGATCACTGTGGTGACGGACAAACTCGAAGCAGCCGGTGCACATGCGCCGGGGCGGCTGAGGGAGCGCCGTCACCTCTTCTTGCTTGTCGAGCTGGGCCCACGCCCGCAGCTGCCCCTCGCGCTCCCAGTTCCAGGTGCTCGTGCACCCGTGCACTTTGCAGGGGATGGCGATCGTCGCCAGGTGACCCAGGCGCTCGAAGCAACGCTCGCAGAGCTTTTCGGGCGGACCATCGTGGATCTTCCGTTTGCGACGCCGCTTGCGGCGACGCTTCTTGCCCTTGCCCTTGCCCTCGCCAGCCTTGGCTTCGCTGGGCGCGTCGGAGCTCACGGACTCGGGGCTCGCTTCACCCATGGGCTCGGAAGCGACGCTCGCTTCGCCCACGTCGGCCGCCGTCGTCGGTGCTGTCGAACTCGCGCCGCTGTCATCGGCCATTTTGTCCGTGGCTGCGACCACAGCCACGGCGTCTTCCGGCCCTGCCGAACTCGCACCAGCATCACTTGTGGGCGCCTCGGCTGTGGCTCGACTCGCGGGAGTCGCATCGGCCTCGGCGTCTTCCTGATCTTGGGCCTCGTACTTCGCCTGCTGGCGCCGGACCCAGGAGCGGTGGCGCAGCTGGGCGTCACGGGTCCACTCCCAGGTGTTCTCACACTCGGGGATCTTGCAGGCCAGACGTGTATCGCCCGTCTCCCGCTCCTCGCCGAAACACGACTCACACAGGCGGTGCGGAGCCTTGAGCTTGCCCTTTTGCTCGCGCTGGTAGAGCTGCGCGCCCCGGCTCCACTGCCAGGTGTTTGTGCACCATGAATTGCGGCAGGGCATCTGCCGGTCCCCGATCCCATCAAACTGGGCGAGGTGGTCGCTGCACATGCGCTTGGGTGGGGGCTTACCGAGCGAACGAATCTGCTGGGAGCCGTACCAGGTCCAGGTCTGGGTACATCCTGCGATACGGCAGGGCATCTCGCGATCGGCGACACCTGCGAACAGGCCCGCAGTCAGAGGCTGGTCGCTGCGCTGGTCATCGCGCGGCCCTCGACCCTGATCTCGACCTCGCCCGCGGTCACGACCGCCACCTCGGCCGCCCTCTCGCTGGCCACCTCGGCCGCCCTCTCGCTGGCCACCTCGGCCGCCCTCTCGCTGGCCACCTCGGCCGCCCTCTCGCTGGCCACCCTGGCCGCCCTCTCGCTGGCCACCCTGGCCGCCCTCTCGCTGACCACCGTCGCGCCGGCGCCGGCGCCCCTCTCGGGGGCTGCCTTCTTGCTGGCCACGTTCTTGCTGGCCACCTTCTCGCTGACTGCCTTGCTGGCTGCCTTGCTGGCCACCTTCTCGCTGGCCACCTTCTTGCGGGCCACCTTCTTGCGGGCCACCTTCTTGCGGGCCACCTTTGCCCCTACGACGGCGGCGTTCGCCCTTGTCGCGGTCCTGGCCCGGCTCTCCCGCGTCTGGGGCCTTCGCTTTGGGCTCATTGGTCGAGGAATCGGCCATCCGCGAAGTATCAGCTCCGACCGTGCTCGCGTCCAGTCCACCGCCTGGGTGGGCAAAAGGATCGGAATGAGACTTCTCCCTCGTCACTTGAAACCGACACGCTGGTCGAAGTGGTCTATACTCGGACCTCCCAGCACTGGAGCACTGGAGCATCATGGCCATCGGACTCTTTCTCGTCGCAACCGCCGTTGGCGGAGGAACCTTTCTCTACGCCAAGTCGAAGCAAGCCACGAGTGGCACGGCGGCGGTCGCGGGCGTAGCAACTGGCGCAGGAGCCGCGGTCGCGGCGCTCGCTCTCCAGGCCCTGCTCCCGATCGCCATCCTCGCGGGTATCTTGGGCATTCCAGCGGCAGGATTTTATTACCTCGGGAAGTCCAAGGCCGAGCGCAAAGCACTCGGCCCTGGCCGCGACTACTGATGTGATCACATCTGATGCTCTAGCGGGACACCACCGGCTCGAATCGGAGCCGGCGGTGCCCCGCTAGAGCATCAGGCGCGCGTAGTAGTAGACCAAGGGCGCAACAAAGAGCAGGCCGTCGACACGGTCGAGCATGCCCCCGTGGCCCGGCAAAATATTGCCGCTGTCCTTGGCACCGAAGGTCCGCTTGATCATCGACTCGACGAGATCTCCGAGCTGGCCCAGGGCGCTCCCGAGTACGCCCAAAACGATACCGTGGCTGATGGAGATCTCGGGTAAGAGCCAAAAATGGCCCATGCCGACCGTGGCGATGACGCCCCCCAGGAGCCCTCCCACCGCGCCTTCAACGGTCTTTTTAGGGCTGACCGCCTCGTAGAGCTTGTGCTTTCCAAATGCCCGGCCTGCAAAATAGGCGGCCGTATCCGAGGAGAAGGCCAGGGCCAGGGCCAAGAACAGCCACTCGGGACCCAGCTCCTTTTTGAGCAGTGGCCAGACGCAGGCCATCATGGGCACGTAGATCAAACCCGAGAGGGCGAACGCAAAATCCCGCCCCGCGTTGGCGAGCTGGCGTTTGCGGGCCAGTACCGCCGTCGCCAAGATCATGGCTGCCCCGAACAACAGCGGCGCCATGGCTGTGTGTGTCCCGAGTTGGCAGTTCCCGATCACGATGGCCGCGCCGGCGACCCCAAAGGTGGCGCGCAGGCCGATCGCCCGATCTTTGGACGTGTCCCCGAGGCCCAGGGTCATGCGCAGATACTCGTCACCCGCAAAAAATACGGCCAACACAGCGCAGGCCAAGATCGACCAGTGCGTGGTCTCGACGAACCCCGAGATCACCAGGACCGGGATGAGGACCCCCGCGGTCGCCAACCGCAAGGTCAGGTTGCTCACGGGTTTCTTGCCCAATTCGGTGGGTGGCTCGGCGCGTGGCTCGGCGGGCGGAACGGCAGCTGGAACGTCTGGGTTGTCTTCGGTCATCGAGGACGGCTTCAGTGACCCGTGTCGAGGGCCAACTTGTCGATCGCAGAGTCGATGATCGAGGTCCGAGCGTGGCTGGCTTCACGACCGTTGACCCGCGACTGGATCTGCGCCGAGGTCAGGCCAAAACGTCGCTCGCGGGCTGCGTAGTCACGCAGCGCGCTCCACAGCTCGGCCTCACCAAAGTCGGGCCAGAGGACCGGACTAAAGTGGAGCTCGGCGTAGGCGACCTCCCACAGGAAGAAGTTCGACACCCGCTGCTCGCCGCTCGTCCGAATCAGTAGATCCAGGGGTGGCAGCTTGCTGGTCGGCAGAAACCGGCCGAAGTACTCGGGATCGATCTGCTCGGGCCGGGTTTCACCCCTGGCGACAGATCGGGCGAGTTCCTGAGCCGCGGTAGCGATGGCTTCTCGCCCGCCGTAGCTCAGGGCCAGACACAGCTCCATCCCCTTGTTGTGGGCCGAGGCGGCCATCAGCTCGCGCAGCGGTCGGAGCACCATTCGAGGCAGGCGCTCGATGTCCCCGACGGTGACCAGGCGAATCCCGTTGTCGAGGATCTCGGCCCGCTCCTCGATCAAGTATCGACGCAGCAGCTGCATCAAATGGAGGACCTCGCGCGGCGGCCGGGACCAGTTTTGACTCGAGAAGGCGTAGAGCGTGAGCGCCTCGAGGCCCGCTCGACGTCCGGCGCGAACGATCTTGCGAACCGCGTCGGCCCCTCGACTGTGGCCTTGTTCGCGCCGCAGGCCGCGCTCGGCCGCCCAACGGCCATTCCCGTCCATGATGATGCCGACGTGTCGCGGCAGCCTGTTTGGGTCCGGCATGAGAGGAAAACGAAATACCACGGGCCCCCGGGTCCGTCCACGCGACCGCCGGCGGTCGAGGCCCCGCTGGGCGCCGCCCCTTCTCCTACTAGGATGCCGTACGCGAGCTCCCACAAGCAAATAGGTGCGTGGACAAGGTCATCTCTGGGGCCGGCTCTGCACCAAATCTCCACGTCCTCGCGGCACAGCTGCGCGCTTACCTGCGCGCCGACGCGCCAGCTTGCCGGCCCCGCTGGCGCGCCGTAAACTCAGGACCTTGGGTACCCCGCCCGCGACACGGCTCGAGTCTGGCGACTGGAGCCCTCGGAGCGGTGGGAATACGATCTCCCGCCGGCCGTTCCCCGCCGACCCCGCCGCTGGCACACTGGCCGCTGGCACCTGGGCCATCACTCGCCCGCGACCGGCCGCCCGACATGCAGAAAGACCCTCAGCCATGAGCACGAGCGCCGACATCGTCGAATCCATGCTGTTTCGCAGCGGAGCCAGCTTCGATCAACTCGACCCCACGACGTGGGTGCTCGAGCTCGAAAACGGCGCTCGCAGCCGAGTCGTGGTGAAGGTCGAGGATCCGATCGTCCTGTTCTCCATGCCCTTGGACCTAGCCGACCAAGCCGAGGGTAAAGGGGAGCGCCTGTACCGGACCTTGCTCGAACTCAACGCCGACTTCTTGCACAGCGCCTACGCCATCGAGGGCGAGCGCGTCGTGTTGTCCGGGGCGCTTCAGACCGAGCACCTCGACCCCAACGAGTTTCAGGGGATCATCGACGACCTGACGATGAGCCTCGACGCTCACCTACAGAAACTTTCCGACTGGACGTCCAGCAACAAGCCGGGCGTGGAGGCCTAGACACCATGGGATTGTTTGGACGACTCGGGACGCTGATCCGCTCGAACATCAACGAGCTGATCAATCGGGCTGAAGACCCGGAAAAGATGCTCAATCAGGTCCTCGTCGACATGAAGGGCCAGCTCGTCGAGGCCAAGAAGCAGGTCGCGGTAGCGATCGCCGACGAGAAGCGGATCAAAAAGCAGTGGGAGCAAGAGCACGCCAAAGCCACGGACTGGGAGCGCAAGGCCATGCTCGCCATCCGCGCGGGCAACGATGAGCTCGCCAAGGCCGCGCTGCACCGCAAGGGCGAACACGATGAGCTGGCGACCAACTTCAAGGCCCAATGGGAGGCGCAGAAGCAGGCTGTCGACCAGCTCAAAGAGGCCTTGCGCGGGCTCGATCAAAAGATCGAAGAGGCCAAGCGCAAGCGCAACATCTTGATCTCCCGGCAAAAGCGGGCCCAGGCCCAGGCCACGATCAACCAGACCCTGTCCCAGCTCAACGCCAGCGATTCACACGACAGCACCTTCGCGCGGATGGACGAGCGGGTCACCCAGCTGGAGGCCGAGGCCGAGGCCTCGGCCGAACTCGGTCTGTTGCCCGAGAGCAGCCTCGAGTCCCAGTTCAAGGCCCTCGAAGTGGGCTCGGACGTCGACGACGAGCTCGAGGTCCTCAAGCGAAAAATGGCCCTGGCCGCCGCTCCTGCCCCAGCCCGGGCGATCGCCCCGAGTGAGGACGAGGAGACGGGCGAACCCGGCGACGACGAACCGGTCGACGACAAACCGGTCATGGACGAGAACGAAGATGGGGAGACGGGCGAACCCGGCGGCGACGAACCGCTCGTGGACGAAAAGGCGGCCGAGGTCGACGCCCAACTCGAGGAGCTCAAGCGCAAGCTGAGCTCGTCCTGAGAGACCGGCCGCCATGGCGCTGACCCCCTCGACCATGGTCGCCCTGGGTTCGCCGGCGCCGAGCTTCGCTCTGCCTGACACCGAGGGCGCGATCGTCAGCCTCGACGATCCGGCCTACGCCGACGCGCGGGCGCTGCTGGTCGTGTTCATGTGCAACCACTGCCCCTACGTGATCCACGTGGCCGAGGAGCTCGCCCGCTTGGGCCGGGAGCTCCCCACCCGGGGTGTGGCCATGTTCGGGATCAACAGCAACGACGCCGAGCGCTACCCCGCAGACGACGCTGAGGCCATGACCCGCGAGCGCGCGCGGCGTGGATACGTCTTTCCCTACCTCATCGACGCCGATCAGACCGTCGCCCGAGCCTACGCCGCCGCCTGTACCCCCGACATTTTTCTGTTCGACGCCGAGCGCAAGCTCGCCTACCGGGGAGAACTCGACGACAGTCGACCCGGCGGCGCGCCGCCCACGGGCGCGTCCCTGCGCGCGGCGATCGACGCGGTCTCGAGCGGGCGGGCTCCGGCGATCCCCCAGGTGCCCAGCATCGGCTGCAATATCAAGTGGAAGTGAAGATCGAGCACCGGGCTCATGCGTCTCGAATAGGCGTGCCGAGCTTCGTGTTCATGGCCTTCACGGCGAGCCTGAGCTCCCTCCTGCTGGTCGGGTGCGCTGAGAAAACCGAGGTCGACACCTCCGAGCCGACGACCGCGGCACCGCTCCCAGTCGGCCCTCCAGCCGGGGCGGCGCTGGCCGAGCTCGCTACCGGCGACCTCGAGGCCGCGGCGATCTCGGGCAACGCCGCCCCCGAGCAGACGGCTCCTATCCCAGCTCCTATCCCAGACCCAGCCCCTTTTGCTGGACAGTCGACCGTCACCGTCGACCAGCTCCTCGTCGCGCTCGAGGCCGAGGTCGACACCATCGCAGCCTCGCCCGAGGTCGCGGCCGACTACGCGGCCCTGATCGACGAGTTCGGCCTCCAGGAGGAGGCCGAGCGACTCGGCGGCGCCCTCTACCTCGACTATGTGCGGGTCAAGATCGCCTTCGAGGCGACCCGCGATGGGGGCTGGTGGGGGCTGGCGTGGGACATCACCAACGAGCAACCAAACTCGGAGCTGATCTGGGCCCAGTGGCGAGCCCTGGAGAAGTCCCTCCCCGGGGTCGTCGCAGAGGACAGCGAGGCCGGTGCGGCGCTCGTGCCCGTGACCACGGCGATCGCCGAGTGCGACGAGCTGTCGGCCCTGTTCGCGTTTGTCGCCCATCGCATCGGACTCGAGCGCGACTCCCAGGTCGGCCTGCTGTGGCCGACGGGCAACCATGTCGTCGCCGTGTGGACCGTGGACGCAAAGGGCGACGACCCCACGCGGATCGTCGTCCCGACCACCCAGATCTTTTTGACCACCGAAGCCAGCTTGGGGACACGTGGCTTCGATCCTTGGGCGCAGCGCACGATCTTCGACTACCGGCGACAGGACGCGAAGGGCTCGCTGACGCTCCCTGGCCAGCTCGCAAGTTACTTTGTGACCCAGGTTCAGACCTACGGGCCCCGCTCACAGGCCGAGCTGCTCGAGGTCCGGGCCCAGCGGATGGCCGAGCAAGAGTGAGCCCAGATTCACTTGGCTTTGACTCACTTGGCTCTGACTGGCCAACCTGCATCGAGCAGGGACTGGCAGGTGTCGTCGGCCTTGATCTTGACGTAGCGAAAGCTGCCCTTGCTGCGCTCGAAGCTATCCTCCGCCAGCGCCGAGAGGCAGCGCCCCTCGGCGGCGAGAATCTTCTGACGCACGCTGATCGTGACCTCGCCGTAGAACGGCGTGCCCTTGTCGTCTCCAAACGCGCGGGCGTTCGTGGTCGTGTGGTTGGTGACATGCAAGGTCCCACTACACACGGACGCGTCGATGTAGACAGCCATCCCTGGGTTGCCGTCCTTGTCGATGTCCTCTTCGCCCCAGTCCACCGAGCCGGTCATCGAGAAGTGGGGCGTGCCCTCGACACGCTCGAAGATCAGCCTCGAATCCGGAAGCGAGTCGGCGTCGATGTGAACCTCGAGTCCAGAGGGGTCGCTGTAGCGGACCTTGCACGCCCGCTGGTCGATCTGTACTTGGTCACTCCCGCGCCGGACCCTGGCGATGGTGTAGTTGTCCATGCGGGTATCGAGGGTCCCGAGGACGGGGACTTCACGATTGCCAAAGGCGACCTGGTGACCGGCCCAGTATTCGGTGGTCACAACTTGCTCCTGAGTGTCCGCGGCGAGCTCTCGCGCGGCGACCTCGCTGTGCAGCGCCGCGGGATCGAGCTGAGGGTCGAGCACTGAGGGTCCCGCGATCTGCGGCGAGCCGAGAAGCACGAGCGAAAAGGTGATCGAGATCATGGTCGGAAGACGCTCGGCGACGCGCCGAGTCAGACAGTGCGGACGACCCTAGCACCGGTTGCTTCAAGCCCCACCCAGTCTGAACCTGGGAACCCGCCCCACAGCCCCTCTACCCCGCGATTTTTTCTGTGTGCGCCACCCTCGAGCCGCGTTGCGGAGCCCGGCTCGCAGCGGCTACAACCCCGAGGTCCATGTCGTCTGCCTCGAACAACCCAGCCCCCGATAGCGACGACCCTCGACCACACGCGGTCGTCATCGGGAGTGGCTTTGGTGGACTGGCCGCCGCCGTCCGACTCGGCGCACGCGGCTACCGCACGACCATCTTGGAGCGCCGCGATCAACCCGGCGGGCGGGCCTACGTCACCCGGCAAGACGGCTTCGTCTTCGATGGGGGGCCCACGGTGATCACGGCCCCATTTCTGTTCGAGGAGCTCTGGGGCCTGTGTGGCAAGCAGCTCGCCGACAGCGTCGAGCTCCGACCTGTGACCCCCTTTTACCGGGTCCGCTTTCACGACGGCGCGGTCTTCGACTACCAGGGCGACCCGGAGGTCATGCGCGCGCAGATCGACGCGTTCTGTCCCAGCGATGTGCCCGGCTACGAGCGCTTCCTGGCCATGTCCAAGAAGATCTTCGAGGTTGGATTCCTGCAGCTGGGCGACGTGCCCTTCGGGAGCATCCTCGACATGGTGAAGATCGCTCCGGCCATGGCCCGGCTCCAGAGCTACCGGACCGTCTACAGCCTGGTCTCGCGGTACATCAAGGATGAGCGCCTGCGCCAGGTGTTCTCCTTCCACACGCTCCTGGTCGGCGGCAACCCCTTTCGCACGACCTCCATCTACGCCCTGATCGCATTTTTGGAGCGCAAGTGGGGGGTCCACTTCGCCATGGGCGGCACAGGCACCCTGGTCGATGGCCTGGTCGAATTGGTCACCGGGCAAGGCGGAGCGCTGCGCCTGAACACGACCGTCGATCAGATCTGCATCGAGGCCGGCCGCGCCACCGGCGTGCGCCTCGAGGGCGGCGAGGTCATCGACGCCGACATCGTGGTCTCGAACGCCGACTCGGCCTACCTCTACAAAAAACTCGTCCCCCCCGAGTACCGCCGGCGCTGGACCGACCGCAAGGTCGACAAGCTGCGCTACTCCATGAGTCTGTTCGTCTGGTACTTCGGCACCAAGCGCAAGTACGGGGACATCGCCCACCACACGATCTTGCTGGGCCCGCGCTACCGGGAGCTGCTCGACGACATCTTCGAGAACAAGGTGCTCGCCGACGACTTCTCCCTGTACCTGCACCGGCCCACGGCCACCGACCCATCGCTCGCGCCCGAGGGCTGCGACTGTTTTTATGTGCTCTCCCCCGTGCCTCACCTCGACGGCGACACGGATTGGGAGGCCACGCGTGAGCCCTACCGAGCAAAGATCGCCAAGTACCTGTCGGAGACGGTCATGCCCGGCCTCGAGGACGAGATCGTGAGCTCGAAGATCCTCGATCCGATCGGCTTTCGAGACGAGCTGCTGTCGATCAAGGGCGCCGCCTTCGGCCTTGAACCGGTGCTCCTCCAGAGCGCATATTTCCGGCCCCACAACGCGAGCGAGGACATCGAGCGTCTCTACCTCGTGGGCGCGGGCACCCACCCCGGCGCCGGGGTGCCCGGGGTGTTGAGCTCGGCCAAGATCCTCGATCGCATCGTCCCTGATCCTGCCGACCTCGGCCGCTGAGCTGGC
>CAYVJQ010000074.1:0-19209 GCA_964451725.1 uncultured Nannocystaceae bacterium | reverse complement strand
CGCTATCTGGCTCCAGCCTGGCCGCTATCTGGCTCCAGCCTGGCCGCTATCTGGCTCCAGCCTGGCCGCTATCTGGCGCCAGCCTGGCCCGGGTCCGGCGCCAGCCTGGCCCGGGTCCGGCGCCGATCTGGCGCGGTCTGAGGTACAGTGCTCGGACCGGATGAAGCCTGTGACCGAAGAACACTTCGTCCCTGCGCCTATCCGCAGCGCGGCCCACCCTCGCGGCCGCCGCGACGAGACCGCCGATCTGGTGACCTGTCACCAGATCTTGGCGGCGGGCAGCAAGAGCTTCGCAGCCGCCTCTCGGCTCCTCCCCAGCCGCATGCGTGACCCTGCGGCCGCTTTCTATGCGTTTTGCCGGGTCGCGGACGACCTCGTCGACTTCTCGGACGACCCGAGCCGGGCGGTCGACGAGCTCCGAGGCCGCATCGACTGTATCTACGCAGGCGCCCCCGACAACGACCCGGTCGACCGCGCTTTTTGCCGGGTCGTCGAGCGCTTCGAGCTCCCCCGAGCGGTCGTCGAGGCGCTGATCGAGGGCTTCGCCTGGGACGCGCAGGAGCGGGAGTACGAGACCATGGACGACCTCATGGGCTACTGCGCGCGGGTCGCCTCGGCCGTGGGTGTGGTCATGACCGTGTTCATGGGGGAGCGCGACCGAAGGACCCTGGCCCGAGCCTGTGACCTGGGCGTGGCCATGCAGCTGACCAACATCTGTCGCGACGTCGCCGAGGACGCCGGTCGAGCCCGCCTGTATCTGCCGGCGGCGTGGCTGCGGGACCGGGACATGGACCCCGCACACTTCACACACAACCACCTCGAATATGTCGGTGACCCGCGCCTGGCGGGGGTCGTCGAGGCGGTGCTCACGGTCGCCGACGAGCACTACCTGCGTGCGAGCGCGGGCCTGGCCATGCTGCCCCGCGACTGCAGGCCCGCGATCCGGGCGGCGGGTCTGATCTACGCCGACATCGGTCGGGTCCTCCGTGGGCAGGGCTGCGACCCGCTGCGAGGCCGAGCCCACACCACCACGCTGCGCAAGCTGTGGCTCCTGGCTCGGGCCTGGGCTCGACCTACCCCTCAGAGCACGGACGCACACAGGAACGCGCCGGCGATCCCGGCCTGCGAGTTCCTGCTCGCCGACTTCCCGGAGTTGAGCACGCCCGACTTCGACAGCGCTTGAAGCCGGCCGACACCCGTCAGAGGTCTTCGGCCTCGGCCGCGCTCGGATCTCTCTCGAGTCGCTCGCTGTCACGGTCGATCTCGAGCATGAGGTAGGTCGCCGCGATCACCATGATCACGATGACACTCACGACCTGAAAGGGCAGCGTGAACAGGCTCAGCGCGGAGCCCGGTTCGCCGAACTTGGAGCGGCGGATCTTCTTGGAGACCTTCTCGTAGAAGTCGGGCGGGGCCTCGAGCTCAGGGAGGTCGCGGACCACCGAGAGCATGCGCGCCAGGCTCTCGACCTCGGCCCTGGCCTCGGGTGAGCTCTCGAGCCAAGCCTCGAAGTTCTCACTCTCGTCCGCCTCGAGGGCGTCGTCGAGGTAAGCTGTCATCAGCTCGGCGTTGGAGTCGGCGGCCATGGGAGATCTCTCGGTTCGCTTCAGTCTAGTCTCGATGCAGGGTGGGTAAAGGTGTTTTGTGGGAACACACGCGCTGGGCCTGCTGGCTAGTCCAGATACGGCTCCAGGCGCACTTTGAGGGCCAGGCGGGCCCGGTGCAGCCGGCTCTTCAAGGTCCCCTCTTGGAGGCCCGTGATGGTGAGGATTTCGGCGTAGGTGTGACCCTGGATATCGCGCAGGACGATCAGCAGTCGATGCTCGGGATCGAGGTTCGCTATCTCGCGCTGGACCGCGGCCTGAAGGCGCGAGCCTTGGACGCTGGCCTCGGGTCCGGGCACGAGGCTCTGCAGGGCCACGACCCGGCCGCCATCCTCGCCCTTCATGTGCGCGGCGGGGGTCTCGTCGATGTCCGAGGCCCGATGAAAGTTGCGGCCCTTGAGGTACTTGATCCGGTTCTTGGTCTTGTTCGAGGCGATTCGATACAGCCAGGTGTAGAAGCGCCCCTCACCCCGGTAGTTGGTGATCCCCCGGTAGACGGAGATGAACACCTCTTGGGCGATGTCCTCGGCCTCTTGGCGGTTGCCGATCATGCGGTAGCTCAGCCCGAAGATCCGGTCTTGGTAGGTGTGGACCAGCTCCTGAAACGCCCGCTGGTCACCCTGCTTGAGGCGCCGGACCAGACGTCGATCGCGGGCATCCCGGACATCGCGCGCGGCCTGCACAGGATCGCGCGACGGCTCCGCACGAGGCGTCTGCGCGGGAGCGGGGGGATCGGCTCGGCTGTCCTCGGCGGTCACGGGAGATTGGGCGGACAGGGGGGGCAACGCTCGGGGCCAGACCCCCTGCACACGGTCAGGTTCCCCCGGGCCCGGAGATCATCCCGGCCAGGTGTGGTGTAGGTCAACCGTCAAAGCCAGCCGCGGACCAGAGCGACCACGATCCAGGCGAACATGGCCAGATTCGAGGCCCCGACGCCGAGCATGACGAAGCGCAGGCACTCCCGGGGATTGTCGGCGTCGGCGGTGCCCAGGGACCGCGCGGCCATCCACAGGGGCACCAGCGGGATCCCCAGGACCAGGATGAGCGCCCACCAGGGGAGATGGGGGACCACCAGCCAGCCGAACAGGACCGCCACAGCGAGCATCTCGAGGGCGTGGCGACGCGCGCTGAATTGGCCAAAGCGCACGGCGTAGGTGCGTTTTTGAGCCGCCCGGTCTCCCGCGTAGTCGGGCAGCGAGGTCAGCAGGTTGCCGACATAGGCGAGCAGGAAACAGGGCGCGAGTCCGAGCCAGGGCAGAGATCCGAACCCACCGGCCTGCGCGTAGTAACCGATGACCGGGAGGACCACCCCGACGCCGAGCCCCTGGAGGAGCTCGCCGTGGCCCCGGTAGGAGAGCCGGAAAGGCGCGAAGCTGTAGGCCCACAACAGGCTCGCCCCGACCGCCACCAACACGGGCATCCAGTAGAGCTGGTAGACCAGCGCCAGGTACAGGGCGACCACGAGCTGGGCCCCGAGCATGCCCCAGGCGGCCTTGCGCAGGTCGTCGGGGGCCAGCTTGCCCTCCTGGATGACCCGCGACCCACCCGAGACAAAAGACGGCGCGCGGTTGAGCCCGTCGCTGTCCCGATCGGCGAAATCGTTGGCGAATACGATGAACAGCTGATCGAGGATCCCGATCATCTGGACGGCACCAAACAGGGACCAGGAGAACTCCCCGGTCGCGGCGTAGGCCAAGGCCTGGCCCAGAACCAGGGGAACTGCGACGTTTGCCGCCGCGAGCGGGCGTGCCGCCTGAAGCCATGCCGACCAGGCGTGCATCGCGATCAACATACACGACCTGGCTGGCCTTCGGACAAGTCCCGCTCCGGTTGTATTTGCCAGATTGCTGGGTTAAGCAGTCCCTCGAATTTGCGCCCTTCGCCCGTGTCCGACCCGACCAACACCTTGTTCGATCGCCGGTTGCTGCTGTTCACCGGAAAAGGTGGCGTGGGCAAGACCACGGTCGTCGCGGCGCTCGCCCTCGAGGCGGCTCGTCGCGGCCTCCGACCGTTGATCGTCGAGCTCGGCCACCGGGCCTCCATGGAGGGCGTGTTCGAGACCAAGATCGGCTACCGACCCAGCGAGGTCGGCCGCGGCGTGTGGGCCATGAACCTCGAGTTCGAGCCGGCCCTGGCCGAGTACTTCCTCGAGCACATCCCGGTGAAGCGGGTCGCCCGCTCGATCACCCGCAACAAGACGCTCCAGCGGTTTTTTCATGCCGCCCCCTCGGTCGCCGAGGTCGCTACCCTCAACAAGCTCAGCATGCTCGAGGCCGAGCGCGACGCGGCCGGCGAACCTCGCTGGGACTTGATCCTCGTCGACCTCGACGCCACCGGCCACGCGGTCATGCTCTTGAATCTGCCCGCCGTGTTGAGCGGGCTGATCGGCGATGGGCCCATGCGCAAGCTGGTCGACGGGTTCTCGAACCTGCTCCGGGATCCGCGGCGCACGGTCTTGAGTCTGGTCACCCTGCCCCGCGAGCTCCCGGCTCAAGAGACGGTCGAGCTCTGGCAGCGCCTCGATCAAAAACACGACGTCGCGCTGGGCCTCTTGTTCGTCAACCAGGTGCCTCAGCGACCGCTGACACCGAGCCAGGCCGGGCTCTTGGATCAGGTCCAGGCCTGGGCCCAAAAGTCCAAGCTGACCACGCTCAGCGACAACGTCGTCCTGACCCGCCGAGCGATGCGCTACCACGCCAACGCCCGCGCCCAGATCAACCGCATGCGCCGTGACGTGGCCATGCCCATGGTCGAGTTTCCCCGGGTCGCCGGGCGCGAACTCGGGCTCGAGACCTTGGCCGAGTTCGGCCGCCAAGCCATGCAGGCGGTCGAGGCTGGCGATCCCCACCCGGGCGCCAGCGCCAGCGGCATGGGCCGAGTCGTCTACACCGGCACAGACACGAACACAGACACACAGACACGAGGCCGCTCGTGACCACGGGCGCCGACACGGGGATCGACGCCCTGATCCTGAGCCAGCGCCTGCTGGTCGCGGTCGGCCCCGGCGGCGTCGGAAAGACCACCGTTTCGGCTGCGGTCGCGCTCCGGGCCGCCCAGCTCGGTCGCCGGACCTTGGTCCTGACCATCGATCCCGCCAAGCGCCTCGCCGACGCCCTCGGCCTCGACGGCCTCGACGACGAGATCCGCGAAGTCTCGACCCAGGCGCTCGAGGCGACCGGCGTCGAGATCCCCGGCAGCCTCTACGCCGCGATGTTCGACAACGAGGCCAGCATGGACTCCCTCATGTCGCGGGTCGCTCCCGACGCCGCCACCCGCGACAAGATCCTGCGCAACCGGGTGTATCGGGCCATGGCCGGGACCCTGGCCCGAAGCCACGCCTACCTTGCGATGGAGCGGCTCTACGAGGTCATGCACTCGGGCGAGTACGACCTCGTCATCCTCGACACCCCCCCGGCCCGCAACGCCCTCGACATCCTCGACGCACCCTCGCGCCTGGCTTCGTTCCTCGAGGAGGGAGTCGTGAAGTGGTTCGTAGGTCAGAGCAAGGCCAAGACCGGAGGCTGGCGGGCCAAGCTCATGGCCGGCTCCGGGGCCGCGGCGACCAAACTCTTCCAGCTGGTCGTCGGGCGCGAGCTCGCCGACGAGACGATCGCGTTCTTCGACGCCTTCTCGGGCATGCGCGCGGGTTTCCACGATCGGGCCGATGCGATCGCGGGCATCCTCCGGGCACCCGAGACCAGCTTCGTGCTGGTCAGCTCGACGGACGCCACCCACCTCCTGGACGCCGAGGCCCTGGCTCAGAGCATCCTCAGTCGCAAGGTCGGGATCGCGGCTGCGGTCTTCAACCGGAGCTACGAGCGCCTCAGGCACGACGACCCCCTGGAGATCGTGACCGAGGCCGGCGACTTCGATCTCGGCGCCGCCCTGAGGGCGCTGCTCGAGGGCCAGCCCACCCTCCAAGACCGGGACAAACTCAGCTCCCTGCTGACCAGCATGCACGCGGTTCGCAGCGAGGCAGCGAACGCCAACCGGCACGGCCTCGAAGCCGTGGCCCAGCTGAGCCGGTGCCTCCGCCCCGATACGCTGCGCCTTATCATCGCCCGCCTCGATGGCGACATCCGAGATCTCCCGGGCCTGCACTCGCTCGCGCCCTACCTGACCGTCGGGCGCTGACGGCTGTCCGACAGTCCGACTTTCAACCGGATCGCTGCGCGGACGGCTCGCGGCCTGCTACCGTGTGGGCATGAATCAGCCGCCGCCGGGCAACCCTGGAGAACGCCCCGTCGCTCAGCCCCCAAAGGGAGGGATGGCCCAGCCGGGCTCGGGCGAAGTCATGTACGAGGGCATCGCCAAACACAGCGCGAGCCTCGGGTCGTATCTCAAGTGGGCGCTGGCCAGCGTCCTCGCCGGCGGGATCGCCATCTTCATCAACACTATGGATTGGGGCGCCCCCGGTTGGGCCCTGGGGCTATTTTGGCTCGTGGGAATCCCGGGTCTGCTCTGGACCTACCTCGTCCACACGTCGACCAAGTTCAAGGTCACCGGACGCCGGGTCGAGACGGAGTACGGCGTGCTCTCGAAGACCGTCGACAGCCTCGAGCTGTGGCGAGTGCTGGACGTCAAGTACGGGCAGAGCTTCGTCGACCGGATGTTCGGCAACGGGATGATCACCCTGGTCAGCACGGATCAGTCTCACCCCACGCTGGAGTTGCACGGGCTCCCCGAGCACCGGGCCCTGTTCGAGAAGCTGCGCGACGCCGTTCAAGACGCCCGCCAGACCAGTCGGCCCATGGAGATCGTGCCTGGGCAGGATCTCGAGGACATGGTCGAGCTGAACGGCTAGAACGCCGGCTGGCCAAATCGGCGCTAGCCGGCTGGCCAAATCGGGGCTCGCCGGCTGGCCAAATCGGGGCTCGCCGGCTGGCCAAATCGGCGCTCGCCGGCTGGCCAAATCGGGGCTCGCCGGCTGGCCGAATCGGGGCTCGCCGGCTGGCCAAATCGGCGCTCGCCGGCTGGCCAAATCGGGGCTCGCCGGCTGGCCAAATCGGCGCTAGCCGGCTGGATAGGCGCAGCCGGCGATACAGGTCGTGTTGTGACGTTCGGCCGCCGATTCGAGGTCCCCAGGCTTGAAGTCGTCGGTGAGCACCGACGCCTCCGAGTCCCAGTCGGTGCGCATGTAGTAGCGGGCGCTCAGGCCCATGATGTCGAAGTCGAAACGATCGGCGACCGTTCGGGCGTTGGCCCGGATCGCGTAGGTGCCGACCCGCGACTCGGAGGCGGAGGCCACGAAGGTGGTCTGATTCCCGCTCTCGCTGACGAAGGAGTAACATTGGGGGAACACGGCCGCGAGCGTGTTGCGGTCGTGGGGGTACATGCGGGTCAGATTGTGGAGGTTGGCGATCACGATCCCGCGGGGTGTCAGCTTGTCGAGGCAGGCCTGGTAGGCCTCGCGGGTCTTGAGGTGGTAGGGCACAAACACGCCACGAAAGGCGTCGAGCATGATCACGTCCCAAGGCTCGGTGGCCTTCTCGATGAACAGGCGACCGTCGCCCACGTGGGTGCGGTAGCGCGGATCGTTGGGCACGCCGAAGTACTTGCGGGCCAGGCGGACGACCTCAGGATCGATGTCGACCGCATCGATCTCCATGTCCGGGAACCGTTCGAACAGGTAGTTCGAGATCTGCCCGCCGCCGACGCCCATCATCATGAAGCGCTTGGGTGAGGGGTCGAGCAAAAAGCCCGCCATCATCGTGCGCGAGTAGTCGAGATCGAGGCTGTTGGGGTTGTCCATGTCCCAGCGCGACTCGATGTAACGGGTCCCGTCGACCACGAAGTACATGGTCCGCACCGAGCCGCGCTCGGTGACCATGATGGTGTTGTACTCGCTGGTCGCCTCCTCGAGCAGCCGCTCTTTTGCGGCCTCGGCGTGGCGAGGCCAGCCTCCGATCGTCACCGCCGCCGAGGTCGAGGCCGCCAGCCAAGCGCGGCGGGTCCAGCGAGGATCATGGGGGGGCGCCATGCGAAAGCATACCGCTCCAGGCCCGAAAACTTGCCTTCGATCGGACATCAGGGCTTGGTTGTGGGGTGCGAGCGACGGCACTGATCGGCAATTTGGCCTTGGGCATGGCTCTGGGCGCGATCGTGGTCGGCCACCTGGTCCTGATCCCCGCCCTGACCGGGGAGGCGACCTTGGTCGACGCAAACCTCGCTCGGGCCCTGAGCGAGCCCCTCGCCCTGCGCTGCGCGGAGATCGTGCTCGCGGCCTGTGTGCTGCTGGCGATCGTCGCCCGTCGAGGCCTCGAACATCCGGCCGCCCAGACCCTCGCCCTGTTGGCTGCGGGTATCGCCGCTTGTGACCGACTCGTGCTCGTCCCCGAGGTCCACGCGGCCTGGGCCAAGGTCGATCTGGTCGCCATGCGGCCGGTCGCCCAGATCGCCGGGGCCGAAGAGATCACCCTGATCCATCAGGCCGCTCTCGCGGCGTTGGTCGTTCTCTTGGTCGCCGCGGCCGGGCTCGCACACCTGCGCCGTCCCGACTGACTCCCGACTGACTCCCGGGGTCACTTCTTGAACAGGTCGCGCAGGGCAAAGCCGCGCTTGGCCTCGGCTTTGGCCTTGGCGGCGCTGCCGCGAGCTTTGACCTTGATCGCCTGGAGCTGGCGCTGCGCGTCGATGTTTCGGGGATCGAGAGTCGCGCTCTTGGCGAGGCTGATCTTCGCGTCGCCGGTCTGATCGAGGCGCAGGTGGAGGAGGCCCTTGAAGTAGTGGGCCCGGCTGCAGTTGGGCCCGACCTCGATCACGGCGGCGAGCCGCTCGATGGTGGTGCTCGCGTCGACCTCCTGGCCGCCCGCGAGGAAGCGACAGTAGTGGAGCGCCGCCTCGATGTCGCAGTCCTTGGGGCTCAGGACGATGGCGCGCTCGTAGATCTCGAGGGCGCGTGCGTAGCGACGGGCGCGCAACAGCTTGTCGGCGTCCCTGGCGATGATCTCGGCTTCGAAGGCGTTGCGGACCACCTCGGCGGCGTCATCGCTGGCGCCGCCCTTGCCACCGAGCTCGAGAGTCATACACAGGCGCTCGCGCTCGCCCTTGTTGCCCAACAAGCTGTAGGCCTCCGACAGGGCGGCGAACACTGCTTCGACGCGGCCCCGCAGGTGACTGCGCTCAGCCCCCTCGAGCGCATCGGGGTGGAAGATCCTGCTGAGCTCCGCCCAGGCTGCACGGATATCCTTGCGGCTCGCAGCCGGATCCAGGTCGAACATGGCGAAGGCGTGAGCCCCCGCCTCGACTTTGGTCTCGAGCGCGGCGAGCCGAGCCTCGAACACAGTGTCCTCGGGAGAGGGGGTCGGGCGTGCCGGGGGCTCCGCGGCTGGCTGTGCCGGCGCTGGGGGAGCGCTCGCTCGCTCGCTCTGCGGCCTGACTGACTCGACCTCCGGCCCCGCCTCGACCGCCGCGACCGCCCGCCCAGGCCCTGGGGCGCGAGAGGGGGCTGGCGCTCGCGTGGGGGCTCGCCCTTCGCTGCGCATGCCCACATACACACCCAGCTGATGGCCCGCCGCGGCGGCGGTCGCCCCCTTGGCGATCGCCTGGACCGCGTCGTCCCCGACCCGCAGCATCTGGCATGACCAGAGGGTGTAGATCAGCTGCATGGCCCGCAGCCGGTCGACGGTCGGGACCAACATACCCTCGAAGGTCGAACCCCGGCCGAGGCTCGAGAGTACGGGGACGTCCGCGGGACCAAACCCGAACTGGCGCTCGTAGCGAGCCAGCGCGGGCGTCGCCACCAGATCGCCTCCCAGCTCGATACCGAGCTCCGCCTCGATCCGTACACGGTCGAAGTGGGCCCGGACCCCGGCGAAGATCAGAGCGAGCACGTTGACCTGGGCGAGCTCGTCGGCGTCGCCCAGGCCATGCTCGATCTCGCAGAGCTCGGCCTGTGCCCCGCCCCCGAGACTCCCCGGCGCGAACATGCGGCTGAGCTTTCGGGTGCACTGGAGGCGCAGGGCGTCGGTGCGGGTCGGGCCGTCGATGAGCTCGAGATCCACGAGCACCTCGCCGAGCAGGGCCCCCCCACCGCGCAGGACCGTCAGCGCGCGCTCGAGCTCCGGGGCCTTCACCACCTGCCGCTCGACCAGGAGATCCCCGAGCAAATCGGTGCCCGCCCAGTCGCAAAACACGGGCATCCCTCCCTGGATCCAGATCGTCCGCGGGCCCGGAGGCTCGACCTGAACGAGCCCGACCGTGCCGGTGAAGCGCTGGCGCAAGAGCGCGAACAGCAGACGCGGGAACGAGAGCCCACCCGTGGTCGGGTCGAGGCTCACGGTGCGCGACCGTCCTGCCGGGTCCGCCATCACCCGCAGCTTAGCAGTGGCGGACCGCAGGGGCTACTTGGCGGTAGTACCCATCGCCGCGCCCTGATACGGTCTTCGAGATGCAGACTGTCGTCTTGGGAGGCTCCGCTCGATGAGCATCAGCTTCGCTGTCGGTCGCGACCGGGTGCGCTTCGCTGGCAAGACCGACGTCGGTCGGGTCCGGGCGCTCAACGAGGACAACCTCCTGATCCCCGAGGAGGTCCCCCTCGCCGTGGTCTCGGATGGAATGGGCGGTCACGCCTGTGGCGAGGTCGCCAGCCAGATCACCGTGGACACGATCGGTGAGTTCTACCGCCAGACCGCCGGTGCCCACGCCAGGACCTGGCCGTTCCGCGTGCCCCAGCTGGCGATCGAGAAGAACCGGATGGAGACCGCGGTCAAACAGGCGAATTCGGAGATCTTCGAGACCGCCGCCAAGGACAGCGAGAAAAAGGGCATGGGCTGTACGGTCGAGGCCCTGTTCTTCTCCCAGGGTCGCTTCTATATCGGCCACGTCGGCGACAGCCGCATCTACCGGGTCCGCAACGGCTCGATCCAGCTGCTGACCGAAGATCACTCGCTGCTCAACGACTGGCGGCGCATGAAAGACATGAGCGACGAGGAGATCCGCAACTTCTCCCACAGCAACGTCGTCGTGCGTGCGCTGGGCCTGTCGGACCGGGTCGGCGTCGACGTCATCGTCGAGGAATACAAGATCGACGACATCTATCTGATGTGCTCGGACGGCCTCAACGACATGCTCGAGGACGAACAGATCCTCGCCATCGTCGAGGCCAAAAAGAAGCGCCTCGACGGCGCCTGCGAGGCCCTGGTCGACGCCGCCAACGAGGCCGGCGGCAAAGACAACATCACGGTGCTCATGGCCCACGTGCTCGAGGGCTGAGCGGTTCGAGATCGGGTTCAGTTCGAGATCAAGTCGGCGAGCTCGCGCGCCAACGCCAGGCTCGCTGTGAGCCCCGGCGACTCGATACCCAGGAGATGCCAGGCCCCGGGCGGAGACTCGAGGACCTCGAAGTCGGCCATCGCTTCACCTGCGCCGACTAACTTCGGGCGCACACCACAGCCGTCATAGAGGAGGTCTCCCGGGTCGAGGGGCCCGAGCAGGCGCCGCCCAGCTCTCGAGAACGCGGCCTTCTTCGCCTCTCCGCGGGCCGGGTCGTAGTCCTCCCGCGCCCCCGAGGGCCGCCAGTCGAGGTCTGGACCCAGGCGGGCTCCCCCGTCGAGGCCCAGGGTCAGGTGGACCCCCAAGGACGGGCTGCCCGGGGTCTTCACCGGGTACAAGAGTCGCCGCCAAGGCGGGTGCGAGCGGAGGCGAAAATAGTCTCCCCGGGCGGGATACAGGCGTCGGTGTACCCCCAGGAACCGGGCCAGGGTCGTCGCGTGCAGGCCCGCCGCGTTGACGATGCGCTCGGCGAGAACCGGGCCGCGCGAGGTCTCGAGCACAAAGCCGGCCCGGACCGCCTCGATATGGGTGACCCGGGCGGCGTACACCGGCGTGACTCGAGCATTGCGCTCGGCCGCCGCACACAGCGAGACACACAGAGCGTGGACATCGATGATCCCCGAAGTCGGTGACCAACACGCGGTGGTGACCGTCCCGGGCAGGGCCGGCTCGAGCGTGCGGGCCCGGGCGAGGGTCACGGCCTCGAGCTGCGCGCCACAGGCCCGAGCGTTGTCGAGCAGTTCTCGCAGAGCGTCGGCCTGGGCGTCGTGCAGCTCGGGCTGGTCCGGCGCTCGGGTTGCGACCACGAGCTTCCCAGTCTGCCGGTGGCCGATCCCGTGGTCCGCCGCCCAAGTCCACAACGCTCGGTTGCCCTCGACGCAGCAGCGAGCCTTGCGGGAGCCGGGTGGGTAGTAGAGACCCGCGTGGACGACCTGGCTGTTGCGACTGCTGATCCCGCGACCGGGGCCGGCCTCCGCGTCGAGCAGGAGGATCGATGCCCCAGTCCCGCCACTCCGGGCGGCCCGGCCTCTCCGGCCGAGGACCTGGGCCAGGGCGCAGCCGACCACCCCGGCGCCGATGATCGCCAGCGAACACTCGGCCGCTCTCACGCTGTCATTTTGCCACGTCGCAGGCGCCGAGCTGACGCTTCTTGGGGTGTAGACCCAGAGTTCCGAGTCGGGTACGGTCACGGCGAAATGGCCTTTGAGTACAAGCCGGGCATCTACAAAACGACGAAATTCCTCACCGGAAACGAGTCCGAGATCGGCCCGGGTGAGCTCGTCTTGATCCGTACCGATGGCGACTTTGCGCCGGCCTCGGTGCTCAAGCCGGTGAGCAACAACAACAACCAATGGCAGTTTCAAATGCCCGGGATCAAGATCCCCAGCAACTCGCTCAACTGGGGAGACACCCTGGTCAAGCTCCCCCACGAGGGCTTCTACCGTCTGCTCGAAGAGATGAGCTTCGACGGCGGCGGCCGCTGGCTCGTCAACGCCATCGTCCAGCTCGGCTACACCCGCAAGGGTGACCCCATCCTGTTCATCGCTCAGCGCCGCTCGCCCCTGTCGAGCAACGACCTGTTCTTCTCGGACAAGGGCGTGAAGACCGAACTCGAGGGCATCGAGAACCGGATCGAAGCCCTGGCTTGGTATCAGGAGCCCAGCAAAGACAAAGACAAAGCCACCGACAACGGCTGACGCCGGTCCTTGGCCCCAATGTCGAACGCCGCCCCGACCAAGTCGGAGGCGGCGTCTCTGGTTCGCTGCGTGAGCGGTGGTCGACCCGAGCTCAGAACTGACCGACGACGGCCACGCCACCACCACCGCGCATGAAGGTCGGCGTGAACGCGGCCTTCTCTGGAGTCCACTTCTCCCACTTCTTGTACTTGGAGCGGTTGCCCGCACCGACCCCGACCAAGAGCAAGCCCAGGGCCGTCGAGGCGACCGCAGTGGGGACCAAGAGATCGCGCTGGTCTCCGTACTTGCAGGCCAGGTTGGACTCGAAGTCACAGCGGGTGATGAGCACGGACGTCACGATGAACGCGACGCCTAGACCGGCGACCGTGCCGCCGGCGATCAGCATGCCCTTGCCGTTCATGGGGCGCTGCTTCCGTCCCCAGGTCGGCTCGGGGGGGCGCTGCGGCGCCTCGATAAGGGACTCCTCGGGCTCGGGCTCCTCGGGCTCGACTTGTTCGGGCTCGGGCTCGGGCTCAGGCTCAGGCTCGACTTCGGGCTCGACGGGCAGGCCCTCGGCGTCCACTTCACCCTCGGCCGGCACCTCGCCCTCGGCCGGATCTCCCTCTGCGGGCGTCTCTCCGTCCACAGAGGCCTCTCCCCCCGTGGCCGCATCCCCTTCGGCGGGGGTCTCCCCTTCGGCGGGCGCGTCTCCCGTGCTCGCATCATCCTCGGGCGGGGCCGCGTACACGTGGACCGGTGCGAGGCACAGGGCGAGGGTGAGCGCAGAGGAGGAGAGGCTGAGGCCGAGCTTGGACGAATTCATGGATCGAGTCGCGTGGGAAACAGGAGGAAACGACACGTGGGCGAGAGTATGGCGCGGGCGAGCGCGCAGGCACAACCCCCGAGCAAAGCCGAGCTTACGCCGATTTTCCGGGCGAGTGGGGCTTCGCAGACGAGATCGCGGTCCGGCGACCCATCGTTATACTCCAGCCCATGCCCACGCTCGCCGATATCGACGATCCCAGGCCCTCGCGGGCGCGTGGATTCTTGATTGGAACCGCGGTCGCCGTGCCCTTCGGGATCTTGTTCCTGTGGTTTGTGCTCAATGTCCTGCCCAAGGCGATCCTCGGTACAGCCATGGAATTCGACTCCCGCCTGCGCCAGGAGGAGGCCTACATGACCGCCGTGTGTGGCAACCTCGACGAGCAGAGTCTCGAACGAGACGAGTCCTTATGTGAGTGTGTGCTGGCGGTGCCCTACCCAGGAATCGACTGCCACATGCCGTTCATGTTCTGGACCCTCCAGCGCATGGCGAAGAGCTGCACAAACCCAGAGACACACGCCGAGGCCCTGTCGTTTTGTACCTGTGTCGAGACCCTCGACGAGATCCTCGGGACCGTCGAGCCCGACACCAAAGAGGCGCGCGAGACGGTCCAAAAATACGACAACTGCACCAAACTCGGCGACGCCCTGTTCTTGCCCACACCCGCACAGCTCATGACTCCCCTATGAGCTTGCACACGGGTCAATGGCCCTCGCTCTGCTGGGATCCTGTTCTCGACAGCGAAATCAGCGCGCTGTCCCAGCGTTGACGCGGCGACCGGGCGCGTCCTACATTTCGCGCCTCTCGCTGGCCACAGCCGCCTGTCGCGGTTCGAGCGCCCGAGGATTCGTGATCATGAAGAAGTTCGCCCTCGCCCTGTCCCTGTTGCTGCTTCCTCTCGGCGTCTCCGGCTGTGACGGCGGCGGTATGCTCGTCGCCCCGCGAGATCTCAAGCCCGGCGGCGCATTTGTAGCCTACGTCCAAGACAAGAACTGCGACGGCTGCGGTCAGCTGTCTCGCGGTGACCTGATCCAGTCGATCGACGGCGAGGCGATCGCAACATCGGCCGACATCCGCGGCTTCGATCTGACCGACGGCAAGCCCCACAAGCTCAGCGTCTTCGACGCAGGCGACAAGGCCGTCAAGACCATCGAGATCACCGCGACCCCCAACGACAGCGTGCCCCCCCTCGAGAGTGTGCCCCCGTTTTGGGCGGTCGGAGCCGAGGAGCTCAACCGTGCCCCCGACTGGGCCCGCCGCCGCCTCTTTGGGCACGCCTCCCCGCAGCTCCTGCTGGTGAACGTCGACGGTGGCTTCGTCAGTGGTCGCGATCTCTACGGCAAGAAGCGCCTGATCGTGTTCTTCGACTGGGCCGCGAACAGCGAGCAGCAAAACGCCGCCCTGGTCATGCAGGTGCTGCAAAAGGCCCAGGCCGACCTCAACAAATCGGGCGTCGACGTGCTCTTCGCCCAGATCCAGCACTCCTCCGAGCGCGCGCGCGCTCCGATGAACGACACCGACCTGCGTAAGTTCTTCACCGACAACCAAGTCGGCGCCTCCGAGGGCGGGCCCAAGCCGGCCCTGCCCATGTACCGCATGCCGAACAAGACCGAGGACAACTCGACGCGGGTCCTGGGCTTGGAGGGCGCGTTCACATACCTCGAGGCCATCGGCGAGACACCGAACATCTTCTTGATGGACGAGGCCGGGGTCATCCGTTGGCACTCGGCGGGCATCGTTCCCGACCCGAGCAGCGAGATCCCCAACGACACGGTCTACACCATCAACTCGGCCGTGATGTTCGCGCTCCAGAAGCTCTGAGCACACGCTTTCGTGCCGGCCCGGCCAAGGCGGCACGAAAGTTGGACGGGCAGGGGAGCGCCGAAGCGCGCCCCTGCCCGTCTTGCGTCGGGGACCCAGCTCAGTCTGACGGTGGTTCGCCCGCGGCTCTCGTGAGCAGCTTTCGGTAGATTCGGATCCCCGCCATCAAGCTCAGGCCCAGGCCCAGCAGTCCAGACACGCCCCAGGCGATGCTGACCGCCGACCGAAACACGGCCAGGAACACGATGGCGACCATGAACATGGTCCCCCCCTCATTGAAGATGCGCAGCTTCCCGCTGCTCCAGGTGCTCGTGCCCCCGGCTTGGCGCCGCCGGATCCGGCCACACCAAAGGTGGTAGGCGATCAGCCCGGCCAACAGCCCGAACTTGATGTGCAGCCAGGTCGGCAGGGGTCCGAGCACGGTCAGCTTCCAGACCATGGTCAGCCCACCGATGAGGGTCAGGACCATCGCCGGGACCGTGATGATGGTCCACAGGCGCCGGGCCATGAGCTCGAGCTGAGGCTGCAAGATCTCGCGCTCGGCCAGGGGGCGCTCCCCGGCTTCGGCGTGATACACGAACAGACGGACGATATAGAAGAGGCCTGAGAACCAGCTGATGAAGCCGACGATGTGCAGGGCCTTGGCGAGGGTGTAGCTCACAGGGCCGTCGCTATCTCCTCGACGATCGCATCGGCGGCCTGGGGGCGCCCACCCTCGGCATCGCGGATCGGTCGGCCGACCACGAGGTGGGTCGCCCCTGCGCGGATCGCCTGGGCCGGGGTCATGACCCGTTTTTGGTCGCCCAGCGCGGCCCCTGACGGCCGGATCCCGGGGACGACCCGAAACAGCTCTGGGGTCAGCGGGGCGATCACCTCGAGCTCCTGACCGCTGCACACCAAGCCGGCGCAGCCCGCCTCGGCCGCGAGCTGCGCCCGGATCTTCACGAGCTCGGCGGGTGTGCGGGTGTGCCCCGCCTGTCGACACGCGAGCAGGTCTTGGCTGGTGAGCACGGTGACCGCGAGCACCCCGAGCTTGCCCGCGCTGGCCTCGGCGGCCTGTTCGACGCAGGCCTGGAGATGTGCCGCCCCCGAGCCCGCGTGCACCGTGATCAGGCGGACGTCGAGCTTGGCGGCGCTGCGGATCGCCCCGCGCATGGTGTTGGGGATATCGTGAAGTTTGAGGTCCAAGAACACCTCGAGCTCCGGGTGGCGCTCACGGAGCTCACGGACGATCGCAGGGCCCTCGGCCACAAACAGCTCGAGGCCGATCTTGAGCATGCCGACGTGTCCAGCGAGCTCGCTAGCGAGGGCCAGGGCTGCGGCGCGGTCAGGGACATCCAGGGCGACGATCAGGCGCGCTTTGGGGCTCATCTGTGGCCCAAACTAGCACGCAGCTGGTCGCGCGCGCAGCCGTCGGGCATGGTCCACACATGCTGTCTGCGCACGGTCCAGGCGTGCCCGGGCAGGGTGCCGAGGAACTCGACGCCCTGCTCGGGCGCGCCTGTCGAGGCGCGGGCTCCGACCCGGTGTTCCCGGGCTGTGTCGCGCTCGTGTGGCGCGCGGGTCAGCGCCCCTGGTGTCGGGCCTACGGGACCCTCGCCAGCGAGGGTCCCAGCTCAGGCCGCCCGACCACCCCCGACACACGCTACGACCTCGCGTCCCTGACCAAGGTGTTGGCGACCACGACCTTGTGCGCCCAGGCCCTCGCCCAGGGCGTCCTGAGCCTGGACGAACCTATCCCAGAGGCGCTCGCCCTGACCTATGCGGCCGACCCAGCCGGCCTCGAGTCCGCTCGCCGGCCACAGCTCAGGGCGCTGCTCGAGCATGCGGCCGGCCTGGTCGCGCACCGAGAATTTTTTCATGCGCCCTGGTCGCTGAGGCCGGGCCAGCCCCGAGCCCTGATCGACGCGGTCCGAGCCGAGGCCCCCGCGGCTGCACCTGGGACCCGGTCGATCTACAGCGACCTCGGCTTTATCCTGCTCGGTGCCTGGCTCGAGCGCCGGCTCGGGGCGAGCCTCGACCAGCTCTTTCGCGAGCGTATCGCCGAACCTCTCGGCATCGACGCGGAGGTCGGCTTCGCCTCCCTCACAGCCCGCCGCACACCCGACCCCACGCTCGAGTTCACCGCTCCGACCGAGCGCTACGACGACCCCAGCCGGCACTGGGCCGAACTCCGCACCGAGGTCGGCCAGCCCCTCGCCCACGGCGTGGTCCACGATGACAACTGTGTGGTCATGGGCGGCGTCGCGGGCCACGCGGGCCTGTTCGGAACTGCCCATGCCGTCGCTACCATCGCCCAAGCGTGGCTCGACCGACGGCTTCCGGGTGTCCCTCCCGATCGCAGCGAGGAGATCTGGGCGACCTTCTCCCGCCCCTCGCTCGTCCCGGGCTCGTCTCGGAGGCTCGGCTTCGACGGGCCCAGCCCCGGAGGTTCGACCGGTGGCGCCCTGAGCTCGGGCGCGATCGGGCACCTGGGCTTCACCGGTTCGAGCCTGTGGATCGATCCGATGACCCGCGCGGTTTACATCTTGCTCAGCAACCGCGTCCACCCCGACAGGGCCAGCAGCGCGGCGGGGATCCGTCGGCTTCGTGTCGCCTTTCATCGGCAGGCGGCCCTGCTGCGGTCCTGAACCACCGGCCCACGACGGAATTGCGCGACCGCCCAATTGGCCCCGAGTGCTGATAGCCTCCCGCGATGCGACGTCTGCGCTCGAGCCTGTTGTTGTCCACACTCCCCGCTCTCTTGGCCCTCTCGGCCCTGAGCACTCAAGTCGGGTGTGCGGGCCGCAGCCCCTACGGCTCGGTGAGCAGCGAGAACCTCGGTCTGACCCGGGTCGTCCTCTACCGCAACGGCGTCGGCTACTTCGAGCGCCGCGGCAAAGTCGACGGCGACGTGCTGCGCCTGCGGGTCCGCAAAGATCAGGTCAACGATCTGCTCAAGAGCCTGACCGTGGTCGACGAGGACGGCAAAGCCGTGAGCATCTCCATGCCCCTCGACCCCCGAACCTGGGCGACCACGGCCATGGCCACGCTCGCCCCCGGCCGGGGCTCCCTGGCCCAGGTCCTCGACTCCCTGCGCGGCACGGAGATCTCGGTCACCGCGGGCGCCCGGGTCATCCGCGGGCGCATCGTCATGGTCGAGCGCTCGATCAACGAGCCCGACCCGGAGCTCTCCGGCCCGAGCTACGGCTCCCCCGTCCAGCTCGAAGACACACGCGACTGGAAGCTGACCTTGCTCTCGGGCAGCCAGATGAAGGTCGTGCGGCTCTCGAAGATCAAGGCCGTCTCGCTTCACGACGGCGACCTGGCCATGCAGCTGCACCGCAGCCTCGACGCCTCCGCCGGCGAGGGCATGTTCGAGCAGGTCACCCTGGAGATCCGTCTGACTCAGGCCCGCTCGCATCGTCTCGAGGTCAGCTATGTGGTCGCGTCGCCGATGTGGAAGCCGACCTACCGGGTGGTCCTGCCCGAGGGAGGCAAAGGCAAAGCCCTGCTCCAGGGTTGGGCCGTGATCGACAATGTCTCGGGCGAAGACTGGAAGACCGTCAGCCTCAGCCTGACCTCGGGCGCCCCGATCTCCTTTCGCTACGACCTGCACACACCCCGCGAGGTCTACCGCAGCGACATGACCGAGAGCGGCGTCGACAGGCGGGCGACCGTCGCCCTCGGCGAGACCAGCTGGGCCCGCGACGACGCGGCCATGCCCGAGCCCGAGCCCGCAGCGACAGGGATGCTCGAAAATGCCGAGGCCTACTACGAGGCCGTCGACGGCGACTACGCCTACATGGACGACATGGACGACATGGACGACATGCCCATGGAGGAGATGCGCAAAGAAGGGGCCAAGGACAAGCGGTCTCGAGCCCCGCGTCCGGCCTCGAAGGCGGCGAGCGGCATGGTCCGCGGTGGCGTCGACGGCAACGCCATCGGCGGCTCCATCGCGGGAGGGCTGGCGGCCCAGCGCGGTCCGAGCCTGGACCTCGAGAGCCTCCAGCGCAGCACCGCCGCCTCC
>CAYVJQ010000073.1:16073-35963 GCA_964451725.1 uncultured Nannocystaceae bacterium | reverse complement strand
CTCGATCTGCTCACCAACCACGAGGTTTGTACGGCGATAGGCCTCCAATCCCAGCCCAGCACCGCGTCGTGTGCGACTGACCCGATGCTGTATCCTCTACCCATGATCTCGCGGAGGCCCATCCTCGCCACGCCGGCCCTGTCTCTGGCTCTGCTGCTCGCAGCCTCGACCGCAAGCCTCGCCTGCGGTCCCGCGGCCCCCTCGCCCCAGACCGCCGACGCAGCCCCCGACCAAGCCGACGCCCCGGCCGTCGAGGCGACGCCTGCGGTCGACGCAAAGCCACGGATTTCGTCCCCAGACGCGACCTTCGAGTTCGGCGAGCTCCGGCCCAGCCAGAGCGTGAGCCACGTGTTCACGATCGAGAATAAGGGCGACGCCGACCTGCACATCGAACGTGTCCAGCGAACGTGAGGCTGCACGGCGTCCGTGCTCTCTGCGGACGTGATTCCCCCGGGTGGGGAAGGCGAAATCAAAGTCACGCTCACTCCCAAGGGTGGGCTGATCAAAATCCACAAGCAGATCGTGGTGATCTCCGACGACCCGGAGACCCCTCGCTTCGCCCTGACGATGAAGGGCGAGCTGCTTCTCGATGTCCAGGCCAAACCCTCGCGGGTCAACCTCCCCGAGATTCGAATCGGCGAGCCGGCGACGACGACGGTGAGCTTCGTTGTTCGGGATCCGGAAGCCACGACCCTCACCGGGGTCGAGCTCGAGGACGACACCCACTTCGAGCTGCGCGCCCTCGATACGGAGGGCGAGGACTACGAGCTGCGCTTTCGGGGCAGTAAAACTCTGGGTGTGTACTCGACCCGGATCGAGGCCAAGACCACCAACCCACACACGCCCGAAGTCCAGATCCCCGTGCGCGTGGTGGTGGTCTCGAACCTGCGCTACGGGAAACGGGTCCGCTTCATCCGCAAAAACGGCGAGATTGCGACCCGCCGTATCCAGATCAGTGGACGCGACGGCAGCCCCCCACAGATCACCAAAATCAGCGACCCGGCCGGCCTGCTCGAGTTCAAGATCGGCGAGCCCCGTGGAGCGATCGTTCACATCGCTGCAAGCGTGGACATGAGCGCGCTCGAGGCCCTCGACGAACACGAGCGCAGTCGTGAGCGCAAGCTGACCGTGTTCACCAAGGACCGACACGAGCCCTCCTTCGAGATCGTCTATGTGATCGTCGATGGTGCCTCCAAGTCTGCCCGGGGCCGGCCCACGGGCCTCGCCACCGAGCTCAGCACTGGCGGCAACTCGAGTCCTGACTCTGGGCTCGCCACCGACCGCGAAGGCGATGCGAGCGCGGGTTCGATACCGCCCCAGCTCGTGCCCCAGCGCTGAGACAGACCGCGCTCGCCGCGGAGCCGGGGGGCGCGGAGCCGGGGGGGGGCGCGGAGCAGGGCCCCGGGCATCCATCGGTGGCGAGGGCCTGAAGTCCGAGCATAGTGATCGCCCGATGACCAAAGTCCAGAGTCCAGATCGGAGCAAAAGTGTCGGCCGCAAGCAGGGCTTCATCTTTCGACCGCTGCGGGTCACGGCGACGCCGGCGAAACTGTCGGAGTTGGACCTCGACCGCGATGAAGAGCTGATCGTCATCGAGCGCGGGGGTGCACACCTCGGGTTCATGGTCCGACAGATGGCCTACCACCACTGCGCCCAGGGGGAGCTCGCTGGAGCACCCTACCTGGTCAGTTTCTGAGCGCCCTGTATCAGCGGAGTCGGTCTGACTCCGGTACTCGACGGTGAGGTCCTGATGTTCGGGACCTCGGGGCTCGCCAACGGACTCCAGGTCATGTCCGACGAGAAGACGTGGAGCAACTGGGACCACATCACGGGGGAGTGCTTCGAGGGCCCGCTGCGCGGGCGGCAGCTCGAGGTCTGGCCGATGCGCATCACGACCGCGGGCGCTGCGTTGCACGAACTCCCAGAGCTGACCATCGCGCGCACCGAGCAGGCCTCCCTGTCGAGCCTGGTCACCGAGAAGGTGCGTGGCTACCAGATCAATAAGCGAGGCATGATCCCGCCGCCGTTTTTCGCGACCATGAGCGGCAAGATCGACGACCGCGCGCATCGCCTCGAGGTCGGTCTGGGCGTGGTCGCCAAAGACCTGCTCGGAGCCACACACGCCAAATTTTTCCCCATGTCCGCGGTCCCCAGGGACTCCGAGCTCGAGGACAACCTCGCCGGTCGAGCCATCGTGGTCAGCCGCGGCAGCATCGACGACATCCCGCGCGCACGCTGGGGCCGAGGCGGGACCGAACCCATGCAGATGTTGGCACGCTGGTACGGGTTCTCGTTCACCTTCCCCGGGTGTGGACTCTGGACCTAGCGGCGCCTGGTACCCCCTCACGACTTCGAACCGCGGGGCCCGCGGTTTCAAATTTACCCGAATTTTCTGGAATTCGGCCGGCTTGGGATCTGTATTCTGGATCCCAAAAAAAACTGAAGCAAAGCGTCACCTGGCTACTGTTCGCGAGGCTCAGGGAATATTTATGACCCTTTCCTCCGAGTCTATGTCACTTAATCCAGGCACTTGCCGGAGTTCCCTTGCCCGTTTGGGCCAAACCAACGATACCTGCCCCCATGACTTTTGTTCGCTTTCCCTCGCTCCCCCTCGCATCCGCCCTCTGTCTGTTCGCGCTCACGTCGAGCGCCTGCTCCACGGACCCCGGCGAGGACGAGGACGAGAGCACGGGCGAGGAGCACAGCGAAGGAGACAGCGCAACGAGCACTGCAGACACGGGCGAAGACGACGAGCTCAACGGAGAGTGTGCGCTCGTCGATCGTGTCGGTCTGTTCAGCGTCGTCCACGAGCCCGACTACTCGGCCGTAGACGGCGAGATCAGCAACGGTGTGATCCCCACGGCCGTGCTCGAAGAGACCGTGGCCGAGGGCGGCTGCCGCCTGCTCAAGCGCGAAAACCCGTTTTGTGATCCGCCCTGCAGCGCCGGTGAAGTCTGTACCCAAGAGGGCACCTGCATCGCCTACCCCGAGCGCCAGGACACCGGCACGATCACCGTCGAGGGCCTCGATGTCGACGTGGTCATGGAGCCCCGGGCCGACAAGCGCTACTTCGAGACCGAGCTCCCCCAGCCGGCCTTCAGCCCGGGGGGCATCATCCGCTTGACCAGCACCGGCGGCGAGGTCGGCCCGCTCTCCCTCAGCGGCCGCGGGTTCGCCCCCATCGAGCTCGACGGGGACATGTGGACCATCGCGGAGGGCCAGTCCACGACCGTCAACTGGGTCCCCGAGCCCGGCGGCGAGGCCAAGTTCTACCTCAGCATCAACATCGATCAGCACGGCAACTCGCCCTCGACCCTGGTCTGCGAGGTCGAGGACACCGGCAGCCTCGTGGTCCCCGCGGCGATCATCGATGCCCTGCTCGAGTCGGGCACCTCGGGTTTCCCCATGGGCCACGCCTACCGCCGCACGGTCGACTCGGTCGACGCTGGCGCAGGGTGCATCGAGTTCCAGGTCCGCTCCCACGTCAGCGTCGAGCTCAGCGTCGCAGGCCACACGCCCTGCAATGGTGACGGCGAGTGCCCCGATGGTCTGACCTGCGACATCATGAACCAGACCTGCGTCTGAGCAGCCGGCTTCGCGCCCGCTTTACATCTCTGCTCTATCTTCACTCAGGGCACGGCCGATTCTACGGAGTAGACTTCGGTACCGCCCTCGCCCGGCCATCCCCGACTTCGACCTCGACCTGCCATGTCTCGACAGCCAGCCCAGCCCAGCCCGATCCTGCTCCCGCGTCTACGCGCCCCCGGACGCCCCCTCGCCCTCGTGATGGGCGGGTCCTTGTTGCTGCTCGCGGGCTGCCAGGGTGGAGAGGGCGAGACGGAGGGCGAGCCCGTGTGTGTGATCGAGGACGAGGACGTCGACTTCAGCCAGACCTTGGGCTGCCGGGCGGACTACGACCTCCTGGCCACAAAACCGCTGAACACCTCCAAGGCCGGGGCCTACTCGGGCAAGACGGTGTTCGACACCTTCGACGAGCAGCTCTACTTTCAAAACAGCAACACCTACCCGATCCACTGGGAGTTCACCTTCGAGCACCTCTCGGGCCAGGGCAAGCCGATCGTCCCGCAGCTCGCCGACTTCAACCAGTCCGAGTACTACTCGCCCGGCCGGCGCTTCTACCTGGGCGCGCTGACCTACTACGAGGGCCCCGAGAAGTGGACCTACGAGATCTCGCCCTACGACACCGCCACGGCCGACATGATCGCCACGGCCTACTCGCAGATCCGCGACGCCAGCTTCTTCGGCGAGGAGCTCTACTTCCACCCGACCTCCGAGGCGGTCGAGCGCGAGGCCGAGAACCTGCCTGAGTGGGTCAAGATCGTGACCACCGAGGAGCTCTACGCCGACCAGCAGGTCCAGATCCTCAACACCGGGGTGACCTACGCCAAGCTCGTGTTCGTGACCGCCGAGGAGCTCGACTCCGCCTACGTCACCTTCCGCGACGTGGTCGTGCTCGACAACGTGCCCAACGACATCTCGGTGGTCTCGGGCATCATCACCCAAGAGTTTCAGACCCCCCTCTCGCACATCAACGTCCTGAGCCAAAACCGAGGCACGCCCAACATGGGGCTCAAGGGCGCCTACGAAAACGAGGAGCTCCGGGCTCTCGAGGGCAAGTGGGTGCGCTTCGAGGTCTCGACCGACGGCTGGAACATCAAAGAAGTCACCGTTGAAGAGGCCGACGCCTGGTGGGAGGACAACCGTCCTTCAGCCGTCGGTGTGCCCGGCAAAGATCTCTCGGTCCAAGAGCTGACCGACATCGAGGATATCCTCGACCCCATGCTCGACGACAAGGCCGCCATCGACGTGGCGATCCCGGCCTTCGGCGGCAAAGCCACCAACTACGCGGTGCTCCCGAAGATCGGCGGCAACCTCAACCCGCCCAAGGCCTTCGCCGTCCCCGTCTACTTCTACGACCAGTTCTTGGTCGAGAACGGCTTCGACACCCGCATCGACGAGATGCTCGCGGACCCGAACTTCAAGCAGGACGCCGAGACCCGCGACCTCATGCTCCAGAGCCTGCGCGACGACATGCGCGCGACTCCCCTCAACGCCGACTTCGAGGCCGCGGTGATCGCCAAACTCGACGCCGAGTACCCGGGGGTCCGAATGCGCTTCCGCTCCAGCACCAACGCCGAGGACCTCGACGGGTTCACGGGCGCGGGCCTCTACACCTCGGAGAGCGGCTACGCCATGTCCGATGACGAGCCCTTCCAAGATGCCGTCCGGAAGGTCTGGTCGAGCGTCTGGTACTTCCGCGCCTTCGAGGAGCGCGAGTATCGGAGCATCGAGCACACGGCGGTGGGCATGTCCTTGTTGGTCCACCGCTCCTTCCCCGAGGAAGAGGCCAACGGCGTCGCTCTGACGGCCAACATCTTCGACCAGTCGGGGGCCGAGCCGGGCTTCTACATCAACGTCCAAGAGGGCTCGCCCTCGGTGGTCAAGCCCGACCCCGGCATCACCACCGACCAGCTCATCTACCACTTCGACTTCCCGGGTCAGCCGGTGGTCTATGTGGCTCACTCGAACCTCGTGGCCGAGGGCGAGAACGTGCTCACCAACGCCGAACTCTACGAGCTGGGTACGGCGCTCAAGGCCATCCACCTCTACTTCGCCGACGTCTACGAGCCCAACGAAAACGGCTGGTACGCCATGGACGTCGAGTTCAAGTTCGACGATGTGGGCGAGTACGACGAGCCGATCTTGTGGATCAAACAGGCCCGTCCCCACCCGGGACTCGGCAACTGATGCGGGTGCCCCGGCGCTTGGTTTCGACCCTCTCACTTTCGCTGGCGCTCACGGCCGGGAGCCTGGGCTGCGGCGAGAGTGAGGACAAGGATCGGGCGACGCCTGATCGCACAGCTGCGGACCAGGCTGCCGACAGCCCCCCGGCAGCATCCCAGGCAGCATCCCCGGCCCCCGGTCCACCCGACGAGGCGAAGGCCGAGACCACCCAGGGAGACTACGAGATGGAGGGCTTCTCCTACCTGCGCGAGGGTCTCGCCGGCATGCCCCGGCCGGGCCGGGCCGGTGATCTCGACGCCGACCTCGACTTCCTGTCGACCGAGTCCATGACCTTGTTGGTCTCCCTGACCGACGAGGCCCCCGAAGCGGACACCCTCTCGGCACACGGAATGCAGTCTCTGCATCTCCCCGTCGAGGACTTTCATGCCCCCACCCAAGACCAGCTGCGCGAGTTTGTGACCCAGGCCCGGGCGACGATCGAGGACGGCGGCAAAGTCGGTGTCCACTGTGCCGCGGGCAAGGGCCGCACCGGCACCTTCCTGGCCGCGTGGGTCATCAGCGAGGGGAGCTCGGCGAGCGAGGCGATCGCGGCAGTCCGCGAGGCCCGCCCCGGCTCCATCGAGACCCCCGAGCAAGAGGCCGCGCTCGAGACCCTGGCCGAGTACTACACCGACAACCCCTAGCGCCGAAATCCCCCCTTGAAGATGACTCTTGTCCGCCCTCTCCCCTCTCTCCCCTCTCTCCCTCCCCCCCGCGTGGCGATGCGCCTCGTTCTGCGCCTGGCCCTGCTCCTCCCGCTGGCGACCACGATCGCCTGCAACCAGCCCGCACCCGGCGATGGGGAGAGCACAGAGACCGCCGAGACCGGTGACAGCGACACGGGCGACACGGGTGTCCCCGACGGTTCGGAGCTGACCAGCTACTACCCGCTGGTCGACGGCGCGAACTGGACCTACCTCCAAAAGACGACCTCGGGCCAGATCAGCGGCACCGAGGTCGTCGATGCGAGCGCCTCGACCTGGGAGGGGAAGGACGTCATCCTGCTCACCGACAACCCCGACGGCTCCGGGGAATACACGCAGAGCACGATCTACCGCGACGGCACGGCTGCGCGGCGCATCCACAAGGAGCTCAAGAACGCGGTCGGGGCCTACACCATCGTCGACTACGACCCGGGCTTCACCCGGGCAGACGACGCCTGGGACACGGTCGGCGGGCTCGGTGAGCTCACCTATCAGCGCACCGAGAGCGACGGCGAAGGCAACGACCCGGTCGAAGAGACCCGCGGTCACGACTGGACCGTGAACGCGCTGAACGAATCCGTGACCGTCCCGGCCGGCACCTTCAGCTGCATCTCCGTGACCCGCGTGCGGACCACCGGCGCCACGGCGGGCGAGGTCGTCCACTTCTGGTTCGCCTCGGGTGTGGGCAAGGTCAGGGAAGAGCGCCCCGCCGAAGGCAAGATCGAGGAGCTCGTCAGCTTCGACATCCCTGGTGGAAAGAGCGGCGGCTGAGTCACCGCGCACCACTCGCGGGCCCCCCGCTTAGGCCTGCACGGACCGACTGGGCGAACGCTTCGCTACCGGTCTCCCCTGTGGCAGTCGAAGCGCGGGAGCCGGTCGGCCGTATCGGGGTTGCCGACTGGACTCGGAGACAGGGCGAAGTAGGGCCAAAATCAGTGTTCTGGGCGATATCGAGGCCCAGCAAAGCTGACTATGACGCTCCCCCCATAGGTGACCGACTGCAATCGGGTCGCCCACACACGCCCACATTTTCTTGTTGTTTGTTGCAATCTAGAACCCTCAAACTACAGCGATGCACCCTACGCGTTTGCTCGGCCTCCCCCTGATTTTATTGGCGACCCTCCCCGCCTGCTCCGAGCAGCCCGAAGACAGCGGCCTCACCTTCACCGGCAGCGGCACCACCACGACCTCGACCTCCAACGGTGACACCGGGAGCAACGACGACGAGCTCGGCGACACCGGCGACGAGAGCGACGACGCGCACAGCGATTGCGGGGACGGCACGGTCCAAGATGGGGAGCAGTGTGATCTCGGCGCTGACAACGGGGAGGACGCCCAGTGCACTCCCGACTGCCAGCTCGCGGCATGTGGCGACGGCTACGTCTACGCCGATTTCGAGGAGTGCGACGACGGAAACGCAGACAACGGCGACGCCTGTATCGCCGACTGCAAACTCGCGACCTGCGGCGACGGCTTCGTTCAGGTCGGTGTCGAGGAGTGCGACGACGGCAACGACAACGATGCCGACGGCTGCAACACGATGTGCCTCCCGGGCAACTGCGGGGACGGCATCATCCAAGAGGGGGAACAGTGCGACGACGGCAACGCAGACACCACCGACGACTGTCCCAGCTGCCAGCTGGCCTATTGCGGGGACGGCTACACCCAAGCCGGCGCCGAAGAGTGCGACGACGGCAACGAGCTCGACACCGACGCGTGCCTCCCACAGTTTTGCACCCTCGCCACCTGCGGTGACGGCCACCTCTACGAGGGTGTCGAGAGCTGCGACGACGGCAACGAGGACGACAGCGACGCCTGCCCGACCAGCTGCGAGCTGGCGACCTGCGGCGACGGCTTCGTTCAGAGCGATGTCGAGGAGTGCGACGACGGCAACAACGAGAGCAACGACGGCTGCGATGCCGCATGTGTGCTCGAGTGCGCCGGCACGGTCCTCGTCGACGACTGGAACGGGTTCCAGTACTGGAAGGTGCCGGTGATGGGCGCCCTCACCGACACCAACGTCGAGGCCGCCTGCGCCGAATGTGGCATGCTCCCGCCTTGCTCCGGGCTCGCCGGTTGCACCTACGTCGACGACATCTGTCAGCAGACCAACAATGAGCCCAGCTGTGGAAACCCGATGAGCGCCATGGCCACGATGCTGTGCGGGACCAGCCCCAGCGGGTGCGCCGACCTGTGGGGCATCTATCAATACATGGGCCACAACTGGACCTCGGACTCGGCCTGCGGCGCCGAGCAAAACTCGTGGTGTGTCGCCGGCAGCAGCGTCATGAACAAGTTCACCCTGTGCGTACCCGCGCCCTGAACTCGACTGAATTCGATTCGACTCGACTCGACTCGACCCAGCGGCCAGCGTCTCACGCTGGCCGCTGTTTTATTGCCGCTTCACCAGCCCCCGCCCTGAACTGCGCACCCTCAGCACAAGCTCGAGGGCCGGCCGGGCACAGGCGTTCGGGACCGCCCTCCCCTCGGCGGGCAGCGTCTCGCCCACGGGGCGGCAGCGCTCGAAGCCCGAGACCCTGCTCGACTTCACACATCGGTCGACACCATTGCCCCTCGGCACCCGACCACAATAGGGACCCCCCCCCCCTCTACGCAACGCAGCGCAACGCACCATACATTATACGACACACCACGCCACACTCCGCACAGGGGGCAGGCCACACCATGGGTTCCCGCCCACTGCCCCGCCATCGATTATATGGACATCGCGTACACCCGACAGATCACAAGCGCCCCGCGTCGCACCCACAGGGGCATATTCTCGCCCCCCCACCAGCGCGGGACCGAGCACGGAAAGGACATAAATATCGATTCACACGAGGCACAATAGAACACCACAGCGTTATAGGGGTGCGAATCTGTACGCATAATTACACTTGCAGCAGTCGCCGCTTAATGGTCCAACACAACCCGACAAGGACATCCAATCGTGTTGAAGATTCCGTTGAGCACCCACAAAACCGCACTCTATCTCCCCTCGATCGGCCTGCTGTTCGCTACTGCCTGTGGCGATCCTTGCCTCGACGATGGCTTGGGCGCGGGGAACTGCTTCGAGCAGAGCACACTCGCCCAAGACAGCGATTCCGACGAGAGCGACACCAATGTCGATACCAGCGCCGAACAATCCAACAGCGAGGACGAGACCGCAGAGGGCAGCTCGACCAGCACCGACTCCGAGGATTCGACCGAGGAAGCCGAGGAAAGCGAGACCGAGACCGGAGCGGAGACGAGCACCGAGACCGCAGAGGAGACGAGCACCGAAACCGGAGAGGGGAGCACCGAGACCGGAGACGACACTGAAACTGAAACCGGGGATCCCCCCGTCCCCGGTTCCTGCCGCCCTTCCGAGGCCTATGGTTCGGCGGGCGCCTACCCGGCCTTCACCGACCCCGACTACGCGGGTTTCCTCGATCACCCCGTCGCCATCGTCTCGAGCCGGAACAACGGCGGCTTCGTGCTTCACATCGCCGACATCTCGGGTGAGCCGCCCCCACCGAACATGAGCTATGCGGCACCGCTGTACAAGAACCCGGCGTGGACCGAGGCCAACCTCGGCCGGGTGTTCGGGCTCTCCCTCGACTCGCTGGGCAACATCTATGCGGCGGGCTCCACCGTCTACGGCGCCAACAACAGCGCCAACATCATCCGTCGCATCGACAGCCTGAGCGCAGAGGTCAGCGACTTCGCCGTGCTCCCAGGTATGGGTCCCGGGCTCGGCAACCTCAACTACGACTGCATCAGCGAGTCCATCTACGTCAGCAACCACGAGGACGGTCGCATCTATCAGCTCGACATGGACGGGCAGATCCTCAGCACCTTCCGCCACTCCGACGGCGACGTGACCATGGGCGCCCCCGACGATCCGGGCGAGCCCGACGGTCAGTTCGCACCCCTTGGAGAGCGCGTGTGGGCGGTCCAGTCCTACTCCGGCCGGCTCTACTACAGCGTCTGGTGGGAGGACACGGGCCGCCACAACGCGGACCAGGACAACGAGATCTGGTCCGTGGGTTTCACCGGAGACGAGGGCACCTTCGACGGCGCCGCCGAGCTCGAGATCTCCCTGCCGGGGATCAACAACGCGGACTACTCGAACCCGGTCTCGGACATCGCCTTTGCCAACACCGGCGTCATGCTCCTGGCCGCTCGGACCATGAGCGGCGACACCTCGACCAGCGCCCACCAGTCGGCGATCCGCAGCTACATCCATCTGGCGGATGAGTGGGTCCCCGAGGAGGAGCCCTACCTGGTCGGCGATATCGTCAACAGCGCCGCCGGTGGCATCGATCAGGACTTCGAGGGTGAGTACGTCTGGGTCAGCGGCGACGCCCTCGACTTCTACTCCCCAGATGTCGTCTACGGTATCCAGGGCTTCCCCTATGGGGGTGGCAGCGTCGACAACAGCACCCTGATCGACCTCGACGCGGAGATCGCAGGACAAGACAAGACCGTCTACGGCGACCTGGAGATCCCGATCCCCGCCGACGCGGCTCCGGTGCCCCCACTGGACTGAGGGGCGCCGGTCTCACCGACCTCGGCGCCCAAAAAGGCGGCGGACTCGCTCGAGCCCGCCGCTTTTCTACGCCTACTCCTCTGGCGGCAACGAGATGGTGCAGTCGTCCTCACAGCCATCCATGCCCACGTTGTTGCCGTCGTCGCACGCCTCCACTCCATCTTCCACGACTCCGTCGCCACAAAACGCATCCATACACGCCACGCAGTCGTCTGTATCGTCGTTGTTTCCGTCGTCACAGATCTCCGTGCCCGCGTATATGATGCCATCCCCACACTCGGCATCCTCACAGGCGTTGGTGCACTCGTCCGTGTCGTCTCCGTTTTGGTCGTCGCAATCCTCGACCCCCGCCTGAGTGAACCCATCGCCGCACACAGCGGCGTCACAGGTGTTGGTGCACGCGTCGAGGTCGCTCATGTTGGCGTCGTCGCAGTCCTCGAATCCCGTCCTCACATAGCCGTCCCCACAGTCTGCATTTTCGCACTCGCCGACGCAGGCGTCGGTGTTGTCTTCGTTGCCGTCGTCGCACTCCTCGGTCCCCGCCAACACGACACCGTCGTGGCAAACGGCGATGGTGCACGCGTTGGTGCAGGTGTCTGTGTCGTCCGGATCACCGTCGTCACACTCTTCCCCGGGCTGCTGAAAGCCGTCTCCGCAGGCCGCGTCGGCGCAGCTGCTGGTGCACAGATCGTTGTCGTCGGCGTTGCCGTCGTCGCACTCCTCGCCGTTGTTGACGATGCCGTCGCCACAGCTCGCGGGAGTGCAGCTGTTGGTGCACTCATCGTCGTCGTTGTCGTTGCCGTCGTCACACCCCTCGCCGGGGCCGATGAAGCCGTCGCCACAGACCGCGGCGATACACCCGTCGACGCAGTTGTCGTTGTTGTCGTTGTTGCCGTCGTCGCACTCTTCGACCCCGTCGTTGACAAAGGTGTCGCCACAGACGGCTTCTTTACAGTTTCCGACGCAGGTGTCTGTGTCGTCGAAGTTGCCGTCGTCGCACTCCTCGAATCCGAAGTGGATAAAAGTGTCGCCGCAGCTCGCCAGTTCGCAAACATTGAGACAGTTGTCCGTATTATCCGGGTTTCCATCGTCGCAGTCTTCGACGCCATCAAAGACGAAGTCGTCTCCGCAGCTCGCATCCACACAGGTGTCGAGGCAGGCGTCGGTGTTGTCGCTGTTGTCGTCGTCGCAATCTTCACCGAGGTCGACGACTCCGTTGCCACAGCTCTCCAGTTTGCAGCCGTTGGTACACCCGTCGTCCTCGTCGACCTTGTTGCCGTCGTCGCAGCCCTCGCCCGGGCCGACGTGACCATCGCCGCAATAGGACAGCTGACAGTCGTCGAGGCAGGTGTCGCTGTTGTCGCTGTTGCCGTCGTCACACTCCTCGCCGGGACCCACGACTCCGTCGCCGCAGCTCGGGACCACACACACCCCCTCCACACAGCTGAGCTCGTCACGACAGATTGCGCCCGTGTCGCAGGGGCAGTCCTCGGTCCCAGGTGTGCAGTCGGAGGTGCCGGAGGTCTCCCCCTCGGTCCCCGACTCGATGATCACCTTGGGGGCGCAGCTCAGAGCCGGCAGAGCCAGGCCGATCAACAGCGGCCCGAGAGCCTTGAGGTAGTCCATGTAGAGCACGCTATCACCCCGCTGCGAGAGACCTCAAAATCTGGACCTATCCCTCAGGAGGGCCCAAAGCCGAACAAAGGCGCGCGCTCCACGGTCCCGGGCGTCGATCGCGGACCTCGCAGCTCCGATCGGGCGCTCCTGTCGGTCGGGCGCTCCTGTCCGTGGGTCCATTTTCTGTGTTCGATCGCCGGAGCCCGTGGCGAAAGGGGTCCCGAGCCATGAAGACCCTCACCCAATTGCTCACCCTTCCCCACTCCCCTCACGCAACTGCGCTGCTCGCTGCGGTCGCCGTGCTCGGGAGCCTCGTCGCCAGCACGGGCTGCACCCGCACCGTGGGAGACGCCCTTCGCCCCGACGACCACACCGCCGCCAGCTCCATGGGTGCGGAGCTCGTCTGCTCGGATACACCCACGCGCATCAAGCCCCTGATCGTCGACTGGTCTCCAGACGAACGTGTCGATCTCGAAGCGGCGCTCGGACAGGACGGTGTCGTGGTCGTGAAGTACGACTGCCCGACGATGGAGATCCTCCCGGGCTGCCACGTGGACGGCTCTTACTCCTACGCCGGGGTCAGCCGCAAAGAGCAGGTCATCCAGATGGAGAACATGGACGACATCCACGCCAACATCCCGGTCAGCTCGGCCAAGGTCAGCGCGGAGATCCAAAGTGGCCGGGCGATCAACCTGGCGACCGTGCTCGTCGGTCGACGCTCGACGACGGTCTCGCACCTGACCGAGGGCGGGCTCACCGGTCAGTGCGAGGGCGCCACCCACTTTGTTCGCTCCGCCTCACTCGGCGCGTTCTCGATGGCGACCGGCTCGGTCGGCAAGGCCGCGATCGTCGCGGAGATGTTCGGCTACGGCGGCGGTGCCTCCAGCGACTCGGAGCGCTCCGACCTCAACATGGACGGCAGCCTCGAGTCTTGTCGGACCTCCGACCCCGGGTCCGACGACCCACCCAGCGAGTGCCAGGCCCCGATCCGTATCGAGCTCATGCCGATCGTCGCCGGCGAGGCCGGAGAGGGCGCGGCCGAGGCCCTGGCTGCGAGCAAAAAATCCGATTTCGAGAACCCCTGCCTGCCCGGCTATGTGTTCGCCAACGACATGTGCAAGCGGCCCTCGGCCGACCTCGCCTACCTCTGCGACCCGGAGGACAAGGACGAGTGCAGGGAGCAGTGCGGCAAGGGCGACGCCGAGTCCTGCCTCAACCTCGGCCGCCTCGTCTCCCGTGACCAGGCTCAGGTACCGTTCAAAAAGGCCTGCGACGCCGACATCCCCGAGGCCTGCACGGCCCTGGGCGAGATCGTCTGGTACGACGTCGACCCGGACGAGGACTCGAACTGGCGCCAGGCCGTGGACGTGGCCTATGGCCTCCTGAACAAGGGCTGCATGGGCGGCGACGGCTACGGCTGCGAGCTCGCCGCGGACATCAGCACGGACGACGACCAGACCTACTACGACCTCTCGGACTCGCTGACCCTCTACACCCGGGCCTGCGACCTGGGCTCGGGCTATGGCTGCTACGCGGCCTCCAAGCAGCTGTTCGAGGGCGAGGGCGCGGCCAAGGACATCGAGCGTGGCTTCGACCTGTTGCTGCGCTCTTGCGAGGGCGGCTCGGCCGACCAGTGTGGTGACATCGGCGCTGTGTTCGAAAAGGGGCGCTACGGCGTGCCCCAAGACAGCGAGGTCGCCGCCAAGTGGTACGGCATCGCCTGTCAGGGCGACATCGCGTTTTGCGAGACCGCGGGCGACCTCTCACTCGAGGTTGGCTCGGATGAACACGCGGCCCTGTTCTTCGCCATGGACTGCGAGAACTACACAGATGGCGAGGGCTGCGGAAAACTCGGCGAGATGTTGATCGCCGGCCGCGGCATCGACACGGACGAGGAGCTCGGCATGCGCCTCCTCAACGCGTCCTGCGACGGCGGCTACGGACGCTTCTGCGACATGCTCGGCCGTCCGACGCCCGAGTGAGCCCCCAGAGCCAGGCGACTTCGTGAAGCCGCCCGCATCCACCCCGCGGTCTACCCCCGAATAAGCTCAGGGCTCTTTCACACAGCGGATCCGAAACGGCTTGCGGTCTCGGGGGATCGTCGTCGCGGGGGCGCCGCTAGGATCGGCCGGGTCGACGATCCAGACCTGGTTGATGTCGTCCTTGTAGGGGGTCCGGGACCAGTGATACCCGGCCAACTGCTCGAGACCCTCTGCGCCCGCGAAGCCCTCGAGTTCTTGTTTGCTGGGCAGGCGCCAGTTCTCGTAGCCCCCCATCCGCAACCGGCGGCAGTGGGCGTCTCCGGCGGGCTGCTTCAGCGACTCACAAGGATGGGCTTCACCGCAGGTCTGCACGTAGATCCAGGGGTCGGGCAGGGCCACCGTGCCCGCGGGCGCCGACGGGGGAGCGAGCTGGGGATCGGCAAAGTTGGCGTTCTCGTCGTCCTTGGGTTCGGGTTCATCCGCCTCGGGGGACGCAGCCACCGATTTTGCGCCCGCCTGCTCGGCAGCGGTAGAAGCTCCGTTGCAGGCGGTGGCCCCGAGCGCGAGCCCCAGCCCGACCCAGGTCGCAGGTCGCAGGAACGGTGAAAGCCTCGGCCCAGTGTCCATGAGAGAGACTAACAGTGCACAGCGCCATCAGACTCGAACTTCATTGGATTCGAAGTTGCGAATTCGCTCGAATCGCGCGGTCTTCAAGGCTGATAAGGTCTTCGAAATCTGATTCTCTTGGGAGATGCGACGACTTGCATTCACATTTTTGTCCCTGAGCATGATCGCCTGTACCGACGACGGCAGCGGCGACTCGGCGGGCAGCACCTTTGGCTTGGAAGTCGGTGAAGAGAGCGACAGCCAGACCCTCGACTCCGGAACGAGCGGCGACGAAGTCGGCGACACCGGGACGACCGACACCGGGACGGCCGACACCGGGACGACCGATACCGACACCGGGACGACCGACACCGGGACGACCGACACCGACACCGACACCGGCGGAGCCACATGTGGCAACGGTGAGGTCGAAGACGGCGAAGAGTGTGACGACGGTGGCGAGTCGGGGGCCTGCGATATCGACTGTACCCTCGCCGAGTGCGGCGACGCCGTGGTCAATATGGCCGCCGGTGAGGCCTGTGACGACGGCAACGACATCGATGACGACGAGTGCAGCAACAGCTGCAGCCTGGCGAGCTGCGGCGACGGCGTGCTCAACGATGGCGAGCAGTGCGACGACGGCAACGACGACGACACCGACGCCTGTCCCAGCTCCTGCATGAACGCCGTGTGTGGTGACAGCTTCGTGCTCGCCGACGTCGAAGAGTGCGACGCCGGAGGCGAATCGGACAGCTGCGACGCGGACTGTAGCCTGGCGACCTGTGGCGACGGGACCCTCAACATGAGCGCCGGCGAGGTCTGCGACGACGGCAACGACGACGACACCGACGCCTGCCCGGGCTGTGCAGCTGCGACTTGTGGGGACGGCTTCGTTCAAACCGACGTCGAAGAGTGCGACGACGGCAACGATGTCGACGACGACGCCTGCGCCAACGACTGCACCGACAACGGCTGCCAGCCCCTGGGCCAGCGCGCCCCGCTCGACACCTTGTCCCTCAACAACGCCTCGGGCTGCTGGGATGGGAACCCCTGTCAGTTCGACCAGTACCTGTGGAACAACTCCCACGGCCAGAACTTCCAGGCATTTGGGCAAGGCATCTCCTGCACTGGGGCCTCGACCTGCGTCGAGAATGTCGGCATCACGACCTATCAGAGCGAGAGTGTCTGCCAGGGCATGTGGGACGTCTACTGTGACGGCGAGATCCTCGGCACCATCGACACACTGAACACCTCTTGTGTGGGCTCGGCCCAAGGCAACGGCTGCAACATCAGCTTCCCGGCCCGGCAGTGCGCGGCCATCGAGATCGTCGCCGCCGATGACGGCGATGCCACCTTGGGCTGTTGCGGCAGCAACCAACCCGACTCGATGGTGACCAGTATCAGCGCCTGGTGAGTGAAAAATCGAGGGCGCTCACGGGCTCCTCGAGCCTGGTGAGCGCCCTCGTGCGCCGCTCCCCCCGATCGAAGCCGGTGCGACCGAAGCCGCCGCTCAGCCGACCGGGTTCGGGTTGATGACGCCCGTCCCGGTTCCGCCGAGGTAGGCGTAGCTGTCGAAGGCGTCGTAGCCCACGATGATCACCGAGAACGCCGCGTCGCCCCCGTCGAAGACGTGGATCCCGTCGGCCACGGGCACACGGGCAACCTCGTAGTCGCTGTCGGCGACCGGGATGAACAGGCTCTCGTCGATGCTCAGGCCGTCCAGCTCGATGGTCGCGCCGGCCGGGCGGGCGACCACGGCCACGTCGTTGGTCCAGGTCCCGGGAACCAGGACCACGTAACGCGGCAAGAACTGCTCGATGGGGCTGAGCTGGACCATGGCTGGATCACCGATCCCCGCGCCGACGCTGTTCGACCCGGTCATGTAGTTGAGCACGGCGAGCGGCTTGTCGGCCTCGATTTCGAAGTCCCCCGGGACCGCCGCGACCCCACCGACGTACATTTCGACCACGTCCCCAGCATTGAGCACGAACTGACTGTTGGGGATCCCGGTGATCTCGACGTCGGCCGTCAAGGTCACGGTCGTCCCGTCCTCGGAGGCGTAGATCTGCCACAGAGAGGTGTCAGGGGTCGCGCTGCGCGGAGGCACCCGGGACGCGATAAAGTGCTGGCCCCACAGGCGCACCCCCGAGAGCTGCTCCTCGAGGTGGTCGCAAGCTTGGATGGTCGTCGGCACGAAGGTGCATTCGTTGCCGGAGAACACCGCCACCGGGTGGTCCATGTCGCTCTCGACTCGGGTCCCGGTGAGTCCGGTGTTGAGGACCTTGGTCATGACTTCGGCGATGTCCCCTTCGTCGAGGGTGACCACAAAGGGCGAGTTCGCCGGGCTGGGCGGGATCCCGTTGCCCGCCAAGGTCACGGCGCTGGGCGTGATCGTGACCTCGGTCCCGTCGTAGGCCGCGACCACCGTGACATAGGCGCCCTGCACCGCCCCATCGTTGATCACCTTCCATCCCACGACGTGGTTGATGCTGTCCCAGGTCGGGACCGGGTAGAGCATGGAGGCATCGGAGAGGAAGGAGCTCGCGCCGTCGATGGGGTTGAACTGATAGGCGATGATCGGCACGTCGGCGGTCAGCCGGTAGGCCCCGCCGACCAGCTTGCCGCTGTCGTCTTGGCTCATGGGCGGGAGGTTGAAGACGTGCAGGTCGAGGGGCTCGACCATGACCGGGCCCGCGACCGTGCTCCACACCCCACCTTGTTTGGTCTCGACGAAGACCGTCGAGACCTGGGCCTCCTGCACGTTCGACACAGCGATCGCAAACTGCGCGGTCTCGACTTGATCGTGGGAGTCGAGATCGACCCCGAAAAACCGACAGCCCACCGTGCTCGCACCAGCCTCGGCCTGCACGCAATTTTCAGGAATGATCGGCAGCTCGGGCTCGACGCCGAAGTCGGTGACTTCGAGATCGAACTTGGGGCCCGAGCCACCGTCGTCGTCATCATCATCATCATCGTCGCTCCCGCCATCGCTGCTCTCGACCCCGCTCTTGGTCGCGGTCCCGGCCTCCGTGTTGCCGTTCCCCTCGTCGAAGGTGTCGATGCCATCATCATTGCCATTGCTGTCGCTTTCCTCGCTCCGCGAATCGTCACCACAGGCGCTCAGAGAGATCGAAAGGCCAAGCAAAAGACAGGTGGAAGTGCACCCGCGACCAGGTCGAGTCAAAAACATGGGGGACAGTACCAGCCGCGGTTCCCCGCTCGTGTGGCCCCGAGTGTCGTGTGAGCCACAACCCCCAGATCACCTCCACCAATCGTGAGCGCGCGTAGTAAAAGGAGCCCGCGCAGTGCACACACCAACCTCGAATACAGGCGGCGACTCGACCTTGGCGGCGGACTCGGCGGACCAGTTGGAAAACCTCCAGCTCACCCGCGTGGATCACTATGTGCTCCTGCACCGCGTGGGACGAGGCGGCATGGGGGTGGTCTACGCCGCCTACGACGAGGATCTCGATCGAAAGATCGCCATCAAACTGCTGCTCTCCGATCGCCACAGCCACCCCCGCCTGCTCCGAGAGGCCCAGGCCATGGCCCGCGTCTCCCATCCGAATGTCGTCCAGGTCTACGAGATCGGTGAGCTCGAGGGCTCCCCCTTCATCGCCATGGAGTTCATCGAGGGCGAGACCTTGGGCCAGTGGCGGCAGCGGGTGAACCCCACCCGAGCCGAGATCTTGGCGATGTTTCAAGCCGCGGGCCGGGGCCTCATGGCCGCCCACGAGAAGGGCCTGGTCCACCGCGACTTCAAACCAGACAACGTCATGGTCGGCCACGACGGCCGCGTCCTGGTCACGGATTTCGGCCTCGCCCTGGGCGACAGCGACTTCGCCCTGCCCTCCAGCGCGGATACCCACACCGGTCGACACTCGGCCGGACAATCAGCCCTGGATCTCACGGCCACGGGCGCGCTGATGGGGACCCCCGCCTATATGGCCCCCGAGCAGTATTGTGGCGAGACCGCCTCCGCCCCCGCGGATCAGTTCAGCTTCTGTGTCGCGCTTTGGGAGGCCCTGTGCGGCCGCCGGCCGTTCGCTGGGCGCACGCCTATCGCCCTGCTCGACGCCGTGAGTGCGGGGGCGATCGAGGCCCCACCTCCCGAGCTCCCGAGCTGGCTGCGGCGCGTCCTCGAGCGCGGCCTGGCCCCGGACCCGAGCGAGCGCTGGCCGTCCATGGAAGCCTTGCTTCAGGCCCTCTCCGACGACCCGACCCCGCGTCGACGGAGGCGATGGCTGGCCGTCGGGCTCGGCCTCCTGACCCTCGTCGCGGGTACCTGGCTCGGCCACGAGCGGCTCGCGGACCGCCCCTCCCCCGTCGCCCACAGTCGAGCCCCGAGCATCGCAGGGTGCACACTTCAGGGCCACCTCCTCGAGGCTCGCTGGAACCCGGCTACCCGCGCTCGCCTGGCCGCGGCCTTCTCTGCGACCGGGCTCGAATTCGCCGACGGGGCCTGGACCCGGACCGAGGCCCGCCTCGATCACTACGCCCGCAGCTGGGCCGAGATGGCTGTTCAGAGCTGCCGTCGACGCGAGGGCCTCGAGCCCGTGGAGCCCCGCCGGACCCCCGAGCAGCTGAGCGCCGTCGCGGCCTGCCTCGACGAGCGCAAGATCATATTCACGACCCTGATCGACAC
>CAYVJQ010000073.1:14218-15973 GCA_964451725.1 uncultured Nannocystaceae bacterium | reverse complement strand
CGGGAGCATCGGGAGCATCGGGAGCATCGGGAGCATCGGGAGCGGCGGGAGCATCGGGCGGCGCCTGGTCACCCGTGCCCCCCGGGCCACCGCCGAGCTGCCCGCGCTCGCGGTTTGCACCCGCGGAGATTGGTTCACCCACTACCGAGCCCTGCCCGAGGATCCTCGCGCCCGGGCCCGCGCCCGAGACCTGCGCGCCCGCCTCGAGGGGGCCGCGGCCCTGGCTCTCAGCGCCGAGTACCCCGCGGCCCTCGAGCGTGCCGAGTCCGTGCTGCTCGACGCCGAGCGCCTGGGTTGGGCCCCCCTCCAGGCCGAGGCCCGGCTCGCCGTCGGCGACCTTCAAGAGCGGCGCGGTCGCTACACCCTGGCTGGCGACAGCCTGCGCGACGCCTTTTTCGAGGCCGGTGAGATCGGCCATGACCTCGTCGCCCTCAAGGCCGCGACCAAGCTGACCTGGACCCTGGGTCTCCCCCTGGGCGAGCACGAGGCGGGGCTGCGCTGGGGGCAGATCGCTCGGATGTTCGTCGAGCGGCTCTCGCTCCAGGACACACTGCACGAGGCCAAGCTCCTCAACGCGATCGCGGCCATCCACTTCAGACGTGGAGAGTTCGACCCGGCGGCGCGCGACTTCGCCGCTGCCGCCCGCATTCGTGAGGCCCAACTCGGCCCCGAGCACCCCCTGGTCGCCGCGGCCCTCAACAACATCGGCTTGGTTCAAAACGAGCAAGCTCAGGTCGAGGATGCGCGGGTCTCACTGAGCCGGGCGCTGGCCATCCGCGAGGCCGCACTGGGCCCGGAACACCCGACCACAGCGGCCTCGCTCAGCAACCTGGGCCTGGTCCTGATGCAGGCCAAGGACTACGACGGGGCCCTCGAGCTCGCCCGCCGGGGGCTCGAGATCCTCGAGGCGGGCCTGAGCCCCGGGCACCCCTCCCTGGCCTCCTCCTACAACAACGTCGGGCTCATCTTGGAGCACCAAGGTCGCTACGACGAGGCCCTCGAGACTCACGAGCGCGGGCTCGCCATCCGCGAGGCCGCCTTTGGTCCCGAGGCCCCCTCTCTGGCGATCAACCTGACCAACATCGGAACGGTCCAGCTCGCCCGCGGAGAGATCTCGAAAGCCCGCGCCGCCTTCACCCGGGCCATGGCGCTCCCGGGTCGAGAATCGAGGATCCCCCGCTCCCTGGCCCGCAACCAATTCGGTCTGGCGCAGGTCATCTGGGCGTCCGAGCGGAGCCCGCGGGCCCAGGCCGAGGCCCTCGGCCTCGCCCGCCGAGCCGCTGAAAATTATCGCCAGTCCGGCGCCTCTCAGGCCGAGGCCCTCGCTGCCGTCGAGGCCTGGCTGGCCGAGCGCGAACACCCCGTATCCAAACCGGAACGCTGAGTCGTCCCGGCGGGCGCCGTGTGGAGTCGTCCCCTCGGTCAGCCCTCGGGCTCGCTGGACCGGCCCTCGATCATCGCGTCGAGCTCGGCCGCCAGCACCCGCGCCGCCTCCCGGGCGGAGTAGCGCTCGAGCTCGGCCTCGATCGGCTGAAACACGCGCTCTCCCCGGGCCCGAGCGTCGATCGCCGCCTCGATCAGATCTGCCGCCCCGTCGACGTCCCCGGGCCTGACCGTCCGCCCGGCGCCGCTGCTCTCGACGATCCCCGAGAGCTCGCCGGGCTGGGCGATACACACGATCGAGGCCCGCGCGAGCAGGTAGTCGTAGAGCTTGGCCGGGATGTACAAAGTCTCGTCCCCGTAGGCCACGAGCAC
>CAYVJQ010000073.1:12411-14118 GCA_964451725.1 uncultured Nannocystaceae bacterium | reverse complement strand
CCGGGTAGAGCGCCCGGTAGGCCTCGAGCACGGTCTCGCAGTTGAGTACGACCCGGTCCGCGTCTCGGAACAGGCTCGCCTCGATACGCCGGTCGACCGCCCGGGCCCAGCGCGCCCGATCGCGCTGGAAGAAATTGAGCGTCCAGGGATCGCGCAGATCCAGGCACAGGGGCAGGCCCAAGTTCCGGGCCACCTGCCGGCCCTGAACCAGGGCGGCGTAGGGCGAGCTGGTCGCAAACACGGCGTCGGCCTGGACCTCGGCACCGAGGGCGGTCGCCTCGCGGATCACGTGCGGGGCCAGGGCGATGTCCGGCCCCACGGGCATGCCCAAGATCCGCCGTCGGGGTTTGGCGAGCCCAGCCCTCGGTTTTGGGCTGCGCACGGGGGCCGCCACAGTCCCGTCCGAGGGTCGCCGCCCCGGCTCCCGAAACCACTTCGGCTCGTAGCTGCGCCTGACCTGCGTGCCCTCGGGGAGGCGCAGGGGGGTGGCGTCGACGGGCCGGCCCTGGGGGATGCGCCCGGTGAGCACGGCCGCGCGCCACCCGAACTCGGGCAGGTAGCAGGCCAGGCGATAGGCTCGCTTCCCGCCGACGTCGAACATCGGCGGAAAGTAGCGCGAGATCATCAGCAGGGTCTTCAGCGCTGATTACCCCAGCGCTCGGTGTTTTTGACGATCTTGTGGCGGGTCAGAAAGTAGCGGATCGCGTTCTTCCGGTTTTGGAGCAGGCGGGAGTAGCGGCTGGTCGGATGCCACTGGTGGAACATCTCGGTCTCGTCGCTGACCCAGACCATCTCGAGGCCGTAGGCCAGGGCCCGGTCACGCATGTCCGTGTCCTCGCTGCCCCAGTGCACGAAGCTCTCGTCGTAGCCCCGCGCATGAAAGAAAAACTCCCGGGTCGCCGACTGGCAGGCCCCGGTGCCGATGCTCTTGCGGCGCTTGGCCCGGTCGTGGAGCCAGCCCAGATCCGAGAGTGCGTAGTCGCGCTCGGATACCCCCTTGGGCAGGTCGGAGCAGCGGCACACGACCAGAGCCTTTTGGGGCAGGCGCGCATGCACGGCCAACAGCGAGGGCACAAAGCGGGCATCGAAGATCATGTCCGCGTCCGTGCACAGCAGGTACTCGCCGCTGGCCTCCTGGATGCCCAGGTTGAGGGCCCGCGACCGGTTCCAGTCACCGAACTCCTCGTTGCGGGCGACCTTGGCCCCGAAGGTCTCGGCGAGCTCGCAGATCGACGCTGCGTGGTCGGGATCGCTTCCGTAGTCCGAGAGCACGATCTCGAGGTCGGCCGTCTCCATGGCCTGCCAGCGGAGCGAGGCCAGGCAATTTCGCAGCCGCGTCCCAGACCGGTTGCGGACCGGAATGATCGCCGTGAGCCGCGACATCGGCCGGGGTTAGCGCGATTGGCAGGCACACGCAAGGCCCCTGAGAGTGCGCGACCGGCGAGTACGCACTCACACCCCACTTTGTTATCGTCTGTGCATGGTTTTTGCTCGTAGTCGGTCGACCTCACTCGTGATCTTGTGCGCCGCGACCTCCCTGCTCGCGGCCTGCGGAGACGACCGCGGCGCGGACACCAACGGCGACGAGATCGGGGGCAGCCAGAGCACGGGGGACCAGGACGGCGCCGAGAGTCACAGCGAGGGCCGAGGCAGCGCCGACACCAGCGGGAGCGACGCGAGCGACGACACCTCCACCGACGGTGCGAC
>CAYVJQ010000073.1:5555-12311 GCA_964451725.1 uncultured Nannocystaceae bacterium | reverse complement strand
GCGCCGACACCAGCGGGAGCGACGCGAGCGACGACACCTCCACCGACGGTGCGACTGCGACTGCGACTGCGACTGCGACTGCAACCGCCGAGGACGACGGCGACGACACCAGCGACGACCAGGGCGACGGGCCCAAGTTCGACCTCACGCCCCTCCCCGACTCGGGTGTGGACTGCGAGTGCGGCTCCGAGCTCGACTTCTCCTACATCTGGATCGCCAACACCAACGACAGCACGGTCTCGAAGCTCAACACCCAGACCATGGTCGAAGAGGGCCGTTTCCTGACCCGCTCCGACGGCGCGGGCAGCCCCTCCCGGACCTCGGTCTCACTCTCGGGTCGGGCCGTCGCCGTCGCCAACCGCAACGGCGGCGTGGTCAAGGTCTTCGCTCAGGAGTCCGACTGCGACCCCGACAAAAACGGTCAACCCGGGCTCCAGACCTCCACCGACTCCAACCCCCTGCCCTGGGACCAAGACGACTGTGTGGATTGGTTCGTGCCCTTCGACTACACCACCCAGCGGCCCGTGGCCTGGGCGCCGGGCATCCTCGACCAGTCGACCTGCGAGTACAAACAAGAGAACGTGTGGACGGCCGGGTGCACCCCGGGGCAGCACGCCTTCGCCCAGGTCAGCCTCATCAATGGGGACACCGGGGAGATCGAGTTCACGGTCGAGGCCACCGGCTTCGAGTGCTCCTCCCTCTCCCCCTACGGTGGGGCCGTCAACGCCGACGGCGACTTCTGGTTCACCAACTTGGTGCCCGGCAACGACCTCCTGGGCTTCATCGACGCCCAGACCCACGAGCCCACGGTCCGGGTCATGCCCATCACCCCCTACGGCATGACCGTCGACCACGACGGCAACCCGTGGATCGCCGCTTGGGCCGGGAGCCAGGACGCGAGCGCCGCCCGCTTCAACGTTCAGGACGAGACCTGGTCCTTCGCCACCAACCACGTCGCCTACAGCCTCTCGGGCATCCAAGAGGACGGCGAGGGCCGGATGTGGATGAACTACTGGCAGTACGACGGCGCCAACATGGGCACGGGCGGGCTGGTCTACATCGACATGGAGACCCTCGAGGTCAGCGAGCCCTTCGACCTGAACTGCCAGGGCAGCACCTGCCGGGGCATGAGCGTGGACCTCGACGGCAAGGTCTGGTCGACCTCGCAGGCCAGCAACACGGCCTTCCGCTTCGACCCGGAGACCCTCCAGGTCGACACCTACAGCGAGCTCGACGGGCCCTACACCTACTCGGACATGACCGGGCGCGGCATCCAGACGGCCGCCTGCGGCCAACCTCAGGGCTGAGCTCGCGCCCGACGGCGCATTCGAGTCCGGCAATCGGGCTCGTCCACACCACACTTCATGCGCACGTGGATGTGGCCCTCGTGCCCCGAGGCGTGACGGATCAGCTTTTTGCCCTTGTCGGTCCCACGCCGGGGCCAGGTGATGATCTCGTCGAGCTGCTCGGGGCTGGCCCCCATCGACAGGGCCGCGTAGTAGAGCGGCCGCTGCAGATAGTGATCGAGGAAGATCATCTCGACCTCCCCGGTCGCCAGGAACGCCTCGATCAGGGCCCAGGTCGCCCGCCAGTCGATCTCCTCGGGGGGCGGCTCGATACCCCGGTCGAACCACGGCAGCTTGGGCAGGCGGATGTCGACGTCGCGCCCCGACTGGTGCGAGCGATGCGGGGGGAAGCGGCGCCCTCGAGGCTGGGCGATCGAGCCCACCAAGACCTCCCCCGCGTAGCCCGAGTCCCGACGAAAGCTGGCGAAGGCGCCGACGATGGTCCGGATCGCGTGGCTGCTCCCGTGCGCGATACGGTCGAAGCGGCGGGTGTAGAGCGCGGAGATGTCGGGAAGCTGACAGGGCTCACCCACGATCCGCCCCTTGTTGGGGTGGCCCTTGCTCAGGGCGCCGATGCTCACCGAGGCGACCCAGGTCGGCTCGACCTCCGGGCCCGGGAAGCGGCCCACGGTCCAGGCCACGGCCGGGTCGACCCACACCGTCAGCGCCCGCTGCCCACCGACCTCCGCCATGCTGTCCTCCCGGGCTGCGTCGTTGTAGGCCTTGAGGTCGCGGACATCGACGCGATAGTCGACCGCGATCGCCTCCCAGGTCTGCCCTGCCGTCGCCGTCAGGGCCACCGGCTCGCGCTGGGGTGGCACGCGGGTGGCCCTGAGGCGGAGCAGAGCCCCGACCTTGAGATAGCGCCGCTTCCGAGCCAGGGTCTTGGGGTTCCAGTCTTTGAGGCGGTGAACCTCGGTCCCGTAGCGCGCGGCGATCTGGGCGAGGGTCTCCCGCGGGCCGACTCGGTGCCGGATCCAGCGGGGGTGATCGAGGAGTTCGGTCTCGTCCCCGCGCCAGTATCGCTGCCAGGCCGGGACGACGAGCTGAGCGATCTCGGTCGAGGATGGCCACGCAGCCTGCATCGAGTCGCCCCTATCCACGCTCTCTACCCCCGAGCTCCCGGCGTCTCCCCGGCTCAGGGCCGCGGGCTCCAGCACCGGCTCCAACACCCGCTCCAGCCCCAGTCCGGGCGGGCTCGGCGGGGGGCCCGCGAGCCACATCGCGGCGACAGTGGTGAGGATCCACGACATGGGATGCCCCAGCGTACCAAAACCGGCCGGCGCTCGGAGCGATCAACTCGAGAGCGAGAACGCGGAAAAAACAGTTTGGTGCTACTCGGTGGCTCGCCCCGGAGTCAGCCGCCGTCGAGGGTGACCGTGTACTCGATCAGATTCGGGTCGGCGGCGATGTCCGCCTCGTGCCACAGGGCCGGGCGCCACTGTTTTTTCGAGAACAGCTCGGTCTGATCGTGGAACCACCCCGAGTCGGGTTCGGCCGACTGTGAGTAGGTCAAGATCGCCTTCGCCTCCGGCCCCTCGTCGGTGAAGCTCATGGCCATCATGAAGCTGCTCCCGTAGGTGCAGGGATAACCCTCGGGTCGCAGGCCCGTGTTTTCGTTGATGGGCTCACCGAGTTCTACGGTCGGCCCCAGGTCGCTGCGCAGCTGCCGAGCGAACATGATGTTCGTGACTCCCTCGTGTGCACCACCGCCGGTCACCGGGATGACCTTGTCGCCGCGGCGCACGAACTGAACCTCACCCAGGGGAGAGTCGAGCGCGATCCCGGCCTCGTCGAGGCGCAGCACGGCCCGACCCAGGGCATCCAGGGCCCGATCACCGCTGTCGCCGGCCGGGGCCAGATCGCTGGGGGTCCCCATCGGGTCGGAGACGTCGAAGGGCGTCTCGAAGAGCACCCCGGTGTCGGCCTCGCTGTAGGTCAGGGGGTAGTCGTAGTCCCCAACCCACTCGCGCCAGACCACCGCCCCCACACTCTCGAGGTCGAGGCGCCCGTCCCAGGCCGCGAGCAGGTCACAGGCCTCGGCCAGGTCGATCATGGACCCGTCGACCTCCCACACACCCACCCCCGTGCAGCGATCGACGACCTCCGCGCGCAGGGCCTCCTCCATGAAGCCCCGGTTCGAGAGCCCGGCCGCGGCCAGCTCCTCGAGGTCGAGCTTGCCGTCCGCCCCCGCGTAGCCCTCGCCCGCGGCGATCTCCTGCAGGACCCGGGCGTTCATGCGGGTCCGAGGCTGGCGCGCCGTCTCCTCGAAGCCGTGCAGGGGCGAGTAGCCCGTGAGCAGCTGCGCGGGATTGGTCATCCAGTAGCTGTCGTTGGCGTTGAACACAAAATCGGTGCGCTCGAGCTGGGGCTGGTCGCCCGGGGCCACCAGCCCAGGCCGCAGGGCCGCAGGGTCGTCGATCCACTCGTCGCGGCTGTCGCTGCCGTCGAGCAGCCAGATGTCTTGATCGGCGAAGGCCTTGGTGAACCCCGACTCGCTGCGTTCGTACCAGGCGTCGATCGCCGCCTGGCTGATGTTCGGGGTCGGGGAGGCGTCCATGTACCAGGCCCGTCCATCGGCCGAAGCCGAGATCGTGTTGACCCAGGGGATCGCGTTGACCTCGGCGTGGACCTGCTGAAAGGCCTCGAGGGTCGTCGCCTGGTTCATGCGCAGGAACTGCTCGATGATCTGGAAGTTGTCGGCGTTCGCGTCCCGGTAGCTGAGGGCAAAATCGTCGGTCCAGTAAAAGGGCGCGAGCGCGAGCATGGGGCCGTAGTGGGTCCGCCACAGAGTCCGTGACTGGGGCGCCAGACCGCCGTCGCCCTGGAGCACGTCGATGGAGAAGTCCTCCGAGCTCATGTCTCGGACCTCGCCGTCGTAGAGGTACTTGGTGGGCTCCCCGGGCGGCGACTTGATCTCGTAGAGGGTCAGGCGGTGGCCATCGGAGACCGTGTGGGTCCAGGCCATGCCCTCGTTGAAGCCGATCAACACCCCCGGGACCCCGAGCAGGCCGGCCCCGTAGACCTCGAAACCGTCGGGACCCACGAGGTGGCTCTCCCACAGCTGGAGCTCCCCCTCCCAGGGGAAGTGGGGGTTGCCGAACACCATGCCCCCGCCGGTGGCCGAGACCTCGCCGCCCACGCCCCAGCCGTTGCTGCCCAGCACTCCCCGGTACTTGGTGACGGTCGAGTAGTGGGGCGCCGGATCTGGGGGTTTGTTGCCGCTGCCGGGGGCCTGCGCCGCACCGATGCCCGCGGTCAGCTGCCAGCTGCCAGCCAACATGCTGAGGTTGTAGTAGTAGGCGAACAGCTCCTCGGGCTCGACGGCCGTGGGCACCCACGCCGCACCGTCACAATCGCCACCGATGTCGCCCTCGGCGACGGCCGCGTTGTAGCCCGCCGCATAGCCGGCGATCATGGCTTGGATGTCGTCGTCGAGCTCCGGGTAGTGGGCCGTTGCGACGTCCATGACGTGGAGCTGCAAAAACGCGAAATCCGAATAGATGTTGGCGTTGGCCTCCCCGGGACCGAACCAGCGCGAGCGCCTGCTCCGGACCTTGACGATCTGATCTGCGAGCACGCAGCCCTTGTCCTGTGTGAACGCGTAGCCCTGGCCGAAGCCCAGGCTGCCCCAGTCGTCTGCGCTGATGTGGGCGACCCCGTGGCTGGTCCGACGGATCTGCGCCGAGTAGAGCGAGCCTTCGCCGGTCTCGCCCTCGCCCGTGTCCGAGCTCCCCTCGCTGTCACCCTCTGCCCCCCCATCGTCGCTGCAACCGACACCCAGCGCGACACCCAGCGGGGCGATCGCCAGCGCAACGACCAAGGGAGACCAACGGAGCGAGGCTGCGGAGCATCGAGGCGTCATGCAGACACGGTAGGCGGGCGCTCGTGGACCGGTCAATCAGTGCACAAAGCGGAGGTAGCCCGTGTCGAGCTCGAGCGTGTGCACGGGCTTCACGACCACGCCCGCCGCTGCTTGCTCCAGCCCGAGTTCGACCACCGCGCTCCCCTTTGGCAGCGCGCTGCGCTCGGTCCCGGGCTTCGGCGCGGGCCCAAGGGTCGCGCGCAATACCCACACACGTCCGTTCTCGGCGACGACATCTGTACAGGGGCCACCGATATCGAGGCTGGCCATGGGGTCGCCCGACTTGAAGTCCTCGCGGATCCACAGCAGACCTCGGTCACCCGCCGCGATCAGCAACACCCCTGGGGCCCCCTCGACCCCGGGTACTCGGGCCAGTCCACTCCAGTCGCTGTAGTGGTCACCCACGGCGAGCTGGGTGGGCTTCCCGGTCGCGCGCGAGACGTGCTCCTCGACCAGCGGCATGGCCGTGCCCGCGCCATCGTTGATCAGCGACCCCTCTGGGACAGCGATCACGTCGGCGCGGATCGGGAGCGCGGCCAGGTCGTGGCCGTGCCCGTGCATGACCCCATAGTCGACCACGGCGTAGAGGGTGCCCGCGTCTCGAGCCGTGGCCGCCAGGATCGCGAGTGAGTAGTGCCCGTTGATCACCCCGGGGAGCTCGAGGCCGGCCCGCACCGACGCGGCGGCGACTTCAGCCCCGGCCCCCGCTCCCGCGAGCTCGATGCTGTCCGCGAAGATCGGCGTGACCTCATCGTCGATCGCCATCAGCCAGGCCCCGTCCCGGGCGAACAGGTCGTAGGCCTTGAAGCGCATCTCGGGGCGCTCGCGCAGCAGCTTCGGGGTCGGGGCTGTAGCCTCGAAGTCGATCATCGTCACCCGGTCGCCCTGGCCCACGAAGGCCAGGCCCCCCGCCAGGTGGAGGGCGGCCGGCACCGTGTCCCCCACCGCAGCGCTCACGCGCACTCGCTCGGCCGCAGCCGACTCGCGCAGCTCGACCACGTAGGCTCCCGCCTCGCCGGTGGCGACGACGAAAGGTCCGTCCCCACCGTGCGCAGCCACAAAAGTGTAGTGCCCCTGCCACTGCTCCATGCCCACCGCCGAGATCGATGTCGGGCCGCCGACCGCAGACAGGCCCCCCGAGACATCGAGCGAGACATCGATGACCCCGACCTCGGCCGCGCTCAGGGTCGGGAGGTGCCCGTATACGAGCAGCCGTGTGCGCCCCCGGGCGTCCGCCTGCTCCCAACTCGGCGCTGCGTCGGACCGGTCTGCGCCCTCGACCTCACCCCTGTGCTCGACGGCCTCGCCCGTGTGCCCGACCTCGGCCTGCGGTGACCTGCCCGTCCCGACCTCGTCAGACCCGGTCGTGCACGCGAACAAGCACACACCCGCGACGAGCGAGACAGGGCGGAACAGGGAATCCGAGGCCCTCGAGACACGAAACTTGCTCATGATCGAGAGTCTCTCATGCCCCGATTTTGTCCGCGCTCGTTCGTGAGACGGTGTACCCATTACTCGGCGTGACGAGCATCGAAGTCGACGGTA
>CAYVJQ010000073.1:0-5455 GCA_964451725.1 uncultured Nannocystaceae bacterium | reverse complement strand
GTTCGTGAGACGGTGTACCCATTACTCGGCGTGACGAGCATCGAAGTCGACGGTAAAACCATCGTCCTCACGGGCACCTTCTCGAAGATCAAGCGCAGCGAGGCCGAGGCCAAGCTGGCGAGTTTGGGGGCGAATATCAGCGGGAGCGTGACCAAGCAGACAGACCTCCTGTTTGTCGGGGCCCGGGCGGGCTCGAAGCTGGCCAAGGCCAAGCGCCTCGAGATCCCGGTCCACGACGAGGCCGCGCTCTCGGCTGTGCTCGACGCTGCGGCTCCTCTGGCCGAGCCCAAGCCCAAACCCAAACCCAAACCCGAGTTGAAGACCGTCGCCAGCCCGTTCACCGGCAAGACCATCGTCTTGACCGGGACCTTTGCGACCATGAAGCGCTCGGCGGCCAAAACGGTCCTGCTCGAGGCTGGCGCCAAGGTCAGCGGCAGCGTCTCCAAATCGACGGACCTGCTCATCTATGGCGCCGACGCGGGCTCGAAGCTGAGCAAGGCCAAGAGCCTCGGCGTCGAGCTGATGACCGAGGCGCAGATGGTCCCGCTGCTGACCGCCGCCGGCGCGGGCGCCACCGAACTCGCCGGCGCCAGCGAGAAGATCGCCGCCGAGCAGGCCGCTCAGAGCGAGCGAATGGCCGCCGTGCGCGAGACCATCGCGGCGGTCGACGGCCCACAGATCGAGCGCTACGGCCTGAGCGTGGGTCAGCTCCTGCCCCTCTACCTGCGGGTCTTGGCCCAGCGCCCCGACATCTGCGTGGTCGACGACAAGCTGGGCGCGCCGACCAGCGACTCGACCCTGCGCCGCCTCCACGGCAGCGTCCCGCCTTCGTTTTGGGCGCTCGGGGCCGAGCTCGGCCCGCTCCACTTCAACTACGTGCTGCGCGAGTTCATGGACGAGCGCGCGAACTACAGCGAGGGCTACCGCGGCGGCCGCATCAACCTGCTGGGGCTCGAGAAATTTCCCTGCCCAAGACCACCAGCGAGGTCGAGGTCATCGCTGCGCTCGTCGCCAAGGGGATCAGCGAGGGCCAAGCTCAGGCCCTATACAAGTGGCTGGGCGAAGACACGGTGATCTTGCTGCCCGCCTGAGCCCCGGCTTCAGCCCTCGAGCTGATTCAACCCTCGAGCATGAAACCCTGGTCGAGGTAGCGGACCTCGGTCCGCAGCTGGTCCCTGTCGAAGGCCACCAACCTATAGCCCGGCCGCCGGTGGTCGACCTCGAAGCCCGCGGCCAAAGGCTGGATCTGGAAGAAGGTCGAGGGGGCCAGGTAGACAGTCGCCGCTCCCCGGCTGACCGCCACGTCGGCGTGATAGTGGCCAACAAACACATGCACCGGCGCCCTGTGAGCCACGAGGATCGCGGCGACTCGGGCATGGTCGACCAAGGGGTGATTCTCGTCCATGTAACGAACCCCGGCGAGCAGGGGCGGGTGGTGCATCCAGACGATCGCCTCGCCCTCGGCGCCCGCGAGCGACTCGGCGAGGAAGCTCGCCTGGGTCTCCGAGAGCCGGTTGGGGGAGGTGTCCAAGAAGATCTCCCTGCGGCCGTTGCAGTCCCGGCGATCGTAGAGAGCGCCGTCGCGCAGACGCAGGTCGAAGGCCTCCGCCAGCATCGCCGGATCGTCGTGGTTGCCCGGCAACACCCGGTAGGGCAGGCCTGTCGCCTCGAGCTGCGATCGAAGCCAGGCGTAGACGGGGGCCGCTCCGGCGCTGAAACACAGGTCTCCCGTGACCACGATCTCGTCGGCGCCATGAGCGACGATCGCCCTGAAGATCGCCGCGAGGTTTCGACGCACATCGATCCCGTAGGTGTCTTCGCCCTCGAGCCCGATGTGGATATCGGTGATCTGCGCGACCGTGTGCATGTGGCCAATCTGGCACGGAGGATCCCTCCCGTCGACCCTCGCGGGCCCCCCTTTCACGAGGGCTGCCGCCGGCGCTGACGAAGCCAGTCCGGCCCGCTACACTCCTGCGCGCCATGGCCTCTCGAATTCGCGCCCTGTTTTGGAACCGAGACGAGGACCGCCTTCGAGCCCTGTGGCGTCTGCTGCTGCACGCCCTTAGCCTGGCCGTGATCGGGATCATGGCCGCCCTGGTCCTGAACCCTGTCGCCGACCTCATCGGCCAGGTCCCCGCCGACGTCGGCGAGCTGGTCGAGTTCGGGGTCATCACGCTCGTCGTGGTGCTCGCCACCTGGCTCGTCGGACACACCCTCGACCGACGCCACTTCGCCGACTTCGGCCTTCGCCTCTCCCCCCTGTGGTGGACCGACTTCGGAGCTGGGGCGGCCCTGGGTGCCCTGCTCATGGGCGGCATCTTCGGACTCGAACTCGCCGCCGGCTGGGTCACCATCGAGGGCCGATTCTCGGGCGCGCCCGAGGGCCAGCCCTTCGTCATAGCGATCGCCGTCCCGCTGATGATGTTCGCCTTTGTGGGCTTTTATGAGGAGCTCCTCAGCCGCGGCTACCACCTGCGCAACCTCGCCGAGGGCCTGCGCGGAAAGATGATCGGTCCCAAGCTCGCCCTGGTCCTCGCAGCGATACTCAGCGCCGCCGTGTTTGGACTGCTGCACGCTGACAATCCAGGCGCCACCACCCAGTCGACGATCAACGTCGGCGTCGCCGGGCTCATGCTCTCAGTCGCGCCCCTGCTCACGGGCGAGCTCGGGTTCGCTATCGGCCTGCACCTGAGCTGGAACTTTTTTCAGGGCAACGTATTCGGATTCCCGGTCAGCGGGACCGATGCGGGGCCGCGCGTACTGGCCCTCCAACAAGGCGGCGACCCGCTCATCACCGGCGGTGAGTTTGGACCCGAGGCCGGGCTGGTCGGGCTGGGCGCCATGGTCGTGGGCTCGCTCGCCACGCTCGCCTGGATCCGGGTCAGCCGGGGGCATCCGATCTCGATCCTGAGCGAACTGGGCGGTGGGCCCAGGCCCCCGAAGCTCGACGCCGCTCGCTAGAGGATGCGGGGAGCGGGGGGGCCAAGGGGGCTACTTGAGCTCCGCGCCCCAGGTGCTCTTGGAGACCGGACCCGTGGGCCCGTTCTCGAGCCGACACACACCGATCAAATCGGTGATGTCGATGGGGATCCCCAACACGGAGCAGTCCTCCGGGTTCCCCCACCTGTAGATCGGTCCCATGCCCGGCACGGTGGGATCGCCCCCGCCCGGATTCCCGAAGTCGTCGCTCATCCACACCGGCCAGTCGACACCCTCGAGACCCTCCTGAGCGAAGAAGTCCATACCGTAGACGACCTCCCAGGTATCCCAGGCCACCCCCGCCTCGGCGATGTCGGTGAGGTCGGCGCAGATCAGGCTGACACAGACGTCGAAGAAGGGATCGACGATCCCGATGCTCTGGTACACGTGCGCGCCCGCCTGGGCCCAAAATCCGTGTGAGCCCGTGGCCGTGTAGACCACCGGGTGTGTGGCCTCGAACAGGTCGACCTCACCGTTGCCCCACTCGTAGGCGCCCCCAAAGCTGTGCGCAGAGAGGTAGACTTGGGTGGGCTCGAAGCCGTCTTCGAAGCTCCCGTTGAGGCGCACCGTAATGTGCTCCCAGTCGCCCACATGGTTGCCCCAAATGGTATCGGCGACCGACTTGCCCCGGTTGTAGGGGAACCACACGAAGTAGACCAAATCGACGATATCGCCGTCCTTCTCGGCCCAGTAGGCATACACGGGCGCGGTCTCGAGCTCGCCCGCGAAAAACGGCAGCGTGTCCGAGGGGGCGTCGAGCTCGGCTTGAGTGCGGACCCAATACTGACCCTCGCCGTCGGGAAAGCGCGCCAGGTGAGGGTAGGTCCACTCGACCTCGGCGGGAAAATAGCTCTCGGAGTTGGTCAGCCAGATCCGCGGGGCATAGGTCTCGAGCAAAGTCTGGCGTGGGTCCGGTTCCACGCCGGTCTCACCGCTGTCCGTGTCCTCGCTGTCTTCGGTGTCCGAGTCCGTGCTCGTACTGGACTCGGAGTCTCCGACCGACTCCGAGTCGCCACTCGAGCTCTCCCCTTCCTCCGTGTCGGTGCTCTCGCTGCTCTCGGTCTCGGCCGTCTCGGCCGAGCTCGCTCCAACCTCGTCCTCCCCGCCTCCATCTCGACAAGCGACGAGCGCCGAGCCCATCGCCAGGACACCTCCAACCCACATCCGACTGCTCGACATCACGGCTGATCTTAGCACGATGCCGCGCATTTCACGCCGGATACTTGCGGCCCAAAAAAACACACCAACCCAGCGGCCTGGGCCGCTGTCCTAAAGACCGAGCCACAGAACGCGGTTTACACGCTGAGGATGCCCTCCGCAGCTGTGTCCCAAAAATACCCAGCAGTGGGGGAAAAAACCCCGCACACCGCTTGTACTTTGGTACACTTCCGCTGATGGCGCTGCTCGCCACGACTTCAAGGACCCCGATGAACCTCCGCGACATCAAGTTCTCATCCCGTGCCCGCATCCCCCTCGCCCTCGCCCTCCCGCTCGGGCGTCGAGCAGAAGCCAAGAGAGAAGCGGAGCAAAGTGAGGCCGAGCGCGTAAAACGCGAAGCGGCAGAGCAGACCACGGTCTGCCAGTTCTGCATCTGAACTTCACTCCCGACCCCGGCCTCCCCGGCCGGAGCGCAAGAGCCGCGAGCAGCCCAATGCTGTCGCGGCTCTTTCGTGTGCGACCTTTCGCGCGCGACCTCGAACACTCAAAAAGACGGGTGTGGCCGGAGCCCCCCAGCCCCAGACACACCCGTTGGGTCAAGTGCCACACCACCTTGGTCGAGCCCAGCCCGGAGGCTTCCCAGGGCGCACGCTGGTCCGCCCTGTGCTCGTGTTCGTGACCCCAGTACATCGCAGAGCTCGCCCGATACCTTCACCCCTATCTCGAATTTTCTGACCCCGCTCTGCTGCATACTCGTGACATGCGCGAACCGATCCCCCTCACACAGCGCGGCCTCGACCGCGTATTTGTGCTCGGTTTCTTGATGTTCGCGGCGACGAGCCTGTACGTCGATCGCCTCGCGGCTCTCGATGTCGACGTCTGCGCCGAGCAACGCCTGGCCGGGGCCCTGTGTTGGTACGGCCGCAACATCGACCCTCTCTACCTGGCCAACCCCCACTGGCTGCGCGTGCTCTCGGGGATCTCGGCTTGGGTTTTTGGACCCCTGTACCTGGTCCTCGCCTACGGCTTTTGGCGGGGCGTCGACGCGGTCCGTGGACCGGCTCTGGCCTGGGCCACGTGCATCCTCTACTCCATGGTCCTCCACATCTGGCTCGAGCTCTTCGGCGAGCACCCCCCGGCGAACCCGGGCGCCATGTTCCTGGTCTACGCGCCCTACATCGCCCTGCCCATCGCCCTGCTCTGGCGCATGCGCAGCCGGGGACCCTTCTCTCGAGCCGTCCCCGCTGCAAGCGATCCTGCCTCGCCCACGACGAGTCCGTGACCGAGGACCCTTCTCTCCATAGGTCTGCGCACCTAG
>CAYVJQ010000072.1:7806-35968 GCA_964451725.1 uncultured Nannocystaceae bacterium | reverse complement strand
GAGGGGCTGAGTCGGGCCCGGAGGACCTCGATGGTGGTCAGCTGGTATAAGCAGATCATCATGGCCGAATTCGATCTTTCGCAGCTCATGCAACAGGCCCAGCAGATGCGTGAGCAGATGGAGTATCTGCAGAAAGGTCTGGCTGACCAGATCGTCGAGGGCTCGGCCGGAGGCGGGATGGTCAAGGTCAAGATGAGCGGCGCCCAGCGGGTCATGGGCGTCGAGATCGACTCGGCCGCCCTGCCCGAGGGCGAGGGCGACCACGAGATCCTTCAAGACTTGATCGTGGCGGCGACCAACAACGCGCTCGAGAAGTCCAAGGCCCTCGCTCAGGACCGGCTCGGCTCCATGCTTCCGCCCGGCATGTTCCCCGGCGGCGTGCCGGGGCTGTGAGCAGGGGCGGAGATCCGCTGGGGCGACTGACGAGCCTGCTCTCGCGCCTCCCTGGGATCGGTGAGAAGTCTGCCCTTCGCCTGGCTCTGGCCATCGTCCGGAGCAACGGCGACTACACACGCGCGCTGGCCCAGGCGATCGAGGACGTCCACGAGCAAATGCAGCTGTGTACGATCTGCTGCGACCTGTCGTCGTCGGCGCGCTGCGAGGTCTGCCTCGACGCTCGCCGAGATCCACATTCGATCTGCGTGGTCTCCCAGCCCCAAGATCGGATGGCGATCGAGCGCGCCGGGGTCTATCGCGGCCGCTATCACGTGCTCCACGGGGTGCTCGATCCCCTGGCCGGGATCGGCCCCAACGAACTCAAGATCCATGCCCTGCTTGCCCGGCTCCAGAGCCCGCCCGACGGTGCCCCGGAGATCGAAGAGGTCATCGTCGCAACCAGCCCCAACGTCGAGGGGGACGCGACCGCCCTGTACCTCGCGCGCCTGATCGGGCCGCTGGGGGTCGTCGTGACCCGCATCGCCTCGGGGGTGGCGGTCGGTGGTGAGCTCGAGTACGCGGATATGACCACCCTCCATCGTGCCCTCGAGGACCGTCGGAAGATCGGCTGAGCCGGGCGGTGGCACTCGAGAGCGGGCTGAATCGCGCTCGGCGGTGGGCTGAAGTGGACCCGAGAACGGCCTGAACTGTCCTCAAGGGCCGTTCAGGGTCTAAATCGTGAGCTCGGGGTGCAGAAGCGGCCGGGGGGACGGCCCGCTGCCGCTTCTGAATCGAGCCGCGCACATTGTATGGACTTGGCCCGCCGAGTTTGTTAGGTTGGGGGTCTCTCGCGCGCCGTGAACCGCCCGTTTCCAGTCGTTTCCCTCCCGTCGAGAGGGCCCCAGCTGTTCGGGCCAACTCGCGTCGGTGGACAGATTGGTCTCGCCTCGGTGAGCGCGAGCGAGAGCCTCCGCTGTAGCTTGGACCGACAGCTCAGCGTGGGGGTTCGGTCCGCGATCCATATCGCGGATTCCGGTCGGTCAGGAGCTCCCTCTTGAACATGATGAACTCGCAGCTCTCGTTGTACGAAGAGGAGCTATCGGAGATCCGAGTGGTCGCCGACAGGCTGCATCAGGACTCCAGGTCGCGCACGATCCTGATCGTCGACAAGAATGGTCAGCTGATCGCCGCCACTGGCGTGGATGCTGAACTCGATACCACCTCGCTCAGCTCCCTCGTCGCCGGCAACGTCGCCGCGACGGGCGGCATTGCCAAGCTGATCGAAGAGGAGGAGTTCACCGGCCAGTTCCACGAAGGTAAGGACATCTCTGTCCACATGACCATCGTGGCCCGCCGTATCATCCTCGTGGTGCTGTTCGACAAGAACACCACCCACGGCTTGGTCCGACTCCGCGTCAAAAAGGCCAACGAGGCCCTGGCGGATATTTTCGAGCGCTTGGCGGTGAAGAGCGCCAACGACACCCAGAAGCAGAACATCTTCGACGAGATCTCCGACGAGGACATCGACAACTTGTTCGGCTGATGACGTCCATCAACCAACTCGGCCATCAACTCGGCCACCAATTCAGCCATGTTGGGGAGTCGGGCACCCTCGCCGGGTGACTCGGCTCGTACCACTGGAGTTCTGAGTGGTGTCGTAGAGCATGTCGTTCATCAACTACAGCGCGCGGGAGATCAACTTCAAGGTCGTCTACTACGGACCCGGTCTGTGTGGAAAAACGTCCAACCTGGAGTGGATCTACGCGAAGTCCAAGCCCGACGTGAAGGGCAAGATGGTCTCCCTGGCCACGGAGACCGAGCGGACGCTGTTCTTCGACTTCCTGCCCCTGGACCTCGGTGAGATCCGTGGGTTCAAGACTCGCTTCCACCTCTATACAGTGCCCGGCCAGGTCTTCTACGACGCCAGCCGCAAGCTGATCTTGCGCGGCGTGGACGGGGTCTGCTTCGTCGCAGACTCACAAGAGGCGCGTATGGATGCCAACTTGGAGAGCCTCGAGAACCTCCGGCACAACCTGTCTGAACAGGGCTTCGATCTCGACCAGATCCCCTACGTGATTCAATACAACAAGCGCGACATGCCCGAGGTGCTGACGGTCGAGGACCTTCACACCGCGTTCAATCCTGGCGATGTGCCGTGCTTTGAGGCCGTCGCCATCGATGGCACCGGCGTGTTCGAGACCCTCAAGGGTCTCGCCAAACAAGTCATTCGGAAACAGCGAGCCTAGAGGTCGGCCCATGTTCATCAACTACGCCGCGCGGGAGCTGACGTTTAAAATTGTCTACTACGGAGCAGGCCTGTGTGGAAAGACGGCCAACCTCCAGTGGATCTACGACAAGTCCAACGAGGATCGTCGCGGGCGCATGGTCTCGCTCGAGACCGAGTCGGACCGGACCTTGTTCTTCGACTTCCTGCCCCTCGACCTGGGCAAGATCAACGGGTTCCAGACTCGCTTTCAGCTCTACACGGTCCCCGGCCAGGTGTTCTACAACGCCAGCCGGAAGCTGATCTTGAGGAGCGTGGACGGGGTCTGCTTCGTGGTCGATTCGCAGCTGGGCCGCTTCGAGGCCAACCTCGAGAGCCTCGAGAGCCTGCACGACAACTTGGACGGTCAGGGCTACAAGCTCGACGACATGCCCAACGTCATCCAGTACAACAAGCGCGACATGGAGGACGTGTTGCCGATCTCGGAGTTGTCGGCGGCGTTGAACCCTCGGAGCGTCCCCGAGTACGAGGCTGTCGCGGTCACCGGTGAGGGTGTGTTCGAGACTCTCAAGGGCCTCGCCAAGCTTGTGATCAAAAAGCAGCAACAGGGCAACTGAGCCCAGTTTCGCTCGCCTGGAGCGGTGTGGCGCAGGGCTTGCTCTGGGTCATCTGTGGCCTGGGGGTGTCGTGATGCGCGACAGCGAACGTCGGGCGTGGAATTTCAGCACGCATCGCGAGCTCGAACGTATCGATTGTATCGAGCGGTGTGCGCATCTCACGTTGCAGACGTGCATTGGAGCCCCCTACACCCACTTCTGGGAGGGTTTGGCCGACTATGGACTTTGCGATGTCAGCGCCTCCGCGCCCTGTGTATGATGCCGCCGAATTGCTGCCGCGATTGCGCGAACCGCAGCGAGGAGACCCACCACCCATGGATCTTGGTTCCCCCGAATGGATCGAGGCTTCGCTAGCGAAGCTGGACAAACTTGAGCGAGAGCACAGCCAGCACGAGGCTGCGCTCGACAACACCAGCGACGCCGCTGAGCTGCAGCGTCACAACGCGGCGCTCGCCGTGCTCGACGAGCAGATTCAGGCGCTCTACGCCCAGCTCGAGTCGGTCGCTGGTGAGGATGAGCAGGAGACCGCTGCAGGTCCGGCGGATACAGGCCCGGTGGATACAGGCCCGGCGGACGCGGACGCAGGTCCGGCCGACGTCACACTCGAGCCGGCCGACGTCACACTCGAGCCGGCGCAGGTCCCCGAGCCGGCGCAGGTCCCCGAGCCGGCCCCGATGGCCGCGGCCGTCGCCGCGGCGGACAGTCCCTTTGGGGGGCCCGCCGTCGTGAGCAGCTTCGACGCGGGTCCACCCATGGACGACTCCGACCTCAAGCCTGCCGGTGGCGGCAGCAAGTGGGTGTTCCTCGCGTTGGTCGTGGCCCTGGGGGCGGGTATCGGTGGGTTCTTCGTGTGGAAGAACGTGCAAGACAACAAGCCGGCGCCCGCTGTCGAGAAGGGCCCGGCCAGGGTCATCGAGGCCTCCGAGATCCCCGACGACACCGAGTCCCCCAACGCGGTCAAGGGTGCGGATGTCACCAAGTCCCCGACTGGCGACGGCCCGGCCAAGAGCAGCGGCGGCCACGGTGGATCGGGCAAGAAGAAGAAGCCCGCGACCAAAAAGCTCGAGCTCAACGCCGGCGGCGACCCCCTGGGCTGAGCGGCCTGAGGGTGCTCAGCGCTCTCGCATCGACTCGGCGAGCCACCGCCGGGTGTGCTCCCGGGCGATCACGATCGCCCGCCGTCCATGGTCGAGGGCCGTGGGCCCAGCCCGGGGCAGGCCCGGGATCAGCAGGACCCTCCGGCTTCGAGACGGCCGACAGTCGTCGGCGTCGCTGCCCGAGGGTCGAGGCCAGCGGGAGGTGTGGGGGAGGTGGTGGTAGAGGCAGCGCTCGCCCGCTTCGAGGGCGGAGAACCCGGGGCGGTCGCCGATGCCCCCATCTGCGTGCAGGCGGCCGTCGATGCGGACCGGCCCGAACATCAGGGGGAGGGCGGCGCTGGCCCGGATCGCCGGACGGATCGGGCCCCGGGTCTGGACCACGGTGGCCCGGCGCAGCAGATCGTGGGTCACGATCGCCAGCGGCACGGGGCAGTCCTCGATGTGGGTGATGCTCGAGTCCAGCATGTCGCCCAAGAGGGCGTCGAACTTGCGCCCTCGCAGGAGCCCGAGGCTCGTGCCCGGGTCTCGCTTCAGCTCGGCGCGCTCGGATCGAGAGAGCAGGCCGCGCCACACCGGATCCCAAAACTCGGCTCGCTCGAGGGTCCCGAGCCGGCGAGCCAGCTCGGCGGCCGAGATCCCGCTGGCCCAGGGACCCCCGGCGATCGCCCCGGCCGACGTCCCGACCACCCGGGCGGGCGGCAAGTCGGCGTCCTCGAGCGCGAGCAACACACCGGTGTGGGCGAAGAAGCCGAAGAAGCCCGAGCTCAACACCAGGGTGAAGGGCGCCTCTCGGAGCCAGTCGGCGTTCATGTCTGGGCTCCGGTGGTCGTGGTTGTGGCCGGGGTCGCGGGAGGCGTATAGCGGTAGCGCATGCGCCACACCCGTTGGCCGCGGCGCAAGGTCGTGTCTTCGCGGCGGCTGCTCGCGGGCCACGGGTTGCCCCGCCAAAATCGCCACTCCCCGAGCATGTTCTGAAACCCGAGCTCGGCCGCGAACGGCTCCTCGAGTTCGGCCATGGCCGAGAGCGCGAGCTCGAAGACATCACTCGCGAAATGGAGCTCGCCCCCGGCCTTGAGCTGACTAGCGACCACCCGCAGAAAACCCGGATCGACCACGCGCCGTTTTTGGTGCCGGGTCTTGAACCATGGGTCGGGAAACAGGACGTGAAAACAGTCGACTGTCCCAGGGCGGAACACGAGGTCGAGATCGACGTTCATGTTGACGTAGCCGAAGCTGAGGTTGGAGAGCTGGGCGTCGGTGGCGAGCGCGATGTTGCGGGCGACGAGGGCCTTGCGAATCTCGAGCCCGACGACCCGATCTCGAGGGCGGCGCTGGGCGAGCTCGAAGCAGAATTTGGCGTCGGCGCAGCCGAGCTCGACCTCGACCCGATCCCCGGGCGCACCCAGGGCGATCGGCTCGGCCTGAGGCAGGAGGTACATGGCCCCGAGCGGGTTCACGTGCTGGCGAAGGTTTCGCACTGGTGGCCATGGTTATCAGACTGGTCAGCCTGGACAAGCATGGACGCCGGATCCAAGCTCCGCAGGCCTCTAGGCGAGCCCGGCCCCATGTCCACCGACCCCCAGCGAGCCATCCAGCAGCTGCGCGCCCAGCTCGAGCTCGACCGGGCCCTCCAGGCCTTCGTCATCCATGAGCTCGGGAACCCGCTGCAGAGCCTGGGCATGCTCGTCGAGCTCAGCCGCGATGCGGTCGAGGCCCAGCCCGGTCAGGCCAAGCTCGAGACTCGCCTGAATCGAGCGCTCGAGTCGGTGGACCGGCTGCGCGAGCTCCTGCATCAGGCTGGCGGGGTTCGCTCGAGCCTCAGCGCGGCCCCGGGTGCGCAGACCTGGGGGGTGAGCATCGACGCGAGCCTGGCGATGTTCAGCGAGCGTTTCGAGCGGCTCCAGATCACGCTCACCCGCGAGACCGGACCCCTCGACGACCAACCCTTGGGAGACGCGGCGATCACCGATGCCCTGATCGCCGTGTTGTTGGCGACCTGTGAGTGCTCCCGCGGCCACCGTCTGCTCGGCGCCGACCTCCTGCTTCGGGCACTCGAGGCGACGACCGAAACGACCGAAGGGGCGTCTGGAGGCGAGCATCGCCTGGGTCTGGCGGTGACCTTGTCGAGCGAGGGGCAGGTCCTGGCTCTGGACGAGCTGGTGGCGCGACAGGTCGAGAACCTGCTTGGTCCCTGTCCCAGTACCGCTTCCCGTACCGCTTCCCACACCGCTTCCCACACCGCTTCCCACACCGGGGCTGGGTCGGCCGCCGATCGGTCGGGGGGCGTCGAGCTGTGGGCCTGACCGGTCCCGCGGGGCTCCGGTCTGCGTCGGCTCGGAATTTCCGGCATGATCGCCCGGCGTGGATCTGCGCGATTATCTCCTCGAGCTGATGCGGCCGGTCGCGCCCGGGGACGAGCTCCAGGCCGGGCTGCGCTTCACCGGTGCGTCGACTGAGCTGGGCCTGCGCCTGTCATTCTTGGTCGAAGACCGGGACGAAGTTCATGTCGAGATCGCCCCCCTCGAGCTGGGCCTGGCCCGGGCGGCCCAGAGCCGGAGCCTGTCTTTCGCCTATCGCCACGGCGGGGCCGAGGAGGTCGATCAACAGCTCGGCCTGCGGGTATGCAAGGTCGTCGCCGCACACGTGGGTCGAGGCGAAGAAGCGATCCTCGGTCGCCTGGCGAAGGACGCCGAGGTCGCTGCGGCCGTGGCCGCGGGCTCGACCCGAATCCGCGAGGTCGAGGGCACACGTCTGCTCGAGCTCGCAGGGGTGCCCGGGCAGCGCTTCTACACGCTCAGCCCCTACCTGGGCTGCCTGATCGGGTGTCGGTTTTGCTACGCCCAGTCGCGCCTGGATCCGATGCGGACCTTGCTCCGGCTCCCGCAGATCCCCTGGGGCTCGTACGTGGACGCCCGGGTCAACGCCCCGGCCCTGCTCGAGCGTGAGCTCCGGGAGCTGCCGCGGCACGTGATCAAATTTTGTCCGATCGTCTCGGACCCCTACCAGGCCGTGGAGCGGCGCTTCGAGCTGACCCGTCGCTGCCTCGAGGTGATCGCCGCCTGCGAGGACCCGCCACCGACGATGATCATGACCCGCTCGACCTTGATCTTGCGCGATATGGACCTGTTCAAGCGCATCCCCGAGGCCTGGGTGGGCGCTTCGATCCCGACCCTCGACGACGAGGTCCGGGCGCACTTCGAACCCCGGGCGGCGAGCATCCCCGAGCGCCTGGACATGCTGCGTCGCTTCAAGGCCGCGGGTGTCAGCCGCTGCGCCATCGTTCAACCCATGCTCCCTGGTGATCCGCTGGCGCTGGCCGAGGCGCTGGCCGAGGTCGTCGACTCGGTGACCATCGGGGTGCTGCGCGGCGAGATGGGGGCCACGGACCTGTTCGCCGATCCCCGCTTCTCACACGCGCGTGAGGAGGACTGGCAAAACCGGGAGGCCTTCGCCCTGCGCGACGCCCTGCTCGCGCGCGGGGTCGAGGTCTGGCTCAGCGAGCTGCCTCCGCCGATCAGCAACTGGCGCCCGAGCTCGGAACCCTGAGCGCGGGGTTCCGGATTCCGCGGGGTTTTGAACTCGAGGTCCCGAGTTCAAAACTCAGTTCGGGAGGTTGTGGTAGATGCCCGCCATCTCACGCTGGATCAGCCGCAACATCTCCTGATTCTCGGGGCTTTCGTGGTCGGTGCCGGGCGCGAAATACTGGGGCGCGTCGAGCTTGGTGCGCATCATCTTGGTCTGCCAGATGTTCTGGGAGGGCATGATCAGATCTTCACAGTGGTACTCGGCCAGCCGGGCAGGGGCGATGAAGTCCTGGATCGAGCGCAGGGCGTGGTCCATGTAGACCCGGTTGCCCTGGGTGTCCCGGGTGAATCCGCGGACGACATAGTCGATGATCACGACGTCGTTCTCGAAGCTCTCGAACATGTAGTCGAGGGCCCGCAGCGGCACGATGGTCCCGCAGGTGGCGATGTCGATGTCGACCCGAAAGCTGCACACGCCGCGGGGGTCGAGGACGTCGGGGTAGGTGTGGGCGCAGAGGTGGCTCTTGGTCAGGTGTGCGCCCACGCTCGTGTGGCCGAGGTCGCTCATCAACACCAGTGAGCTGGCTCCGTAGGGGTCGTAGTCCTGGGCCGAGACACTGATCACTTCGGCGTCGATGATCGCGGCGATCTTGCGCAAGATCTCGGTGATCCGCTCACCGTTGAAGTGCTCGTGCAGGTAGTGGATGTAGCTGTCCCGCTCGCGCTCGTCGCGAGCCACGGCGAAGTCGTAGAGGTTGAAGCTCACGACCTTGGTCAGGTTGTTGAAGCCCTCGAGACGGACCGGCTCACGCGCGCTCATGGCGGAAGATCTTTCCCGCTCGGGAGGATTTTGCAAGCGCTGCGGAGGTCGCACAGCTAAAAATGCGCGCGCTGTCGCCAAAGTCAGCGTGCGATGCTCGGGACCCATGACCGCGCCCCTGCTCGCGTTGGCCGATAAGTTCCCCAATTACCAGGCGATCGGGCTTTCACCCGGGGTCGGATGGATGTTGCTCGCGGCCCTGGTCTGCCTGACGATGTTCTTTGTCGCCCACGGCGACGCCTGGCGCCGGCTGTGGCTGCGCCTCGAAGACCCCCGGTCCATGGCCGCCATGCGGATCGTGTTTGGGTTCTGCGCGCTGTGCAACATCAACGGGCTGTGGGAGAACTTCGAGTACCTGTTCATGGACGAGGGGCTGTTCCCCACGGACGTGGCCCAGCACTACCGGGCGCGCACCCAGTTCGGGGGCTTCGGCGACGGAGTCGGAGCGACCGAGCCCTGGGGCTTCTTCAGCTTCGGGGCCTTCGTCGAGTGGCTCAAGGGACCGAACTGGTCGCTGCTGCTCTTCGACAGCTCCCCGACCTTCTTTTGGACCTACCTGGTGATCTTCGAGATCGTCATGGTGGCGTTCATCATCGGATTCCAGACCAAGTGGATCAAATGGGTCGCGTGGTTCCTCTACATGGGGATCATCATGCGCAACACCTTGTTTTGGGAGGCGACGGAGAACGTCTTTCGGGTGTTCTTCTTCTACCTGTTGCTGTCGCGCTGTGGGCACGCGTGGAGCGTCGACAACTGGCTGCGCTGCCGAAGGTTGCGCAAGCAGGGACGGCTGAGCGAGGCGGGGACCCCGGGAGCGGGCGCCGGCGCGATCGTGACTGTTGCGGGCGAGGGTGAGCCCGAGGTCTACGAGCCGATCTACAGGCGGATCCCCGGATGGCCGCGGCTGCTGGTGATCCTCAACGTGGCCGGCCTCTACTGCGCCACGGGCACCCTGAAGAATGGACCGGTCTGGAATCGGGGCGACGCGATGTACTACGCGTTCAACCTCGACCACTTCTACCGTCTGCCGCCCCAGAAGCTCTCGGCCATCTTTGGGACCACCCTGTTTCGTCTCAACACCTGGGTGACCCACTATTGGGAGACCTTCTTTCCGCTCGTGGTGCTCGGCCTGATCTTGCGCTGGTACTACCGAGAGAAATTTCCGCCCCTCGAGGGCTGGCGAGTGTGGGCGGCACGCCTGGGCCTGGGTGGGTTCGTGGCCTGGTTCTACGCGATCGTGTTGTGGAGCTACCCGGTCCACTACAAGCCCCCCGAGAAGGGCTTCAACTTCCTGGGCGTGATTCACTTCGCGCCCGAGCATGCGCTGCAGGCGATCCAGTGGATCGTCGCCATCTGTGTACCGATCTTCGCGGTCCTGGTGGTCCTGAGCTTTCGCTGGCTGCGCGCCCGCCGGGACCAAGGGCGAGAGGAGCGGGGGCGCCTGCCCTGGCTGGACCTCGACTGGGTGTGCCGCTGGATCTTCGGGCGCCGGGTGTGGCTGCTGCTCGGGCTGATCTTTCATGGCCACCTGATCTTGACCATGAACATCGGCTGGTTCTCGCCTGGCCTGCTGGCCTGCTACTTCGCGTTTTTGAGCGGGGAGGAGCTGGCCCTGATGCTGAGCAAGATCGGGGCGGTGCTCAACCAGCGCCTGAAGATCCCCATGCCCAAACATGTGCGGGAGGGGAACTGGGCTCCACGCGCCAACGCGAATTTGCCGGCCTTCGACCGCAAGAGTCGACCCAAGCGCGAACACCCGGAGGGGCGGACGATCGAGCAGCCCCTGGCCGTGGTCATGACCGGGCTTGGGCTGGTGCTCGTGGGCATCTTGCGCAGGGTGCAGACCGAGCCCGACATCTGGGAGGGGATCGCCAAGATCACCAAACGTGTGAAGGTCGAGATCCCGGCGGGGCTGCTGGAGCAGCCGACGCCGATCAACCCGAACTGGTTCGTGGCCATGGTCGCCGTGTTGGCGTTGGTCGCGGTCAGCCGGCGCATGCGTGGGTGGGACTTCAACCCCTGGTTTGGACCGGTGATTGTGCTGTGTGCCTGGGGCGGCAGCATGTTGGCCGAGCACAGCGGAAGCCACATGGTCTGGTCGGTGGCGGCGGTCGGGATCCTGACCTTCATCGCCTGCCGTGTGGACCTGAGCGCCGAGCGACGCTCGGGCGAATCGAAGTCGGGCGAATCGAAGTCGGGCGAATCGAAGTCGAGCGAATCGAAGTCCGACAGGTACAGTAGGCCGCGCTTGGCCTACGGTCCCATGGGACGGACGGTCGTGATTTTGTTCACCCTCTATCACATCGGTGCGGTCATCAGCACCCAGTTCCCAGCCAAGGACTCGTGGTCGACCTTCCGCAAGGACAACAGCAAGGTGTTCTCGAACTGGCTACAGACGACCCAGACGACCCAGGGCTGGGGCATGTTTGCGCCCAATCCACCACGCCGAAACGTGTTCCTTCGGATCATGGTCACGGACGAGGATGGGGAGACCTACGACCTCAACTCGGATGTGTACGCCTGCTTCATGCCCGACGCGACCGATGAGGTCTGCGATGCGGTCTACCCGATGCCGTGGATCTGGTACTCGCGCCACGGCAAGATGAACCGCCGGATCGGTGGGAGCGAGGGCGGCCATGGCTCCTGGTACCAAAAGTGGCACTCCCGCTACATCTGTAGGCACTGGGAGCGAGAGCGGGGCCACCTGCCCGAGAAGGTCGAGCTCTACAAGGTCACCTATCCGATCCCCTCGCCCAAGTACGTGCGAGAGCACGGGGCCTACGATCCGAAGACCCAGTACAACCGCAAGGGCAGCCACAAGAAGATCCACACCACGATCTGCAAGACCGCGCCGCTGGGGCAGATGAGCAACGAGGCTCGGGCCCGACACGGCATGGAGGAGCGGCCCGAGAGTGAGATCAGGCTGTGGAACAAGCACCGCTGTCGCAAGTGGGAGGCGAAGCTGATCGCCGACGCCCGCGAGGCGGGGGGCGAGGTCGACCTCCTCGACCCGGCCTTCAACGTGTGCCCCGACATGCCCACGGAGGTCCGCAAGGCGATGATCGAGGCGGGGCTCACAGTCGAGAACCCCGAGCACTGACTCGAACTCGGGCTGAGCTCGGCTCCCGAACTCAGCCTACGGGCCAAGAGCGCCGAATCCGAGGGATATGCCCCTGGTTTCGGCGCTCTTGGGCCAGAGGGGTCTGGGTCTGGGTCTGGGTCTGGGTCTGGGTCTGGCGTGCCGGGCTCAGCGCGTGCGGATCTTGCCCTGGAGGGCGTCCGCGACCAGCTCGTTGGCCTCGCGCTCGAGGGTGCCGTTGAGCAGGTGGCGGAGGTAGGTCCGATGGGTCGGGTCGCCGGCCGCCCAGCGCAGAGGTTTGCCCTTGAGCTTGCCGAAGTTGAAGGCCGGCTCGCCGTCCTTCCACACAAAGCAGCGAGTGCTGTCGGCGAACGCCGAGTGGGTCGAGCTCACGAGGTCGTCGAGGGCCTGGACGTCGGTCTCGAGGTCTTCGTAGCGGGCCAGCTGGCCCGCGAACACCTTGAGGCTGGCGATGGTGTCGGCCTCGGCTCCATGGGCGCCCTCGAGCTCTTCGCCGCAGTAGAACTGGAGCGCGGCGCCGAGGTTGCGGGGCTCGCGGCCGTGGTAGATGACCTGCGAGTCGACGAGCCGCGACTGGGAGAGATCGATGTCGATCTTGGTGCGTGCGAACTCGGCCTTCAGGATCCGCAGGTCGAGGCGGTTGACCGCGAAACCTCCGATGTCGGCGCCACGCAGGAACTCGGCGATCTTGGGCGCGAGGGCCTCGAAGTCCGGGCAGTCGGTGAGGTCCTCGTTGGTGATCCCGTGGATCTGTGTGGACTCCGAGGGGATGCGCTGGTTCGGGTTGATGCGCCAGGTCTGGGGAGCCTCGATCGCCAGCGGTTCACCCGTGATCCGGAGCAGGGAGATCTCGATGATGCGATCGCGCTGGGCGTCGACCCCGGTGGACTCGATGTCGAGGAATACGAGCGGCCTGCGCAGGCCCTGGACAAAGTCGAGGAAGCGCGGGCCGAGCTCTTTGATTTGCGGGACCGAGGCGGTCATGGGCCGAGGTTATAACCGCAGATCTCGGGATCCGTGGAGCGGCGATTGTTCAACAACTAGGGTGATTCGTGTATGGCGCCAGACCCGGAAAATCGATCGCTGAACGGGGGAGCTCGCGGACGCAGCGATCTCTTGGAGCGGCTTGGGGATTGCTGATAGGCTCGGGACATGATGTTGGAGTCTCGTCGCCGATCGTGTCTCGTCTGCATCGGTGGAACGACGGTCTCGGCCGCGGTGGTGGCTCTGCTGGCGGTTGGCTGTACGAGCAGTGACACCATGGGTGACGTGGGGACGGGCTCGGCCGACGGGATCCCGTCGGGCATCGACGGAGACGGTACCGACGGGGACGGGGACGGGGACGAGGACGAGAGTACGACCAGCGTCAAGTTGGACATGCCCGAGCCGACCGGGGATGAAGGCGAGATCCCCTGCGGGGAGGGGGAGCTGTGTGAGTGCGATATTCCGCCGCACATCCCCTGTGATGCGGCAGCGAACATCCCCCTCGCCCAGGCCATGGGCCTCAACTGTGGGGGGGGCGAGCCGCAGGTGACCTTCTCGATGACGGGCTCGGCGGCCGCGATGGGCACCCGCAACTCGTTTGGCAACGCGGGCGCGTTCCCACCTCAGGAGGGGAGCCGCTACGTGGTCCTGGGCAGCGGAGCGGTCTCCGAGTTGGACGGCCTCGCTGGCTGCAACGGTGACCTCGGGAACTTCGACCCCTTGACGCTGCCCCCGCCGCTCGTGGGCACCGACGTCGGCGCCGAGACCTGCGCCCAGAACGAAGACCTGATCGGCATGGGCGACTGCTCGAACACGATCGAATCGCAGCTCAACGGAGAGATCTACGACTACACGGAGATCCGAGTCACGGCGGAGGTTCCCTCGACCGTCAACTCGTTCAGCTATGACCTCGCGTTCTTCAGCTACGAGTATCCCGTCTACTACCTGTCGGAGTACAACGACATGTACATCGGCTGGCTGGAGTCGGAGGTCTGGACCGGCAACGTCTCCTTCGACCAAAATGGCGCGCCGATCTCCCTCAACGCGGGGTTCTTGGACTACCGGGACGCGGACCCCGGCCCCGCCAACGATCCCATGTGTGCGAATGGCTGCGACGCACCCGAGCTCCACGGCACCTGTATGGAAGGCCACGCGGGCACCAAGTGGCTGACGACCACCGCCGGCGTCATGCCCGGCGAGACCGTGACCATCGTGTTCGGGATCTTCGACATGAGCGACTCGGCCCTCGACAGCTACGTGTTTCTGGACAACTTCCAGTGGGGCTGTGACGGCGATACGCCGCCCTCGACCACACCGATCGAGTAGTCGGCCTCGGCGCGGTCCTGGACGGAGCGAGGCCGCGGCTATCGGGCTGGAGCGAAATTTATCCACCCTCCATGCCCCCCTCCGGCCACAACCCCCACGACGACGTGCTCTCTCCAGCGCAACATCGGAGCCGGGAGCCTGCGCCCGCCGGGCCCCGGGGGACGCCAGCCGAGGGGCTGGCGCCGGTACTGGAATTGACTTTGGGCGCGACGGGTCCGAGGTCGACCAGTCCGAAGCGGGACAAAACGCGGGATACTGCGTTGATGCGCCGGGTGGAGGCGCGGGATATCCAGGCTCAGGCCGAGTTGATCGAGCGTGTTGCGAGGCTCGTGCACGCCCGGGCCCGGGGTCTCTCGGCGAGTCGTGCGGACGCCGAGGACGCGACCCAAGACAGCCTGGTCGAGATCCTTCGTTCAGCCAAGAACTTCCGGGGCGAAGGCTCGATCGAGGGCTGGTGCGAGCGGATCACCGTGCGCACGACCCTCCGTCTCCATCGTCGTGAGCGGCGCGCACACGCCGGGCTGCGCCCCGACTGCGAGCCCGACACGCTGCCCGGACCCGCGCCCGAGCGCCGGCGTGTCGAGGAGATCCCGCGGCCGCTCGAGTACTACCTCGCCGATCTGTCGGCGGATCGTCGCCAGGCCATCGTGATGCGCCACGTCCAAGATTGTTCTATCGAGGAGATCGCCCTGCGAACGGGGGTCTCACCCAACACCGTCAAAGACAGGCTTCGGACCGCGCGGCGACAGCTGCGGCGGGCGATCCAGCAGAGCAAGGTGCTCGCGGAGCTCGCTCGAGCCCGCGGACAACGACCGGACAACGACCGGAACAGGGGCAGGCGACATGAGTGATCAACGACGACGCTGGGAGACCCTGATCGACAGGGAGGCGCTGGGCGAGGTGCTGGGTGAGGCCGATGTGGCCTTGGTCGTGGCCTACGAGCACGAGCATCCCGACTGCGGGCGCGAGCGGGCGCTGTGGGGTCAGGCGCTGGAGATCCTGGCGCAGGCCGACCCAGAGGCCGCGGACGAGGGTGGGCTCGACATCGATCCTGGTCGGCTCGCCGAGCTTCGGGCTGCGGCCCTCGAGCGTGTCGCGGACGGTGCGAACTCTGGGCCGGATCAGGCAGATCAGGCAGATCAGGCAGATCAGGCAGATCAGGCAGAGCAGGCAGATCAGGCAGATCAGCAAGATCAGGCAGAGCCAGATCAGCCGGAGCGCCACGACTGGGCTCCGGAGCGGCAGGACCGGGAGCGAGCCGCGAGCGGGAACTCGTGGGGCTGGGCTGTGCTGAGCGCGGCCGCGCTGGCTGTGGCGGGGATCGGTGTCGGACTGTTGCTGCGGGGGAGCGCGACTTCGAGCCAGGCCCCGCAGGCCGAGGCCGACACGGCCGAGAATCGAGATAGCGACCGGGCCCGCCGAGATCGGGCGCCGGAGCCCGCTCTCCGGCCGGTGGGTGAGCGCTCGCCGGTCTCTGGGGCAGCATGGGTGCTCTCGTCGGGTCCGGGTGGTCCCAGCTTGGCCGTGCTCGAGACGGGCGTGAGCTGGTCGATGCCGGCGGGGACACGGGCGTGTCTGATGTGGACCGGGCCGACGGCGGTCGTGTGTGGAGAGGGAGCGACGCTGGAGCTGGGCGAGGGTGGGGGCGAACGGCGGGTCATCGTCAGCCGAGGTCTGGTCGTAGCGAGCCTCGATCCGCTCGCGCCTGGAGATCACTTTGTGGTGGAGACGCCGCTGGGGACCGTGCGCGCGGTGGGGACCGTGTTCGCGGTGGAGGTCAGCGAGGTCGAGGTCGAGGTGGCGGTGCTCGAGGGCGCGGTCGAGCTTCGGGGGGAGCCCGAAGGGGTCGTCGCGCCGGTGGAGATGCGCGCGGGCGAGGCCGGTCGGCTGGGCGGTGGTCAGCCTGGTCAGCTTGGTCAGCTTGGTCAGCTTGGTCAGGATGATTGGGCGCAGGACCTGCGCGTCGGCGTGCTCGCCGAGCTGGGAGCTCGGTGGCGGCGGCGTGACACCTTGGGCGCGAGCCGGCTCGAGGTCGATGCGCCGGGACTCACCCTCAGCGTCGACGGTGCCGAGGTCGGGCCGACGCCGGTGGCGATGCGGCTTTGGGTGGGCCCACACTGGGTGAGTGCCGGGGGGCCAGAGCACGAGTTCGAGGCTGAGGCCGAGGTTGCAACGCGGGTCGAGGGGAGCGAGATCGACCGTGTGGCCGGAACTCCACCGAAGGCCCCGAAGTCACCGCAGGTCACGGGGTCGATCCCGAGCGCGGCACGGCTGGCTGCGCGAGCCCAGGCCAGCCGTCGAGATCGGGACTACGTCGAAACCGCGCGCCTGTACCGGCTGCTCTTGGAACACCACCCCCGCAGTCGGGAAGCGAACAATGTGCCTGTACGTCTGGGCGATGTGCTGAGCACCATGGGAGACCATGAGGGCGCGCTCTCGGCCTACGCCTCGTACCTCGAGGACCGCCCGGCCGGAGCGCTGGCTCCAGAGGCGGCGCTCGGTCGTATCAAGGCGTTGTCCGCTCTGGGTGAAGACACGCGGGCGGAGACGGCGAAGCAAGAATTTCGCTCTCGCTATCCCGACGATCCTCGCGCCTCGAGCTTGTGACCGGGCTCTGATAGGCGCTGCTCAGCGTTGAACTCGCCGATCGTTTTGTTTGTCGCTGCGGTCCATCGTTCATCGCCGCTCTAGACCTGCACGAGGCTTTCGCCTTAAGCTTGGAGCGACCTCGCCGAGCGAGGTCGCTCGGCCATGCAGTTCGTAGTCGCCTCCGTCGCCACCCCTCGCGCCCGCTCGCTGTTGCGCGCTGCGGGCGTGTGTGTGCTCGGGGCCTGCACCCTCGGGGCCTGCACCCTCGGGGTCTTCGACGAGGTCGCCCTGGGGTCGGGGCAGCTCGATGGCGAGAGTGGGCCGACCCTTGAGGGAGCCGAGGGAGCCGAGGGAGCCGAGGGAGCCGAGGGCTGGGACGAAGAGGGCGAGGGTGGGCTCGAGGGAGGGGCGCTCCGCTTCGACATCGGCGGCGGCATGTCGCCGATCTCGAGCTGCGACTTCGCGGCCCAGTACCCCAGCCACGTCGGCTGCGAGTTCTTTGGGCTCGACCTCGATCAACCCGGACTCTGGGACAACGATCCCTACGGTTTCATCGTGATCAATCCGCGCACCGAGCAGGTGTCCGTATCCCTCACGCGGCACACGGGGGACGGTTGGGCGGTCGTCGAGGAGGCGGTGCTCGGGCCCGAGCAAGAGTGGGTGTTCACGCCGGCCAACAACGAGGTCCACGGCACGGGCTCCTTCGAGGGGGCCGTGTTTCGGCTGACCAGCGACCGCCCAATCGTGGTCATCCAGGCCAGCCCGGCACAGGGTCAAGGCCACTCGGCGAGCGCAACCATGCTCCAGCCGGCGTCGACCTGGGAGGCGCACACCCGGGTCGCGGGCTGGCGCACACACGAGGGGGTGGGTGAGCACTCCTTTGTCGGCGTGGTCGCCCGCTCGGTGGGGACGCCGGTCAGCGTGGAGCTCTCCTTCGGCCTCGTCCCCGGGGCCGGGGATTGGGGGGATTGGCTGGACTGGGAGGCCGACTCGGTGACTTTCAACCTCGAGCCCGGGGGCCTCGCCCGCCTCGATGCAGCGGCGATCGGTGCAGAGATCGATCACGGGATCAGCGGGACCGTGGTGAGCTCGGGCCAGGAGCATCCGATGGCGGTGTTCTCGGCCCACACCTGCGCGGCGATCCCCGACTACGACGGCGCCTGCGGGCACATGCAGGAGCAGCTGGTCTCGCGCCTGGAGGGCCTGCGCTTCGTGGCCCCACGTTTGGTTCGCTACGACGATCCCAACGGTGATCTGGCTCCTATCCACGAGCGCTCGATGGTCCAGGTCGTGGCCACCGAGGCCGACACGGAGGTCGTGTTTGTGTACGGGGCGGCCGAGGACTACGAGACCGTGCTGCTCGAGCCCGGTGAGACCTACGCGATCACCCAGGCCGACGCCGAGCTCGGGATCATCGCCGACAAGCCGATCGTCGCCGCGGTCTACATGACCAACGCCGCGTTCACGGACCTGGGATCGCCGTCCATGGTCCAGCTCGCGCCGGTGGAGGAGTGGACCCAAGAGCACTGGGTGTGGGTGCCCGAGGGTTTCGAGACCCACCTCTTGATCGCGGCGAGCCACGTCGATTCGGTTCTTGTGGAGCAGCGCTCGACCCTCGACGATGGGCCGGTGAACCTCGATCCGCCGCCGGTGATGGCGATCAGCGTGATCAGTGACCAGGGGCTCGGAGATTGGGAGCTGGCCCGCGTTCCGGTGGAGCCCGGGATCTATCGCGTGAGCGGCAAGGGCCCGTCGTCTGTGATCGTCGCGGGCTGGGCCTCGGGGGATGGGTTCGCCTATCTGGGTGGCTGGGGAGCGTCGCCCACGGGGATCGAACCGCCACGCTGAGCTCCTATCCTCGGATCTATCCTCGGATCTATCCTCGGATTTGGGTAGGTGCCCAGAGCGTGGGCCTCGCCCAGCGCCGGGGCTCAAACCGGCCTACACTTCCGATGTGAGCGACCGGGCCAGCGACTTTCGCGAACGAGCGCGAGTCGAGGCCGACCGCTACGGGCCCGACCCGTGGATCTTCGTCCGCGAGTTGCTCCAGAACGCGCGCGACGCCGGGGCCACCGCGGTGAGCTTCGAGGTCGAGGTTGCCGATGGACGCACGCAGGTGCGCTGTCGAGACGACGGCGAGGGCATGGCCTACGAGCACGCGCGCCGCTACCTGTTCTCGCTCTACGCCTCCAGCAAAGAGGCAAACGCCAACCAGGTCGGTCGCTTCGGGGTCGGGTTCTGGTCGATCTTGCGTTTTGAACCCGAGCACATCGTGATCCGCTCGTGTCCACGTGGGGTGGGAGAGGGGGGGGGAGAGGGCTGGGAGGTCCACCTCGACGGCGGCCTGACCCAGGCCGCGCGCGCCCGGGTCGAGATGCTGCCGGGCACGGAGGTGGTGCTCGAGCGGGCCGCCAGCGACGATGCGGACGCCCGGCGCGTATTCGAGGCGGCCTATCAAAATGCCCGTTTCCTCGGTCGCCGCGACGCCCCCGATACACCCCTGGTGATCACGGTCAACGGCCGCCGGGTCAACGCCCCCTTTGCGCTCGGGGCCCCGAGCTCGGCCTTCCGCCGCGGTCAGGTCCGGGGGGTCGTGGGCCTGGGCAGCGCACCGCGGGTCGAGCTCTTCTCTCGCGGCCTGCGGGTGCGCTCGGCCGCCTGCCTCGACGATCTGCTGGGTAGCTCAGGGCACACCAACCACTCCCGGGTGCGCTTCCCCGAGCTGCCCGACGGTCTGGCCCCCCAGGCCCTGCTCGAGAGCGACGACCTCGAGCTCCTGCTCTCGCGCAGCGACGCCCGGGACACACGGGCCCTGCGGCGCCTCGTCCACCTGGGTCAGGACGAGCTGCGGCACCTGGTCGAACGTCAACTCGCCGCGCTTCGTCCTCCGAGCATGGGCGAGCGGGTGGCCGGGTTGCTGCGTCGGCTCGGGGGCGAGTCGACATGGTGGCGGGCGTTGATCGGGGCCACGACCGGGGCGTTCTTGGCGGTCCTGATCGCGCGTTTGTTGTGGCCGACCCCGACCGGCGGCGAACTGGCGAGTGGAGCCGGCGGGGGACCCCGGATCCACTACGGCGATCTCGGCAAGCGCTACCACGGCCCGCAGGTCAACGATCTCGACCCGAGCGCGGCCGAGCCGATCGGCCTGCGGTTCACGCCCGCGGACCAGCGCCCCTACTTCGCCGCCCTGATCGTCGACCGGGTGGGGGGCAGCGCGGACCCGGGCCAGCCCCTGTCTCCTGAGCTCTATCCCCGCTACGTCTGCAGGACCGACTGCCTGCGTGTGGACCTCCCGATCGCGGAGCAGCCTGGAGAGCTGCTGCGAATTCCCGTGCCCTCGGGCCACCTGCTCGAGGTCGACAGCCTGCGCTACGTGGGTCTCAACCAAGACCGATTCCCGCGGGAGGTGGGCGCGAGCCTCAGCGGGGAGGCCGTGCTGAGGCTCGACGCCGACGCGCCGGGAGGGCTGCGCGGGGTCCTGCGCTACCGGACGGGTCCAGGGCCCGCGACGGTGATCCCCGCCCGCGAGCTCGACCTGCTGCCCGAAGATCTGCGGGCCGAGGCTGCGGCGCTGCGGACTCTGCCCCCGGCCGAGCGGGTCGACCGGGCCATCGATCTGGTCCGCTCGCGGGTCAGCTACCAGATTAACCCCTCCGTCGCGGCCCTCCACGATCGCGCGCTGGCGGCGGGGACAGACTTTGTGACCCGCACCCTGGAGATCGGCGCGGGTGACTGTGACGTTCAAAATGGCCTGCTCGTCGCCGTGCTCCAGGTCGCCGATGTCGACGCTCGCCTGGCCGTGGGGTGGGTGGGACACGCAGGAGGAGTCTCGGCTTGGCTGCACGCCTGGGTCGAGTACCTGGGCCCGGAGGGGTACTGGCGGGTCGCCGACGCGACGGCCGGGGGCGCGAGTCGGGGCGAGACCGTGGCCGCTTTGCCGCCGCCCTCGGACTCGGTTGCGGTCGGGGCGGTCGCTCGGCCGGAGCCCGAGACCTCTGCGTCGACAGGGGGAGACGGCGAATCTCCGGGTTCGGGGGACCAGGGGGGCCGGGACTCGGGCGTGGTCGAACCCGAAACGGCGTCGCCCGGGGAGCCGCTCGAGCCGGGCTCGGACGGGCCCGGGGCGTCACCTTCCGGGCCGTTGGACCGGCTCCACGACCGAGCCAGCGCTCTGGTCTCGTCGCTCCCGCGGGCTTTGGTGCCCTGGTTGCTGGGCCTGGCGGCGGGCCTGTTCGCGCTCGGGCTGGTGTTGGTGGGTCGCGCGTCCCTCCTGCGGACGGCGCGGCGCTTCGATCTCGACGAGAGTGGGGACCTCTCGAGCCTGCTCCAGGGCGCCCTGACGCAGCCCGCGACCTTCCGCCACCTGCCCTCTCTGTTCCACCGGCGCCTGGTCCCGCTGAGAGGAGGGGCCGCGATCTCGCTCGCGCGCTCGCGGACCCTGGCCGCCGATGGGCATCTCTACGTCGGCGGCGGGCAGACCCAGCTGTGCCGCGGGGCGCTGCGAGGGGCGACCCGCTGGGGCCCCCGCCGTCTGACCGTGCTCGACGCCCAGACCCCGGAGGGGCTCGCGGTCGCGGGCTCGCTGGGGGCCATCGACCTCGATCGTTGGGGGCGGCGGGTCGACCAGGCCCGGGACACACCCGCGCTCGCCCAGCTCTCGAGCTACCTGCGTGAGCAGGGGGTGCACTGGCACCTGCGGGCGCTCGAGGGCGCGAGAGAGCCGGTCTCGACCTTGGATCTGCTGCCGATCCCGGGGGCTGGGCTCGGGGATCGGATCGTGTTTTTCGACGCCGCCGATCCCTGGCTGAGCGAGGCCGAGCGGGTCCGGGTCCGCCGACCTTGGACAGCGTGTTTCTCCCTGCTCGACCATCTGCTCGACCACCTCGACCTGGGCGCCTCGCGCCGGGCCCAGCTGCTCGCACCCCTGGCCGCACGGGCCCTCGACGAGGCCTCACAATCGTGAGCACGGATCGTCCGCGACGCCCCGAGGCCCAGGCCATCGACGTCGACAGCCTGCTGACCATCGATGTCGAGTCGGAGCTGCGCAAGCTGACCCAGGCCCAGCTTCAGGGGCCCTGGCAGCTCCCGGCCGAGCTGGTCCGTCGGGCGCTGCGCGAAGGAGCGAGCGAGGTCGAGGTCGAGCTCGGCCGCGGGGTGTTGCGGGTCCGCTCGCGCGGGGGCGCGGTCGGGCCGTCCGTGCTGCGCGAGCTCGCGGCCCTGCTCGACCCCCAGCGCTCACCCGAGCGCAGGCATCGGGCACTGGCCAGATTGGAGGGGCACGGCGCGCTCTCGCTTTTGGGACTCGTGGGTCTCGAACCGACCAGTCTACGGGTGCACTCTTCGGGCCCCGGAACAGGAACAGGAACCGAAACCGAAACCGGGTCGGGCCCCGGAACCGATTCCGAGCCCGGAACCGGGTCGGGCGGTCTCGAGTGGAAGCGAGGCGGGGCGCCGAGTTTTCAGCGAGGTGGGGGAGACTGGACCGAGGTGGTCGTCCGCGGGGCCAAGCTCGACCGGGCCCGAGCTCGGGAGTGGCTGGCTTCTGTGTGTCGCCACGCGCCGGTACCGATCCGCGTCGATGGGCGGGCCCTCGTCGGAGGCTTCGAGGACGCCCTGTTTGTGTGTCCGGTCGCCGGGCCGCTGCCCGGACAGCTGGCGATCCCGCGTGAGGGCGAGGTCGGGCGCATCTACCTACTCCAGGATGGTCTGCTGAGCACACACCTCAGCATCACCGAGGGTCCCTGTTTCGAGCTCGCGCTCGAGACCTGCGACCTGCCCGGGCTCGGGCGGCGGGCCAGCGCGGCGGACCTGCGCGATGCGGTGGAGGCTCGGCGTGCGCAGATCGTCGGCGCGGCCGTGGACGCCATGGTCGAGCTCGTTCGCGGCGGTCGGGCGATGAGCACCCGCGACCGGAGCCGCCTGACCGAGCTCCTGCTCCAGGCCGCCCGCCGGGATCGGGCGAGGGCCAAAGCGATCGCCCGCCTGCCCCTGTTTCGCAGCCTCGAGACCGATGGACGCGAGCGCTGGGCCGATCTCTTGGGCCTGCGTCAAACGGTTCAAGAGGAGGGGGAAGAGCGCTGGCTCTGCGCCCTCTTTCCCGACCAAGATCCGGCCGAGTTCTCGCCCCAAGGGCGGGTCTACATTTTGGGGGAGGTCGAGCGCGGGCTCCTGGGTGAGCTGCTCGACCTCGGCTTTCGCCAGCCTCGCCGGGCTGTCCAGGGCCGCCGCGGCGGCTTCGGTCGGGCGCGGGTCCGAGACCTGATCGGGGTCCTGCGCCCGGGAGGTCGCCCGATCCCCGATGCTGTTTTGGATGCGGACGAACAGCAGCTCCTGATCCAGCTCCGGGCCCACCTCGATCGCTGCGAGCTGACCATGTGTAGCGGGGCGGGGCCCGTGCGCCGCTTTGGTCGGGGCCCCGATCGCCTGCGCTTGCCTCGAGAGTCGAGCCTGGTGCGCGCGGCCGTGGTCGCGGTCCGCCGAGATCCGAGCTGGGTCTACCCGACCTTGCTGGCGCTGCTGGGCGGCCGGGACTTCCCCGAGCGGGCGCGCCGAAGGTGGCGCTTCGAGAGCTGGGGCTGAGTTCAGTTCGAGCTTCGCCAGGCCGCGGTGAGGTCTTTGGTGAGGTTCTTCTGGTGGGCCTCGAGGGTTCCACCGCCGATCTCGAGCAGCTTCGCGTCTCGCCACAGGCGCTCGACCGGAAACTCTTTGCAGTAGCCGGCGCCGCCCATCACCTGCATGGCCCAGTCGGCGACGGTCTTGCCGACCGGGGCCGCGAACAGCTTGGCCGCGTCCGAGCCCACCCGGCTGCGGGCGTCCGGGCCGACGCCGCGGGCCTCGTTGTAGGTGAGGCACTTGGCCGCCTGGGTCATGGCGTAGCCTTCGCCGATGTAGCGCTGGATCTGTCCAAAGCGGTTGATCGGGCTGCCGAAGGCCTGCCGCTGGGCGGCGTAGTCGACCATGATCTCCACGCAGCGCTCGGCGATGCCCACACTCATGGCCGCGAGGGTCAGGCGCTCGATCTCGAGGTTGCGCATCATGTGGGTGAGGCCGGCCCCGGGCTCCCCCAGGAGGTTCGTGACCGGGATCCGGCAGTCCTCGAAGATCAGCTCCGACATGGTCGAGGCCCGCATGCCGAGCTTGTCGATGTGGTTGCCGGTCGAGAACCCGGGACAGTCGCGGTCGACCACAAACGCAGTGATCTGACCGTCGAGCTTGGCGTAGATCAGGAAGCAGTGGCCCTCGCAGCCGTTGGTGATGTAGGTCTTGGTGCCGTTGAGGACGTAGTGGTCGCCGTCGAGGACCGCGGTCGAGCGCATGGCCATGACGTCGGTGCCCGCGCCCGGCTCGGTCATGCCCATGCCGCCGATCCACTCGCCGTCGAGGACCTTGTCGAGGTAGCGCCCGCGCTGCTCGGCGTTGGAGCAGTTGTAAAAATTGTTCACGAACAGCAGGGCGTGGGCCAGGTAGGCCAGGCAAAAGCCCGGGTCGACCTTGGACAGCTCGTGGTTGACGATGACCGCCGCGACCGCGTCCATGCCCGCGCCCCCGTCGTCGATGTCGACGGTGATCCCGAGCAGGCCGAGCTCGCCCAGGCGCCGGAACAAGGGCACGTTGAGCTCACCCTTTTGGTCGAACTGTGCGGCCTGCGGCTCGACCTCTCGGCGGGCGAATTCGGCGACCGTCTGGCGCAGGAGACGGTGCTCGTCGGAGGGGTTGAACAGCTCGTCGGGGGCGGTCGACATCGGCCAGAAGATACAATAGAAATCCCGCCGCCCCGGGGAGAGGGGAGCCCCGGGAGCCGCTACGGCGGCGCTGACAGGCTGCTATGGTGAGCCATGGCCGACGCGCGAGACCCTCGAGATCCCGACCATGAACCGGACTCGGGCGAGGTCGATCCGCTCGCGGGCATCGAAGAGGATCTGCGCGACCCCATGGACCCGGAGCTCGACGCGATGGCCGACGCGCTCGAAGACGAACCCGATGTGGGCCAGGACACACTCGCTCGGCCCCTGCCTCGGGCCCTGCTGATCCCCGCCCTCGCGTTGATCGCGGCCGCCGCGGCACCCCTGCACCCCGAGGGCTACAGCTTTTTGGAGCTGCTCTACGTCGCGTTTTTGCGCCACCCGATCGAGGGCGTGGTCATGTTGCTCGGGTTCGGGGCGCCCTTTTGTTTTGGTGTGCTGGTGGCTGCGAGCGCCTGGCTCGACGGCCGCTCGAAGCCCGAGATCGACCTGGGCACGACCATGGGGGGCATCGGGCTCGTGCGTCGGGCGATGATCGCAAACTTGAGTCTGCTGCACGCGCAGCTCGTGCTCGTGGCGGTTCTGGTCTGGCAGGGGGGCGGCGCCATGATGCCCCTGGCGCTGCTCGGCTTCAGCCTGGTTGCGGGGGTCTACTTCGTGGTCCACCACGCGCGGGCCGCTGCCGAGGGTGGGGTGGGCACGGATCGCGGTGACGGCCCGAGCCTGCGCTGGCTGATCCGCTGGGGTGCGACTGTGCTCGTCGCAACCTGCGGCTGGATCCGGCTTCAGGTCCTCGTCGATGTTCAGCTCGGCTGGGCGGTCGAGCTGATCCTCGCCAGCTGCATGGCGATCACCGTGCTGGTCACGCGCCGGCGCTGAGCTCAGGACGCCTGGAGCGCGGGGGGAGGACCTGAATCTTCGATCTCTCGGGCGCCGTCGAACCAGCTCCGCAGGCGATCGGCGTGTTGCTCGGGCAGGACGATCCCCGGTCGGGGGACGCGGGTGGCCTCACCGTGGAAGTCGCTGCCGGCCGTGACCACCAGATCGAGTTTGCGAGCGAGGCGCAGCCAAGGCTCGGCCCGGGCTGGACTCGGGCTCGCGTAGTAGGCCTCGATGCCCTCGAGACCCGCGTCTCGAAACTCCGTGAACAGGGCCTCGACCAGGGCGAAGTGACGCTGGGTGTGGGGGTGGGCCAGGCTCATGCGGGCGTCGCAGGCCCGGCCCAGGGCCAGCCCCTCACCCAGGCTGAGCCCGGTCATGGGCACGTTCGCTGGGCCGTCGTCGTGCAGGTAGCGGTCGAAGGCCTCGCGCATGGAGGTCACGAAGCCGCCCCGGTGCAGGGCCCGGGCGACGTCGGGGCGGCCCGGGGTGCTGTGCGCGGACTCGCGCAAGATCGCCTCGGCGTCGAGGCTGATCCCGAGTGTGGCCAAGCGCGCGCAGATTGCTACGATCCGCTCCCGGCGTTGGCTCAAGACCGTGCTCAGGCGAGCCTGGAGGGCGTCGAAGCCCGGGCCCTCGCTCACCCCCCACATCAGAAGGTGGACCGTACGGCTGCCGTGTTTGCAGCTGAGCTCGAGACCTCGCAAAACCCGCGCATCGGGGAGTGCGGCCTTGGTGCGGGCGCAGCCGGCCGTGCTGTCGTGGTCGGTCAGACAAAACAGCTCGACCCCGAAGGCCGCGACCTCCCGGGCGAGGGCCTCGGGGCTCAGGCTTCCGTCTGAGCAGGTGGAATGACAGTGCAGCTCCAGGCGCACCGGCACAGCATAGCGAGTTATCATCCCTCGGCCCTGAGGATGGTCAGCGAGCAGAGACCTGTGAGCCCCGAGTCCGTCGCGCGAGCGCTCGACGGCGACCGAGAGGCCATGCGCGCGCTGGTTCAGCGTCTGCTGCCGGTGATCCAGACCGAGGTCGGCTTCGCGCTCATGCGCGGGGCCGCGGTCGAGCGCCGGGATCCGAGGCAAGAGGTCCGCGATTTCAGCCAAGACGTGTTTCTGCATCTGCTCAGCCAAGACGGAAAGACCCTGCGGAGCTGGGACCCGGACCGGGGCCGATCGCTGGACAGTTTCGTCCGCCTGGTCGCGCGTCGGCAGGTCGCGGCGATCCTCCGCAGTGGGCGTCGCAACCCTTGGGCCGACCGGGCCATGGCCGACGACGAGCTCGAGCCCAAGTTGCCCGCCGACACCGGCGCCGCGGCCCGCATCGAGTCGGCCGACCAGCTCGACCAGCTCCTCCAGCGCCTCCACGCGCGCCTGGATGAGCGGGGTATGCTCCTGTTTCAGATGCTCTACGTGGAAGAGCGCTCGGTGGAGGAGGTCATGGCCGCGACCGGCATGACCCGCGACGCCGTCTACGCGTGGCGCTCTCGATTCCGAAAACTGGTGGGCAAGCTCACCGCAGACACGCAGCCCCGCGGGGCTGCGTCAGATCCCCGGTCCCGAGGGGCAAGGGATCTCATGAGGAAGCCGTGACCGTGGAGACCCCCATAGCGACAGACGAGCTCCTGTCTGTTCTCGCCGATCACGCGCGAGCCCAGGCTGCCGAGGACGAGGCCAGCGATTGGGCGGCCGTCGCCCGCGGCGAGCTCGACCTGGCCGCGGCCAGCGAGCGCGCCGGGCTCGAAGGGGAGGCGCTCGAGCGCGCCCAGGCCTACTTCGAAGCTCTGGACATCGATACGTTTGCGGACGGCCTGGAGGCCCGACTCGCCGATCTGGAGGGGCAGAGCCCTGCAGAGGTCGTGGACATCGCCCCCGAGGGTGGGCCCACCGAGCGGGCTGGGGAAGCTGGGGGAGACCCTGGGTTTGGGTTTGGGTTTGGGTTTGGGTCTGGGTCGGGCGACGGGGCCGCGGCCATCGAACCCGCGGCCAACCACGACCCGGGCCGGGCGTGGTGGTGGGTCCCCGGTGGCATGCTCGCGGCTGCGGCCGCGGCCATCGTTTTGTTCATGGTCTGGCCGCGCAACGACGACCTGCTGCGACCCAGCGGAGGCGAGGGGTCGCTCGCCAGCCTCGAGGCTCCCCTGCCGAGCTTCGGGCTCGAGACCGAGGGTGGACTCAAGGCCCTGCGGGGAGACGGCGGGCCCGCGCCGACCGAGCTCCGCTACCGGCGCGAGACCGAGTTCTCCTGGCTGCTGCGGCCCGAGCAGGCCATCGAGGGCGAGGTCGGCGTGCGCGCTTTCGCCGTCGTCAGCGGGTCCTCGGGTCTCCCGCTGGACCTCGAAGACCTCACCAAAGTCTCGAGGTCGGGGTCGATTCAGGTCGCCGGAAGTATCCGTGATCTGGACCTCGAGCCGGGTCGGTATACCATTCTCCTCGCCGTTGGACGGCCCGGTGCGCTGCCCGACGTGGGCGCTGCCCTGGCCGAGCTCCCGGACTCCGCGGGCCAAGGCGACGAGAACTCATGGCAGCTGCACCGGCTAGCGATCGTCATCGAGGACTGAGGCCGAGCGAACCCCAACGCGAACCCCCGTTCAGCCGGGCCGCTCGATTCGGACTCTACCTGTTCGGCGGGCTGAGCCTGCTCGCGTGCCCAGACCGGGGACGGGACCCGGACCTGTCCTCGTCGGAACACGGCCCCGCCGACCCGGTACACGCGAGTCCCCCCCCGACCGCGCCTCCGATCGCCATCTACGGTTGTAGGGCCCTGTTCTCGCTCGAACAGGACAACCCGGCATCAGGGGGATCGGGGGCGTCCGTCCGCTGTGTCCGATCCAAGCCCCGGCCGATCAGCCTGTGGGTCGAGGGCGGGGAGCTGGAGCTGGAGCTGGA
>CAYVJQ010000072.1:0-7706 GCA_964451725.1 uncultured Nannocystaceae bacterium | reverse complement strand
GGAGCTGGAGCTGGAGCTGGACCTGGACGGCGAAGCGATCGAACACAGAGTCACGCGCGGTCCCGCCGGGACCCTGATTCGAGTCGAGCTCGGTCTCGAGCCCGGCCGGTTGAGCCTGCGTGGAGGGGGGTCGAGCTCCGCACCCGGATGGGGCTGGTCCGTCGTCTTGGCGCCGCGGTCCCAGGCCTACACGGACGTCTACACCGAGGCCGTCGGGCTCGCGCGGGCGGGTGAATCGGAGGCCGCGCACGGGGTCTTGACCCGGGCCATGGACACGGTCGGCGCAGACGAGGCGAGCTTGCTGCGCTGTGTCGACGCGCGGGTGGCCTACAGCGCCGGCGAGCTCGATCGGGTGTTGGCCGCACCCGCCCAGATCGAGGCCGCGCAGGAGCTCGCGGACGGGCTCGCGGACGGGGCGGACGGGGGCGCGGCCCGAGCGATCAGCTGTCTCGCGGCCGCGCACATGCAGGCCGCCGACGTCCGCCTCAACCTGCGCCCTGATTTCGACGAGGCCGAGCGCCACCTCGAGGCTGCCCGCCGCTACGAGGGGGTGGACCTCGAGACCCAGATCGGCACCCGTTACCTCCAAGGGGTGCTCGAGCACCGCCTCGGCCACATCGACGAGTCCCTCCTGTCGTTCGCGGCTTCGGCCGAGCTCGCGCGCCGGGTCGGGGCCGCCAAGCCCCAGGCCGCCGCGATGGTGATGCAGGCCGTGGCTCTGGCCCGCCTGGGTCGCTTCGAGGACGCCCGGGCCGTGGAGCTCGAACTTCAAGACCAGCTCGACTCTCTGTCCAACGCCGAGCAGCTCGTGCTCGAGATCCGCTCCAACGTCAGCTGGATCGGCGTGCTCCGCCGGGAAGAGGATCCGAGCGCCCCCGATCCGAGCGCCGCGATCGCCGACCTGGTCGCGGGTTTCGAGCGCCTCGACGACCCGAAGAGCGCCGCGCGGGCTGGCCTCAACCTGGCCCTGGCCCGGCTCCAAAGCGGCATGCTGGATCAGGCCCAGCGCGCGCTCACGGCTGTCGATCAGGCCCAGCTGGACCCCCACGATCTGGTCTGGGTCGAGCTCGTCGGTGCCCGCCTGGCCCTGGCTCGCGCGCAGCCCAAGCGGGCCCAAGCTCGCCTCGATCGTGCCCAGCGCTACACGGAGCTGACCCGCGACCCGGAGCACCGACGCCGGCTGTGGACGGTGCGGGCCCAGCACGAGCGCGCGCGCGGGAACCCGGACGCGGCGCTCGTTGCCTACGCCCAGGCCAGCGAGTTGGCCGACGCCCTGGCGCTCGCGGTCCCCGGCGCGCGGGGCCGCAGCGCCCTGGCCACGGCCCACAGCCGCAACGACGCGGCCCACGTCGACCTGTTGTTGGAAGTCGGCGACCCCGAGGGGGCGCTGTGTGTGGCGGCCTCGAGTCGCGCCCGCCACATGCGGGCGCTGTGGGCCCGGGAGCGTCCGGCGCTCCCGCCCGAAGACCAGCGCCGCTACCGGGCCCTGCTCGCCGAGCACCAGGTCAGCCGCGAGCACACGGCCGACCAGCTGCGCGACGCCTGGGAGCTCAGCGACGCGGCCCTCGATCGCCTGCACGCCAAACTCGAGCTCGAGGGAGAGCACGCCGACGCCCTGTTGGCCGAGGCCACCGCCTTGCTGGAGCGCCGCGCCCCCCAGTGGAGCTGCGGCGCCATCATGCCCCAGCGCGCCGGGGAGGCTGTGCTCGCCATGATCGAGAACGGGGGGACGGGAGGGACGGGAGAGAAGGGAGAGAGCGAGGTGATCCTGCTGTTGGCGATCGCCGGCCGAGACCAGATCGCCGTCGGTCGGGCGCCGCTTCCCTCGGGCCCCCAAAAAACGGCCCAGGAAGGAGCGGCGCAGGACGACAGCGCGCGGGCCTTCGAGCGCGCCCTCGAGCCACTGCGCCCGGTCCTCGAGCAGGTCGAGGTGCTGCGGGCGATCCCCTCGGGCCGGTTCATGAGCGTCGACATCCACCGTGTCCTGCCCGGCCGGGTCGTCTACTACTCGCTGGGTCTGGGGACCGGCGCGAGCATGGTGAGGCCCGCCGGGCGCCGGGCAGCGGTCGTCGCCGGGGCCCGAGACCTCGCCGGCGTGACCGCTGAAGTCGAGCTCACCGGGGCCCGACTCGGCGCGCTCGGATGGGTGGTGACCGCGACCTGGTCGCCGATCGTCGAGCGTCAGCCGGCGCTGCTCCACTACAGCGGTCACGGCCACCGCAGCGGCGTCGACGGTTGGCGCAGCGCGCTGGATCTCCCCGGGGTCGGCACGGTGGGGGCATCCGAGATCATCGCCGCCCAGCGTTCGCCGGCCTGGGTGGTGCTCGCGGCCTGCAGCGCCGCCCAGGTCGACCCCCGGGCCGTCGACGGGGGCATGAATCTGGCGTCGGCATTTTTGCTCGCCGGCGCCGAGCTGGTGATCGCCCCGACCGTCGACGTGGACGACGAGGCCGCCCTGGCGCTGAGTCGTGGGCTCTACGCGGGCGAGGGTTCGAGCCTCGACCGAGATGCTCTGGGGCTGGCGCTGGCCCAGATCCAGCGTCGCCAGAGCGCCGAGCTCGAGGCCGGGGAGGTCCTCCCGCCGGCCCGAGATTACTCGAGCTGGCGCGCGTGGACACCCTGAGTGCGGTCGTAGCGACACTGCGTGCAGTCGTAACGATATGTAGTGCAGTCGTAACGACATGCGGTGTCATCGTAGCAATATGCGGTGTAGTCGGAACAATACAGGGGGGCGATGGATATGAACGACGCGAGGTAAATCTTCGCAGGTCCGTAAGATCGATCCTCGAAGCTGCGTAGAATGATGTGACGTGGGGGATCTGTGAGCCTCGCAAGACCATACTTTTCCCCCAATCGTTCGTCACTTCAGAGTGAACCTTCCGGAGGCCCGCGAGCGTGGGCCGAGGCATTCCTGTGCCCCGGAGCAACCCTATCCGATCCGAGTCGATGCAAATGACCACCACAACGAGACCCCTTCTCCTCTCTCTTTGCGCCGGTTTGGCGCTCACGGCCTGCGCCGAACTGGAAGACACGACAGCCCTGAGCTTCCGTGTCGATGTCGGCAGTGAGCAGACCGTGCAGCATCAAAATCCGAACCGAAACGACATCTACGGCCGGGCCACCGCGATCTACGGCACCCACGCCATGGTCGGAGCGCCGTTTCGAGACATCGGATCCGCCACCAACTCCGGGAGCGTGGAGACCTTCTCGTACGATGGCGTGACCTGGAACTACACCGGCCTGCTCACCTACCCGAGTCCGCTCCCCAATCAGACCTTTGGCGACTCGATCGATATTTATGGGAGCTGGGCCGTCATTGGTGCCCCCGGGTATTGGGGGAACCGAGGCAAGGCCGTACTCTATGAGTATAGCGGGGGCAGCTGGCAGATGCGCCAAATCTTGACCCCGACCGGCAACGGTAGCCCCGACGATCTGTTCGGTGCGGCCGTGTCGATCTCCGGCAATCGGGTCATCGTGGGTGTCCCTGGACACGATGGCGAGGAGACCAACTCGGGCCGAGTCTACGTCTACAGCCGAACCGGCTCGAGCTGGTCCGAGCTCCAACAGGTCGAGCCGAGCTCGGCGGTCGAAGACGGCAACTTCGGGCGCCAGCTCGATATCGCGAGCAACGGCTTCCGCATGGTGGTCGCCGCGCCCAACAATGTGTCCCCCAGCCCGATCAGTGACGGGAACGCCGAGGTCTTTGTGCGCACGGGCGTCGGGGCGACCTACCTGAGCGAGGCCGAACTCGTCGGACCCGGGCCCGGGTCCGGGTTTGCCAACGACGTCGCCATCGCGGGCCCGGTCGTATTGATCGGCGAGCCCGGCGGTGGGGGCACGGGCCAGGCGAAGACCTACCGCCGCAGCGGCGGAGTTTGGAACCTCCAGGCGACCCTGGTCGGGGTCACAGGTGGCAACATGAGCGGCGCGAGCTTCGGCACCCAAGTCGAGCTCGTCGACGGGAACCACGCCTTTGTGACCGCGCCGGGTTACAGCGGGGTCGGGCAGGTGTTCGAGTTCCGCTTCGCCAGCGCGACCTGGGCCCAAGACGACTTCTTTGGATCCGCCGATACGCTTCACTTCGGGAGCAGCATCGACGCCAGCGCGAGCCAGTTGGTCGTCGGCGATCTCTTGTTCTCGAGCGCACCCCTGAACATGGCCAACGACGCGGAGGGTCGGGCACATTTTTACGCGACCGATCCCTTCGACCCGCCGGGGGAGGAAGATGCGCCCAAATAGCCGATGCCAACCACACCCTGACGCCGGCCGACTGAGGGAGGCAGGCGTTCGCAGCTGAATTGGCCACGCCCGCCCGAGGGTTCTCGGGCGGGCGTGGTTGCGAGCTTCACTTCATTCAGCGAACGGGGATCTGGTTGCCGACCGTGAACGTCCGGCCTGTGGCGTCGGTGAACACCATGGTCACGTAGGCTCGCACAGGGGGCTCGTTGGATCGGTCGATGAGCAGGAGGTCCGGGTCGTTCAGGATGTAGACCGAGGAGGCGGTCAGGGGCAGGGCCCCGTAGTAGATCGTCTCTTTGCCCCCGTAGGCGTCCATGATCGTGACGCCCACGTTGTTCAGGCTCATGTTGGCGTAGGCCCCATCGAGGGTCATGTAGCCGTCGTCGTCCTGGAGCCCGCACATGGGGCAGGGGGGGTCCTCGGGCTGGGGGATCACCCACGAGTTGGGCATGTCCTCGGGCCCGAGGTCCTCGTCGAGGGGCAGCTTCACGGTCGTGTCGTCAGGGCAGGCCTCACACTCGTACTCGCTCATCTCTGGCGCCACGCCGGTGGGCTTGTCGGTCTCGGAGAGCGAGTTCACGCCGTCGGTGTAGCCCTGCCACCAATTCTCCATGCTCACCCCGTCGCCTGCGCAGGCGACCTCGATGTTTTGACAGAGGGCGTCGTCGGCTTCGTGGAGGTAACAGGCATCCGTCAGGGCTCGGCAGGCCGTGACCACGCGCTGGGTCTCGCTGGTTCCCGGGCCATGCAGCGACGCGGCGACCGGATTGCCGTCGACGGTCCGGGGCGCGCCGCTGGCGTAGATCAGGGCCATGAGCTCGGACGCCGGAAGGCTGGGGTAGTAGGACCAGATCATCGCCGCGATGCCCGACAAGCTGGCCGCGGACACGGAGCTCCCGGTCAGCGGACCGCGCTGGCTCCCGCCGCTGTGCCCGACGCCACCGAAGCCGGTCAAAGCGATCCTCGCGTTCGAGTCGGGGCGGAAATCGCCGAGGTTCTCTCGTGCCCAGTCCAGGGGCGTGGCCGCGAACACCAAAGGCCAAAAGTCAGACGAGGGATCGGGCAGGAAGATCTCGTCGGAGGCCAGGCCCAGGCCCTCGCAGGTCACTTCAGTGGGCCCAGGCATGGCCTCCCAGCTGCCCGGGCCGGTCGCCCGGTCGGCGCAGCTGCCCGGAGGTTGGTTGCCGGTCGCGGCGATCACCAGGGCGCCGCTGCAGGTCGCCAAGTTGATGGTGTCGCGGACGATCGTCAAGTTGGCGGCGGTCGAGTCGCCCTGGGGCCCGAGCTCGCCCAGGCTGGTCTCCCAGCCGACCGAGAGGTTGATGATCATGTGGACGTCGGTGTTGACCCAGCCGTCGATCGCGGTAGCGATGCCCTCGGCGAGCTCGCTCTGGTAGCCGTAGTAGCCGCCCTGGGTCTTGTTTGGTCCCCCATCGACGACCTGGGGCAGACCGAGGACCGTCTGGACCTGGCGCTGGCAGATCAGGCCGTCGTAGCTGGGCACGCAGCCGCCGGTGACGTTGCTGATGATCCCGGCGATCACCGGGCCGTGCTCGGACTGGCCGTTCTTGGTCAGCGCCGGGGCCGTGTCGACCACCGAGATGAACACCGGGTTGCCCGCGCGGCCGAGCATGGCCCCGGCGTCGATGAGGCCCAGGCCCTCGCTGAAGGCGTCTTCGAAGGCGCCCTCCATCAGCGAATCGAGCGGACTTTGGGGGACCAAGAGGCAGTCGTCGCTGCTCTGGCCGAGGACCCCGAGGGGGAGCTCGTCCTGGTTGGGGGCCGCGGGCCCCAGCCACACGTAGCGACAGTAGGTGGGCAGGGGGACCCCGAGGCCGGCGAACATGGGTTGGAGCTGCCAGCCCGTCGTCGGATCCATGTCGACGTCGTCTGGAGGAGGGCAGCCCTCGCCCTCAGCCTGAAAGATCTGGCGACCCGGATCGCACAGCGCGGCCGGAGCGTTCGCTGAGGTGTTGCCGCAGGGGAGCTCGTGCCCGCCAGTGTCGGTGTCGGTATCGGTGTCCGTGTCCGTGTCCGTGTCCGTGTCCGTGTCGTCGCCGGTCGTCGAGGTCGTGGTGTCGGTCTGCGTGGTCCCGATTTCGTCGTCGCTGGTGGCGTCGTCGTCACCGACAGGGCAGGCGCTGCCGAGGGTGACGAGTCCGCCGGCGAAGACCCCCGCGAGGGTCCGAGTCAGGGTGCTGGAGGGGGCTGCGGGCGCGTGTGGTTTTGGCTCGATGGACATTCTTGATCCTCTGGCGGGTCTCTCTTCGCGAGCGCGTTGTCATGTCTGACGAGCCTTTTCGACACTGGAATTCGAGACTGGGTTCATTGTGGGCCACCGGAGCCACCGGCAGGGTCGAATGCCTACACGAGGGCATAGCGCAGCCCTCGATCGCGGATCTGGAGCTGGGTCGCGCCGCAATGTTCGAGGCACACGATCAAGATTGTGATCCCTGCAACGATCACATCCGCGCGTCCCTTCCCGAGCAGGGGGACTGCTTGAAGTTCGGCGAGCGTCTGGGCCGCGAGTGTGCGGCGCAGGTCCACGATGGCCTCGAGGCTGTGTAGGGATCCGTCGACCCGGGTCCGGTCGTAGTGATCGAGACCGAGCAGGAGCGCGCCGACCGTGGTCGCGGTTCCGGCGAGCCCGACGAGCCGGGTTCGAGGTGGGAGAGGCTGGGTACACAGCGATGCCCGGGTGGCGGCCTCGATCGCGGCGAGGGCAGCGGGGCTCGGTGGGTGTCCGTCACAAAAGCGCTCACTGAAGCGGACCGCACCCACGCGATGACTGACCGCGCTCTCGATCTCGAGTCCCCGGCCGACCACGAGCTCGGTCGATCCTCCGCCGATATCGAGGACCCTGAGGGGTCGGTCGGCGGGGCTCTCGAGGGCGACCGAGCGGTAGGAGAGGCGGGCCTCTTCGTCACCGGAGATCAGGCGAACGGGGACACCGAGGATCGCTGCGGCCGGGGCCAAGAAACCCCCTTGGTTCCTGGCCATGCGCAGACCCTCCGTGGCCACCGCCTCGATAGGGGCGCCCTGGGCTCGGGCCGACTCGGTGTAGCGACCCAGGGTCTCCAAGGTCCGCTCGATCGCCTCGGGCGCGAGCATGCCGGTGGCCGCCGCGCCCTGAGACAGGCGCGTCACGGTGGCCGTGTCGGAGTGGATCTCGAGCTTGCCGTCGGCATCGCGCTGGGCGATCAGCAAGAGCACCGAGTTGCTGCCGATATCGATGACCGCCCGCACGGGCCGGTTGTACGTCGGTGACAGCGGTCGGGACCAGCTGCGCGCTCCTCGGTCGAGGTGCGCACAGGCGCGGCCGTGGGTCGCCCAGTCCAGCCCGCGCCCGGACCGCGATGAACGGGAGGGGGGAGTGAAAGGGGGGGAAGGGGAAGGGGGGGGGGGGGGGGGAGGGGAGAAATGGAAAAGCCCCCACCGGATCATCTCCAGCGGGGGCTGTTCGGCCT
>CAYVJQ010000071.1:8308-36888 GCA_964451725.1 uncultured Nannocystaceae bacterium | reverse complement strand
GGATGGACTGGGGGCCCTGCTGATCACGGGCGATCCCGCTCGGTCCAACACCGATACCAACACCGATGCCGATACCGCCCGGTTTGAAGCCCTGTTTCGCAGTCTCGAGCCCGATCTCGAACGCGCGAATCTGGCGACCCGGGTTCGTGCCCAGAGCACCCCCCGGCGCATCGCCGCACTCGCCATCTTCGTCGCCGGCTGCCTGGCCATGGTCGGCCTCACCATGGCCCGCTTCGACCTCGCCCTCGTGCCCCTCCCACGGATGCTGACCAGCGTCCTCGCGCTCGCCATCGGCCTGAGCCTCGCTGGGCTGCTCACACTCCGGCCTCTATACCGGGGACCTCGGCTCGGTGGCTGGGACGGGGTCGCCGCCCTCACCCTGTGCGCGGCCGTCCCTGCCGTAATCGCCCTGTTGCCACCCGCCCACGATCACCCCGCATCTGCGCTCGGGGTCGGCGACGACTTCATCCCCGAGGCCCTGTCCTGCTTCGGCTTTGGATTCAGCTTGACCGCTCTGATGTTCGGCGTCGTCTGGGTGCTCTCGCGCGACGCCCTGGCCAGTCCCCGGCGAGCGGCCCTCGCGGCGTTGGCCGGAGCGACCTTCGGCAACCTCGCGCTGATCCTGCACTGTGGGCTGGTCATGCCCGTTCACAAGCTCGCGGGCCACCTCTCGGTCACCGTAGCAGCGGGCCTCGCGGCCTCGATCCCCCTGGTTCTGAGTTCGATCCGCGCTGTCCGCTCCCGCCGAAGCAAATAGGCAGCCGAGTTCGCTGTGCTGGGCCCGGCTGTCATGCGCGGCCCTCGCCCGCTAAGACCGCTCAGTTCTTGCCGTAGGCGTCGGCGAGCTCGGCGATAGTCGACGTGAGCGCCCGGTCGACCGACTGCCCCTCTCGAGCGAGCTGGCGCAGGAGCTTCTCGTAGTCCAGGAGCCCCGATCCGGGCACCCGCGGGATCCGGTCGAGGGCGTCCCGGATCTGGTCGACGGTCTTCTCCCGCATGATCCAGCGCTTGGCCACGTGAAGTCGAAACACCCGGTCCAGCCACACACCCGCGGAGGTCTTCTCAGCGAGGGCGACCAGACAGCGGACCGCGGACACCGCCGTGGGATGGTCGACCGCGACCTTCGCCGACCCGAGCTGGTTGGTGAGCGCCAGCGCGTAGCGCTCGGCCTCCTTGAGCTTGCCCATGTTCAGGCTCTTCTCGACCAGCTGGCCGATGAGCGAGGGGAACTGAGAGCCCTCCCCAGGGCCGATGGTGCGCCGGAGGGCGTCACTCTCATCCTCGATCTCCCGGGCGTCGGGGCCGATGACCGAGATGACCTCTCGCCCGATCCTCAGCTTGTCGGCGTGTGCGAGCTCGACCTTGCCGTGGACCTGCTCCCCGTTGACGAAGGTGCCGTTGCGGCTGTCGAGGTCCTCGATTTGCACCCCATCGGCGTCGACGTGAAAGCGCGCGTGGTAGCGGCTGGCCAAGTCGTCGTCGAGGGTCAGCCAGCAATCAGCCATCCGGCCGACCTGCAGGGTCCCATGGGGGAGCTCGAGGGTCCGAGCACCGATCTTCAGGCGGAATGGAGCGCCCACTCGAATCAAGATACCCCAAACCTGGGAGGGGGCCCAGCACCGGGGTGGGGCTCGCGGAGGCACGGCCGGTCGCGCCTCCGCGGTCCACACGCGAAACTCGTATGTCTCAACCTCTCCGACCATCGCCCGCGTGAGCCCGCGACCGCCGCGGCTCGGCGTACGCCTATACCCTCAGCGTACGCCGATAAAAGTGTCGTCGACCGAGACCTGGTCGCCCAGCGTCGCCCGAACCACCTGACCGCGGATCGATGTCGACGATCCCGGCCCGCTCCCATCCACGATGTAGACCTCGGCCTCCGCCGGACCCGCCAAAATCCGCACGGGGTAGGTCACCGGCCGACTGCCCTCGACGAGCAGGAAATCGGCGAACGGCTGGTAGCCCGATCCCAACCGGAAGGTCTCCGAGTAGCCAGCGGGAATCCGTGCACGCTCGAAGCCGACCTGGCCCACACCCCAACTCAGCTCCTCGAAGCCCGAGATGTTGGAGGTCAGGCTGTCGACGCTCGTCAAATCCAGGATCAGACTGAACACCGGGTTCGAGAACCGCAGGGCGCTCACGGTCTCGCCCTCGTAGGAGAGATTGTGAAAGCGCCCCCCCTCCGACATGATCCGGCAGGGATTCGGGTTGCCGGGCTCGACCGCGTCGGTGCTGCACACCGGGATCGCTGCCCACACCGGGTCGCTCGGATCGTCGGTCTCGGGCAGGGAGATGCGGCTGCTCAGCAACTGCGAGAGCTCCCCGTCCAGGGTCGGCCGGCACTCGCCCGTGTCCGGGTCCACGTCGACACGGTCACCCTCGAAGCTGACCGGACCCGTGACCTGGAAGGCGTTGCGCAGCCCGACCTGGTAGCGGACGAACTCGCCAAAACAGGTCGGCCCAGGCAGGCGCCGCAGGGTGCACTCCGCCGCGCTCCGACAGGGTCGGCGACAGCGCTCCTCCACACACATCCAGGCCTCACCGGGTTCCGGTTCTGGCGCGTTGGGGTCGGCGCTCGGCCCCGGGAAGGGCAGGCCCTCGCAGTCGTCGTCGCTCGCGCAGCCATCGTTGGGCTGCTCCTCCGAACACACGAAGCTCGAGATCACCTCGCCCATGATCGGGTAGGCCTCAGCGCCGGGGACCTCGCAGCACTCGAGGGCCTCGCCCTCGCCACCGCAGCCCTCGAAGCCCCCGAGGCACACACAGCTGTCCCCGACCAGCGCGTTGTTGCTTCCCGCCGCACACGGGCCGTACTCGAACATGTGCGACTGGGGCCGCTGGTCCATGGCCTGAATCCACAGCTCATCCTGGAAGGACTTGGTGATCGTGAACTCGCGCACCGCCCCACCACAGGGATCGGCGATGAAGTTCCCACAGATCTCGCGCAGTTGGGCAGCCCGCTCCTCGTAGGCCTGGCCCGAGATGCAGATGCCCGTGCTCTCGGAGATCCCACTGGAGGTCTCGAGCAGGCAGCGACGCCCCTCCCCGCACTCGAAGTCGGCCGAGCAACCGATCAAGATCAACTTGTCGCCTGGGAGCACGCCGTCTTCGCAGAAGGTCGCCGACTCGTCGATGAGGCGGGAATCGTCGGGCTCTGAGACGAGGCAGGTGCCGCCCTCCCACCCCGGGTTGGCGCAGTCGAGGCGCCCGGTGCTGCGAGTCGGCACGATGACGCCCTCCCAGACCAAGCTCCAGGTCGCCGCGAACCAACTCCGGTAGTCGCGGACGATGATCTTGACAGCGTCCTCTTCGTAGATCGGATCCACGCCCTCGCCGGTATCGATGGTCGGCAGGTGGAGCTCGTCCCCGTTGTTGCCGAGGGTGAGGCCCGGTCGCGGCTCCCCCTCGTCGTCCAAATAGGCGGCGTCGATGCGCCGCAGACTCGGCGAGAGGTCCCGGGAAGGACCAGACAAGGCCGGCAGCGCGCGCGCGGACGGCTCGTCCACCACGGTGGGCAGGCCGCCGACACCGACAGCGGTCGCCGGGTCGGGCCACTGGGAGTGGGGATCCAGACGCATGGACATGACCTGGGTGGGATCCGTCCCGGGGAGGACATCCGGGATGTCCTCGACCAAGGTCTCCCCGTTTGCGCGCGGGTGATCGATGATCACGTAGATCACCTCGCCCCGCGTGGTGACACCGACCGCGACCACTCCGGGCTGGACGAAGGGGTTGCCGTCGTTGAAGGGGTTCTCGTCGTCGCTCGTGTAGATTTTGCGAAACGACCAGTCGGTGATCTCGCCACCCGTGCCCGGTCGAATACCGGGGCCCCGGGCGAGCCCGCGACGGCCGGCCGGGGGACCGTCCGAGGGCACCTCGGGCACGGGGATGCAGCCTTGAGACTCGGGGATCACACTGGGGTCGGCCTGGGTGTCACACTCGATACCCAGAGAGTCGGTCGGATTGGGCAGCTCCCGCCCGATCACGCGTGTCGATCCGTCGCCGGCGATCGCATAAATGAACTGGCTGAAGTCTGAACCCGACGAGGGCATATCGACCGCAGGGCTGACCCGAATCCGTTTGATCCCGCCTGCATCTTGGAGCGTCAGGCTGTTCGCCTCACCCCAGATCCCCCCCTCACTCATGCGGAGCTCGAACAGGGTGTCCGAGCCCAGACCGCCCACAAACAAGCTGCGGCTGACCACGGCCATATCGGCCTCATCGGCCTCGTCGGCCCCCTGATTCGAGGGGGTGAGCAGCTCGAGAGCCTGGGGGAAGACCCCATTTTGGTCGACGGGCGGCAACCCCGAGGGCAGCTCGCCATCGAACTGGGCGGGGCACTCGACCGGACACAGGGGCGTGGTCCCCGTGTCGACCACATCCACACCTCCGAGCCCATCCCCGACCAGCTGGCGGCTCTGCAAGATGTTCCCGGTCTGAACATCGACCTCTGCGACCAGGTTGCAGGTCGGGAAGCTGACGTAGACGCTGCCCCGGTTGAGAGGGTCGCAGTTGCCGTCCAGTACCGCCCCCGGATCGAGGCCCGGGGCGGTCGTCAGGGCCAGCGGCGCCGAGATCAGATCACCGGGCCGAGCCCCGAGCGGGACCCAGCCCCCCGACACCTCGTCGAAGCGCCGCGGCTCGAGGTTGGCGACCAGGCTGCTCGGCTCGTCCGTGGTCGGATCGAGGTCGAGGGCGTAGTGGGCCATCCCCTGGGCGTCGAGCACCGTCAAGTCGCAGCTCCCGACATTGGCCGAGACCACGCGGCAGCCGTCGTCGCTGGCCGTGAGCTCGGTCGGCAGGATGCCCGCGGGCACGAAGTTGTAGCCGGGGACGTCGAAGTCCATGTCGACCAAGGAGCCGTCGCACTTGGTGAACATGGCGACTTCGTTGCGCTCCGAGTTCGCCACGAAGCCGATCATGTGGGTGCCCGAGGCTGTGCAACTCCCGACTTCGGTCCCGCAGGCGCTCAATGGCCGCATCTCCGCCTCACAGGTCTCCACCCCGTCGCCGTCGAAGTCGTTGCAGACCCGGTCGGCGCACAGCAAGACCACGTCCGTGGGCCGATCGAGCACCCGGTTGGGTACGTTTTGGGTGTCCTGCTCGGTGCAGCCCATGATCCCCATGATCCCCATGATCCCCATGATCCCCATGATCCCGAGGCTGGAGAACAGCAGACCCGGGACCAGGGCGGGCCCAAAAGTGTGACGCGGGGATTTCATTGGGTGTAGGGCTCCGAAAGGCCGATCCGGCCGATCTCGGTGAAGCGTGAGGGGCTCGTGCGGGCCATGTCGATCACACTCACCGTGGCATCGAGGGTGTTGGCGACATAGACGACCTCTCGGGCCAGGTCGATCTCGACCTGGTCCGGGCCGATGCCCGCACGCACCAGGCCGGCCACGCTGAGGCTGCTCAGATCGATGATGAACAGCTCGGCCGATCGGTAGCAGGTCACGAGGCCGTAGTTGATCTCGCCGTCGGCGTAGATCTTCATAGTCGTCGGTTTGGCGCAGACCTCGACCGTGCCGACCGAGGTGTTGAGGGGCTCACCGTCGGCCCCGAGCGAGGTGTCGACGCGGATCAGGGATCCGGGGTTGCTCTGCAGCACGTAGAGCTCGTCGCCCCCCCCCACAAAAGCGATGTCGGCGAGTTTCGGGTTGCCCACGGTCGACGATACGCCGGCGGTCGAGATCCCGCTGACCCCGAAGCGCACGATCGGCTCGATCCGCGCCTCGCAGAGCACCGCCCCCTCTCGGTCGAGGTCGTCCGGCGCCACACACACCTGCGCCGAGTTGGGCAGGGGCTCACGATCGACGGCCGTGAACACCTGGACGCCCATGGGGTCCTGCCAGCGCAAGCTCGCGTACACGAGCGGCAGGGTGCAGTCCTGGGTCGAGGTCGGCGCGTTCCCGGCGTCCAGATCGCAGGGCCGCTGGGCGACCCCGAAGCCGCCGGGGATCCCGGCAGTGGTCCCCAAGACGTTGGTCTGGTGGACGATCGCCGGGCGCCCGTCTCCCCCGACCTCGAGGCCCTCGAGCGCCATCAAGGTCACGTCCGAGTCGCCTTGGTGGGTGACGTAGGCCAGGGGCAGCTCGGGCTGGGGGCTGACGTGAATACGAAAGGGCTCGCGAGACAGACGCGCCGCGCTCGAGTCGTTGCGGGCAAAGCGGAGTCGGTGTCGGTCGCCGCACTTGCGGCCCCCGTCCGAATCGGTGTCCTGCCTGCACTCGAGGGTCGGGGCCCCGCCGCCGAGCCCCCCGGAGAGCTCCACGTAGGTGATGCTCGGATCACCTCGCACGGGGACCAAGAGCATGGCCTCACCGTCGCTCGGATCCCGATCCCAGGCCACCGTCGGCCCGAGGAAGCTGCCCATCTGGATCGTGGACTCGGCGTGGATGAAGGCCTGCTCGAGACACTCGACCGACTGCGGTCGACCCGCGATACGCCGACACGGCGCGGTCTTCGAGACCGAGGCCCCGGCCGCTTCGACGGCTGCGGGATTCTCGAACGCCGCGGCCCAAAAAGCGTCGAGATCCACAGCGGTGATCCACCCGGCGTTGAAACGCAGATCGCTGTTCGCGTTGGTCACGAACATCCACTGAGCCCGCTCCCGGCACTGGTCGCCCGCCCCACACAGCTCGCTCGCGCCACAGTCTTCGTCGGTCGAGCACGCGCCCGTACCCGCGACCGACACCCGCGGATCGATCAGCACCCCCGAGGGAAACAAAAACGCGTCGGAGGGCGGGTCCTGGCCCGGGTTTCCCTCGCCGCAACTGCTGGTGGCCAGACCACAGAGCGCCAGGGCGAGGGCCACCGGGGTCTTGGAGGAGAGGCGCGGCATGAAGGGGACGCTATCAAGATCCCTAGCGAATTCCAGCGTGCAAGCCCCGGGCTCTCGACCCGTTGAGCACCGATTCGTGAGATCCCGATCTCACGCTTCGCGGATCCTCAGGCCCGTGCAGGGGTCGCTATTTGGGCGAAGAAACTCAGGGATCGCAGGGGCGCCCGCAGTTGCTTGGCCACGGCGTCCCGGCACAGATCGCGGAGGTCCCTGCGGGTCTCGGGATCTGCGCTCGCATAGGCCTCTGCCCGAGCCTCGGGCTCGCCCTCGAGCAGGACCGCAGCCAGGTCGAGGGTCACCTGGGTCACGCGCCCCATACCGCCTCCATGGGCGAGGCACGACACACCTCCGCGGTCCACCGAGTATGGGAACCCACGCTCGTCGGCCAGCGCCTCCGACGCACACACGCTGCAGCGATCCAGGACCGGCAACAAGCCCAGACCATCGAGCAGCGCCAACTCGAAGCGGCGCAGCTGGCCCGGCCTGGCCCCGGCCATCGCCGCCTCGATGCCCTCACACAGCAGCCCGAAACTAGTCGGATCGGGGGTCGCCCCACCCACGAGCTGATCCGTGAGTTCACACAGGTAGTTCACATAGGCAAAAGCCTCGAGGTCGCGGCCCAGGCCGCTGTGGTCGAAGCTCGGGGTGAACATGGACAGGGGTGACAGAGACCCACGTCCCCGCCCGACCTCTGCGACTCCGCGCGCGCCCACGGGCAGGCCGCCGGGGAAGCGTCGCAGGCTGCGTCGGGCGCCCCGGGCGATACAGTCGATCTTGCCGTGGGCCGGGGTCGACAAGATCACGATCAGATCGGCGTCGCGCAGGGCCCGGGTCCGGAGCACGACCGCGGGCGTCGACAGCTCTGGAGCCCTCACATCTCGACTCCGAGCAACACGGTCGCCAACCAAAAATAGAACATGAGACCGAGGATATCGACGGCTGTAGTCACGAAGGGGCCGGTCGAGACCGCCGGGTCGATCTTGAGCCGGTGCATGAGCAGGGGGATCGAGGTCCCGACCGTGGCCGCGATGGTCATGGAGCCGATCATGCCCAGGGTGAGCACCGCCCCCAGGGCGATGGGATCGCCGACATCGGCTCCGATAAAGGGCGCCGCCACGGCGATCAACACCCCGTAGATGGTCCCCAAGAGCATACCCAGGCCCATCTCACGCAGGATCAGGCGCGAGATCCTGGAGCTCTCGACGTAGCCGACCGCGAGCCCCCGGACCACGATGGTCGAGCTCTGGGTCCCCACGTTCCCACCCATGCCCGCGATCACCGGCATGAACAGGGCGAGCACAGGGACGGTCTGGAGCGCGTTCTCGAACCCGGAGAGCGCCCAGGCGACGAGCACCCCACCGACCGCCGCCGCCCCCAGCCACGGCATGCGGGCCCGAAAGCTGCTCCAAAACGAGCGGGTCTCGAACAGCTCTGCACCGGCGCCGGCCATCTTGAGGATGTCCTCGGTCGCCTCCTCGCGGATGACGTCGACGATGTCGTCGATGGTGACCACCCCCACGATCCGCCTTTGGGCGTCGATCACCGGGACCGCGACCAAGTCGTAGCGGGTCGCTATCTCGACCACATCCTCCTGGTCGGCCTCCCGGTCCACGAGCAGCAGCTCGCTGTTCATGACCTCCCGGATCGGGTCGTCTCGGCGGCTGGTCAGCAGCCGACGCAGCGACACCACCCCCACGAGGCGCTCGTCATCGTCGACCACGTACACGTAGAAGGCCTGATCCGGCGGGTCGTCGAACTCCTGGATCACCCGCACCGCCTCGGCGACGGTGACGTTGTCGAACACGCGGATGAAGTCCAGCGACATGATGCCGCCGGCCGTGTCGTCCTCGTAGGCGAGCAGCTCCTCGACCTCGTCGGCGTCCTCGGGATCGAGGCGCTTGAGGATCTGGCGCAGCTGGCTCTCCTCGACCCGGCCGAGGATGTCGGCGACATCGTCGGACTCGAGATCGTCGAGCAGGACCGCGACCTCCTCCGGGGCCAGACGCCGGACGATCTCGGCGGCCGTCTCCTCGCGCAGCTCCCCGAACACCGCTGCCCGGCGCTCGGCGGGGAGCATCTGGAGGATCCGGTCCTGATCCTCGGGCGGCAGGTTGTCGAGCTGCCCCGCGATCTGGACGCCATCGAGACGCTGGAGCGCACGGGCCAGACGTCGCGGCTCGTCGCGATGCCGAGCGAGCCGGGTCAGATCGATGTTCTTGGTCCGGGACATGCGCAACCTCGCGGCTCGCAAGAATACGCGAGCGTCCCCCCTACCCTAAGAACTCCCCAAACTATTCGATTCGACCGGCGGGAGCCGCAGCTGGAGCCAACTACCCCGGCCACCCGCCGCCCGGGTTCACAGCCCGCCGGGCACGGCTTGGCTGGCCTGGCCGCTGGCCAGCGTAAACGCGATCAGCACGATCACGGCGACCGCGATCGCAACCACCAGCCACATCAAGATCCGTGCGCTGGGGATTCGGCCGGCCCAGTCTCCGAGCCACACGCTGGCCCGCGCCCAGAGTTGGGCACTCGCCGAAGGCACCCCTCGGCCGGCCGGAGAGGGCTTGACCACAGCGCTCGGGATCACGGCCGAGGACTCCCGTCGCCGGGCCCGAAGCCGCTCGCGCTCGCGCTCGTAGAGCAGGCCCAGGACCGTGTCCGGGTCGAGTTCGAGGGCTCGAGCGCAACAGCGCAGAAACCCCTTGGCGAACACCATCGCCGGGAGCGCCTCGAACTGGTCGTCCTCGAGCAGCTCGAGCTGACCGCGAGGAATGTTGGTCGTCGCGGCGAGCTGGTCGAGGCTGATGCCCTGACGGATCCGCTGCGTGCGGATGTAGCTGCCCGGAGTCGTCGCATCACCTGGGGCATGACGCCCCACTTTGGAATCATGCGCGGGCTCGAGAGTGCCGACTGCCTCAGCAGCGACAACCCGAAGGCGACCTGTCTCGACTCGCATCGGCGCAAGTGTGCAGGCTCGCCCCCAGGGCGGGCAAGGGCGCCGGGAGAAAGACCCCAGGCGCTCCTCTATTCACCGCTCTCAGGGCTCGAACGTTGTTTTGTCCGGGCCGGAGCCGTTTGCGCATCCGCCGCAGCCAACGACTGGAACTGCCGGCAGGCGTTGGCGAGGCAGCTGCGAGGGGCGAGATCCAGACAGCCCGCGAAGCTCGCCTGGGCATCCGCGGTCTGGCCGAGCCGCATCTGCGCGACCCCCACGACCTGGTGCGCGCCCTGGATCGGGCAACGTTCGTCGGCGACCACGATGCTGGCTTGCTCGAGCGCCTCCTCGGTCATGTCGAAGTCGAGATAGACCTGCGCCAACCGGTACCGGCCGACACAAAAATCCGGGTTCATGAGCACGGATTGGCGCAGCTCGGTCATCGCCGCCACCAGGTCCCCCTGCTCGTAAAAGGTCCATCCCAGGTTGGCCAGGGCCGAGTACTTCTCCGTATAGAACTGGGTGTCGAGGGCCTTCTCGAGCTCCCCCTCGGCCTGATCGTAGTCGTGGAAGTAGAGCGAGATCACGGCCATGGAGTTGTAGGCTCGGCCGAGGCCCCGGTCGTCTTCGCCATAGGCGATCGCCGCCCGAGCGAAGGCCTCGTGGGCCTGACGATGAAATTCGTCGGCTCGGAGCCGCTGGGCGGCCGCGGCCGCGTCGAGCAGGCACATCTCCGACTCGATGAACTCGATGATCGCGCGCCCCTCCTGAAGTTGGATCAGCCCGAGCAGGTACAGAGCATTGCCATGCTCGGGTATGATCTCGAGGGCCATCTCGACGTGTTTGCGCGCGTCGTCGAAGGCCCCTGTCTGAGCGGATCCGAGCGCGATCTCGTAGTGGTTGTCGGCCGAGGTCAGCTGCTGTTCAGGGCTGGGTCTGTCATGTGCACACCCGCTGAGCCCCACACCCGTGGTGAGCGTCAGAGCCGTGACGAGGGCCAACGTCGAACCAGAGATCCGCATGCAGATCAGGTAGCAGCGAGTCCTCGCTGGCCCAAAAAAGCCGCGCGCGGGCCCAAAACCGCCACGAAAAGGCCCCAAAAGGCCGACCGCAGATCGTCTTGGGGACGCCGTCTCTGAACCTGTCGAGGTTCACAATTCAGGCGAAGATCCACCCCGATAGGCCGGTGCTTTCAGACACTTGCGACCCCATCGCAGGGGGGCTGGGCAGACTGGACCCAGACCGCGGCCGCCCCTACCCTCGCAGGCGCATGCGCTTCCACGTGCTCCACCACGGTCGATGTTTCGACGGTGCCGCCTCGGCCGCGCTCTTCGCCACCTTTGTCCGGGCCCGCTTCGGCGAGCAGGTCGAGGTCCGCTACGTCCCCAAACACCACCGTCGGGGCGACCCCTTCGACGACGCCGACTTCGCTGGCGCCGACGAGGCCGCGGTCGTCGATTTTCGATATACGCAGCGCCCCGAGCTGACCTGGTACTTCGACCACCACCGCTCGGCCTTCCAGATCGACGGAGACCTCGCCCACTTCCAGGCCGACACCAGCGGTCAGAAATTTCACGATCCCGCGGCCCCGAGCTGTACGGGCTACCTGGCCCGCATCGCCCGGGATCAGTTCGGGGTCGGCCTCGGCGCCCACGCAGAGCTGATCCGCTGGGGCGAGATCATCGACTCGGCCGACTTCGCCAACCCGGACGTCGCCGTGCTCTACGAACAACCCGCCATGCGCCTGTCCGCGTGGATCCAGGCTGCAGAGGATCCTGCGGCGATCACCGAGTTCATCGAGGCGCTGCTGACCACGCGCCTCGAGGACCTGGCCGAGGCCGGTTGGATCCGGGACATCGTGGACCCGCGACTGGCCGCCCACCGCCGCGACATCGAAGTGATCCGCCGCCGCGGTCGGCTCGTCGGTGAGGTGTTCATCTACGACCTGCTCGACGACGGGCCGCGGATCCTGAACCATTTCATCCCCTACCACCTCAGCCCCGGCATCGAGTACAGCCTGGGCGCCTACCTGCACACCGACGGCGATCTGCGTCTGTCTCTGGGCTACAACCCCTGGCGCCCCTCCGAGGCCCGAAGGCACGATCTGGCCGGACTCTGCGAAGCCCACGGGGGCGGCGGGCACCCCTTCGTGGCTGGCGCAGCGTTCCCTGCCGACCAAGTCGACGCGCTTCGGGCCGCGCTGACGACCCTCAGCGCGCAGCTCCAGGGCCCCCCCGCGTGAGCCCCGCTGGCCGACCCGAACTCGGTGCCCACCTCGTCCAGCTCCGGGCCCGCGTCGACGCGCACTTCGACGCCGCCGTAGCTCGCACCCCCGCGGCCTTCGCCTGTCGGCTCGGCTGCGCCCACTGCTGCCACCAGCGCTTCTCCGTGTTCGAGGTCGAGGCTGCCCCGCTCCGTGCGGCACTCGCGGTCTTGGCCCACGCCGAGCCCCGACGCCGCGCCCTGATCCGAGATCAGGGCGACGACGATGCCCTGGATCACTGCGCCCTGCTGATCGACGGCGCGTGCGCGGTCTACGGGCAGCGCCCTCTGATCTGCCGCTCTCACGGCCTCCCGCTCGCCGTCCCCGACGAGGCCGATCCCTCCGGCCCGCTGCGTGTCGATCACTGCCCGCTGAACTTTGGGCCGGATGAGCAGGGCAGCCCTCAACCTCCCCCCCGCGAGAGCCTGCTGATCCTCGACGCCGTCAATCGACCGCTCTCCATGCTCGCGCAGATGTGGGCGCCCGGGGACCCGCGGGTCGAACTCGCCGCGCTCGCCCGAGCAGACGACGATGCTCCCGACTGAAAGCGACACCCACCCGCTTTCGATGACTGTGGGATAGAGCGAGACAACAGAGCCCGGGGCACGAGCTGGAAGGTATGGATGGTCGCGGCGGTGTTGGGGCTGCTCGAGATAGCGATCACCAGCTGAGCGAGAGCGGGGCGACTCGACTGTTCCCGGGACCCGCGCAGGGCCGAGTACGATTCGCCAAAAAAGGTCTTGACCCGGCTCGGCCTTGCGCCTACAACCCCGGCTCCACGGAGAACACCGTGTCCACTGCGGGGTGGAGCAGTCAGGTAGCTCGCCGGGCTCATAACCCGGAGGCCACAGGTTCAAATCCTGTCCCCGCTACTCTCGAAGGGCTCTCAGACACTGTCTGGGAGCCCTTCTTCTATGTCGGGTCTGTGTCGGGTCTGCCGCTCGGCCTCTCCGAGCCTGTGCGAAAATCTGCCTGTGTCCATGCTGCTCGCGCTGGTCTTCTTCGCGCTGCTGGCAGGCCTGTTCTTTGGGTTGGGCGTCCCCCCCGGGGACAGGTCGCTGCTCGGCCGAGCGGCACCCAGGCAGCTGCAGGCCGGGCGAGTGCTCCCCGGCGCGGGTCCAGACTCCGCCATCGAAGTTCGCTCGCCCGCGGTGATCGAGGAGCGAGCCCAACGGTGGCCGTGCCCGGTGTGTTCAGACCGCGTGTACTGCGAGCACCACCGGGTCGAGCAGGTCGCCGACCGTCGGTACCGAGTCGCCACAGCCACCTGTCGACGCTGTGGCCACGCCCGAGACGTGTGGTTTTTCTTGATCCCGGTCCAGAGCTGAGATCAGGGCGATCGTCGCGGCGTCACGGTCGTTGGAACTTTCCACCTCACTCACATGTCAGCGAGGTCCCGGTCCCTCCGCCCTCCACATCGCGCGCCTGTCCTGCCCATGACTGAAGATGCCCACACCCACCTGGTGCACAACCCGTTCTACGTCCTCGAGCTGCCGACCGACTGCTCCCGGGCACAGGTCGAGCGGGCGGGCCAAAAGCTGCTGGCGATGCTCGATCTCGACATGCGGGGCGCGGACGCCTACCCGAGCCCACACGGGGGTGGAACGCGAGACATGAGCAAGGTCCGGGTGGCCATGGCCGAGCTGCGCGATCCCCAGCGACGCCTGGTTCACGAGCTGTGGGTGTCTCCCACATCGAGCCCCGACCCCGACCCCGGTGCTCCGCCCGACCTCAGCGGCGCTGTTTTCGGCGACACTCTCGACGACGCTGCCGGGGGCTTCACGCGGGCCCGCAACACGCTGGGGTGGCGCTGAGATGTCCCTGCTCCCGCTCGTGTTCACGACCATCGCCATCTTGGTACCCACGATCTTGCATCGCTGGGAGCAGGTCGGCGTGTCCCCTCACCTCCCGGCGAAGACCTGGGCCAAGGGTGTGTGGTCCGTGGTCTTGGCCCTGATCTCGAGCTTTGTCGCGGCCCTGTTCGCGCTCTCGGTCGCCCGGGGTCACATCGCCAACATGGTGCCCCTGGCCGTCATCCTGCTGCTCTTGTTTCCCTGGCCGATCACCCGCCTGGTGATGATCCCCCTGGGCCTGTGGCGTCCGGCCTGGAGCTTGGCTCAACTCTCGGGCTGGGTGTGGCGCGGCGATGTGATCGGTGGACAGATCGTGGCTGGAGCCTGGGCCGTGCTCCGGCAGCGCCACCCGAACCCCAAAGCCATCGCCGAGCTCGCCCGCCAACGCGACATGCTCGAGCCCCTCGGTGCGCCGGGTGTGGTCGCCAGCGCCCTGCTCGCCGACGCGACCGGAGACCGGGACGAGGCGCGTCGTTTCATGCGCATGGTCACCGACTTCGACCGTGCTCACTGCCCCCCCTTGACCCTGCATCTGGCGAACGAGTGGCGGGTCGCCGACGCGGCGGCACGTGGGGCGTGGGCCGAAGTCGAGCTGCTCGGACGCGCGCCACACCGGCGCTCCCGGGCGACGAAGTTCTTCGGCGTCGCTGCGGCTCGCTTGATCGGCTATCCACCCGTCCCCAGCGACGCTCTGCTCGTGCTCCGCTGGGCCCTCGCACCCTCGCGCCTGCAGACCCTCCCGCTCCTGCGTCGGGCGCTCGCGGTCCCCCGTGTCGAGGTCAGCCCGAGCACACGCCCGAGCTGCGACCGCCCCCAGACCGCGCTCACGGGCGACGCCCTGCTCTGCGCCCACAGCCGGGCGCTCGCCAGCCCAGCCGTCTCGCTCGGTGACCTCCGGATGCTCGCGCACAGCTGGGACCAACGCCTGGCCCAGCCCGCGCTTCGCAGCCACACGGCGAGGCGCGCCCTCGCCCTCCGGGCCGGAGACCCCGACGCCGCCATCGAGCGGCTCCGGGCCCAGATCGACCTCGACCTCTCGGCCCTCGCCCGCACCGCCGACATCCCTCTGGCCGAGCTCGAGCGGGAGGGCGATGCGGGCGTCCTGCGTCGGGTCGCTCGAGAGCTGCGCCACGACCTGCTCGACGAACTGGCCATCCTGAGCGAGGCCGTGGATGCTCGGGTCCGGGCCCGACGCACGCTCCCACCGCTGGACGAGCTGCGTGAGTTCGTCGCGGTCCGCACCCAGTACGACCGGGTCTGTCGACTCGGCGGGCCGGAGCTGGTCAGGATCGCCTTTTCCCAGGCCCACGATCCGCTCTGCAACCTCGCCGTGTGGCTCTGGGACGAACGCGGCGAGGTCGCGATCGCCAGCGCCATGTTCCGGTGGCTGGGCCACGAGGCGACCATCGCCGGCGACGAGCAGGCTGCGGCCCTCCAGCGCCGCAACGTCGCCTGTGGGCTCCAGTAGACCCCGACCTCAGAGTCCGCGGACCACGTCGCGGCCGATGACCAGGCGCTGGATCTCGCTGGTGCCCTCGTAGATCATCGTCACCCGCACGTCTCGCAGGTAGCGCTCCACGGGGAACTCGCTCGTATAGCCGTAGCCTCCGAGCATCTGTAGCGCCCGGTTGCAGGCTGCAAACGCCCGCTCGGAGGCGTAGAGCTTGGCCATCGACGCCTCCCGGGTGTGGGGCTTGCCCTGCTCCTTGAGCCAGGCTGCGCGCAGCACCAACATGCGGGCCGCGGCGAGCTCGGTCGCGCTGTCGGCCATGAACCACTGGAGGGCCTGGAACTGAGCGATGGGCTGGCCGAACTGCTTGCGCTCCATGGCGTAGCGGTTGGCGAACTCGCTCGCCGCCAGGCCGACGCCTAGGGCCAGGCTTCCGATCCCGACTCGCCCCCCGTCGAGGGCCATCATGGCGATCCCGAAGCCACGCCCGAGCTCCCCCAGCAGGGCATCGTCGCCGACCTCCACGCTGTCGAACTCGAGCGCCGTCGTCGGGCTCCCCCGCTGCCCCATCTTTTGTTCGGGCTTGCCGGCGCTCAGGCCCGGCGCGTCACCGGGCACGAGGAAACAGGACACACCCCGGGTCCCGGGCGCGTCGCTGGTCCGAGCCCAGACCACAAACAGGCCGGCGTCGGGCCCCGATGTGATCCACAGCTTGGAGCCGTCGATGACCCAGCCCCTGTCGGTCTTGCGCGCGCGCGTGGTCATGCCGCCCGGATCGCTGCCGGCCCCGGCCTCGGACAGGGCGAAGCCCCCGACCACATACTCGCCGCTGCACAGCTTGGTCACGTGGCGCTCGCGCTGGCCCTCGTCTCCAAATGCACAGACGACCTCGGCGACCATATTGGACACACACAGGGCCACGGTCGTCGCGGCGCAGGCCTTGGCGAGTTCGGTGACGGCGAGGCTGTAGGCCACGGTTCCAGCCTCGACGCCGCCGTACTCCGCGGGCACATTGATGCCGAGGAGGCCGAGTTCGGCCGCCTCGGCGATGGCCGCACGCGGGAATGTATGGCTGCGATCGAGCCCGGCGGCTGCCGGGGCCAAGGTTCGGGCGGCGAACTGAGCCGCCGTGTCGCGGATCAGGGCCTGGGTCTCACTGAGCTCGAACTCCATGTGCTCCCCTCCCTACCAGGCCTCGCCGATTTGGCCGTTGTAGGTGTGGGTGTAGGTAGCCTCGGGGGCCGGATCGAACTCCCACTTGTAGACCTTCGCCTCGACACAAGACCCGAACTCGTCGGCAACTCGGGGCTCTGCGCCTCCAGAGCTGACGTACTTGCCGTCGGCGTCGGGGGTGCGGCGCTCTTTGATGTCCTCGTTGAGCATGGTGACCGAGCTGATCAAGCCCGAAGTCTCGATGGTGAACTCGACGGCGAACTCACCGGCGACCCAGCGGTTCTCGAGCCGGCTCATCTCATCCTCGAGGCAGCGCTCGAAGTCGGCCACATAGGTCGACTGGATGGTGTCGTCGATCGACGCGAGGGTCCGCGGGTCGATGGCATCCCCCTGGTCTTCCACGGTCTCGTAGTCGGTGGCGACCATATCCGCGGTGTACTTCTCGCCTCCGTAGCTGGCGAGCAGGTCCTGGTTGGTCTGCTGTTGGGGCCTGCAGCCGGACGCGAACACGAGGCCGAGGGCGGCCAGAGTCAGGGGGATCGAGTTGTTGATGCGCATACTGGGCTCCACTGCACGAAGTACGGGACGGACGGTCGGGAGGGCGGTCTCAGGCGAGCGCCCGGATGATGTTGGAGGCTATCACCACGCGCTGAATTTCGCTCGTACCCTCGTAGATCTCGGTGATCTTGGCATCTCGGAAGAAGCGCTCGACCGGGTACTCGGACACGTAGCCGTTGCCACCAAAGATCTGGATGGCGTTCTTGGCGACCTTGTTGGCGACCTCGGAGGCCATGAGCTTGCACATCGCCGACTCGGTGGTGTGGCGCTTGCCCGCGGCCTTGAGCGCGGCGGCGCGGTAGGTCATGAGCCGAGCGGCGTCGATCTCCGTGGCCATGTCGGCGAGCATGAAGCTGATCGCCTGGTGTTCGGCGATCGCTTTGCCGAAGGTCCTGCGCTCCGTGGCGTAGCGGGCCGCGGCCTCGAAGGCGCCCCGGGCGATCCCGAGGGCCTGGGCGGCGATCCCGATCCGCCCGCAGTCGAGGGTGCTCATGGCGACCTTGAAACCCTGCCCGGGCTCGCCGATGCGCTGGGCCGCGCTGACCCGGTGATCGGTGAAGAACACCTGGCACGAGTGGCTGCCCCGGATCCCCAGCTTGTCGTCCTTGGGTCCGCGGCTGACCCCCTCGCCGTTCATATCGATGATGAACGCAGAGATGCCCCGGTGGCCCTTGGCCCGATCGGTCATGCACATCAGGATCCCCGTCTCGGCCTGGGGGCCGTTGGTGATCCAGTTTTTGACGCCGTTGATGATGTAGCCGTCGCCGTCCTCGACCGCCACGGTGGTCTGCGCCGCCGCGTCCGATCCGGCCTCGGGCTCGCTGAGCATGAAGCAGCCCAGCTTTTCGCCACTCGCAAGGGGCTCGAGCCACTCCCGTTTTTGCGCCTCGCTGGCCCACTTGCGCAGTGGGTCACAGACCAGGGAATTGTTGACCGACATGATCACGCCAGTGGAGGCACAGGCGGTGCTGATCTCCTCCATGGCAATGACGTAGCAGAGCGGATCGAGGCCCGAGCCGCCGTAGTCGGGATCGACCTCGATGCCCATGAGCCCGAGCTCGCCCATCTGGTCGACGAGATCCTTGGGGAAGCGCGCCTGTTTGTCGAGCTCGGCCGCGACCGGGGCGACGTGGCGAGCGGCAAATTCGTGGGCGATCTTGCGGATCGCTTCTTGGTCGTCGGTAAACTCGAAATCCATATTCTCTATTCTCCGGTGAAGACGGCGGGGCGCTTGGCCAAAAATGCCTGCATGCCCTCGCTCTGGTCGGCGCTGTCGAAGAGGCCCGCAAAGGCCTCGACCTCGAGTTGGTTGGCGGCCGCCAACGGCAAGGCCGCGCCCTCGTGGATGACCCGTTTGGCCTCGGCGACGGCCAGCGGACCCATGCCCGCGACCACCTCGACGATACCCAGGCAGGTCTCGAGCAGCGCCTCTGGGGCGACCACGCGGTTGGCCAAGCCGATGCGCAGGGCCTCGTCCGCACGGATCATGTCGCCGGTGATACACAGCTCGAGGGCCCGGCTCGCGCCCACCCTACGACTGAGGCGCTGGGTCCCACCGAAGCCGGGGATGACCCCGAGCTTGACCTCGGGCTGACCGAATTTGGCTTTCTCGCTGGCGATGATGAAGTCGCAGGACAGGGCCAGCTCGCAGCCACCACCGAGGGCGAAGCCATTGACGGCCGCGATAGTCGGGACTTTGAGATTGGCCAACATCTCGCCCACAGCGTGCCCCTGGCTGGCGAAGGCCATGGCCTGATCCCGGTCCATGTCGACCATCGCCGCGATGTCGGCACCGGCCACGAAGGCCTTGCCTGCACCGGTCAAGATCAGCCCGCGGACGGACCAGTCGCCGGCGTCGATCTGGTGCTCGAGGGCCTCGACTACGCGCGAGAGCTCGGCGACGACCTGGGGGTTGAGGGCGTTGAGAGCTGCGGGACGGTCGATGGTGACCACCCGCGCCGCGCCGCGATCTTCGATCTTCAGGGTCTCGTAGGAGTCGGACATGCGCTCAGCGTTTCTTGTATTCGTAGAATCCGCGCCCGGTCTTGCGACCCAGCCAACCGGCGGCGACGTGCATACGCAGCACGTTGGCCGGCCGATACTTGTCGTCGCCGAGCTCGCGGTGGAGCACATCGGCGATCGCCAGGCAGGTGTCGAGGCCGATGAGGTCGGCGAGCTCGAGCGGGCCCATGGGGTGGTTGAGGCCCAGCTTGGCCCCCGTGTCGATATCCTCGGCCGTGCCCAGGTGCTCCTGGAGCGCGAAGCAGGCCTCGTTGATCAGCGGGATCAAGATCCGGTTGACGATGAAACCCGGCGAGTCGCCTGAGGTGATGACCGTCTTGCCCATCTTCTCGGCCATCGCCTTGGTGGCCTCGTAGGTGGCGTCGTCCGTGGGCAAACCGCGGATGAGCTCGACCAACTTCATGATCGGCACCGGGTTCATGAAGTGCATGCCCACGACCTTGTGCGGGCGGCTGGTGACCGCGCTGAGCAAGGTGATGGAGATCGACGAGGTGTTGGTCGCGAGGATCGCCTGGTCCCCCAAAACCTCGTCGAGCTGGGCGAAGAGCTTCTTCTTGAGCTCGATGTTCTCGCTCGCGGCCTCGATCGCGAAGTCGACCGGGGCCAGGCCGGGGATCCCGTCGACACAGGTGATACGCGAGAGCGCGGCTTGTTTGTCGGCCTCGCTGAGCTTGCCCTTGGCGACGGCCCGGCTCATGAACTTGTCGATCTTGGCCTTGCCGGCCTCGGCCGTGGGCAGGTCGAGGTCGGCCAGCAAGACCGCGTAGCCCGACTGAGCTGCGACCTGGGCGATGCCGCCGCCCATCTGGCCGGCGCCCAGAATTCCGATGGTGTTGATTTCGATCATGGTCGTGCTTCCTGTGGTCTACGTGCTCGTGCTCGTGCTCGTGCTGCGGCGGGCGGGGCTCACATCTCGACGAGCAGGGCCACGGCCTCGCCACCGCCGAGGCACAGCGACGCGACCCCGCGCCGCTTGCCCAGCTGCTTCATCGCGAACAACAAGGTGATGAGAATGCGGGCGCCGGAGCAGCCGATCGGGTGCCCGATCGCCACCGAACCGCCGCGCACGTTGATCCGATCGGAGGGGATGCCGAGCTCGTCTTGGTTGGCGAGGGCGACCACCGAGAAGGCCTCGTTGATCTCCCACAGGTCGACGTCGCCGACCTCGAGCCCGGCCTTGTCCAAGACCGCCCTGATCGCGCCGGCGGGAGCGGTGGTGAACCACTCGGGGGCTTGGGCGAAACCCGCGTATCCCTTGATGGTCGCCAGTGGGGTCAGACCACGCCGCTGCGCCTCGTCCTTCGACATGACGACCAGGGCGGCCGCGCCATCGTTGATCGACGGGGCGTTGCCTGCCGTCACTGTCCCGCCCTTTTTGAAGGCGGCCCGGAGCTTGGGCAGTTTTTCAATCTTGCCGCGCCCCGGCTCCTCGTCGTCGCGCACGAGCACCGGATCGCCGCGCCGCTGGGGAACCTCGACGGGCACGATCTCGTCGGCGAAGTGACCGGCTTCGATGGAGGCCACCGCCCGGCGGTAACTCTCGGCCGCAAACGCGTCTTGGCGCTCGCGGCTGATGTCGCACTCGCTGGCGCACAGCTCCCCGGCCATGCCCATGTGATAGTCGTTGTAGGGATCCCAGAGCCCGTCGTGGACCAGGCCGTCGACCAGGGTCTTGTCGTTCAGGCGCAGCCCCGTGCGGGCCCCGGGCAGGAGGTAGGGCACCTGGGACATGCACTCCATGCCGCCAGCGACGAAGATCTCCCCGTCCCCGGCACGGATGGCTTGGGCGGCGAGCATGACGGCCTTGAGCCCGCTCCCGCAGACCTTGTTGAGGGTCAGGGCGCCCACCGAGTCGGGCACGCCCGCGCCTTTGCTGGCCTGGCGTGCGGGTGCCTGACCGGCACCGGCAGGCAACACCATGCCCATGAGCACCTCATCGATGTCGCTCCCGTCTTCGATCCCGGCGCGCTCGAGGGCTGCCTTGATGGCGATCGAACCGAGCGCCGTTGCGCTCAGGCTGGAGAGGGCTCCCTGGAAGCTGCCCACTGGAGTACGGGCGGCGCTGACAATGACGACTTCGCGTGACATGTTCACCTCGTAGAGGCCACGACCCGCGCGATCGGGGCGGCACCAGCGTGGCGACAGAAGTCCTCTATCCGCTCGTGAACTGCCCTGCCCCGGGCCCTGACACCTGTGCGGATACCCACTCTAAAGCTGTCCGTCAACTAGACAAAACCCGCCTAGAACGTGCGTTTGCGCGAACTTGGCGGGGTTTTGGCCCTGCATGCTCTGGGCCCGGATGCGCCCGTCGAAGCACCAAGCGTGAGCTTGCGGCTCCGACCGCCCTCGGGCTCCAGCAGTGCTGGAGCCTACTTCTTGGGCGGAGGCGGGGGCGGCGTGACCATGGCCTTGCCGCTGTCTTTTTCTTTGCTCGTCGCCGCTCGTACGCTGACGATCTTGACACCCATGTTGATGGTCTTGCCGGCCAAAGGGTGGATCATGGCGACGGTCACCGACTCGTCCGTGACCTCGCGGATGGCGAGGGTCAGGGGCTGCCCGTTGGGCATCTTGGCGACGAACTTGCCGCCCGCCTCGAGCTTGGCGTCGTCGGGGAATTCCGAGCGGCTCATGACGTTGGTGGGTGCGTCCGCCTCGGTGCCGAAGGCCTCCTCCGGGGGGATCACAAAGGTCTCTTCACTGCCGTCCTCGAGCCCTACCAGACGCTTGTCCAGCCCGGGGATCAAAGACCCACTACCGACCAAGATCGAGATCGGACCCGAGATGTCCGAGCTCTCGACGATCTCGCCGCTCTCTGTGGTGATGTCGTAGGCGAGGGTCGCTACGGTGCCTGTCTCGATCTTCATGAGTACCCAGAGTGTAGTGCCCAAAGGCCGGCCTGCGCAATCCACCCCCGCGTCCCAAACCGGGGCACAGGACGCTTACAACGGACACTGAGCGGGATCTGCCACGACCGCAGTGGTCGGTTTCTCACTCGGTCACGACGATCGCGCTGGCCTCGGAGCCCATGACACCGGGCATGGAGGCGGCCCAGCCCTCGGGGAGCTTGGGCTCCGTGAACCCGAACAACCACCGCGCATCGCCGGGCGAGAGGTTGACACAACCGTGACTGCGGACGAGGCCGAAGCCGCCATGCCAAAACGCGCCGTGCAGGGCGACGCTGTTGGAAAAGTACTGGGTCCAGGGCACATCCTCGATGGAGTAGGCCTCCTCCTCGACGGGCTGGTCCCGCATCGAGGTGACGATGAACTTGCTCTGGACTCGATGCACACCCACGGGGGTCATGCCGGGTTCCTTGCCCGTCGACACGATGGTCGCAAACACGGGCCGGTCGCCCATGTACGCCACCAAGGTCTGCTCGGAGAGGTCCACGTGGATCCAGTGCTCGTCGGGCTCGATTCCCGAGGGTCGCTTGATCTTCTCGGCGACCGCGACCGCGTAGGCTCGCATCAGATTGCCCTCCGCGTCCTCGTGGTACTCGTAATCGCCGATTCGAACCTTGCGTTGAAATTCGTAGGTGGACCGGCGCGGGGGTGTGATGCCCGTGCTCTCGAGCAGCCCGCTCTCGCCCACCCGAGTCATGAGCTCCAGCTCTCGGACGATGAAGTAGACCGGCAGCACGTCCTCGCCGGCGAGCACCTGGCCCTGGAACTGGGAGCCCTCTTTTTTGCCCAGCTGGTACTTGCGCGCGTAGACCCCCCGGTTGGTCTTGAGAAAGTGGCGCTTGGCGTGGACGTGCTCCGAGGTCACCGTCACGTAGTAGCCCGCGTTGAGATACTCCTTGACCACCGCCGGGACATCGTCGGGACGGGCGGAGCGATCGAAGGGCATGGGCGCCCGACCCTCGGTCGCCAGCCAAGCCTTGGCCGCAGCGTCGGCCTGATCCTGCTCGGTGTAGCTCGGCATGCGATGAAAAAACCCAGTGCCGTCGTGGTTGACCCGCCAATAGTCGAGCGGCATGGGTTCGTCCACGTTGGGGGTGGCGACGTCGATGGTGCCGTCGTCGGGCACCGTCTCCGAGATCTTCATGCCCGCGCCGATGCACACCCACCCCTCGGGGAAGATGTGGTGCCAGCCGCTCTTGCAGCCCCCGCCGAAGGTCCGATCGGCGTCCGAGCGCACCCGTGTACCGGCTCGGAGCATGCCGATGCGCTTGGACTCCAAGTCGGCGCGCTCGCGGACCAGGACCGCCCCGGACATGACCAGACCGTGTTTGGGGAACTTCGCCTCGTGCTCCGCGGTGAAGGTCACCGGCGCGTAGAAGACGTCGGTGAAATCGACGTAGTGCCCGTCCGCGTCCGCGGCGTAGGGTCCCGTGCCCGTGTTGGCCCCCGCATCCTCGGCCGCCTGTTGGTCTGCCGCAGCCTCGGGCAGGCCGGGCTCCCCACCTTGGGTTTGGGCTCGAGTTCCCGCTCCCTGGGCGCCCGCGCGGGCCTGGGCCAGGTAGCCCGGGCCTGCCTCTGGAGCCTCGACCGCGGGGACGGGGTCGGCGCTCGCCTGGGCGGGCGCCGGGCTCGAACCGAAAAACTCGTAGCCCGCGACGGTGACGCCGGCGCCAATCAGGAACCCCCCAAAGATCTCCAGTGCTCGCTGGGTGTCCATGCCGTGCTCTCGGGCCGCCGATCATAGTCGTGGCTCGCAGCGTCGGCAAGCCGATCCAGCGTCGCCATCGGTAGTCCTGGAGCACGACGCGCGAACACTTGCGCCACTTCCATGCTTCGGTCCATGCTGGAGTGGTGGGCATCGCGGGCACTGCGCCGAAGACGTGGACAGTTCGGGTCTTGGCGCTCTCGCTCGGCGGGTGGGCTCTCGCCGCTGTCGCGCCAGCGGGAGAGTGCGCGGCAGGCCCACCTCCTGCTGATCCCGAGCAGGGACAGGAGCCGGGACTCCCAGAAGGCCCCAACCTCGAGCCGGCCCCGGACCCCGAGTTGGGTCCGGAACCCGAGTTGGGTCCGGAACCCGAGTCGGCTCCGAAACCCGAGTCGGCTCCAGAACCCGAGTCGGCTCCGGAACCCGATCCTGAAACCCGCGACCCCAACCCCGATCCACTGGACGGAGGCGACGGTGACCTGGGCGCGATCATCGAACCTGAACAGAACCCAGCTCCCGACCCGGAACCCGAGCCCGAGCCCGAGCCCGAACAGATCAGGCCGCCACGGGTCGATGGACCCTACATCGGTCTGCTCGGATTTGGAGGGCTGAGCTTCGCCTCTGTCCTCAATCTCGACACACCCGCTCCCTTTGGTGGAGGAGGCGCGTTCATCCAAGCCGGCGACGCCGTGTTCCCGTGGATGAGCATCGGCATCGCCGCGGGCGGCCAGTTCGGAACCACTGGCCGACAGAGGATGGCCAGCGGCGGACTCATGGTCGAACTCGGCTTCCTGCCCGTCCCCCGCTACCCCCTGTCGCTGCGCGTCGGCTTCGGCTTCGGCGGCGGCTCGATCAGAGACCAGGGTGTGGCGTCTCGGGCGGGCTTTGGCGGCGCTCTGTTCAAGGCCAGCGCTCGCTACGAGTGGTTCCCGCTCGCCGCCGCCAAACGCCCCGACAGGGGTGGAGGATGGGCCATCGGCCCGGAGATCGGCTGGCTGGGATCGACTCCGGCCGCGCCCGATCAGCCGTTCACCAACACCGTCTTGTTCGGGATCTCGACGACCTTCTACCTCGGATCCTGAGACCGGCTCACTGGAGCGTGTGGGAGGCCCGCCGGACCTGCACCGGCTCGTTGGGCCCACAGATCCGCAGACCATCGCCGAGGAAGGCCGCGACGCCCGCGGTCACGTTGTCGGGGCCCCCAGCGGCGCAGGCGGCCTCGGTCAACGCCCGACAGCAGCGCATGGGGTCGGGATGTTTGAGCATGAGGGCGAGGATCCGATCGTCCTCGAGGGGGCCCGTGAGCCCGTCGCTGCACATCAACAACACATCCCCCGCACAAAAATTCACGGTCACGAGTTCGGGCTGGATCACTGCTTGAACCCCGAGCGCCTGGAGCAGGACGTTGCGGTGCTCGTAGCTCCGAGCCTGCTCGGGGGTCAGCTGACCACTGGCGATCATCTGACCGACGATGCTGTGGTCGGTGGTCAGCTGGGTGAGGGTCCGACCCCGCCGGAGGTAGGCCCGAGAATCCCCGATGTGGATGATGTGGATCTCATCGCCGTGGATCAGCGAGCCGGTCATGGTCGTCCCCATGCCGCGTTTGCCAGGGTGGGTACGGGCGTACTCCGCGATCGCTCGGTTTGCGCCGCCGACCGCCGACAGCAACGCCTCTTGGATGCTGCTGGCCTCCCGGAGGGCCGTCGCCGCCATCAAAATATCGTAGAGACTCTCGGTCCCAATTTGGGATGCGAGATCACCCGCTGCGGCTCCACCCATGCCGTCACAGACCCCGAGCAGGGCGATGTCGGTGCGGAGGTCTTGAGCGGTCGTCCCCGCCCGGAGCCCGCGGACCCCGGTGCTGATGTTGGCGACGACAAAAGAATCCTCGTTGCGCTCTCGAACACAACCGATCTCGGTACGGGCGAACAGCTGGACGTGCCCCACTTAGTCGTTCCTCACGCGAAAAATCTGATCGCCGACTCGAAACATGCCTCCGAAGGGGACGACCACAGGGCCGCGGATCCGGAGGTAGGTGCCGTTGGCCGAGCCCATGTCCTCGAGCATGACGATCATGTTGTTCTCTTGCACGGTCATGTGCACCCGCGCGTGCTCCCGACTGAGGAAACCGTCTTGGGGGAACACGATATCCCCCCGCTCTCGCCCGATGACCATTTCCTCGCCGCGCAGGTGGTAGCGATCATCTTCGATCTCCCCCACCCCCACACGCACGAGGCAGGCCCAGGGTGGTTTGACCGGAGACCCGAACCCGCGGACTCCCGCGTCGTCGAGCGCCGACTCGCGCCAGTCCCCCTCGAGTCGGGTCAGGCGTAAAAGCTGGTTGCCGAGCAGAAAGTAGTCGCCCGGGTACACGGGCGCCGCCTCCGTCAGGCGCAGGTAGATTCCGTTCCTCGAACCCAGATCGGTCACGGAGACGCCCGTCTCGGTGACCGCGATCCGAGCGTGGTGAGGAGACACAAAGGGATCGCCAGAGAGAGCGAGCGGGCCACTGCGTCCGATCTCGATCCCCTCACCCACGGCGATGCTCTCCCCTTCTTTGCCCTGGCGATCGACGAACACCAGGCGCGGCTCAGGGGCGGCTCGATCTCGATCCGCGGCCACCGGGCGTATGGCCCAGGTCTGTGAGGGTTGGCCGCCGTAGGGCTGGCTGGACCCGGACTCTGACTCTGAAGTGGGCGAGACCTCTGAAGTCCGCGCGACGACGGGAGGCTGGGGATCCCCCACGGGCACACGTGGAACTCGTGGCGCGGACGTGGGCCCCGAGACCGGGGCCTGGACCACGGGGGCGGGTGCCGCAAAGGCCGAGACCCGGGGTGCTGCCGGCTCCGCGTGCTCCTGGGGGTGAGCCCGCGGGCGCGGCGTGCCGCTGGGGAGCTCGTCCCCGGTCTCCGGCCCGCGCGGGCGTGGAGGCTCGGCGCGAACCTGTCGTTGAGAATCCTGTTGAGAAGGAAGATCCCCCGTGAGCGGGGCATGTCCCTGCGGGGCGGTCGAGGATCCCCCCGATCCATCGCCGTAGCCCGAGTAGTTTGGGCGCGGCCGCGGGGCTGCGCGGCGCCGACCTCGAGACCCGGAGCCGGATCCATCGTCGCGTTCCCGGACCACGGGCGCGTCGGGGACGGTCTCCCGCCCGGCTGGAACGGTGAGCCCCGCCGTCGGCGCCAATTCTGTAAACTGCCGATGGGAGGGACGCGGCGCGTCGCCGAGCTTGTCCCCACCGCCAAACATGTCGCGGATGTTGAGGGCGCCGGTCTGCGGCCTGGCGAGGCGCTGGTGGACCCCCTGGCCACAAACTTGGCAGAATGCTGCGCCTCCGGCGACCCTGGATCCACAGCGTGGGCACTTGGGCCCCCGACCGGCATCGGGCAGCTGAACGCGGAGTTCGTAGTCGCAGACCTGACAGATCGCAGCATCGTGCGGGTTGTCAGTGCCGCAGGCCGGGCATGGGATCGTGGCGGGCATCAGTCCGGATCCAGTGACAGGCCTTGAAAGGCCCCGCGGGCTGCGATAGACCGCGTTGCCCGGCTACCGAGGGTATCGGCCCCCCACGAACCCGTCAATCGTAGACAGCTCCCGGAGACCGCCCTGCCCCACGCCCACCCATCTCGGCACCTCGGCCCGTCTCGGCCTGTGTCCCCGTCCGTGTCTCCAGCTCGACCTGTGACCGCGATCCCCACCTTCCGTCGGGCCGTCGGCCTCGCGGTCGTCCGTCGGGCCGTCGGCCTCGCGGCCGTCGTGGTCCTGACCGCCTGTGCACCCATCGTCCGCCCTGCCCCCTTCAAGGGCGCGCGCACCCAGGTCACCGGGACGACCTTGCTCGGCCCCTTCGACGGACAGATCGTCGACGAGGCCACCGGCGAGCCGCTTCAAGACGCCGTCGTCGTCGGAGTCTGGTCCTACGACCGCGGAGACGGCTTTATCGGCCCGAGCGGATCCGAATCCGTCTCTGTACAGACCGACGAGGCCGGCCGCTACCGCATCCGCCGCGCACCCCTGCGCAAGCGCGGATCCAGCCTGCGCCTGGTCTCCTTCCACCTGCTCGTCTACAAGCGCGGCTACGCCAGCTACCGCTCCGACGTACTCCAGACCGGGGGCGCGCGGCGAGACTTCACTGGACGCCACAACCGAATCGAGCTCGGCAAGTGGCGCGAACGCGATTCACACGCGGACCACTTGCTGTTCCTGGCCCCCCCCCGCGAGGTCACCCGGGTATCCAGCTGGGAGCGGCGCGAGGCCAACTTGGACCTCTACGCGGCCCTCGGCGGCATCACCGAGGAGGACGGACCCGATCCCGACTCGGGGGACACGGGGACCGACGAGCCCGCCGCCGACCTCAGCGATCTCTGGCTCGAGGCGAGCTCCCTGATCTATCCGGAGGATGTCGCCATGCGCACGGGCTTTGACGGCGAGTTCATCATCGAAGATCTCGGCGACTTCCCGCGCAGCCATTTTTATCACGGGGTCTTGTTCCGGGCCGCCGAGCACGAGCAAAACTACGACTTTTCGTTCCGGGTCTGGCACAAGCCCTCCGGCGGGCTCGACCCTGTGGTCGAGATCTTCCGCGAGAATCTCCCAGTCGAGGTCAGCGCGGCCGTCACCGACGAGACCTGGGTCTACGAAGAGCCCGAGACCGGGTTCCGGGGAGTCGCCTTTGTCGACCGCGAGTCGGAGACCGGCGTGCTCGTGAGCTGCGGGCCCGAGCAGTGCATCGACATCGACACCGCGATCATTTTGGCCAAGTACATCGGTGACCACGTCGACCAGATCAAGCTGGTCACCGCGCCCGAGGACGGTGCAGACCCGGAAACCGAGGACGGTGCAGACCCGGAAACCGAGGACGGTGCAGACCCGGAAACCGAGGA
>CAYVJQ010000071.1:0-8208 GCA_964451725.1 uncultured Nannocystaceae bacterium | reverse complement strand
CCGAGGACGGTGCAGACCCGGAAACCGAGGACGGTGCAGACCCGGAAACCGAGGACGGCGCAGACCCGGAAACCGCCGCGGCCACGACAGCGACGCCTACACCGGATGGAGAGAACCCCCCATGATGCGCTGGTCTCGATCGCTACTCTTTGCCTCGACCCTCGCCCTCGGGGCAACCGCGCTCTTGCACGCCCCGCCGGCGGCGGCTTGGGATCCGTCCACCACACACCAGGGACTGCTCGAGATCGCCATCCAACGCAGCGCCCTCCATCTGCGGTGGATGGACGCGAGCGAGCTCGAGCGCGGCGTGTTCACAGCGTTGAGCATCGATCCCCAAGCCCTCTCCCACGAGGAGCTGCGCCTGCTCCAGCGAGCCATGCACCAGACCCACGCCGACCTCGGCGCGGCGCCCCTGGGCGGGCCCGGCAGCTGTCCCTCGGCGGACGCCCCTCCCGACACCCAGCTGTTTTGTGTCGACCGTGAACTTTGGCAGCAGTCGGCGCTCGGCTGGCTGCGGCTGGGCATGATCGCGGAGGTCTCTCCCTCGGCCCGCCTGGTTCATCACTTTCTCGACCGAGAGCACCCGGACGCAGCGCGCTGGGAAGACACGGAGATGTCCGCCGCGGTCCTGCGCGCACGCCAGGCCCGGACCAACGGCGAGCCGGCGGCCGGTGTGGCCACCCGGACCAACTTCGGGGGAGCGTCGACTTCGGCGCTCGGCTGGCTCGGTGGCGACGATCTGCTCGCACCCGAACAGACCTTCGCCCATCTGTCTCTGGCCAGCACGGCCCCCACCCAGGCGAAGCGCGATCATCACCTGGCTCTGGCCATGCTCGGGGTCGGGGCGCTCTTGCACGTGGTCCAAGATCTCTCGGTCCCCGCCCACGCTCGAGGCGACGCGACGGCCTTCTTCTCGCGCCTCTCCCCTTCGCCGGGAGACCGGGGCCTGCCCCTACAAGAGTTTGTTCGCATCGAGTACGGGCGTCGGTCTCTACCGGGTATCCCCAGCACCGACGGGCCGCCCTCCGGCGTGCCTCTGGCCGAGAGCATCGAAGCCCACATCCTCGGCGACGGATCCTACGGGGGGCTGGCGACCCTCGCCCGGCGTCACTTTCTGTCCGAGTTCACCGTCCCGGCGCCCCGCTTCCTCGACCTCGACCTGTCCGCGACCGAGGCCGCGGCCGCCCTGCTCGGGGATGCACACGGCCTCGACCCGAGCGAGGTCGATGGCGCGATCCTCTCGCCCTGGCCGGCGGATCAGGGCTATCTCCTGAGCCCAACCGGTCGGGCTCTCGCGGCTTTCGACCTCGATCCTGCGGGTCGGGTGCGGGCTTACTTGGATCGGGTCTGCTACCGAGACCAGGCTGCGATCTTGCTCCCGGCTGCGGCCGACAACACCCGCTCGATCCTGGATCTACTGTGGCCGGCTTGGCCAGAGACGATCCGCAGCGGCGACCAGCTCAGCCTCGCTGTCCCAGCGACCTGGGCCAAGGCCGAGCTCACCGTGTACGTCGAGACCAGCGACGGCGCCCGAAGCCCACGCGGCCAGGCCCGAGCGCTCACCCCCGGCACCGCGAACGAGGTGTCGGTGGTCACCGCCACCTTGGCCGAGGGCAGCCGGTTGGTGTTGGTCATCCAGGCTACTCGCCAGGATGGGCCTCCGATCGTCATCGAGCGGCGGCTGAGCAGCGACGTCCCGAGCGAGCCTCCGGCCGACCTCTCGCTGGTTCCAGACACGCCCATGGATCCAGATAGCGCTACGGACCCCGACGCGCCCGCGGATTCAGATGGATCTACGGACCCCGACGCGCCCGCAGATCCAGATACGGCCGTGGATCCAGATACATCCGCGGACCCAGACGCGCCCGTGAATCCAGAGACTTCCGCGACCGCCGACCGCTCGACGGGCGACACGGACCCGGCCCGCTAGAGCGACCCGCCCCCAGAGGTCAACGCTTGTTGTGCGACTTCGGTCGTGGCTTGCGACCTTTGGTCGTCGACCGGCTCGACTTGCCCATCGACCGGCTCGACTTGCCTGCCGTCGGACCCAACCGGTCTGCCGATCGATCATCTGGCGTGCCCCGGTTCCCGCCCCTGGCCGAACGGCTCTCGGTCGAGGCTGGACGAGGCTCGGGATCCGGCGTGGCCGCGGTGGGCCTGGGCATCTCCTCGACCGCCCGACGCTGGGCCAACAGACCCAGGTGGCGCGGCTCGATGGTCAGGCCCAGCGCCAGCAGCTCGCTCGCGCGCTGCTGATCCTGATCCTCGATGGCCTCCCGCAGGCCTGCCTCACGGGCGGCGGCAAAACCTGGATCGAGCTCCCGCACAATCATTGCGAGCGCAGTCCGGGCCTCGTCGTCGACGGTCGCCCGCGCCTGCCATGCCTTGAACAGGGCCCGCAAGGGCGCATCTCGAACCCGCTGTGCGGCGGCCTCGAAGCTCTCGGCCGCCCCTGCGAGAGAGGTGGCCTCTCCCCTGCTACCGGGCTGGTCACGCTCGGCGATGTCGAGCTGGGTGCGCCCGAGTTCCCAGTATGCCCACTCGAACTCGGGGGCGCAGTGCAGCACCCGCTCGAGTTCCTTTTTGGCCGCGCGCAACTCACCGGCGCGGCGCAGGATCTGGGCCAAGCGAAATCGGGGAAAGGGCGCGTCGGGATCAAAGTCGAGGCGCCGACGCGAGAGCTTGCGCTCCGCCCGAGCAGTGAGTGTCCCAAACTCCTCGAACAGGCCCTCTCGATACTCGCCGTCATCGTCGTAGAGGAGGCTCATCTCGGCGACCAAGCCCAGCGCGAGCCGGACCACGCTCGAGGCATAGGGGGCGCGCTCGCCCTCCTCCACCATCACGATCTCGGCGCCGGCTTCCCAGGGATCGGCAGGGATCACCAACAGCGCGGGGCCGAGCTCACCAACCACCCGATCACCCGGCGCCAGCACCCCCGCTTCGGCTGCGACCGCGGTCGCCTCGACCTGCGCCTCCAGAGACAGCAGGCACGCTTCCCCGTTGCCGAACTCGAGGCCGTCCCAGCGGGCCCATAGCGCGCCGATCTCCGGGTCGAGTTCGGCCTTCGCCAGGGCCTCGGCCGAGGCGGGCGGACCTGTACGGTGCAGGCCCTCGGGAGCGTCGATGAGTCGATCCTCGATGCGGTCGAGGAGCGCTTGTGTGCTCTGGTCGTGACGGCGGCTCAAAGCGCCAGAACCTATCACAGTCGCGCGGCGGGAGGCCACTGCCCTTGGGAGCCTCGCCCGTCGAGCTCACGCAGGGTCTCCCTGAGGTCGGCCGCGGCCCGTGGAATCTCGAACACCCCCGAGACCTCGGGACGCCCGCCCGCCTCGATCGCCTCGACCGCCTCGGACAGGGCACGAATGCTGTGGAATCGCTGTTGCGGCTGCTTGGCGAGGGCCTGGGCGAACACCGCCTCGACTCGGGGGTCGACCTCGGCGCCATGCAGCGCCCCAAGGGTCGGCGGACGCGCATGAATTTGTGCATCGAGGACAGCGCTCACCGGCTTCCCGGTGAACGGCACCTTCCCGGTGAGTAACTCACACAGGATGATCCCCGCCGCATAGACGTCGCTGCGATGATCGACGGCGCCCCCCCGCGCTTGCTCGGGAGACATGTATTCGGGCGTCCCCACGATGACCCCCGACACGGTGATCCGCTCGCCGCGGTACACCGTATCAGCGCCGCGATCCCGCTCTGGCTGCGCTTGCGCACCCGTCCCGGTCACCCCGACGCCGACACCGACAGTAGCGACCCCAAAGTCGAGGAGCTTGATCTGCTCGCCCCGACGCGCCTCTGGCACGCGGTAACAGTTCGATGGCTTGAGGTCTCGGTGGACGACACCGTGGACGTGCGCGGCCTCGAGGCCCGCGCAGATCTGCATCATCAGCGAGCGGACGCGGGGCCAGGGCAAGCCTCGGTGGCGGGCGATGGTCGCGCGCAGATCTTCACCGGCGAGCAGCTCCATCACCAGATAGAGGAGACCGTCGGAGGTCGACCCGAAGTCGAACACCTCGATCACGTTGGGATGTCGGATTCGGGCACACAGCCGAGCTTCCTGCATGAATCGGCGCAGCGCCTCCTCGCTGCTGCGCTCGCGCGGATGCAACATCTTGATCGCTACCGGGCGATCGAGGTCGACGTGGCGACCCCGAAAGACCTCGGCCATCCCGCCCCGACCCAGCCTCCCCTCCAACCGATAGCGCCCGCCGATTCGAAGCGCGCTGAGGTCTCCGAGATCGAGAAGGCTGGACCGCGCAGTCCGCTTGATGCGAGTCGCATCGTCCTCGGCATCCTCAGTCAAATGCCGGGCGCGGGTCGGAGCTGGGGTCGCGCGAGCCGGACCTGGGGTCGTGTCCGTCGAATGGGTGGGTTCACGCTCTCGTGCCTGGAGAACATCGACCGGGACCTGATTTCGGCCCAACGCATACTCACCGCTACGTGTGCGCCCTCCAGCCCTCGGTTGGACCACCCCATCCAGGGGATCGATATCTGATGTTTCTGACACCCCCACCACTGTGCACTGTCCGAAAGAACAATGCTCCTGCGCGGTTTGCTGTCTCCGATGTCTAAACAGAGGCTCCGGCCTTGAACGGCCGGCGCGCGCGCGACTGGAGCGACGAAGCTCCCTTCGCTCAAAACACCGATACGACCTTTGTTTCGGACGCGGTCGACACGCACCCTCCAAAATCAAAGCGTCTCTATGCCGCGATGCGGAGACCGGTGAAGACCAAACTCACACCGCGCGCACAGGATCACTCTCGAATTCCTGCCTGGCCCCCGAGCGCGGGTCGGGCCCGGCTCGGCTCCTCTCAGTCCTTCTTGCTCGGCTTGAACACCGACATCGGCACGCTGACCCCGAGCTCGGTGAGCCTAGCGATGAACGCGGGAACGGTCCCCGTGGGCCGAAACTCGACACTCCCGTCCTGGCCCTTCATCGCCCGGAAAATCGGCATGTGGATGATTTGGTTGCCCTCTTTCACCCGTGGCTCGACGACCTCGATGATCTGCATGCCCTCACCGCCCACACCCACGTTGAGACGCACGAGCAGGTCCACGCTGCGGGCCAGGGCGACCGTGAGCGCCTCGATGGCGCCGCTGGCCACCGTGCTCAGGGCTGCCAGCCGGCTCAGCGCGTGTGCAGAGTCGATGCCCCACACAGACACCACGGCCCCCGCCGTCGCGCCGGAGATCGCATCGATGACCGCGGCCGCATCCTCGTGCCGACAGCGCTGCGAGATCAACAAGTCGACGCCACCGCGCAGCAGCACGCCGAGCGCGTCCGAGAGGTGAACAGTGTCGGAGGCATCGGAGATTCGCCGAACCCGAATCCAGCTGCGCCGATCCGAGCCCAGCCGACCCGTATCCGAGATGCTCACGACCCGCATCTCGTCTGGGACCTCCCCCACGAGTGCCCGCATGAAACGATCGAGGTTGACCCCGCCGGAGGCCGAGATCAGGATCCGCCGCGAGCCCCGGATCGCCGCCCTTAAAACCTCGCGCATGTCCTCGCTGAGAACCTGCTCCTGAACCAGGCCCGAGAGGTTGTTCGCGTCCGTGCGGGTCCGACGAAGGTTCAGCACCGGGGTGCTGACCTGGGTGGGCGGCAACAGGGCGTACATGTAAAAGCCGTCCGAGACCTTGCCCTCGAGAACCTGCGCGCCCTCCATGAGGAAGCCCCATTTTCGAGCCAGCCGACGGCAGGCCAAGCTCAGGGCCCGATCTCCCGAGAACCGCCGCTCGATCAGTTCGGCCCGGGCCGAGCTGTGTTTGGGACCCTCCCGGACCAGGCGGACAGAGCCGCCGCCCACGACCTGGATCTCCGAGATCGTGTCGTCTTGCATGAGCTCGGTCAGCGGACCGAGGTCGACGAGCTCACGCACGATCCGGCTCTTGAGGGGCTCGAGGTCGACCGCCTCCTCGATCTCCTCGGTCCGTCGCATCTCGGCGAGCATGGAGTCGACCAGAGCCACGGCCTCCGCCCGGTCCTCATCCGAGACGCTCGCCGCGTGGAGGGGGTCGAGACCACGAATATTGATGACTGCGGTCTGGATGACACGCGACGCGATCTTGTCGAGATACGCGCTCTCGACCCCCGCCGCCGCGACCTTGCGGGCCGAGGTCATCACGGTGTCATCGTCCCCCTCGACATCGCCGGGCAGCATCTCTCCCCGGTCCCCCTCTCCCGCGCTGGGGATCCCGACGGTGGTCAAACGCGGCTTGCCGTCTTGTCCGGTCACCGGCAACTCAGCGCGCTCACGCGGCGCGATCGCAGGATCGTCGCCATCGAGCATCAAGATGAAATCGCCGACGTAGATACGATCGGAGCGACGCACCTGGCGTGGCCTGACGATCTTGCGACCGTTGACGTAAGTACCGTTGGTGCTCTCGAGATCGAGCACCTCCACCGTCCCGTTGGCGCGGCGAAAGTTCAGGTGGTGCTTAGAGACGTTCGAGCGATCCAGCATCAGCTGGTTGTCGCTCTCCCGCCCGACCATGAACTGATCAGACTCGAAGGCGAAGCGCTGGGTCTTGCCGCCCTTTTCGTGGACCACGACAGTGAGCACAGCACTGAATTACCCCGTCCAGGCCCCCGGTCTCAAGCGGGATCATCGCCATATTTGAAGACCAGCGGTCTCGGCTCGGTTTCAGCGTTTCTCGCGCGCGACCGCAGGCGCAGCGACGCCTGATCTTCCCCATGTTAGCGTCTCGGCGCCGATGACCGCCCCCGTCAAGCTGAGCCCTGCCGACCTCCACGCGGAGGATCTCGCCCGCGACATCGCCAGCGACATGCCCTCGCCCTACTGTCCGGGTCGGTCGATCGCCAGTTGTCCCAGCCAGGCCGCCCGCGAGCTCGAAGACGACATTCTCGTACTCGCCAAGCAGGGCAAGGACAAAAAGCAGATCGAGATGACCCTGGTCACTCGCTTCGGCGAGTCCAAGATGGGCAGCGAGCACCAGGCGGACATCCTGCTCGCCATCGTCCTCGGCACGATCGTCGCGTTGGTCACGATCCTCCTCGCTGCGCGCCGCTGGTATCGTCCCTCGCCCGGACAGGCCGGATCGGGCTCCGCCCTGTCCGGGGTGAGCATGGGCGAACTCGATCGTCTCGAGGACGAGCTCGACAAACTCGACGAGCTCTGACTGCCGCTAGCGCTTCTTTTTGCCGCGTTTGGGCGGCGCGAGCACGGGGGCACAGAACTTCGCCCACTTGGCGGCGGCTTTCTCATCCTCCAGATCGGGAAGCGTCAACGGCGCACCGATCTTCTCGGAGTAGTCGACGACCTTGTTCTCGACCACGATCCACAGGGCGTTCTGACGGCGAATCAGCTTCTCGTCGCCGTCGTTGTAGGCCGTGGGGTAGCCGTTCATGACCAGCTCGTGAGCCTCGATGATGTTCGAGACGTACTTCGACTTGGTCAGGACCTCCTGGCCCTCCTCGGCGAACAGGCGCTGCTGCCAGCCATCCACGTGGGGGATGAAGGCCCGCTTGAACTGGTCCCAGTTCTCCGACTCTTGCCCCCCAGGCTCCGCGCCGACCGCCTTCTCGCCTTCTGACTTCATCTTGTCCCGAAGGCAGCGCAGCTCCAGCCAGTGGTTTTGCATGCGCTTGGCGTTCTTCTTGTCCCATTTGTAGAGGTGCTTCTCCCCCTCCGGATCCTTTCGATCCCAGGCCGCCAGCTCCTCGTCTGTGGGCGGAGGCAGCTCGGAGGTCGGGATCTCTCGCTTCTCGCCAGGCTCGCCCGATTTCTTGGCGGGCGCCTCTTCATCGGCATTTTGCATCGCGGCGACGACGTCCTTCTTCTCGCCGTCGCAGGCCACGAGAGCCAGAGCGAGGGTCGACGCGACACCGAGCGGAACGAAGATGCGGAGAGTACGAGTCGGCATGTGGGGTTCTTTCTGGCGATCGCGCGAGGGGTGCGAGGGCGCGGCGACGTCGGCACTCTAGCGACCGCGGCGTGAGCCTGTAAAGCCGACGCGAGAAACTCGGCCGCGCGACTCGCAACGGAGCGACTTGGGTGTCCGTGCCGCCTGCGCCTAAACTCGCCGAGGAGGATCCAGCAATGGCGAACAGCAAAAAAAACCGGCCCGTGGTCAAGAAGAAGACCGCGGCCAAGAAGAAGACCGCGGTCAAGAAGAAGACCGCGGTCAAAAAGAAGACCGCGGCCAAGAAGAAGACCGCGGCCAAGAAGAAGACCGCGGCCAAGA
>CAYVJQ010000070.1:35140-37022 GCA_964451725.1 uncultured Nannocystaceae bacterium | reverse complement strand
CTTGGGCTTGGGCCGCCGCTTGGGCCTGCGCATGAGCTTGGGCTTGGGCCGCCGCCGGGTCCACGCCTCCCGCCGGATAGTTCGGCGTCTGCGGCATCGTCGCCCCGGTCCGAGGTCCCGTGGGTAACTGAACGGCGACCCCAGGAGGCGAGGCCGCGACGTACATCGGCTGGTTTCCGGATGTTTGGAGCTGGGTCTGCCCACGTTGTGGGTCGGCGTTGGCTGGATCGTTCACGGCGGGGTCCTCGGCGCGAGGGAGCGCCGGGGGCAAGTGTGCCACGGCTCCATTGCCGCGTGGAGCCCCCCGGCGAAGTCGGCCAGCGAGGCTTGGTCGCGGGCCGGATGCTGGTGCAAGATTCTGTCTGCGGCGAGAGGCGCAATCTGCGGATGAACACAGCTCCACAATTTTTGGTCTTCGAGGGCATCGACGGCAGTGGCACGACGACCCAGTCCAAGCGCGTCGCGGCGCACCTTCGCGCGCGCGGGCACCGGGTCCACGAGACCCACGAACCCTCGGACGGGGCGATCGGACAGCTGACCCGAGGGCTGCTCGCCGACGTCCCTGGCCAGCCCAAGACCGTGGACGCCGCCGCCCTCGCCCTGTTGTTCGCGGCCGACCGACTCGAGCACCTCGACCGGGAGATCGAGCCGGCGCTCGCCGCTGGCGAGATCGTGTTGTGCGATCGCTACGTGGTCTCATCGTGGGTGTACCAGTCCCTCGACTGCGACCCCGCCTGGGTCCGAACCCTCAACCGCCACGCCCGCTGGCCCGACCTCACTTTCGTGTTCGATCTCGATCCGGATCTGGCACTCGCGCGTGTGGCCGCCCGCCAGGCCGAGACTGGACAGATCCGCGAACGCTTCGACATCGCGCAGGTCCAACGTCGCCTCGCGGCCGGCTACGCCGAGGTTCTCGAGCTCGAGGGCCCGGACCCACTCGAGGGCATGGTTCGAGTCGACGCCGCAGCGGAGATCGACGACGTGAGTACGCAGATCCTCGAGACGCTGGCCCTCGCGGGTCTGTGAACGACAGAAACTTGCGCACGGTCGCGCATGCTCCGAGAGTCCAAGCATGCGCCGATGCTTCGCCCTCCCGCTGGTCTTCGCCCTCTCGATGGGCTGTCGGCCAGGGTCTGACGCTTCGACGCCCGCCACCGGCGAGGCCGACGCGCTCCAGTCCAGCGTCGAGGATCAGCCCACGCCGGTCCCCAGGCCGGCCGGCGCCGTGTTCCGCAGCGAGTTGGTCCGCGCGACCCGAGACGGCAACCCGGCCTACCTCCTCTCCCAGCTCGCACCGGAGCCCTACCGCCCTTCCGGGCGCTTTGAAGGCTGGACCATCACGCGGATCTGGCCCGGCGACCCCGACCTCTGCGCGCCCGGCTGCGACCTCGAGATCGGCGATGTGATCATGTCGGTCAACGGATCGACGCTCGAGACCCCGGAGGCGCTCAGCACCCTGCTCGAACGTCTACCGGAGCTCGAGGTCATCGAAGTTCGGGGCCTGCGAGGTGGCGAATACTTCGAACGCAGCTTTCCGGTGCTCCCCGATCCCTAAGGCGATCAGTTTGAAGGCGCATCGGTGGGCGCGAAGCCGCAGTCCCGGGCTCGCAATCCGAAGTGAATCTCGTCACTCCGGCCGCGGCTATTCTTCTTCGGCGTCGACGGGCTGCTCTGCGTACTGCGGAGTCTGCGGGTCGTCCGCGGCGTACTCTTGGCCCTCCGTCGCTAGTTCCTGGCCTTCCGTCGCTAGTTCCTGGCCCTCCGCCACGTACTCCTGGCCCTCCGCCACGTACTCCTGGCCCTCCACCGCGAGTTCCTGGCCCTCCGCCACGTACTCCTGGCCCTCCGCCACGTACTCCTGGCCCTCCGCCACGTACTCCTG
>CAYVJQ010000070.1:18344-35040 GCA_964451725.1 uncultured Nannocystaceae bacterium | reverse complement strand
CCACGTACTCCTGGCCCTCCGCCACGTACTCCTGGCCCTCCGCCACGTACTCCTGGCCCTCCGCCACGTACTCCTGTTCGGAAATATCGACCGCGTCGACGGCCAATTCCTCAACGTCCTCAGCGGTCGCCGAGGGAATCGGTGTCGGGGCCACGGGGCGCGCGCCCGCTTTCCAATCGGCGATGGTCTGGACCAGAACCTCGTAGGCGATCATCGCCGAGATGGTATCCCCTCCGCCCCCGGCCCGGCAATGCGGCGATTTTGGGACGAGCACGGACTCGCTCTCGACCGAGCCCGGTGCCCCGTGATCGGGTTCCCTACAGCCTGCTAAGCTGAAGGGGCGTGCATGGACCGGCCTTTCACTGTCCAAGTTGCGGTGCCCCTTCCCCCGAGCGTCACAGCGGCGCCTGTGGGTTCTGCGGGGCACCACGGGTGCCTCTGGGTACTCCAGACCCCAGACGTTCGACACGCTGTGGCGGTTGCCTGACCGCCGTCGCGGAGCAACACCGCTTTTGCCCGAGCTGTGGCCAGGTCATGGGGGCCATCACCGATCCAGAGATCCGTGCCGACCTCGGTTGTCCCGGGTGCGCCGGGTCCCTCGACGCCTGGCCGCTCGACCCCCAACTCGCGCCGGGGCTGCGCTCGGACGAACACGGCACAGGCCCACGGATCCATGGGTGCCGCGACTGTGGAGGAGCCTGGCTCAACCGCGTCACCATGGACGCGCTGGTCGACGAAGCATCCTCCCAGGCCCCCGAGGCCACAGACCGGCGCTCGCTCCCGCGCAGTACCGTGGCGGCTCACCCCGTGGTCTATCGGCGCTGTCCCAGCTGTGCCGAGCTCATGCACAGACGCAACTTTGCGCAGATCTCGGGGGTGATCATCGACGAATGTACCTGTGGGAGCTACTTCGATGCCGGGGAGCTCGAGAGCATCGTGGCCTTTGTCCGCGCCGGTGGGCTCAGCGTGGCCAAAGCCACACACGAATACGAGGACCTGCAGCATTCGGCTGCGGCCGTCCGGGCACAGATGATGCGAATCCAGGCGACGCCAGCCTCGACTTTCGCCGCTGGCCTTCCCCAGTCGGAACTCGTGTTGATGCTCGGCTTTCTTCGCTGGGCATCACGTTGGATACGCGATCTCGGCGCCCGCACCCGAGATCGACTGAACTCGCGCTGACCGGATCAGCGCGAGTTCGAGCGCAGAGCATTCATCCGAACGACCTCAGGTGAGTGCCAAGACGAGCCCGACGATCACGAAGATCACGACGACCGCCACACCAACGTAGAGGATGGTCTTGTTTCCCGTGTCCGGGACCAAGTCCGTCGTGGGAGCGACCTCCGGAAGAGAACGTGGTTCCACCGGAGCCGAGAATGCCGGCTCGCTCGGGGCGGTAGGCAAGACAGCCGTGCTCGCCGTGGCCACGGACCCCGAACTCTCGAGTCGAGCGTCGGCTTCCGCAGCTGCCCCGACGACGGGTGCGACCTCAGGCGTGACCCCGGACGCGGGAGGCTCGCCCATCAACACGGTTTGGCGGCTCGGATCCACCGACGGTGGATCACCGAGCTCACTGTTCACAGTTTGACCAGAGATCACCGGGACCTCCGCCTCCGCCTTGTCCGTGAACGCGGTCCAGCCCTTAGCCCCCGGCGAAGCAGCCTCCGGCGAAGCAGCCTCCGGCGAAGCCGCCTCCATCGAAGCCACCTCCGTCGAAGCCGTGTCTGCTCCAGCCTCATCCACGGGGACCTCCGCCTCCATGAACATCGTCCAACCCCTGGTGCTGGGCGCGCTACCGGGCGCCGGCTCCACGGTTTCGGACGAGGCAGGGGTCTCCTCTACACTCGCCGGGGCCTCGGCCTCGGCCCCGTCTCCGGCCTCCATGAACATCGTCCAACCCCGGGTCGTCGGTTTGGCACCCGCGGACTGGGCAGGCGCCACAGGTTGGGCGGGCTCGGGCGGGGCGGCGGGCTCGGGCGAAGCAGCGGGCTCCTCCGCTTCCATGAACATCGTCCAACCCCGGGTCGAGGGCTTCGACGGTGCCTCTGGCTCGGGGGCATCGGCCTGAGCGGGCGCCTCCTTTGAGGCTGCACCTGGCTCGACAGCGGGTTCAGCAGGTTCAGCCGTGCCTTCAGCCGGCTCCTCGGCCTCCATGAACATCGTCCAACCCCGAGTCGAGGGCTTCGCCGCAGGTACGACAGGAGCCGGCGCCGTGGGGGCCGCGGGAGCTGGCGCAGCAGGGGCCGGTGCAGGGGTCGAGGCCGGGGTCGAGGCCGGTACGGCCGCCCCTGCCGCGGGTTCCTCAGCCTCCATGAACATCGTCCATCCGCGCGTCGATGGAGCGACGGGTGCAGCTGGTTCGGGGGATTCGCTCGCTGCCGCCGCAGGGCTCGACGCTGCGGCCGGGCTCGACCCGACCTCGGCCGGACTCGCAGGTGCTGCGCTCGCAGGTGCTGCGCTCGCAGGTGCTGCAGCGGGGCTCGTTGCCGCAGATCCCGGAGCCACTTCTTGGGCCTCCATGAACATCGTCCACCCTCGAGTCGAGGGCTTCGCTCCGCCGGCCGCCACCGGCGCTTGCGGGCCCTTGGACTCAGCTCCTGCGAGTTTTCCGAGATCACCCAAAAACTGCTTGAGCATCATCGGCCGCATGCGCGGGTCCTTGCTCAACGGCCGCTTCAGCATGGGGTCGATACCCGCCGCCTCTTCGTTCAGGTGCAGGGCGAGCTTCTCTTTCGGGGTCCCCGGAAACAGGGGCGTCCCCGTGAACAGCCTATGGGTCATCGCCGCGAGGTTGTAGATGAGCGTGCGCTGATCCACGACCTTCCCACTGGCCTGCTCGGGCGCGATGCTGTCGATGGCCCCGAAGGCGGGCCCCCCCTGTGGCTCACCGACCGCAAAGCCGGTGACCTTGAGGCCCTGAGGAGTGCCGAACACCATGTCCGCACCGAGGTTGCGGTGCATGACGCCCACTTTTTGAGCGGCGTTCAGCGCCCGACCGACGGCGGCCATGGTCTCCCCGACCTCGGAGCGCGCGAGCTCTCCGGCGCTCGCCAGGGTCTCCCCTTCGACGATCTCGGTGACCTCGAAGATGCCGTCGTCGAGCTTGCCGCAACCGAGCACCCGGGCGATCTCGGGCACGTCGAGCCCCTGAAGCTGGCGCAATTCTCGAAGCGAGCGCTCGCGGACCAACATCGTGGGAAAACAGGCCCCGGCGTACACCGTGAGGTGGACGGATCCGCCCTCCGCGTTGGTCGCACCGTAGGTTGCAGCGCCCGAGCGCGCGCGAACCAGGGCGCCAATGGTGAACGCGTCGACTCGGGTACCCGGGGAGAGCTCAGGGGCGGCTATCGTCATGATTGCGTGATCAGACTACGCGCTGGCCCTGCAAAAAAATAGTCCAGACACACGAAGACCCGCACTCGGGCGGGTCTCACTTCGCCATCATGCGGCGAAGACAGGCGGCTAAAACAGGTGGTTACTGAGCAGGGGCGGCGGGCTTCCCCGGCTCACCACAACTCGCAAACAGCTCGGCGTAGGACTGGGTGCTCTTCTTGGCCGCAGCCATCTTCCGCTTGTGGCCGGCGTTCTTGCGTCGATGGGAGCGCTTGCACTTGGAAACTTGACTGTTGGAGGCCATGGCGTCGGTCCTTTGGTCCCATGGGCCGCAGTGGCCACAGGCAGGGAACGTCGATTAGCCGTGACACCGCGCGTTGTCAATCAGGGTGCTCAAGCCTCGAACATCCGGTCCACGCTGATCACCCCGTGAATCCCGCGTAGTTGATCGAAAAGTTGATCCAGCTGCGCCAGGCTGCGGACCGTTGCGTGGAAGGTGTTGAGAGCGATTTTCCCGTGTTCGTCTGCGCGACAGTTGGCCTGTTTGATGTTCAACCCACGCGCGGAAAATGCCCGGCTCATCTCGGCCAGCAGCCCCACCGTGTTCATCGTGCGCACACGCACAGTTACCGGTCTCTCGATACTCAGATCTTTGGTGTCCGCCCAACCCAAAAAGATGCGCTCGCGGATCTGTTCGACCGCCACTTGGCAGCGCTCCACATGAACATGGATCCCACGCCCCGGCGCCCGAAACCCCACGACGGGATCTCCGGGCAGGGGTGAGCAGCAGGCAGCCAGCTCCACGAGCCCCGAGTCGAGCTTGGCCTGGGTGATCACCAGGGGCGCGTGAGCCTCGCCCTCCCGCGGGCGCGGCTCGTCCCGGCGTCGAAAAGGTCGCAACAGGCGACCGAGCATGCTCGCGCTCGGGGGCGGATCAGGGTCGATCGCGCGGATCACCTCGCCGATGCGCAGCTCGCCGTCACCGATCAGCTCATAGAGACGATCGACGCCATGGTCGGCCCCCAGTTGGAGCCGCTCGAGCGAGTCGGCGAGCACCCCCGTCGCCTCGAGCACGCTGAGCTCCCGACCCCGGCTCTCGAGGCGCTGGCCCAGGAGCTGGCGCCCGGTCTCGATCGCCAGCTGCCGCCCGCGCTGACGCAGGTGCTGCTTGATCCGGGCCCGGGCTCGGGAGCTCTGGACCAGGTTCAGCCAGCCCTCGCGGGGCTCGACCTTCTCGTCGGTCAGGATCTCGACCGTATCCCCCTGGCGCAGGCGGTAGCGCAGAGGCACGACCAGGCCGTTGATCCGAGCGCCCGCGGCGTGGAGCCCCACATCGGTGTGCACGGCGAAGGCGAAGTCGATCGGGGTCGAGCCCTTGGCGAAGGTCTTGACCTCACCCTCGGGGGTGAACACGAACACTTGATCCGCGAACAGCTCACGCTTGACCGCCTCGATGAACTCGTTTGGATCCTCGACCTGATCCTGCCACCCCATCATCTCCCGGAGCCAGCCGAGCTCGCTGGCCTGGCGGCCCTGCTCGAGCTCCACCACCACGCCCCGCTCGGCGATCTCGTTCATCGCTCGAGAGCGAATCTCGACGTAGAGACGCACGCCGTGGCGGTCGAGGACCTGGGTGTGCAGACCCTGGTAGCGGTTCGCCCGGGGCAGCGCGATGTAATCTCGGATCCCGCCGGGGATCGGTTTGAAGTAGGCATGGACGTGACCCAGCGCCATGTAGCAGGCGTCGCGCTCACACGTGAGCACCTGGTAGGTGACCATGTCGCGGAGCGTGGCCACGCTCCGCCCCCGGAGCCGAAGCTCGTGGACCTCTTGGGCGGTGAGCACGTTGGCGCGAAAGCGGACCTCACCAAACACACCTACGCGCCAGCTCGGCAGGGGCTCGAGTTTGCCGGCATCGGTTTTGGGGGGCGCCCCCTCCCCCCCCCCGAGGTCGCCCCCCGCCGACCTCGTGGGCCGGATCCCGGCGAAGGCGTCGCGCAGCATCTCGATGCCCCGATCGATATGGGTCGGATCTTCGGTCAGCAGGCCCACCATCTCGCTGCGGATCTCCTGGGCCGCGACCGGCTCGAGGTATCGAAAGGAGAGGTCGGCGAGCTCGCGCCGCAGCCAATCCACACCCAGCAGACGAGCCAGGGGCGCATAGATATCAGCGGTCTCCTGGGCGATCCGGCGCTGTTTCTTGGCCGGCATGGCCTCGAGGGTGCGCATGTTGTCGACCCGATCGACCAGCTTGACCAGGAGCACACGGATGTCTTGGCTCATGGCCACGAGCATCTTGCGGAAGCTCAGGGCCTGGTTCTCGCGCCGCGACAGGTAGGGCACCTTGCCGATCTTGGTGACACCATCGACGAGCAGGGCGACGTCACGGCCGAAGCGCTCGGTGAGCTCGAGGATGGTCAGCTCCGAGTCCTCGACCGTGTCGTGGAGGATGCCGGCGACCACGCTGGCCGTGTCGAGGCCGAGGCCCGCGAGCATCCGAGACACCCGCAGCGGGTGGATCAGGTAGGGGTCGCCGCTCTTGCGCATCTGCCCGGCGTGGCAGCTCTCCGCGAGTTCGAAGGCCTCGCGCACGATCTCCATGGACTTGGGCCCGAGCCGGCGCTGCACCTCGTCGCTGAGATTTTGGTACTCGCGGGTGAGCAGGACCTCGGCGTGGCCCTCGACCACGTGTGGATCCTGGTTGGGGAGAAACCCCTCCCCCAGCGAGTTCTCCACATGCCCGACCTCGATGACCTCGTCCGCATCCCGCTCGACGTCGTCGGTCTCGAATTCGGGCTCCGCCGCCCGGGCCCCCGTCGAGGCAGATGCCTCGTTCGGGCTCACCAGGGCAGCGCCTCCTGGCCGTCGATGATCGCACGTGCGATCTGTGCCTGGCGGTGCTGCCGGTGCAGCGCCGAGACATAGACTGCGCGCAGCGTGTCGTAGGCGAGTTCGAGCTCCCGGTTCATGATCAGGTAGTCGTACTCGTCGTAGTGCGCCAACTCGGAGCGCGCCACTTTTAGACGCTGAGCGATGACCTCATCGGCGTCTGTGGCCCGCGAACGCAGACGCTGCTCCAACTCGCGCAGGGAGGGGGGCAAGATGAAGACCAGCACCACCGACTTGGGGAAGCGGCTCCGCAGCTGACGCCCACCTTGAAAATCGATGTCGAAGAGGAGGTCGTCCCCTGCGTCGAGCGCCGATTGCACCTGGCTGGCCGCGGTCCCGTACATGTTGCCGTGGACCATGGCGTACTCGGCGAACTCGTCCGCCGCGATCATCTCTTGAAAACGATCGTTGCTGACGAAGTTGTATTCGACACCGTCGGTCTCCCCCGCGCGCGGCGGGCGAGTCGTGTAGCTGACCGAGAACCCGATCTTGGGAAACTCGGCCCGGAGCTTGTTGCACAGGGTGGTCTTGCCCGCGCCCGAGGGCGAGCTGACGATCATCAAAAGACCGCGGGGGGGTTCACTCGACATTCTGGACCTGCTCACGAAGGCGCTCGATGGTGCGTTTGGCTTCGATCACGACGGCGCTGCCCTCGTGGCTGGTGATCTTACTGCCAACCGTGGTCACCTCGCGAAGCAATTCCTGTCCGAGGAACTCGAGGGTCTTGCCCTGCCCTGGCTCGGCCGGACCGGCCAGCACGCCGCGGGCCTGGGCGAGGTGACTGGCGATCCGGGCGAGCTCCTCGCTCACGTCCCCACGCTGGAGCAGAAGCGCCAACTCTTGCGCCACCCGATCGCGGTCGAAGGCCTCGGAGAGCCCCTCCCGTCCGACCAGCTGCTCGAGGCGTGCGCTCATCTGGGTGTGGAGGCGCTCGGCCTCGCCCTCCAAGCTCGCGCTCAGGCGCCCGCTCTGAGCCTCGAGTTCATCGTAGAGCGCGCCCAAGACCTCGGTCAGAGATGCCCCTTCCCGCTCGCGCATCCCGGCGAGCCGGGCGAGGGCCTCGGCGACCACCTCATCGAGAAACTCGGGTGGTGTGTCGCGTGTGGACCCGGGCCCCGCCGCTCCGCTGGAACTGGGTGAGGACGACAGAAACCTCAACAATTCCAAACTATTCGGGACAGGAAGCTCGAGTTCGACCTCGCTCGCGCTCGCGCTCAGGGCAGCGAGCGCAGCGAACACCTGCCGGGCCCGCTCGGGCTCGACCCCCAGGGCCCCCAGGGGATCCTCGAGCGGAGCGGCCTCGGCCGCATCGACACGCACCGACAGGTCCACGCGCCCGCGCCCGAGTCGGGTCCCTATCAGCTTGCGCAGACGATGCTCGACCGCCGCATCGAAGGGCTGGCGGATCTTGATCTCGAGGAAGCGAGCGTTCACCGAGCGCAGCTCGATGCGGAGGCTCGCGCGACGTTCAGGCCAACCGCGATCGGCGTGGCCAAAACCAGTCATGCTGCGAACGGGCATGGCTCAGAGTTATCTGATCTCGCCGGCCGCGGTGCAATCATCACGCAGACGCGCCGGCGGTGGGTCAGACCGTCGGCGCGTTCGTGCGCGGGCTCAGCCGCGCCTCGAGGGCTCTCCCCGAGTTCAGATCTTCGATATCAAAAAATGCTTTGGACGTTCTCGAGCGCGAGCTCGACCTCGTACTCGGCATCGAACTGGGACAACATGCGCGCGATCGCGTCACTGCGCGGCTCTGCGGGCTCTGCGGCGACCAGCTCACTGGCGAAGTCTCCGAGGTTGGGCGTCAAAAGGGAGAACAGGAGAATCATGCTGGACATCGGTGGGTTCCTCTCGGTTCGAGGCCCGAAGATCGGGCCTGCTCGCTGCCCTCCGCTTGTACGAGGGGGCCGGCACGTTCGAAAGAAATCGACAACTTTTGGGCCCGAACCCACGCCTGTTCAGGGCCTCCCCGTTCAGCCTGAGAGGCCGTTCAGCTGCCCCAGTCGATATCGCCGGGCGTCAGACCCAAGCGGTCCAGACGCGGGATGTCGTCGACGAACTCGATCCCCGTCAGTCGCCTCGAGGCCAGCATCACGTGAGCCGGCGCGTACAGGACCGAGACCACGCGCAGCTCCGCGAGACGCTGAGAGATGCGCTGCTTGGCGGCATCTCGCGCCTCCCGATCGGGCGCCCCACGGTAGTCGCTGAGCGCCTCGTCCAAGGCCGGGTCGTCGACCCCAGAGAAGTTGCTGGCCCCGCGCGAGTGGAACAGGGGGTGCAAATCTTGGTCGCTGTGTCCGCCCAGGTGGACCAGCGCGACCTTGAACTCGCCCCGGCGCAGCAGGGTCATGACGTAGTTCCACGAGGCGGTGGCCTCGGGCATGATCACGCCGATCCCCGCCCAGGCGTCTCGGATCGCGGCGGCGGTCATCGCCGGTCGCCCGCTCGACACGTTCCAGGTCAGGGCGACCCGCAGCGCACCTGAACTGCGCCGGCGCAGGCCCTGCTCGAGCGGCCAGTCGAGCCTGTCGAGGACGCCGGCCGCCCGCTCGAGCGCCTTTGTGTCCTCGTCGAGCGAGGGCATCGCCAACAGACCGCCGCGCACGGCCTCGCCGGCCTTGATGTCCTCGAGCACCCCCAGATCGATGGGCGCGGGGCTGTGCAGGTCGACGGGCGACTGAATCGGCAGACCCGGGCCCCGGAATACGGTCCGAGCGATACCCGAGATCGGCAGGGCGTCATGGAGCGCCGCGCGTAGAGCGGGACCCGACTGGATGCCCTCGGCCACGTTCCACAGCAGGATGTCGTAGTGCGCCGGGCTCACCAGCCAGGCTTGGAAGCGTCCGGACATCCCGGGTTTGCCCAACTCCACAGGCGCGTGGACCGGGGCCAGCTCGGGCAAGAGGTGCACCTCCCCCCTGCGCAGGGCCGTCAGTGCCTCGGCCCCGTCCGCCATGGCGCGAAACACGATCTTCCCCGTCGGCGTCCGCCGCTCCGGGTCGTGGTAGCCCGCGAAGCGCTCCAACACGATCCGGTCGGACTCGAGGGTCGTCACCTGCATGGGACCTGTGCCGACCGGGCTCTGGGAGAACTTCGAGCGGCTGCCCCGGTGCAGATCTCGGGGGACGATCTTGATGGCGCTCAGGGCCTCGAGAGCGAGCGGTTCACGCTTGTCGAAGCCGATCCTCACCCACCGACCCGGATCTCGCTCATTCGCGCGCGCGCCGGGCGGACCATCCACGATCTCGATCCGCTCGAGGTTGAACAAGCCGTGGCGCTCACGGATCCAAGTCCGGCGACGGTCGATCCAAAAGCTCAGCGAGTAGACCACGTCGTCCATGGTCAGCTCACGCCCATCGTGGAACTGGACGCCGGTCGGGATGTGGCAGGTGACCGTGGCGACCGCGTACTCCCGGTCGACCTCACAGCGATCCGCGATCGCAGGCTCGGCCCAGGGGTAGCGGTCTGGGGTTCGTCGAACCAACCCCTCGAACACGAGGTCGTCGGCGATCCGCTGCGCCCAGGGCTCGAGATCATCCAGTGGATCGAGCTTCCGGGGGAGCTGCGGGAGCGCGACCGTGATCGCCTCGTTCAGCGCAGGATCCGCTACCGCGCCCGCGTCGTCCTCATCCACGACCTGCGCGTCCGCGACCACCCCGACCTCACTCTCGCTCCCAGAGCCTCCAGAGCAGCTCGTGAGGGCGACGAGCACCCCGGTGGTGAGCGCCACCCGCATCATTGAGGTTCCGATCACAGCGATCCGCTCCGCGGTCGATGCTTCAACCATGCCCGCCGCCGCGTCAAGCCGCGCGGATCCGGCCGAGCCCATAGACTTTTCGCTCCAGCCCATGATAAACGACCACACGCGGAGAGACCGCCTGCAAACGCTTCGATTTGCTCCGCACCGGCCACCAGAGGCAGTCCCTCGATGAAGTTCACCAAGACCTCCGCCCCGTTCGCATCCGCTCTGGCACTTTGCTCTCTCGTCGCGTTCCCGCTCGTGTTCGGCGGCTGCGACAAAGATAAAGTGCAGGCGGCCCCCGAGGAAGAGCAACTCCCGGACATCAAGGTCAACCTCCCGGCCTCCCCCGACTTCGAAGAGGCCCGCGCGCCGCTTCAGTATGAAGACGACCCGGACAAGCCGTTCTCGATCTTCGGCCTCCGCAAGGACATCGACGAAAACCTGAAAAAGGGCGACGAGGGCGAAGTCATCGCGCTCAAGGGGTGGGTCCAGGAGATCTACGTGCCCCCCGAGTGCCCCGAGGGAGAGCTCTGCCCCCCCGGCAAGCAGCCTCACTTTTGGATCACCGACACCCAAAATGCCGAGGGCAAGAAGCGGGCGATGATGGTCGTCAACTACTACTACCCGATCCCCGACTGGGACGAAGACACCAAGAAGCTCTGGGAAGAGGAGCCCCTGGTCGCCATCGAGGTTGGTAAGCAGTACACGATCAAGGGCCGCTTCGTGCGGGTCTCCGGATCGGGTTTCGCCCACGACAACGGCCTGCTCGAGTTCGAGACCTACAAGGCCCTCGACGAGGAGACCGGCGCCGAAGTCTGGATCGCCCCTCCGAACTGCGACTGGCATCCCAAGATGGTCGAGATGACCCGGATCCAAAATGAGGAGACCCAAGCTCGCATGCAGCGCGACGCCGAGGCCCTCAAAAAGAAGAAGGGCGGCGGCTGAGCCGACCCTCGACCACTCGGCCCAAAAAAGGTCGAAAAAAGAGGGACGGCCGCGGCCGTCCCTTTTTCGTGGTTGGCGCTCTCACTCGAGTTCGAGCGCGCCGGGATCGAAAGCCGGTCGCTCCCCATCCCCATCCCCATCGGATCCGTCTTCGAGCGCGGTCCCGGCCTCCGCCTCTCGCTCCACGTAGTACCAATCGGCGCCACGCAGGCGCACCCACCCGTCCCCGATCTCGGCTTGGACCCGGGCACCCGCCTCCCGGCGGACGTCGACACGCCATCGCAGGGGAGTCTCAGGCTCGCCGCGACGCGCCCCCGAAGCCCGCCAACCGATCCAAGTTTGGAGCGTAGCCTCGAGCGCAGGATCGTCGAGCTCCCGCCCGTCGTCGGTCACAAACTGCTCACGCTCGCGCCGGACGAACCACCGTCGGGGCGCCGTCTCGACCTCGGGGTCCGACTCGGGCTCCGCGCTCACTTCTAAGCTGCGCGCGCGCTCGATCCAAAACCGCAGCGGGTCATCGAAGAGCAGATCTTCACTCAGGGCCTCGCACTGGGCCGCAGAGACGAGCGCAGGTCGATGGCCCTCGACCGCGACCGCACAGTCTTCGAACAGGATCACCGTCTCGGTCCGGCGTGCTCCCGACTCGGGCACGACCTCGACCGAGATCAGACGCAGCGGCGGCGTCTGGGGAGGCTGCACCCAGCCCTCCGCGCGCAGGTGGCCCAGCGCCCACAGCATGTTCTCCAGCCGGACCTCGTCGATCGCCCCGCTTCCATCGACGTGTGTAGGCGCGTCGAGCTGCCACACACCCATGTCCATATGCACGCTCTGACGCAGCACGCTGCCCCCGGGACCGGGCCTGATCTCGAGCTCGCGGGCCTCCCCGGTGCCAAACGCCACCAACCTCCGCTGCGCGAAGGTCTCGGCGTCGAACACCAGCTCCCGGGGAAGCTCTCCGAGCACGCGCAGCTGGGGCCCCTCGTCTCGCACGCAGATCACCGGGTCCTCCGCCATCCGGCAGCGCACCCGCAGGGTCTGCTTCGTATCGGTGTGAAACGCGAGCACCGTGTCGGCCACGAACTCGGGGCGAACGACGGGCTTCGGAGCCAGGGCGGTGGGATCCGGCTGCCCCTCCTCGGCCTGGGGCGCGAACAAGGGTGCGACCTCGACCCGAGTCAGGTTGTTGAACCACCGTCGGACCTCGTCCTCCGAGACCGACTCCAAGCTACCGCGGTCGCTCAGCGACCACTCCCCGCCGCGCCGGATCAGCGAGCGATCTTCAGGCTGCTCGAGATCGATCTGGACGATCCGACCGTAGCGATGTGGGATCAGCTGTGACTCGATCATCCCGGCGTCGGGATCGTCGAGCGGCCAGACCTCGAGGGCCTCGGCTGGCAGACAGCCGAACAGGCCCGGTCCACGATCGACCAGGCGCTTGTCCGGGTGGTCTGGACACGCGCCGCCGACCAGCAAGGTCCTGGACCCGCCATCTTGAGTGGTCACGGCCAGCCACGGTCGAAGCGATTCGGCCGGGGCCACCTCGCGAGCGAAGAAAGGGTCGAGCTTCGAGCGCAGCAGATGCTCGAGGCGAGCGTTCACGCTGAGGTTCGACAACAGGGCGAGGGGGGCCCCAGAGCGCACGCGCCAGTAGTCGTCTCCGCCCCGCCCGAGCACGAGCTCGCGCCCACCGGCCCAGGCCAGCCCCGTCACCGCGTCGGTCTCGATGTCCAAGAGCCGAGTCGAGAGCCACTTCTCGGCGGGCTGCTCCACGAGCCAGGCCATGGAGCGCTCGACGACAAGCGGAGTCCCCTCCCCGTCGAGCATGGCGTAGGTCCCCCCGTTGGACACCTCGGTGCCCAGGGACAAGGTGAAACTCGCGTCGGGCAAGGTGATCCGCAGGACCCCATATTGACCGTAGGAGGGCGCGTCGCCACGCTGATCCCGGCCGAACTTGGGCGCTTCCCTGAGCACCGTCGCCATACGCAGCGACGACCACACCCCTTCGAAGGCCGCCGCATCCGCAGGCCCGAGCAACTCGTCGTTGCGCATCACCTGGTGGCCCCCCTGTGGTCCCGGCACCAGGCGGACCGAGGGCCCGTCGCTGGCCTGCAGCTCGATCGTCGCCTTGCTCGGGTCGCTGTCGACGAGGGTCGGAAACAGGCGGCGCGAGCCCGTCCTGCTCGAGGTGATCACCGGGTTGGCCTCGCTGTCGTCGAAGGGGTCCGCCCATGCCAGGAACACGCCACCGAGCGCGAGCACCAAGGTCACCACGGTCGCCGGCCGGAGCTTCAGCGCCCGTCGAACCTCGTCGCCGACGAGTGCCCCCGTGCTCCCCGTAGCCCCCGGGCGCTCGTGATCGGGCCGGGGTGTGCGTGTCTCGGCCTCGCTCATGTCCGTCGCCTCCACAGCACCAACAGGCCCACGCCCATGGCGAACCCAGGCAGCCCAAAGAGGCACATCCAGGTCATTCGCCTGAGCTGCTCGGGCAAGAGCACCAGCTTCATGTGCTCCCGGTCCCGAGGCCGAAGCCCGAGCAAGACCTCCCGCTTGGTCAGCCAGCCGATCAGGTTGAGGATCAGGTCTCGCCCCCGCGAATAGGCCACGTCCTCGCGCAGCCAAGCGTTGAGGGCCAGCCCATCCGAGGCCACCACGACCAGGCGGGAGCCACCCCGCTCGGCCGCGGCCATGACCGGGATAGGTCCACGCCGATCGACGCTCGGATTGAACTCCTTGCGCAGCTGCTCGAGCACCCCCAGCTCCGACTCGGCCCAGCCCTCCTCGGTGGTCGTGAGCAGCACGCTGGCGCTCGCCTCCACCAGGAGCTCACGGACATCGAAGAACGCCACGGGCTCCATCACCAAACTTCGCACCGCCGGGTGATCGGCCCAGCTGTGGCTCAGCGTGAATGCCATCAGCTCCGACCCCGCCGGCACCGGCTCGACGTCCAAGACCACCCGGTCCCCAAAATGGATCCCGTAGCGGGCGGTCAACGGCTCGAGCCCAGTCGACAGCAAGACCGGTTTTTGCCGGGCGAACACCGCCCCGCTGAGCAGGAGCATGTCCCCCCCTTGATCCATGAACCGGGTGATCGCCGTGACGTGGGCGGCCGGCAACATCCCCTCGGGTCCCGCCACCAGCAGCAGGTCGCAGGGATCGAGGCCGTCTTTCTCGTCGAGATCGGCGATCTGAGTCTCGAGGTTCGCATCCCGCAACAGGTCGCGCAGGTGTGCGTAGCCATTGAAGGGCTCGAGGTCGTCGAAGCCGGGCTCGCCGTGCCCCTGCGTGTAACAGACCGTCGATTTCCGGGGCTCGGAGACCTCGAGGAACTTGCCCAGTAGGGCCTCTTCTCCCCGGAACGATTTCACCCGCGGGCCGTTTGCCTGGACCTCGGGCCCGGTCGCGTAGGTCACCAAGTCCGAGGGCAGGAGGTGGGCTCGGCGCAGCTCGCTGCCCTGCCCCGCCCGAATCAGCACCACGCCGTCGGGGAGCTCGCGCCCGCTGAGACCAAAATCGTCGACCAGGCGCTCGGCCTCTTGGCGGTCGACATCCGGATCGACCAAGCTGACCCGGAGCGTCGGCGTGACCGCGGCCATCCGGGTCAAGACCTCGCGCAGCTCTCCCCGCACCGGGTTGAGGCGTCCACCACCGATGGTCACCGGGGCCAGTACCGTCACGTCGATCGGCGCGTCCAGGCGCTCGAGCACGAGCTGAGCCCGATCCGAGAGGGCGTAGACCTGGCCCTGCGTCCAGTCCGCCCGCTCGCTGTGGTGCCCCGCGAACACCGCGAGGTGGACCGCCGCCACGCAGCTCAGCCCGGCCTGGACGATGGACTGCCAGTCGCGGCGGGGGTTGACCGCGACGATCGCCAGGGACAGGGCCGCGACCACGACCCCGAGGTGCAGCCACACCCAGTGTCCATCGACGATGCCCTGGGCCAGCTCCTGCATCATCGCCAGCAGCGAGGTCGAGCCCAAGATCTGGGCGGCGATGCCCCCCACCTGATCCGTCAACAACCCCGCCAGCAGCACGATCGTGCAGCTCACGAAGGTCCCGATCGCCGCCGCGATCTGGTTTCTCGCCAACGCCGAAAACAACAGCCCGACCGCCAAGAAGCTGGCTCCGCACAAGAAGCTGCCCAGGTAACCCGACAAGATCGGACCCACGTCCGGGGCCATGGTCGGCCCGGACGCCCCCCGAAGCAGCAGGTAGAAGCTCCCCGTCGGCAGCCACAGCGCCACGTAGAACACGAGCGCGCTGACGTATTTGCCGACGATCACCTGTGAGGGCTCGAGCGGCGCCGTCAGCAGGGCCTCGAGGGTCCCCGACCGCCGCTCCTCGGCGACCAGGCGCATGCTGATCGCCGCACAGATGAAGATCACCGGCAGCCAAAAAATGAAAATGCTGCCCCCGAAATAGAACTGCATCACCGGGCCCCGGGCGGCCAAGGGATCGTTGAGCACCTTGAGGAGCAGCGAGAAGTTCCACCCTTGATTGAGCAGAAAGAGGGTGCCCACGAGGTAGGCCAAAGGAGTCACGAACAGGGACAGGAGCTCACGCTTGGCGATCGCCGCCGTACCCCGCAGCCAATTCGTGATCCCGGCACCGATCCCCCGCCCACGCTGGGCCGGGTGAGTGGTCTGCGTGTCGCTCACGACGTCGCTCCCTTTCCGGCTGGGGCCTGCTGAGTCTGGGTCTCGTCTCGAAAACCGGTGACCAGCGCGAAGCGCTCCTCCAAGCGTCGCCGCCCCGGCTCGAGGCGCACCAGGGGCAAGCCCGCGTCCAGGCTGGCCCGACCGATCGCGGCCGCCAAGGTGTCCATGGGGACCCCCCCCCCGACCACGGAAGCCCGGACCCGGCCATCCTGCACGCGGATCTCCACGGCGATCGGATCGCTGCGCCCGAGCTCGTCGGACCACGCCTCGCGCAGGCACTTGTGAACGGCTGCACCGCCCCCTTCCCCGACCTGCCACTCGACCACCAAGGTGTCGCCCGCCAGCGCCGTCGACACGGCCTCGTCCGCGACCACCGCTCCACGCGAGAGGATGATGATGCGATCACACAGCGCCTCGACCTCGGCCAAGATGTGAGACGAGAAGATCAGGGTCTGAGTTCCACCGAGGTTCTTCAACATCGTCCGGATCCCGAGGACCTGGTTCGGATCCAGGCCGACCGTGGGCTCGTCCAAGACCACCAACGGGGGCGAGCCCAAGAGCGCGTCGGCGATCCCCACGCGCTGACGGTACCCCCGGCTCAAACGACCGATCTGTGTCTCCAGCATGCCACCGAGCCCACACAGCTCGACCACCCGATCGATCTCGGCGCGCCGGGCTCGGCGCCGGACTCGCTTGGCCGCAGCCCGAAAGTCGAGCTGCTCACGCACGCGCAGCTCCTGATACAGCGGGACCTGCTCCGGCAGATAGCCGGCCAGCTCCCGCACGGCCAACGATTCGCTGGCGACTTCGAAACCCGCGACCTGCACGACCGTATCGCGCCGCCGCGGAACCGGGAGGTAGCCACACAAGATTCGCATCAGCGTCGACTTGCCGGCGCCGTTGGGGCCGAGCAGTCCCACCCGCTCGCCAGGCACGATCTGAAACCCGACCTGGCGCAGCGCGGGGTCCTCGGACCCGGGGTAGCGGAAGGTCAGACCGCTGACCTCGACAGAGGCAGGAGAGCGTCCGGTGCTCATGGTTCAAGCGAGTTCAGGCAGCCCGCGACCGCGCGAGCGGGCAAGGTGTACCCCGAAGCCGGCGGTCTCCCAATCACGAGACGTGCGCTCCTCAGACGACA
>CAYVJQ010000070.1:0-18244 GCA_964451725.1 uncultured Nannocystaceae bacterium | reverse complement strand
GACGGGTCGGACTCGAGGGCGTACATCAGCGCGATCGCTGTTCCATTGTCCACCGCGGGCATGAGCGCGGCCGCGCAGCCCGCTCGGTGGTCCTCGTCCTTGACGTACTCCCCGTCCTGTTTGGCGGTCAGCCCCTCCAGAAGCCCGTGCCGGCGCAGCTCGTAGGCCCCGTAGACCCGCGCCGCCTCCTCGCTCTGCCCGCCCTTGACGTGCAGCTCACCGAGGATCAGCCAAGCCTCCAAATCGTCCGGGGCGAGCTCGACCACCACCCACTGCTCGGCGATCGCCTCCTCCCACTTCCCCATGTCGACCAGCGAGAACACGAGCATGGCGTGCACGCTGGGTTCGTCGGGCAGGAACTCCTGCGCCTGCCTGAAAAATGACAGCGCCGCCCGGTGATCTCCCCGCTCGTCGTGCAGCGAGCCCAACAACAGGCTCGCGTTGGCCCGCAGGTGGAGGTCGCCGGGCGTATTGGCGACCGTGCCCAGATCTGCCGCGATCTCCCGAAAACTCTCTTCAGGGAGGGACTCGGTGGCCAACACCCGCTCCTTGCTCGATCGATACAGGGCCTCGAGATCACTCTGGGTGAGCTCGGCCTCCGGGACCGGATCCGCCCCAACTCGCTCCCCTGCGCCCGGCCCGGCGGCCGTCGTATCGAGCGTCGACTCGGCGCTCGGTCCACAGGCAGGGAGGCTCAGGAGTGAGCCCAAGACGACAGACATGAACGTTGGCGATTTTTGCATCACGAGGGTCGGCCGGTGTTCGAGCGCGGCCAGGCATCCGGTCGACAACGACAGACCGGGAAGGTTGCCACACGCGGCCGACCGGACCGCCCGGCTTCAGAGCGATCACTGCTCGGGATCAATTTGGTGTACCGTGGATTCGGTGGGTTTCGTAGCTTTCACACGGCTCAACATGGCAGGAGCGGCCCTCGTACCGCTCCTGGCCCTGTCGTGCAGTCTGGACGCAGAGCCCTCCGATCCCTGTGGGAGCCTCGAACTCGGCGGCGACCACCTCCGCGACACGGATCTCACCGCGCCCACGGTCCTGGCCCTGAGCAGCGGCACCGCCATCATTCTCCTGCGCACCTGTGTGGGCTTTGGGACCTGCGAGACCGAGCTCCTCCAGCAGACCATCGAAGTCGGCCAGACCCCCGACCAGGTCATGGTCTCCGGATCTGGTCGCTGGCTCACCTACCGGATCGGCAGCAGCCTCAGCCGCATCGACCTCAACACTGCCGAGCTCCGCGCCAAGACCGACCTCCACGACGTCGACCAGGTCCTCGGCTCGCTCCCCGGCAGCGACTGGTTGATCTACCGGACCACCCAAGATGGCGAACTGTGGGCCTACTTCGCCGGAGATGCCGACGCGCTCATCGACGAACACGGCGACCCCCTGGCCCGCCCCCGATTTCGCATCGACGGCGGACTCGACCTGCGCGTGGCTGCCATGGGCCATCGCCACGTCGCCGCTCGACGCCTGCTCGGCGACAACCGCGAGGAGCTCTACCTGATCCGCGTCGCTCCAGCTCGACGTCACGACGAGAACGGAACCAGCGATCGGGGCGTCCCCCGCCTGCTCACCCGCGGCGGCCAGATCAGCCGAGTCATCATCACCGAGGGTCCGTCCCCCCTGGACTTCGGCGACCCCTACGAGTTCGGGCACACCCTGGCCACGGACGTCCAGGTCATTGCGACCTCGGGCGTGACCTTCGACCACCACAGCGGAAAAGTCCCCAAGCGCAACTATGAGCACGCCCGCACGCTGATCTACCGCGTGTCCGACATGTCCCAGCTCGCCAACTTCGACGGTGCCGTGGTCACGGCGACCAACGACCTGGAGAGGGTAGCGGGGCTCAACGCGATCTCGCCCGACGGCTCCCACCTCGCCTACCGGACCCCAGGCGGATCCCTCGCCCTGCGTGATCTGGACAACCTGCGCGCGTGTATGGTCCGGCCAGCCAGCAGCGGCGCCGAGCACCTGGTCGCGGGTTTCGGCGCCGACGGGACCCTCTACTTCGAGTCCCTCGAGGGCCCGACCGAGCAGCTCGTCTACGCCTACGACCCGGCGAACGTCGCGGTCACGCGGCTGACTGGGCCCGAGGGTGTCTGGCGGCTCAAGGCCGCCCCCTCCGAGCCCTTCGTCGACGACCAGAACATCGCCCACCCGTGGGCCGTCGTCGCCCAGTCTGGGGTCTTCGGCGCCGCGGACGGCCGCACCCAGCCGCTCCGCTATCACGGTGTGAACTTCCTACCCCGAGACGAGGACGAGTCTCTGTGGCTGCTCGAGAACGAACCCGGGGCCCTCGCCACGGACATGAGCCACCTGTGGGTCAGGCGACTCCAGCCGACCATGGGGACCAGCGGGACCAGCGGGATGAGCTTCGACACCGAGGGTGCCGATCCGAGCGTGCTCGAGCTCGCGGCGACCCAGCCCGGCGATGACCCGGCCCCGCTCGATGGAGAACAGATCCCCCAGGGACAGCTCAAGGCCCGCTTTGAGCACGCCTACAGCGGGTCGTACTGGCTCTGTGTCTCCGCGTCCGCGGCCATCAGCCAGATCCCCGCATGGGTCAACCCTTGCTCGACCCCCGACACGCCGAACGTCGCGTTTGGCAGTACTCCAGAATAGGGCCAGAGCAGGGCCAGAATAGTAGGGCCAGAGGCGCTCAGCCTTCGAGGGCGCGCGGCCAACTTCCGGCGGCCGGGGCCGCCGACAACTCGGCGAGCACGCCCGGGATCGCGTCGGCGACATCCATGGCCACAGTTCCATCTGCCGGCAACCCCTCTCCGGCCAACGCGTGCACCAACACGCCGGCCTGCGCGGCCTCCCAGGTGTCCAACCCCCGGGCTAAGAACGCGGCGATCACCCCAGCCAGGACATCTCCCGAGCCCGCGGTCGCCAGGGCCGGGCCACCAAACACACACACGGCCAGCGACCCTGGACACGCGAGGATCGTGCCCTCCCCCTTCAACACGACGACCACGCCGCACTCCGCCAGGCGCCGAGCCACCTCCACCCGGTGCGCCTGCACCCGCGCCGAGGTCCAGGTCCCCGCCCCTCCTGCCTGAGCCTCGATCCGGTTCATCAGCCGGGCGGCCTCCCCAGGGTGCGGCGTCCAGACCCGGGGTCCCACCCGAAGGCTCGGAAGCTGGAGACCGACCACATCGAGGGCCCCCGCGTCCCAGACCATGGGTCGCGGATCCTCTGCATCCAGCAGCGGCAGCCGCTCCAAATCGACGGCGTCGGCCATCCCAGGTCCAACCACCAACACGTCGGCCGCGGGCACACGCCCCGCGGAGGACCCCTGGGCGAGCATCAACTCCGGCCGCGCCTCGAGCACGCTCCGCTCGAGAGCAGCAGCCCCCTCCCCCTGGACCTCACGGGCTGCCAACGTCACCAGACCGGCCCCTGCCCGCAGCGCGGCCGCCCCCGCCAACACGGCAGCTCCCCCCATCCCAGCCGAACCTCCGAGCACCCCGACGTGTCCGCGACGCCCCTTGTGGGCCGCCCGGGGCAAAGCGCCGAGGACCCTCGCCGTCGCCCACGGAGAGACCAGGGCCCAGCGCTCCAGATCCTCTGGTCCGGCCCCCTCTCGCAGTCCGATATCCGCGACCACGACCTCGCCCGCATGCAGGCGCCCGGGCGTCACGTGCAGCCCGAGCTTGCTGCGCTGCATCGTCACCGTGAGATCCGCCCGCGCGGCCTTCGGCCAGGCCCGCCCTGAATCCACGTCGATCCCACTCGGCAGGTCGATCGCCACGACCCACAGTCCCGGTCCCGCCGACGCTCCCGCGGACCGTCGGGCATCGAGCCACCCGAGGGCCTCGGCGACCGGTCCCCTCGGCGCCCCACGAGCGCCGGTCCCGAGCATCGCGTCGACCACGATCGTCGGCTCGGCCAAGGCCCTGCCCTCCCTGCCGGACTCGAGCGCGGCCAGCGATGCGGCGACCGGGACCCCACTGCGGCGGGCCCAATCCAACTGAAGCGAAACATCGGCGCTCCGCTGCGGCGTCACGAGCACGGCCAGCACCCGCCACCCCCGACCGTGGAGTTGCCTGGCGACCGCCAGACCGTCCCCGCCGTTGTTCCCGGGGCCACACAGCACGACGATCCGCTCGGCCCCCTCTCGGCGGGCGAGGGCCTGGACCTCGGCACACACACACAGGGCTGCGCGCTCCATCAACACGGCGCTGGGCAGGCCCAAGCGATGGCTCGTCTCTCTGTCGGCGGCCGCGGCCATGGCCGCCGACCACAGCTGCGCGCCCGAGTCCGTCGTCGAGCGGCTCACCCTCGGCTGACCACCGTCCGGATCTCCGCCGTCGCCAGTTCACCGATCTCGTCGACCGCCGCCTCGAGGGCCTGCTCGTCGGTGCCCTCCACCATCACGCGGAGCTTGGACTCGGTCCCCGAGTAGCGGACGACCACCCTGCCCTCCTCCGCCAGCCGCTCACCGATCGCGGCGATCGCTTTGCGGGTCCTGGGCAGGTCCTCGAGCGGGACCTTTTTCGGCACCATGAAACTCTTCGAGACCTGCGGGTAGCGGGTCATCACCGAGACCAGGTCCGCCAGCGGCTTACCCTCCCGGAGCATGACCGCCATGAGCAAGAGCGCCGAGACAAGCCCGTCGCCCGTGGTCGAGTGGTCGAGGCACACGATATGCCCCGACTGCTCTCCGCCCAGGTTGCAGCCCCGCTGACGCATCATCTCGACGACGTAGCGATCACCCACCGGGGTCCGATGCAGGCCCACACCGACCGCCGCCAAACTCCGCTCCAACCCGATATTCGACATGATCGTCGCAACCACGGCCTTGCCTCCCAAGATCCCGCGGGCGGCCATATCCCGACCGATCACGGCGAGCAGCATATCGCCATCGACCACCTGCCCTTGCGCGTCGCAGACCACAGCTCGGTCGGCGTCGCCATCCAGGGCCACACCGAGGTCCGCCCGATACTCGCGGACCATATGGGAGAGGTGCTCCGGATACATCGCCCCGACACCCGCGTTGATGTTGGTGCCGTTCGGCTCGACCCCGGTCCGAACCACATCGGCCCCGAGCTCGGCGAACACCGCCGGCGCAATCTTGTAGGCCGCCCCGTTGGCGCAGTCGACCACCACCCGCAGACCGGCGAGCTCGTACTCCTGAGGCAGCGCCGCCTTGGTGTGGGTGATGTAGCGTCCGCCCGCGTCCTCGAGTCGAAACGCCTTGCCGATATTCTCGCCGTGAACCAGGCGGTCGTCGACCGCCCCGGGGACCATGAGCCGCTCGATGTGGCTCTCGACCTCGTCCGGCAACTTGAAGCCGTCGTTGGCGAACAGCTTGAAGCCGTTGTCCTCGAAGGGATTGTGGCTCGCCGAGATCACGACCCCCGCGTCGGCGCGCATGGACTTGGCCAAGTAGGCGACGCCCGGGGTCGGGAGCGGCCCAGTGAGCATCACGTCCACCCCCAGCGCGCACAGCCCCGAGGCCAGGCCCATCTCCAGCATGTAGCCGCTACGCCGGGTGTCCTTCCCGACCACGACCTTCCCCTCGCGCCCAAAGTGGGCGGCCACTGCCATCCCGAATCGCATGGCGATCTCCGGGGTCATGGGGAACACGTTCGCCCGGCCGCGGATGCCGTCGGTCCCAAAGAGCTTGCGTTGCCTGGCCACAGGCCAGTCATAGCCAAAACCGGGGCCCCCTGAAAGCCGGTCAGAGCGCGGCGAGGCCGACGCTGAGCGCAGCGAGGGTGAGCCCACGCTGCACCCGGAGGGCTTCGACAGTCTGTACGACGTCGTGAACACGGACCACGGCCGCCCCGTACTCGGCGGCCATGACCGCCGCGACCACGCTGGCCAGACCCCGATCCTCGACCCCCAAGCTGCCCAAGAAGCTCTTGCGACTGGCCCCGATCAACACTGGGCACCCGACCGTCCCACCGAGGCGCCGACTGGACACGACCAGGGCAGCGCTGTGGTCCGCAGACTTTCCAAACCCGATCCCTGGATCGATCAAGATCGACCGCCGACTCACCCCTCCGGCGACCGCACGCGACACACCAGCCCCGAGTTCGTCCTCGATCTCCGCCGACAGGTCCTCGAACTCGACCTCCCCCTGCATCGTCTTGGGCGTCCCCCGGAGGTGTCCGAGCACGAGCCCGGCCCCCGCCTCGGCGACGACCCGAACCATATCGGGATCCGCCAGACCGCTGATGTCATTGACGATGCTCGCCCCTGCCCGGAGCGCCGCCTGGGCGACCACCGCGTGCCGCGTATCGACGCTGACCGGCACCGAGCTCAGCAGCGGGTCGAGCGTGAGCGCCCGGATCAGCGGCAGGATCCTGGCCTGCTCCGTCTCCACGTCCACCGGGTCTGCCCCAGGTCGCGTCGACTCCCCACCGACGTCGAGCACCGCCGCCCCTCCCTCGACCCAGCGTCGACACTGGTCGAGGACCTCCGCCTCGCCCACCCAGCGGCCCCCGTCGTAGAACGAGTCTGGGGTGAGGTTGACCACCGCCATCACCAGGCAATCCTCCAGGGTCAGGGCACCGGTCCTGTGCTCCCAGACTGGGCTGGTCTTCGAACACTCCTGAGCACCCACAGCCGTGGATGGTAGCCGCTCGCAGGTCGCGCTGGCCCAACCCTCGACCTCGGCCCGGCTTGGCCGGCTTGGCCGTAGGATCGAACCAAAACAAAAGGGCGACCCGAAAGTCGCCCCATCGCTGCTGCACCGACTGGCGCTCCCTCTAGATGTAGAAGTCGACCACCGCGATGCCGCGCTCTCGCTTGACCTCGGGCTCCTGGTCGGTCTTGGGCTCCCGCCACTGCGGCCTCGCCAGCGGAAGCTGGAGCACAGGTCGCTGCTCTTCTTGTTGGGCAGGACGGGGGATGCGTATGTGTTTGGGACTCGGAGCGCGTGCCATATGGAGGGTCTCCTCGCAGCGGTCTTTGGTGACCTCGCTGACTGTCGATGCAACTCTCAAACCAAGTATGTATGCCCGATTGCATTCCCAGCGCATCGTAGGAATTCTCGCCCACTTGGCGGGCAAAGGAAAATTCCCCGCAGCTTTGACCTCCGACAGCAATGTCGCGGTTGGGGGTCGTTTGGTCGAGTGAGTAGCCATGGGTGACCCACTGATCCTAAACACCCTCTCCACATGTGCAACCGGTGCTCCGTCTACCCACAGCGTAGCGAAGGCACGCACATCAGACCCCGCTCAGAAGTCGACGACCACCCAGCGGCTCTTCTCGCGCTCCAGGCGAGCAAACTCCCCGTCCCCGAGGTCGAGGATAGCCTGGTGCGCATCCGCGCGGATGGCCCCCGAAAGCTGCTGTGCGAGCCGGTCTCTGGCCTCCTGCAGCGCTTGGGCCTGGGGACCGTCGGTCCACGCGGCCTCGAGGTCCTCCTCAGACAGCCCCATCCGATAGCGGCGCGGTGCGAGCTCCAACATGACGTCCCAACGCCCCTCTCGGCTCGCCCGAACCAAGCTCCGCAGCGCCTCCCGGGGCGTCGACTGACCAAAGTACTGGGTGGGATCGCCCGTGAAACGCCAACCCTCATCGGTCCACACGACCTCGGCGATCTCGTCCTCGCCCAGATAGATCAGAGCCTCGGGCCTGGCGCCCGTCGGCTCACCGATGCGGGCACCCCAGTTCGCGTCCCCAGCCTCGAACAACTCCTCGTAGTCGACCCGAGCACGCGACGCGGGCAACACCCGAGCGCGGGTCTTGTCCGCATCCCGATGTTTGACGGCCTTGCCGAGCTCGCCGCTGTCACGCACGAGCGCCTTGGCCTGGCTCGCGCACCCCAGACCCTGGAGCACCGCCACGAGTCCGACGACGGCGACATGGGGAGCCAGGCGCATCAGCTCTGCTCCTCGGCCTGTTCCGAGGGCTTGTCCTGGATGATGGCGGTGAACTTCCCGCTGCTTCGAACCTTGCCCTCACACTCGATCCGGGCTGAGAACTTGCCGATCCGCCCGAGCCGCTCGCTGGTCACGTGGATATCCAGAACATCGCCAGGAACCACCGGAGCGCGAAACTTGGCCTCCTGAATGGCCATGAACAGGCACAGCTGAGTCTCTGGATCGAAGGCGTCGGAGAGCTGGGCGAGCAACACGGCGGCCTGCGCCATGGCTTCGACCTGGACCACCCCCGGCAAGATTGGATTGCCCGGGAAGTGACCCTGCAAGATCGGATCGGCGACCGAGACCAGCTTCTGTGCGTGCAGGGTCTTCCCGGGCTCCCAGGCCACCACCTTGTCGATGAACAAGAAGGGGTAGCGATGCGGGAGCATCTTTTGAATTTGAACGACGTCGAGGGCCATCTGTGCCGACGGCGAGCATAGCCAAAAGCCACCGCCGTGCCCACCGCCCCCACTGCGCGACTCGGCTGCGCGGCTCGGCTGCCCGACTCGGCTGCCCGACCTGGCGCTACTTGTACGCCTTGTTGTAGCGCTTGATGACCTCGGAGGTCAGATCGACCCCGTCGGCGACGTAGAGCACGGTCGACTGGTCGCGGATCAGCACGAGGTCGAGCTTGAAGTCCTTGGCCAGGGACTTGGCCAGCTTCTGGCAGTTCGTGTACATGGTCTCGAGGGTCCGGCCCTCCTCCTCGGCCAGCTCCTGCTGGAGCGTCATGTACATGCTCTGGAGCTCATAGTAGTCGCGCTGGAGCTTCTCCTGCGCCTGCATGAGCTTCTCGCCCTGGAGCTTCGCCAGCTTCTCTTGGTCGGACTCGAGCTTCTGGCGCCGCTTGTCGAGCTTCTTTTGTTTGGCCGTCGAGGCGGTCTCGAGCGACTTGCGGGCCTTCTTGCCCGCGGCCGTCTCATTGAGGATCCGCTGCATGTCGACGACCGCCACTTTACCGACGTTGGGGACCGCCGCTTGGGCCACCGGCATGTCGAGGACCGCGCTGCCACCAACGGCGAGGGTCGAAAGCAGGAGCGCGCCGCCGATGCGGCTGACTAGGGTACGCTTGCGGGCTTGGCTCATTTGAATTTCTTGTCGTAGGCGACGATCACCTTGTTGGTGATGTCGAGCTGGGGGTTGGTGTAGAGAATCGTCAGCTCCGAGCGCACGAGCACGAGCTGGACCCCCTCGGCCTTGGCCATCTGCTTCACGATGGCCGCGGTGTTCTTGTAGATCTTCTCCATCAGCAGGCCCTCCTTCTTGACGAGGTCGGCCTGGGTCGCCTCGTAGAGTTCCTGGATCTCCGCCTCATCGGTCTGGAGTCGCTCAGAGCGCTTGATGAGCTCACTCTCGGAGAGCATCGCGGCCTTGGCCTGGAGGTCCTCATACTTTTTCTGGAGGTCCGCGGCCTTGCGCTCGAGCTTGGCGCTGCTCTTGGCCACCGCCTGCTCGAGGTTCTTCTTGGCCTTTTTGCCCTGCGCCGTCTCCAACATCACCCGCTGGAGATCGACCAGAGCGATCTTCTTGGTGTCTGGGACAGCGGCCTGGGCAGGTGCCGGCAGGAGGCTCACCGCGGTGGTACCGGCGACAAGCGCGCTGGCGAGGAGCAAGGAGCAGATTCTCGAGCGCATGATCGGGGCTGACATACCTGGGGTCGTGGGTCGGGGCAACCCGACGGCTCTTGAGACGCGGGGCGCTCAGACTCGATTCATGCCCCGCCCAGAGCAAACTCTTCGACCCCCCGACACTTTCGCCGGGACCACGGACCTGGGCTCTAGAAGCCGGTTCCGACGTTGAACTCGAAAACCACCGGGTTCTCCGCCCGCAAAAGATCGGTCTGCGAGAGACGATCGAGTGGGAAGCCCCACTCGAAACGCAGCGGGCCGATGGGCGACTGCCAGCGGAACCCGAAGCCGACGCTGTAGCGCAGGTCGTTGAACCCAAAGGGCACACAGGGGTCGGCCTTGGGCAGCTGCTCCGGGTTGGGCTCGGAGCAAAACTGCCGCTCGGTGTTGAAGGCGTTGCCGACGTCGGCGAACAGGACCGCCTTGATGTTGGCGGGCGGCACGACCATGAACTCGAGCTCGAGGTTCAAAGAGGTGAGCAAGTTGCCGCCGACCACAAAGGGCACGAGCGTCGATGAGGGGTCGGGCGAGCTCTGGACCAAGATCCGTGGCCCGAGCGAGCGAAGCCTGTAGCCGCGCAGGGAGCCGTCTCCGTAGATGCCGCCTGGAAAGTAGCGCTCGTAGACCGGCACGCCATTTCGGGTCGGACTGTGGATGAAGCCGACCTGAAGGTTGGTTCGGAACACCACCCAAGCCCGAAACGGGCGGTCCGTCTTGATGACGGGAATATAGAAGCGGGTGTCGAGGGTGTAGCGGTTGTATTCGTTGTCCGAGCCGAAGTAGCGACTGGCGAACTTCGCCGACAGCTGGTGGTACATGCCCGAGGTCGGGAAGAGCACGTTGTCCCGGGTGTCATAGGTCAACCGCGCAGTTATCGCTGAAGTCAGCCCATCCGCGAACAAGTTGTTGATCAGCGCCTGGTTCGGCACAGCGCTCTGTGCACCGGGGGCAAAGATGCCGCCGAGCGCCCCCACTGCCCCGAATTGGACCTGCACATACTCGAGGTTGTAGCCGACAAATGCGGTCAACCCTCGGACCTTGGGGATCGGATACCCCCAGGACAGGGCGAAGCCCGTGCTCTTGCGGGTGAAGTCCGGGAACACGTTCTGCGTGTTGAACAGGTTGACGCTGAACCACCAGTTGCTGTCGAGGAAGTAGCGCGTCGAGTAGCTGAAGTTGAACAGGCGACGCAGACGCGAGATCTGGGCGACCAAGGTCGCGGTCGTGCCCCGGCCGAGAAAGTTGTCGTACTGGATCTGGGCCTGGAGGACGAAGCTCTCGATCGTCGAGAAGCCGGCACCGATCTGGAAGGTGCCGGTGAGCTTCTCGCTGACCTCGACGTTGACGACGATCCGGTCGTCCGCGCTCCCGCGCGAGGTCGAGACCTGGACATCCTCGAAGTAGCCCAGCCTCAAAACCCGGACCCGGGTGGCTTCTTTACCGCTCTCCGAGAACAGGTCCCCCTCTTGGAGCACGATCTCGCGACGGATGACCTTGTCGGCCGTGCGGTCGTTGCCGAAGATGTTGACCCGCTCGATGTAGACCAGCGGCCCCTTGTCGATCTGGTAGTCGACGGAGAGCAGCAGCTTCTCCCGATCCTGCTGGTAGTTCGGGACCACGTTGACGTAGGCGTAGCCCTTGTCTTTGTAGCGGCGCTCGATGTCCTGCTGGATGAGCTGGAGCTTGCCGGCTGAGGCCACGTCGCCCTTGGCGACCACCGGATCGATGGATTCGGACAAGATCCCAGGCGGAAACAGAGCGTCCTCGCCTGCCCGTGTCATCTCGCGGGCCGAGATCGCGCCGATCTTGTACTCGGGTCCCTCTTCGACACCCACGGTCAGGTGGACGAAGCGACGATCGGGACTCAGGGCCAGGCCGACGTCCTCGAAGTCGGCGTCGAAGTGGCCCTCGTCAGCGTAGTAGGCCCGCAGGTTCGCGTAGTCGGCCACGAAGGCCTCCCGGTTGAAGACCCCGCCGGCCTTCTTGGTGACCACCGCCAGGTAGCCACCGACGCGGGTGATCATGACCTTGCGCAGCGCGTCGTCGGAGATCGCCTCGTTGCCCACGAAGGTGATGCTGCGAACGATGACCTCTTCGGCCTCATTGACGACAAAGACCACATCGACCTTGCCGGGTTCGTCGTCGACCGGACGTACGGCGTAGTCGATCTCGGCGAGGAAGAAGCCGCTCTCCGTGTAGAGCGCCTCGACCTTGGTGACGTTGTCCTTGACGGCCCCCAGGTCCAGAACCGTGTTGGTCTCGATATCGAGGACCTCGTTGATGTCGTCGAGTTTTACCTTGGCGTTGCCGTCGACGATGATCTTGCGGATCGTCGGCCGCTCCTTGACCACAAAAGTCAGGACCACCCCAGCGGGTGTCAGCTCGCCCTCGACGTAGATGTCGTCGAAGTAGCTCAGGGCCCACAGCGCTTTGACATCGCGAGCGAGGGTCTTGGGTCCGAGCAACTCACCGATGTTGCTGTCGATCTCGAGCAACATGGCCTCGGACTCGACCCGGCGGTTACCCCGAAAGCGAATCTCCGAGATCGGTTGGTTCCAGACATCGGTGGGGACCTCGGCGAACTGCAGAGCCGCCACCGGAAGGTCCGAGCCGGCCTCCAACAGATGATCGAGCGCACCCCGGACCAAGCGAGGCTGAGAATCGAGAGCCTCCCCGGTCCCCAACCCCTTGACCTCGAAGGTGGGGTCGCCGGCGTGGGCCAGCCCCGGCCCGAGGAGGACCGCGAGCGCAAACACGAGCGCCGCGAACACACGCGCCATCGCGCGGCCTCGGCTGACCCGGAGACGGGTCGTGGCGGTAGACGAGGGGCGGATCACGGACTACTCGGTGTCTCGCTGGGGCTTCGTATCGCCGTGCTCTGTAATTCGCCCATCGGCCATGCGGACGATCCGCGGCATCTTTTGGGCGAGCTCCATATTGTGAGTCACGATGAGCATGGTCAGGTTGTGCTCTTCGTTGAGGCGAAAGAGCAGATCGTGGACCTCGTCGCTGGTCTTGGTGTCGAGGTTCCCCGTAGGCTCGTCGGCGAGCAGCAGCTGAGGCTGTTGGGCTAGGGCCCGAGCGATCGCAACCCGCTGTTGTTCCCCTCCCGAGAGCTCGCCCGGACGGTGGGAGAGGCGGTGGCTCATGCCTACGGCATCGAGCATGGCAGCGGCGTTCTCGCGAGCCTCGCGCGTGGGGGTACGGGCGATGAGCGCCGGCATCATGACGTTCTCGAGCGCGGAGAACTCGGGCAGGAGGTGGTGGAACTGGAACACGAAGCCGATCGTGCGATTGCGGAAATCCGCGAGGTCCGGGGGCGACAGGCGGGTGATGTCTGTGGGGGAGCCACCGTCGCGCGGGTAGAACAGGAGCTCACCAGAGGTCGGAAGGTCGAGGGTCCCCAGGCTGTGCAGCAAGGTCGACTTGCCCGCGCCGGAGGCACCGATGATCGTGACCATCTCGCCCACGCGCAGGGTCAAGTTCACCCCGCGCAAGACCTCGAGTTTGCGCGAGCCGTGCTGGAAGCTCTTGTACATCTCGCGGACCTGCACGAGCACGGGCGCGTCTGAACTGGACGGGGGCATCGGCGGCGAGAAACGGGACCCTAGAACCGGCCCCGGGGTGTGTCAACGCGCCGATGGTGTGGCATCGACGCGTAGATCAATCTGCGACGACGACGGACGAGAAGGCCCGAACTTACGAGCCCTGACCTACTTTTCCTGCTGACGCAGGCCATCGATCGGGCGCATGCGTGAGGCGACGCGGGCCGGGTAGAGGCTCGAGAGCCAGACGATCACCAAAGCTGCAGCCCCGACGATAGCGACCTCGAAGGGGTTGACGACCACCGGCAGGCGCTCGATGTAGTAGACGTTCTCGTTGAAGGGGAACCCGAAGGTATCCAGCGCCCAACATAGGGCCAAGCCCACGCTGATCCCGCCGACGGCCCCGAGCAGGCCGAGCACCAGCCCCTCGGCCACAAACACGCGCTGAATGAGCTGGTCTTGGGCGCCCATGGCCTTGAGGATGGCGATCTCCTTGCTCTTCTCGAGCACGCTCATCAGGTTCGAGGCCAAGATCCCGAAACTCGCCACCAGGACCACGAACATGAGCGCCACGAACATGGCGATCTTCTCCAGGAACATGGCCGAGAACAGGTTCTGGTTGAGCTCTTTCCAGGTCTCGACGATCAGCTGGGACTCGGCCTCACTGACCGAGTAACGCTCGCTGAACTCCGCCCGGAGGGCCTCGTCGTCGAGGGCCTCCACGAGGGCGGAGACCGTCCGTTGCAGGTAGGGCGCCGAACGACCGCGGTCACGCAACACCGCCTCCACGGCCCTCTTGCCCTCGTCGATCGCGTCGACATCTCGGAGTTTGACCTCGATGCCCGTGATTCGGTCTCCCGTGCGCAGAAACGCCTGGGTGACAGAGAGCGGCATATAGACGTTCTTACGGTCGTACTCGTACATGCCCGAGTGGAAGACGCCGCCGACCTTGGTGGCCAAGATTCCCGGAACCCGACCGGCCGGGGTGAGCCGACCGACCGGGGTGATCAGCTGAACCCTCGCGCCGACGCCGACCGCGAGCTCACTCGCCAACTCCCGACCGAGCAAGATGGGATCGATCAGCGCCTCCGACTCCGAGCTCTCCCCTTGTTCAGGGGCCCCCTCTTCCGGATCCGGTTGCCCGCCCTCGGTCTCCCAGCCATCGTCTCCGCCCTCCTCCTCTATGCCGAGGACCTCCATCGGATCCTCCCAGCCGTCATCTCCGCCGCCGTCGTCGTCGTCGAAACCCGGCAACCCAGCTGGGCCGAAAGGACCGGGGAGCCCCCCGGGGCCACCGATGAGCTCAGGCAAGGGGGGAGACAGTTTTCCGATCGGCGAGGTCGGCAAGGGTGCAGGTCGACCTTGGTTGAGGCCCTCGGGCTGCCCCTCGATCGGGGTCGCTTCCTCGGGCTCCCCGCCGTCACCCGGACGCCCAAAATCAAAGCTGTCCTGGAGGTCGTCGAGCTTCGAGTCCATGCCGTCGGAGCTCGGCTGCTGGAACTTCAGTGGGGGCGTGAACTTCGGTGTGACCTCGATCGAGTCCGAGCGCCTGTTCTTGCTCTTGTCCTTGTCGAGATGGCGCAGGCGCCACGGGGTCTCCGGCTCGAGCTGCCCAAAAGGATTCGGATCCGGGATGCCTCGCGGATTGCTGAGCGCGTCGAAGCTGCCCTCGCGCATGATATCCGCGAGGTTCGAGACCGTCAGGAGTCGCTCGGGCTCGACACCCAAGAGCACCGCTCCCTGCCGGTTGATCCCGCTGCGAACCATGACCTCGGCCTCGAGGTAGGGGCTCGCACCCGCGACTTCAGGGAGCGCGGCGATCACCTCCGCGAGCTCCTCGTAGTCCGTAAATCGGTTTCCGTTGGCCGCCGAGACCCGGATATGTGCCTTTTGGTTGAGGATCTTGTCGCGTAGATCGACCTCGAGCCCGCTCATGAGCGAGAGCACCACGACCAAGGCCATGCAGCCCAGCAGCACCGACATGGTGATGATGGTGGCCAACAAGTTGAAGTAGCGGGTCAGGAGCGCGACCACCCCGAGCATCACGCCCAGCGAGATACTCAGTCCGCCGAACACACCAAATTGGCGCTGCTGTGCGGTCGCCACAGCGGCGGAGAACAGCTGCTCTCCAGGCGCGGGTGCCGGGCCCAGGTGCGCCGCCCAAAGTACGAACAACAGGCCCATGAGCACCATGACCACGGCGATGAGGGTGAGTACATCGACCCAGCGCGGGTGGGTCTCTCCCACACGAAGGTGGCGCCAGGCGATGCGCCACTCGAGGGCGTGGGTCAACGGGGCGGCCATAGGTTCTAGTCTTTGCGCTTCGAGGCGTTGCCCTGCATCAGCAGGAACGCCTCCATGAAGGGGTCGAGGTCACCGTCGAAGATCGCGCTGACGTTCGAGCGCTTGAGCTCCGTGCGGTGATCGTTGACCTGCCGGTAGGGATGGATCACGTAGGAGCGAATCTGGCTGCCCCACTCGTTGGCCTTCTTGTCGCCCTCGAGTTCGGAGATGGCCACCTTGCGTCGCTGCTGCTCTCGGTCCCAAAGTTTGGCCTTGAGCATGCGCATGGCCGTGGCCAGGTTCTTGTGCTGGGAGCGCTCGAGCTGACAGGCGACCACGATCCCGGAGGGCGCGTGAGTCAGGCGCACGGCGGACTCGGTCTTGTTGACGTGCTGACCACCCGCCCCCGACGCCCGGTACTTGTCGACCCGGAGGTCCGCGGGGTTGACCTCGATCTCGAAGTCACCGTCGTCGCCCATGTCCGGCAACACCATGATGCTGGCGAACCCGGTTTGACGCCGAGCTTGGGAGTCGAAAGGAGAGATTCGCACGAGCCTGTGGACCCCGATCTCCGATCGCAGCCAGCCGTAGGCGTACTCGCCCTCGATCGACAGTTCGGCGCCGCGGATACCCGCCTGCTCCCCCTCTTTGACGTCGAGGACCTTGACCTTGAAATCGTGGCGCTCGCCCCAGCGCCGGTACATACGAACCAGCATCTCGGCCCAGTCCTGGCTGTCGACGCCGCCGGCACCGGCGTTGATGGAGAGGAGCGCGCTCTCGGCGTCGTGGGTTCCGCTGAGCATGCGCTGGAACTCCAGCTTGCCCATGAACACGTCGGCCGAACTGAGCGAGCCCCACGCCTCGAGGATGCTCGCCGGGTCCCCCTCTTCACGGGCCATCTCGTAGAGATCACGGCCGTCGTCGAACAGGGTCTGGGCCTTGTCGATGTCGCTGACCACCTTCTTGATGGTCGCCTGCTCGCGGAGCACCCGCTTGGCGTTGTCGTTGTCGGCCCAGAAGGTCGGATCACCGGTGGCGATCTCGTACTCCTCTAGTCGCTCGGTCTTGCCAGCGTAGTCAAAGATGCCTCCGGAGTTCGCCAATGCGATCACCGAGTCGAGCGACGAGGTCGACCACCTTGGCGTGCTCGGGGATGTCTGCTTCGCTCATCAGCGCGAAAGCTAGCGGCTTCACCCGACCCGCGCAACACAGGGAGCTCCGCGCGACCCGGCTCGGCTGCTATTGCGGCGCCTCACGCCCGACCACTGAGACCCCTGACCAAACCTCGATCAACCCCCGCTCAAACCTCGATCAGACGCAGTTGCCGGCGGCCGGTCGAGCTGTCGAGCGCGACCGGATACTCGCCCGTGAAGCAGGCCGAGCAGAACTCGTCGACGACGTCCTCAGATGTGCCTCGAGCACCGCCACGAACGGCATCGAGCAGTCCCTCGGGCGACAGGTACCCAAGGCTGTCCGCCTCGATGAAGCGCGCGGTCTCCTCCACGGAGTAGCTCGAGGCGATGAGCTCGGCCCGGGTCGGGGTGTCGATGCCGTAGTAACAGGGGCTCGAGACCGGCGGAGACGAGATCCGCACGTGGACCTCCGTCGCTCCCGCGTTGCGGAGCATCTTGACGATCTTGCGCGAGGTCGTTCCGCGGACGATCGAATCATCGACGACGACGACCCGTTTGCCAGCCAGGAGCCTGGGCAAGGCGTTGAGCTTGAGCTTGACACCGAAGTGACGGATCGACTCCTTGGGCTCGATGAAGGTCCGTCCCACATAGTGATTGCGGATCAGACCCATCTCGAAGGGCAGCCCGGCCGCCTTCGCGTAGCCGAGCGCCGCGACCACCCCCGAGTCGGGCACCGGGACGACGACGTCGGCCTCGACGGGTTGTTCCGCGGCCAGAGCCTCCCCCATCGCCACCCGTGCCCCATAGACGGCGACATCGTCCAAGATGCTGTCCGGGCGCGCGAAGTAGACGTGTTCGAACACGCAAAAGCGCCGGGGCTGGGGTTTTAGGCGGCTGCTGTGGAGACCGTCGGCATCGATGACGAGGATCTCTCCAGGCTCGATGTCGCGGACACGCTCGGCGTCGATGAGGTCGAAGGCGCAGGTCTCCGAGGCGACGACCCAAGCGGTCTTGCCATAGCGCGAGTGAGGATATTCGCCCCGGATCCGACCGAGGATGAGCGGCCGGAAGCCGTGTGGGTCGCGGGCGGCCACGAGCTTCTCACCGGAGCTCATGACGATGCTGTAGGCACCGCGCAGCTGCTCCAGGGCAGAGTAGAGGTTGTCGACCCAGTCGGGACCCCGGCTGCGCGCCATCAGCTGGAGCACGACCTCCGTGTCCGAGTTTGTGTAGAAGATCGACCCCTCGTTCTCCAGCGAGGTCCGCAGGGTCTCGGCGTTGACCAGGTTGCCGTTGTGGGCGATGGCCACCGATCCGCCGCGGTACTCGACCGTCAGGGGCTGGATATTCTTGGGCAGGGAGCCGCCCGAGGTGGTGTAGCGAACATGTCCAACGGCGAGGCGCCCCGGGAGCAGAGCCAGGCGCTGCTGCGTAAAGACTTCGGCAACGTGGCCCATCTGGCGGACCGCGTGCAGCGTGCCCCGGTCGTTGCTCACGACCCCAGCGGACTCTTGTCCACGATGTTGAAGCGCGTGAAGGCCGAGGTACGCGAGGTTTGCGGCCTCATCGTGGTTAAAAATCCCAAACACCCCACACATAGGCGAGCCGGGGGTAACACGATTCGTCTCGCCTGGGGACCGCCGCTGGGGGGGGCACCGTGATCCAAAGCCTAGTTTCCCACCAACGGCGACCTCGGCGCTACGCCGGATCGGCAGCTCAGCTCAGCTCAGCTCAGCTCAGCTCAGCTCAGCTCAGCTCAGCTCAGC
>CAYVJQ010000069.1:36042-37376 GCA_964451725.1 uncultured Nannocystaceae bacterium | reverse complement strand
TCGATGGGGTCGATGGCCAACCGACCCCCCAGCGGCTCCAGCTCGAGGGCAGGGACGAGGTCGTCCTGCGGTGTGGAAAAGCCAGCATCACCCTGCGTCGCAACGGCCGCGTCGTCATCCGTGGCACCTACCTCGAGTCCCGCTCTCGGGGTGTCAACCGAGTCAAGGGTGGCTCGGTGGAGATCAACTGATCCCCGCGTCCCTCGAGCCCCAAGGACCGCTGTGACCGCGCTACTCTGGGACGTCCAACGCACCCACCTCCAAGAGGCCGAGTTCCTGTTCGAGGCCTGGGATCGGAGCCTCGACTCGCCCCAGTACGACCTCCAGGAGATCTACGAGGGCCCGGAGGAGCGCCTCGAGGCCCACATCGGCGGCCTCGTGGTCGGCGGACCGGCGGTCTCGAACGCCCTCCTGTTGCCGGTCCTCGACAGGCCCGACGAGGACCGCTACCGCACGGCCGCAGCCGCGCTCTCGATCCTCTCCGGGCCGCAGCTCGACCTGCGCGAGCGGGTCATGGCGCGCCTCGACAGCGCGGGTGAGGCCGGTCGCTGGGGCATCACCCGGGCCTTTCAAATCGCCAATCGCAAGGGCATCGGACGGATGCTGGCGCGCGACCTCCAGGCCCTCCAGGGCCCCGGCTTGGCCGCGCGCCTCCAGGCTCTGGCGCCCCGCCACTACGATCCCAAGCGCAAACTCGCGACCTGGCTCGACGACGGGGACCCCGAGGTTCGGCGCGCCGCGGCCCTGCTCGCCCGACGCACGGGCTCGTCTGCGGCCCTCAAGCGCCTGATCCCGTGCATGGACGCCGACGATCTGGAGCTCCGGGCGGTGGCCATCGAGAGCGCCCTGATCCGGGGCCTGCCCGGGTCGTGGCAAGCCGCCTGTGGCCTCGCCCTGGGCAACCCGGACAACCTGCCCAAGGACATGCTCGCGCTCCATGATCGGGCCCTGACCTGGGTGGCCATGCTCGGCGACAGTCGGGCCCACGGCCGGATCCTCGAGGCCCTGACCCGGGCCCCCTCCCCCGCTCGCCTGTGGGCCGGGGCGCTCACCGGTCGAGTCGAGGCCGTCGACATCGCCTGCACCCTCCTCGACCACCCCAGCCTCGCCCGGCTCGCCGCCGAGCTCGTGTGCACGGTCGCCGGGCTGCCCATCCGCGAGCGCAGTTTTTGGCTCGACGAAGGCGCCCAGGGGGCCTACGGCCTCGACCCGGACGAGGGCCTCCCCCCCTTGGACCAGGACGACCTCGACGCCGACCTCATCCCCAGCGAGACCCTCAAGCTGCGCCTGCCCGACCCGGAGGCCGTGCGCCGCTGGTGGAAGCAGCGCGCCCC
>CAYVJQ010000069.1:20660-35942 GCA_964451725.1 uncultured Nannocystaceae bacterium | reverse complement strand
TACCTCGGCGGCGAGCCCCTGGACGCCGACCGGCTCCTGTGGGGGCTGCGAACCCTGTCCAGCCGGGTCCGACATCCGCTCGCCATCGAGCTCGCCATGCGCAGCGCGGGCGTCCACGTCATCGACACCCGCCGGGCCAGCGCCAAGGCCCAGCTCGTCCAACTCGCGCAGGTCCAACGCGCGATCGACAGCTCCGACACGCCCCTCGACTGCCAGAGCGGCCTCCCCCTCCTCACCAGCAACCGAGCTCCCCAACCATGGCACTGACCGTTTACGCCGAGAAGATGGGATTTTGGCACCGCGGAAGCGGTGGCCTCAGCGTCGCGCCGATCGACGTCTGCCTGACCCCGCCCGGGGTCCCCGTCCCCTACACCAACGTCTGCTACGCCGCCGACCTCATCAAGGGCAGCAAGACCGTGCGCATCGACGGTGAACCGACCGCGCTCGAGGACTACTCCGAGACCTCGACCAGCATCGGCGACGAGGGCGGGACCGCGGGCGGCAGCGTGGTCACCGGCGTCATCAAGGGCAAGGGCTTCTTCATGGCCTGGTCCATGACCGTATCGGTGGAGGGCCGAGGGGTCGCCCGCCACGGCGACATGATGGGCCAAAACAGCGCCTCTCACCCGCCCTCGAGCATCGACGCGGCGGCGGTCTCGGGCCACGCCAACCCGGCCACGCCGGCGCCCGCCCCGGGTGCCGCCGCCCAGGCGGCCGAGGTCAAGGTCCTCGAGGCCACGGGCCCGGGCGACTCCGTGCCCACAGAGGTCCCGCCCTGCGACTTCGAGACCATCACCGTCAAGTGCGGTCACGGTGACGGCAAGCGCAAGGGCAAAGACTGGAAGTTCAGCTACGACGGCCAGCACCAGGACAACCTCAAAAAGGGGCCGGGGATCACGACCAGCATCCAGGTCACCGCCGGCTACACCAGCCTCGGTGCCGACAAGATCAACGTCGTGATCGCCGGCGGGCCGGGCTACGGATGCAGCAAGACCCACCCCCTGATCGTGCTCACCGACTGCAGCGACCCCGAGGCGGCGGCGGTCAAAAAAGAGGGGGAGCTCGCGGTCGAGCTCCCGGTCCAGAGCAAGCTCTTGGACATGCGGGAGATCAACTGGCTGAGCCTCGCCGGGGTCATCGAGTTCTTTTGGTTTCCGCCCGCGGGCACCCGCACCTACCGACTCGAAGTTGCGTCTTGCGGCGTCCTGGCGGACCAGAGCCCGGGCTTTCGCAAGCTCTCGCGCAAGGTCGAGGTGTTCTCCAACGCCATCCACAAGCTCACCTTCGAGCTCCCCCCCGGGATCGCCAAAGAGAACAAGGAGGGCCCCCTCTTCAACCTCGAGGACAAGAAAGCCGAGACCATCTACCAGGGGGCCAACGTGCCCACCGCCGTGGCTACGGAGGCCCTCAAGAGCTTCACCTTTACCCGCGACGGGGAGGACCTGTCGGCCAAGCTCAAGGTCGGCGCGATCATCGATCGCATACTCAAAGTCCGCAGCGCCATCACCTCGGTGATGGACGGCATCGACGGGCTCACGGTCGGCTTCAAACCCGTGTGTGAGATCGAGTTTCTCTCGGGGTCTCTCTCGATCCAGTGGGGCGCGAAGGAGTGGAAAGACCAGCGGGTCTACAAGTTCTGGAAGGTCGAGGCCGCCTTGACCCTCATCAAGGCGACGATCGGCGTGAAGTTCGGGGTCCAGGCCTTCGAGAGTCACTGGTACGAGGTCACCCTGCTCGCAGAGGGCACGATCACCGGGGAGGTCCCCTTCTCGATCAGCAGCGAGGCCGACCCGGACAAGGCCGCAGGCCTCACCGTCGGCATCAGCGGCAAGATCGAGGGAGTCATCTCCCTCACTGGTCAGTTGGGTGATCGCTGGCTCTACGTCAAGGGCGAGGCCAACGCATCGATCACCGCCGGCGCCGAGTTCAAGATTTTCGACGACGATCCCTTCGCCCTCAACATCAAGCTCGACTGGAGCGGACTCGAGGTCAAGGGCGACGTCCAGTCCAAGATCTGGGGTGTGTCCGGCTCGCTCAAGTACACCCTCATCGAGGGCAGCGAGCTCTACAACGACAACTTCTTCGAGCCCAAGGCCAGCGCCTAGCGGGCTCATACCCGGCTAGGAGCCCGCTGACGATGCCAGCCCCCTCCTCTCCCCCCTCTCCCCTCCGCGACCCGCCGACATGGCCAAACAAGCGTTTTATATCCGCGTCGAGGCCCGTGACTGCGGCGCCCGACTTCACCTCAACGGTGCCCCTGTCCTGTCTGGCGACGCGCGCCAGCCCTGGTCAGCGGTCGCGCCCATGAGCGAGTGGATGGTCGACGGCGACAACTTGCTGCGCGCCGAGATCACCAGCTTGGGGGACGCCCCCAAGTTCGAGGCCTCCCTGTGCATCGGTGAGCTCGGCGTCGCCCCCGAGGTCGACAACGCGTTTTTGTCGGTCGCCCTCACGATCCCCGAGGGCGTCCCTCCGGTCCTCCCCCTGGTCCTCGAGGCCAGCGGCAAGGCGGCCCACCCCTGGGGGCGCTGGTACTGGCAAGACGCACCGCGGATCCTGGCTGGACGCCGCACCCAGACCGACATCTTCGAGTTCGTCAGTGAGATCCACCAAGGGCTCAGCGCTGGGGATGTCGACCCCCTGATCGCCGGGTGTCGCATCAAGTTCAACGACGTCGGGCTCTGCTACGACCTCCAACCTCCGGAGGTCGAGGCCCAGATGCGCCAGGCCTGGGCCGGGATCCAGGCCCAGCCCAACTTCGCGCTCGCCCCTCTCGACCTCGACGACCTCCGCCTGCTCCTGCACGCCGACTCGCGCGTGGCTGAACCCCAGACCCTCGAGGGCGCACCCCTGCTTCGCCAGCTCGAGCCGAGCGAGGGCCGCGTGTGGAGCCTGCCCCTGTTCGTCAGCCGCCTGGACCCGGTCCGGGCCGAGCTCATGGCGGTCGTCCGCTGAGCGAAACGATGAACAAAGCCGAGAGTCTGGGGACAGGGCCTGACCGTCCAGCGATGGGTCCGGGGCTGCTCCTAACGCAGGATCGCCACACCTCGGAGTGAACCCTCCGAGCGCGCCTCGATCGCGGCGACCTTGCCCCCGGCGCCGTCGACCCCTCCGGGGGCATAGCCACGGCTGATGGCAAAGGCGGCGGCGATCAGTGCGAGCACCCCGCCCGCAACCCCGGCGTCTCCCGTCGACACGGCCGGCCACAGCTGGGGCAGGCGCTCACGCCGGGTCCGGTAACAGCGAGAGTGGGCATGGGCGCTCTCGAGGGCATCGTAACCCTCGCCGTTGAAATTGCTGGCCACGAAGTCGATGTCGGGCTCGGGGAGGTTGGCGTCGCGGGTCGCCGACTTGAAGGCCCGGACGAAGCCGTCGCCCATGGACCGCCCGCCCGCGAGCACGGTCTCCCGTTCATGGCCCAAGCCCACGCCGCGAATCGCCAGCTTCGGGCGGGGCCGCTTCGCCGGGCCGGGCTTGGGATCCGCATTGGGATCCGCGTTGGGATCGACCTTGGGATCGGGGCGGACCCGCATCTTCGGGCCGAGGAGGACGAAGGCTGCCGCCTCGCCCGGGACCAGACCCTGGGGAGCCTCCGAGCGATGCAGTCGCCCAACCGCGTCGAGCCTGTCGATGTCCGCAGCGCGCAGCAGGGAGTCGGCGCCCCCGATCACACAGCGGGTCACCGCCCGAGAACGGATCAGGGTTCGGGCCTCGGCGAGGGCCTCGAAGAGCGCCGCCGCCCCACCCCGAAACACGCGCGAAGAGGGCGCAAAGCCGAGCTCCACCCGACCCGCCAGCGCACTCAGAATCGACGCGTCGTCCATGGCCGACAGGGGATGTCCCCGGTGTGCCTCTGGAACCAACAGAAACAAGGCTGTGCGCTCGGGCTTGAACTTGGGCTGGTCGCAGCAGGCCGCGAGCGCCCGCGCCCCGAGGTTCAACAGCCACTGTTCGTCGCCCCGGCGCAAGCTCGGGCTGACACGGATCCGCGCGCCGATGCGCGGGTCTTCATCCGCCAAGATCGGCTCCTCGAGCACGGTGTAGCGCTTGAGCTTGGCGCGGATCGCCGCGCAGCTCTGCTCGGCGTCCAACCCCACCGGCGTCACCGCGCCCGTACCCAACAGTTCTAAAGCTAAGCTCATGACCAGTAGCAGGGGCGCATATCCGTGCCCCCCGTCCCGTGAAAGTCCAGGTAGCGGCGCCGGGTCTGCCGAGCTCGGATCCAGCCGGGCGTGGGGTGACCCAGCACGATGTCGCGCAGCGGAGAGCGGCGGGTGTCGACCGGGATCCTCGCCCGAGCCGTGAGCGTGATCCGGCGGGTCTCGGGTTCGATCTCGATCGTGTCGACCGCCATGGCCTCGACCGAGAGCGGGGCAGCGCGGCGATCCGGGTAGAAGCAGCGCAGGGGCACGTCGAAGTGGGGCAGACGAAACAGCCAGATCCCTGCCGGGCTCATGTTGCGCAGCTCGACCTCCTCCCCCCCACGGTAGCGCTGGATCCGTTGGTCGGCCGGGGCCGACTGCTCGTGGTGAGGGTCGTAGTCGCGGGGCCGCAGCGGCCAACGCCGATCTTTCCAGTCGAGATCGAAGGTCCCTGCGAGCTCGAGGCGAGGGCTCCAACCTCGACCCACCGGACCGAAGCCGGCGGGGGCCACGTCTGCACCCGGCGAGCGCAGCCGCTGCTCGGGATACTCGAGGTTGGGCAGCTCGGGCCGGGCCGGATCACCGACCACGGGCGCACCCAGGCTGCGCCCGTGGCCGAGCCCCACCGGGTTGCGGGTCTCGAACTCGACCTCGACCTCACCGGCCTCGTTCACCCGTGAGCGGGTTCCTCCGTAGGCCCGCTCCCAACACAGAGGGAGGGTGGAGAAGGACTCCGGACGGCCCGGCTCCCAGCTTTGCTGCTCGCCGTGGTTCCGCCCGCCCCGCGGATCCCAGCGTCGGTCACCGGTGACCAAGACAGTCTTGGAGAGCACATCGCCCACTCGCAGCGACACGGGGATCTCACTCGCCTGCTCCCCAAAAGGGACGTGCGCCAGACCGTCGACGAGCACATCGACCTCCGGCTTGAAGAGCGCGAGATCGTGGTCCCGCCACGGCCCGGGGAGCGCCTCCTCGGGTCGCCAGTCGGGCCTTCGGGTCTCGTCGGCCATGCGCACAGGAGTCTGCTCTGCGGCCAGCCCGAGCACCCCGGCCGCCGAAAATTCAAAGCTCGCCTTGAGCACGACCAAGACCAGCTCGCCCCCCTCGCCGTCGGGCATGGGCATGTGCAGGGCCGCGAAGGGCGTTCGGTTGTCGAGGATCGCAAGATGTCCACTCATCACAGCCAACTTCCCCGCGCGTCCATCCCGATCGGCCAGTAGGGCATGGCGGTCAGCACCTCCACCCAGCTCTCGTGGCGCCCGTTCATGAGCCAGGCGAGCAAGAACTGCTCGGGTGCGACCCGCTCGGCCGCGCGCAGCGAGCCGTTGCAGGCATCACACAGGATCCAGTAGGCCTGGATGACCCCCGTGACCCGGGGATGGGAGACCGGGCCGAAGGGGTGGCGGATGTAGCAGTCGGCCTCGGCCTCCTCGGCCTCGGCGCCCCGCTCTTCGGCGGCGAACAAGAGCGCCGACCACCAGCGCTCGGCGGCGATGAGCGCCCCCTCGAGGGCTCGGCGGTAGGCGGCGTGGGCCATCTCGAGCAGCTCGGGCCGAGCGGCCTGGGTCACGCTGGGCATGGGCTCCGGGCGCAGGTCGTCGGGGGCCTTCAACAGGCGCTCGATGCCGCGCTCGAGTCCGTGTCGGGTCTCGATGCACAGGGACTCCACGCGCCAGTCTTCCCGCCATTGAACCCTTGCGGCCACGGCCGCCAGGCCGTCGAGGGTCGGGGTCGGATCCGGGAGCTCGACCCGGGGCGAGAGCAGCATCTCGATCATGACCAGGTAGAGCTCGGGAGCCTCGACCTGGAGCAGATCCACGAGCAGTCGGTGCGGGGCCGGAGACAGGAGCAGGGCCGGCTCGGGCTCGGCCTCCTCTCCCCAGGCCGCGTCGTCGCTGAACCGACGCTGGGCGACCGGCGCACCGCGGCGGGCCGCGAGCAGGCGCTCGAAGTTCGCGAAGTGTGTCCGGTAGACCGCCTGCACCCGCGGGTGGCTGGCGCGACCACAGGGCCAGCGCAGGCGTAGGGTGTCTCGCCCGAGCCTCTCCCCGAGCGCCCGCCACCACGGGTCGATGGCCGCCAAGGTGTCGCTGAGGTCGTGGACGTAGGCCGCGTGGAACTCGGCGAGTGTGGGGTCGTCTTCGAGGATCGTCACTCAGGCATCTCCGCGTGCCTTCTTGATGATATCGAGGAGTTCGGCCTGATGCACCAAGGCCGTCTCTGGAGCGAGAAAGGGATTGCGCCCCCCCGAGCTCCCGGACTCGTCGTCCCCCTCGAACTCGTCGTCCTCCTCGAACTCGTCGTCCTCCTCGAACTCGTCGTCCTCCTCGAACTCGTCGTCCTCCTCGAACTCGTCCCCAACATCGAGCTCCCCATCCCCAGACAGGCCCCCGAGGTCCTGGTCTTCGCTCGGCTCATCGCCGAACTCCCCCTCGAGGTCGGTGAACTCCGAGTCATCGACCTCGTCTGTTCCCCGCTGGAACATGGAGAATCCCGATGTCGAAGCCGGTGTCGAAATCGGTGTCGAAATCGGTGTCGAAATCGGCCTGCCGCCCATGAGCCCGCCGCCCACCACCGCGGAGGGAGGCGCAGACGATCCAGCCTGGGCCCGCAGACCCGGCACGAGGGAGCGCCGCGCCACCACCCCGGAGTCGGGCGCGCTCGCCAACATCGGAGGTTCCGGCGGCTCGTACCCCATGTCCGGGGCCTCCGGCTCTCGAGGTGCAGCGCCGACCTCCGACCTGCGCTCGAGCTGTGGCAAGACGACCGTGGCCGTGTCGACCGGGGCCATCAGAACCGAGGTCTCGAGGGCGGGCGCCTGCGTCGTCGGTCGGCCGACGACCGCCTCCATACTCAGAAATGCAGTCTCTCGGGTGCCGGGACCGGGCGAGGTGCCGGGACGGGAATCGCCATGGACCCCGAGTCCCCCGCCTTCCCCGCCCACTCTCGCTATGAAGGCCGTGGCCTCCATGTCCATGTGCAACTCGAGCGTCGGGTCGATCGGGACCTCCCGCGCTGGGGTCGTCGCGGCCGCGTGACCCGGGCTCACTCCGGGGCCGGTCACTCCGGGACCCGGGGTCACTCCGAGGTCGGCCCCGCCGGCGTCCGGCGTCTGCGCAGGATCCCGCTCTCGCCGCCACAGCGACCACGCCACCAGCAGGAACGAGACCATGCCCAGGACCCCCGCGCCGATCGCTGCAACCTCGAACAACACAGTACCCTCCTCGGGTAGACCGGTCACCGAGCCCAGTCAACCTTCCCGCAGGTCGAGCACCGAACGAGGTGGTCCTTCGCCCAATGTGAACTGAGCGCACCACGCCCGAGCGACCGCGACCGCGCGCGATTTTGCACACCACTCGGAAGCCTCTCAGAGTGATTGACACCCAGCCCCCTTATGACGTGAAATCACGGCGTGAGGGGTGTTGGGCCATACGAGCTGCTCTCGAAGCTCGGCGCGGGTGGCATGGCCGAGGTCTGGATGGGCCGACGCCTATCGGCCAGCGGCGCGGCCAAGAGCGTGGCCGTCAAGTTGCTCGCGGCTCACCACGTCGACAAGCCCGAGTACCGGGAGATGTTCATGGACGAGGCCCGTCTCTCCATGCTCCTCACCAACTCCAACATCGTCCAGGTGTTCGACGCCGGTGAAGATCGAGGCGTGCCCTACATGGCCATGGAGTGGGTCGACGGCTGTGACCTCGCGGAGCTCACCGAACGCCTGCGTGGCCACGGCCAGCGGCTCTCGGACGAGCTCATCGCGTTCATCACCGGCGAGGTCCTGCGTGCACTTCGCTACGCCCACGAGCTGACCCACGACGGCAGCGATGCGACCATCGTGCACCGGGACATCTCGCCCCAAAACGTGATGCTATCCGTGTCCGGCGAGGTCAAGCTCATGGACTTCGGCGTCGCCCGGATCGCGGGTGACGACACGAGCGGCCAGTACGTCAAGGGCAAGCTCCGGTACATGCCCCCCGAGCAGCTACGGGGGAAATCCCGAGCCCCGACTATCGATCTCTTCGCCGTCGGCGCGATCATGCACGAGCTCCTGGACGGGCAGAAGTTTCGGGGCTCGGCCGTGGACGAGGGCGAGCTCTACGGCATGATCCTCGAGGGCACCTACCCGCCCCTGAACATCGACCCGAGCTCTGTCCCCATCGAGCTCGACCAGCTGCGCTGGGGCCTGCTCGCCTCGCGTGTCGACGACCGTCTGAGCAGCGCACGTGTCGCCCTCGGCCGACTCCGACGTTGGCCCGGCTACCGCGACGCCAGCATGGAGCTCGAGGAGCTCGTTCGCTGGGTCGTGGGTGCCGACGCGCCGCGCACGGGCCTCGCTGCCCCCGCCCCCGCTCCGAAGTTGGACGGCACCGTCGTCCTGCACCAATCGGCGATCTGGGGGCCACAGTGGGAGCAGGGCCAGGGTTACGGGGGATCCGCGGGGTCGGGGTGGGGCACGGACAACGCGACGAGCCGGGGGCCGCAGCTCGACAGCGCCCAGTTCCAGCGTCTGGGCGACCAGACCAACCAGACCGCCTTCGTCGACGACACGGGTGCCCACGCGCCACACACCGGCAGCAATGCAGCGGTCCCCCAGACCGATGCGGAGCGCCCCCTGTCGCACGCCTACCCGGCCGTGCCCGCCGCTGGCGAACGCTCGAAGCTCAGGGGCCTGCTCTTGCCCTTGATCATGGTCGGCGTCGCCGTGGCCTTCGGTGTGTTTGCCATGGGCGTGATCTTCGGCTGGTTCGAGCCCGACACAGACGACACCCGGGCCAGCGCCGCTCCAGAGGCCGGGGTCTCCGAGGCCCCGGATGCCGATCCAAACACCACCGAAGCTGTCCCTGAAGTCGAGCCCGAGCCCGAGCCCGAACCCGAGCCCGAGCCTGAGCCTGAAGTCGAACCCGAGCCTGAAGTCGAGCCCGAACCCGAGCCCGAACCTGAAATCGAGTCCGAACCTGAAATCGAGCCCGAGCCCGAACCCGAGATCAAACCGGATCCTGGGCCTCGAACGGCCATCAAAAAGCCCAAGCCCAAGCCCAAACCAAAACCAAAACCAAAAGTCAGCGTCACCCTGGTCACGACCAGCTACAAGAACCTCAGCGTCAAGCTCGGTTCGACCGTCGTGACGATGGGGACCAAAAAGACCCTGGAGCTCAAGCCAGGCAGCTATCAGGTCTCCCTGCGCGAGGGCGCGGGCGAGTGGCGGCCAGCCGGCAAGATCACGATCGAGGCGGGCGACAGCTACCAGGTCAAGCTGCTCTCGCCGCCCTTGGCCATCCTGAAGAAGCTCTGAGCCTGACGCTGGAACGGGTACCCTCCGCCCGTGACCGCCCTTCGACCTGGCCGCCGCGTCCTCGTCTCCGAGTTTGGGGAGACCCCCCTCGACGCCCTCGATCACCACCTCCGGCTCGAGGACCAAGCGCCCCCAGACCCCGCCGCGCTCGCCCCCGACGAGATCATCCTCGAGATCCGCAGCGCCGGGGTCGGCTGGGTCGACCTGCTCATGACCAGCGGTCAGTACCAGCACTTGGTCGCCCCCCCCTACTGTCCGGGCAACGAGTACGCGGGTGTCGTGGTTGCCAAGGGCGCAGCGGTCTCGAGCCTCGAGCTCGGCCAGCGTGTGCTCGCCGACGGACTCCGGGTCGGGCCGCGCTCCAAGGGCCGCTACCAAAAATGGGGGGGGTTCGCCTCCTACGCGGTCATCCCCGCCGACGCGGTCTTCCCCCTGCCCGAGCGCTGGAGCTTCGACCAAGGCTGCAACCTGCTGGGCAACTACGAGACGGCCTACCACTGCCTGATCACCTGTGGCCGCCTCCAGGCTGGGGAGACCGTACTCATCAACGGCGCCTCCGGGGCCACGGGTCTGGCCGCCGTCCACCTCGCCAAGATCGTGGGCGCCACCGTGATCGCCACCGGCCGCTCCGCCCAGAAGCTCGAGCAGGTCCGGGCCCAGGGAGCCGACCATGTGTTGACGACCGGCGATGGATTTCGTGATCAGGTCAAGGCGCTCACCCAGGGACGGGGCGCAGATGTGATCTACGACGGGGTCGGCGGAGACATCTCGGTGGAGAGCATGCGGGCGGCCTGTTTCGGCGCCCGCTATCTGATCGTCGGCTGGGCCAGCACCCCCTTTGTCGCCCGCGGCAAGGGCAAGCGCGGCGCCCCCAACGTCAACCGCATCCCGACCAACCTGATCCTCATGAAGGGCCTCCAGGTGCTCGGCTGCCCGACCGCGATCGCCACCCACCGCGATCCCTCGATCCGCGGGCCCCGCCTGACTCGGATCATGGGCTGGGTCGAGGACGGGCGCATCGATCCCCACGTTGCCCAAGTGTTCTCGCTGACCGATTTCGACGCCGCGATGCGAGCCAAGTGGGCCAGCCAGGCCGTCGGTGGGATCGTCGTTCGACCGAGCTTCGACTGACCCGGCGCGCTCAACAGCGCAGGTAAAAATCCTCGCCCATGCCGAACATACCGTCGAGTGTCACCCGCTCCCCCTCGCGGGTCCGCACGCTCCCGCGCACATGCCCGAAGGGCCCCCGGTAGCGGCTCTCGATCACCAGCGCCTGGACCCGCACGTGCCCGTCGAGTTCGACCACGAAGTCGACCTCCACATCTCCTTGGCCGGCGACGTCGCGGACCTCCCAGACCTCGGGCTCGAGCTCGGTGCGGCGGGTGAAGCGAACCGGCGGCAGCAGGTGGAGGCGGCCGTCGATCCACACACAATTCTCGTTGTAGGCCTCCGGGTCGACCGAGTCGTTGCGGGTGAAGTTGAAGCCCACGCGCCGCCCTTCAGCGTCGCGCCCCCCACCCGTGACCCAGTCCCAGCGCATCACGTAGGGGTAGTAGCCCTTGTGATCGTCCATCAACAAGAAGCTGTCGGCACGCTCGAAGGCCACTGGACGACCGTCGATCTCCAGGTTGCCCTCGAGCTGCAGGCAGCCCTTGTGCGAGTACATGCCGCGGTTGTCGGCGAAGGGGATACACACGACCTGGGGTTCGCAGCCCTCCGCCAGGGCCGTCAGCGAGCCCGAGATCGCGGGCATGGACGCGCTGCGCGGAAGCTCGATCTCGATCTCGATGCGCCCACGCGCGAGCTGATTGCGAAACTGCAGCGTGGCACCCCGACCCCTGTAGTGCATCTCCGAGTCCAGGAGATCGGTGGGCGCGCGCAGGGTCCACGGCGGAACTTTGCGCTCGAAGATCTGCTTGGTTCGGGTCTGACGGTCGTAGAGTTTGACCTGGACCAGCGCCAGCGATTTGGCGTTGAAGAGGGCGACGTTGAAGAAGTAGCGCTCGTTTCCAAACTGAAAGGCCTGCCACTCCTTGAGCCGCAGCGCCCGGATGCCACGCGGGAGGGGCAGGCCAAAGGGCTGCGCGTCGATCAGGTTGACGTCGGCGATCGGGCGGTCGTAGGTGCCAAAACACATTCGTCCGCCTTCGACCAATCGAGCGGGGGCATCGGCGACTTCACGCATGGCGGCCGCAGTTGAGCACGGACCTGCAGTGACGACGAGCGAGCGTCACATGCGCTTTATGGCGCCCCAGAAACGCGCCCGGGCCTACGTCTATTTCCGCCCTGATTCAAACTCTCTCCAGCGCCGCCAGCCCTCACTTGCCGATTTCTCGACGCAGTGGAAGTATCCCCCCGATGACGCGCCGAATGTCCCTTCTGGAGCCCACTCGATCCAAGGCTGCCATTCAGGGCCTGACACTTATGGCGGTATTGATACTGCCGGCAGCATCTGCTCATGCCGGAGAGCCCGAGCTCGAGGCCCCGACCCGAGAGACCCTGATCTCCAATGGCGAACCGGTGGCGTCCTGCGCCTGGCCGACGGCCGTCGCCGTGGTCGGTGGAGGCCTGTGCACCGGCACGCTGATCCACCCGGAGCTGGTCGTCTATGCGGCCCACTGTGGCGCGGGCAACAAGACCATCCGCTTTGGAGAGGATGCCTTCTCCGGTGGAAAGACCCAGAGCGTCGCGTTTTGCATGACCAATCCCGACTATGGCGGGACCTCCGACCAAGGCCACGACTGGGCTTTTTGTCGGCTCAGCGAACCGGTCACCGACATCCCGATCACCCCTCCGGTGACGGGCGACTGTGAGAACTCGATTCTGCAGCAGGGCCAAGAGGTCGCCATCGTCGGCTTCGGCGACACGCTCGACGACAGCGCGGGCTCGAAAAACTGGGCCTTCACCACCCTCTCGATCGTCAACAAGACCGCGAACATCACCCTGCTCGGCGGCGGCGGCGGGCCCTCCGTGTGTTCGGGCGACTCGGGCGGACCGGCGTTTGTGCAGTTTCCAGATGGGAGCTGGCGCGCCTTCGGCATCGCCTCGACCGTGAGCGGAGGATGCGGCGGCACCGGCACCCACTCCATCATCAACGGTGCGCTCCCCTGGCTCGAAGCCGAGAGCGGCCTCGACCTCACCCCTTGCAGCACCAGCGACGGGACCTGGGCTCCCGGTGAGAACTGCGGTGGTTTCAACGCGCTGGCCGCCAACCAAGGCACGGGGGCCTGGGCCAACTCCTGCGCCGGCCAACCAGTCAGCCCGGCCAGCGACGTCTGCGGCCCGCCCTGGAACGGCTTCGACAACAACCTCCCGCCCGTCGTCGACATCACCTCCCCGATGTGGGGAGAGAGTTTCCCGGTCGACGCCGCCATCGACATCAACGTCGACGCGGTCAAAGATCCGGAGGGTCCCGCGGTCAAGAGCGTCCACCTGGAGATCAATGGATCCGAGGTTGCGACCGACGAGGTCGAGCCCTACGGGTTCTTCGGCGCCCAGTTCACCAACGCCGGTGTGTACACGCTGGTCGCCGTCGCGGAGGACTGGTCGGGCAACCTCGTGAAGTCGGCCCCGGTCGCAATCGGGATCGGAGACGCCGAAATCCCCGAGGAACCCGAGGACACGACCGGCGATGACAGCGATGACAGCGATGACAGCGGGGGCGACGAGGACGATGTCGGTGAAGACTTCGGTGGCGATGTCGGCGACGAACTCGGTGACACGGGCAGCAATACCGGCGCCATCGACGATGGCCACGGCTGTGCTTGCAGCCACCGATCCAACCCGGCCGGCGGGCCATGGTCGAGCCTGTTGCTCGGACTTGGACTCCTCGGTTTGCGACGTCGCGGCGACCGCGGAGCCGACAAAGCGGCGCGATAGGCGAGCCACCTCCCCCTCCAGAGAGCGTGCTACGGTGACTGCAGACCCGCTGCGGGCCCGATAGCCATAGACCCGCGGCGAGAGCTTCACGCCCATGCCTATCGCTCAATCCCCGATTCGCCTCCTCTCGTTCCTCGCACCCGTCACCATCCTTACGGTCGGGGCATGTGCCGAAGACAACCTCGGCAAAGCGGAGGCCGATGAGGCCGGATACACCGAGGGCCGGACCGAGTCCGCAGACGACGTCGAAACCAGCGAGGACGCCGAGAGCTCGGGTTCGGGTTCGAACTCGAGCTCGAGTTCCGAGAGCGGACCGGGGACCACTGGCGGCAGCGGCAGCGGCGGGCCGAAGTTCGACATCCTCTCGACCCCCGACAACGGCGACGGGTGTGGGGGTGGGGACAACGACGCGACCCTGACCGGCACAGTGTTCGCGCCCAACGGCACCATCCCGGTCGTCAACGCGCTGGTCTACACCACGAACATCGAGCCCGAGGGCATCCAAGACGGGGTCTACTGTGCCGAGTGTGTGGAGCTCGAGTGTGGCCTCGACTACACCGAGACCGACATCGACGGCAGCTTCACCCTGCCCACCGACTCGGGCAACAACAAATACCTGGTGGTTCAAAAGGGCCAGTTCATGCGGATCACGCAACTGGACATCGACCCCGGCGAGACCGAGCTCGACGACGGCGATGTCGAGCTGCCCGGAGAGTGGAACCCGGACGCGGGCCTCTACATCCCGCGCATCGCCGTCGCCGACGGGACCTACGACCGCATCGAAGACGCCCTGGGTAAGTTCGGCCTCGCCGATACGAGCATCAGCAGCTTCGAGGAGAGCAGCATCCCGGGCACCGAGTCCTTCGACCTCTACGACAACGGCCGCAACCCGGCCAGCGACGGCTTCATCTCACAGGGCACCATGGGCACGCTGGTCAACGACCCCGAGCTCATGGCCCAGTACCACATCATCTTTGTGCCCTGCTCCAGCGACACCTTCAGCAACTCGCTGACCCCCCAGGCCATCGAGAACATCCGCGAGTGGGTCGCCGCCGGAGGCCGCTGGTACGCCGCCGATTGGTCGGGCGAGTTCTTCTGGAAGGTGTTCCCCGAGTATCAGACCTTCTACGGCGGCCAAAACACGGACCTCGGATCCTACGACTCGCTCGCCGACGTGCTCGACGACGGCATGCTCGCCTGGCTCGAGGGCATGCCCGACGTCCACAAGGACATCAACCCCTTCAACGACGAGGCTCACCCCACCCTCTTCGACCTGCCCCAGGTCCAGACCGTCGACAATTGGTCCGGCATTCAATACCCGCTCCCGGAGCTGCTCGTGGAGGACGGGGAGGGCAACCCGGTCAACGTCGGTCTGCGGGCCTGGCTCGAGGGACCGGGTGGGGGCGGCATCCCCCAAAACGATATCCATCCGCTGACCGTCACCGGCCAGTACGGCTGCGGCAAGATCCAGTTCACCAGCTACCACACCGCCGAGTTCTTCGACTACGTCGGGCTGTCCCCGCAGGAGCTGGTGCTCCTGTATACGATCCTCGAGATCGGTGTGTGCCAGGAGGCCCTGCCTCCGCCGCAGGGTTGAGCCGGGTCGAGCCGGGTCCTGTTTTTTAGGCTGGAATCGGCGTAGTTCAGCCGCCGCGCCATGCGAGGCGGGCCCGGGAACTCGAGCCCGAGAGCCCGAGACCGCGCAGGCCTGCGGCTGAACGACGCGGAGTCCGATGGTTGCTAGCAGTCGTCGAGGCCCTCGACGGTGGTGGCCTTCATCATGCATCGCGCCTTTTGCTTCCAGAGCATGCCTTTGATCCTCTTCCACCGGGTCTCATCTTCCACGCACTCTTCGACGAAGCCCTCGGGGACCTCGTCGACCTCCTTTTTCATGAGGTCGGTCGCGTGGTCGCAGAGTTCCTGGGGAGAGGGGGCACATCCGCTGAGGGGGACAAGCAAGATGCCCACGAC
>CAYVJQ010000069.1:19051-20560 GCA_964451725.1 uncultured Nannocystaceae bacterium | reverse complement strand
GTTCCTGGGGAGAGGGGGCACATCCGCTGAGGGGGACAAGCAAGATGCCCACGACGAGCGCGCTGCGCAGGATCTTGTTGTTGTCGGGTCGAGTCATGTTCATTCTGGCTCGGCGCAGCGTTGTGGTGGGGTCTGTGGTGAGGTCGTTCATGGTGTTCACCTACAAGACGCCGGCCGCTCCCACTTGTCGGGTGCAGATGTCGTTTTTTCAGTTTTTTTGTCCGATCCTGGCTCGACTCGGGGCCTCACTCCCCGGGCTCGAGCTTGGAGTCGAGGACGCGACGCATGCTGAGCTCGATCTGACTGCCCAACAGGCCCAATAGGCTCTCGAGGCGATGGTCGGGCAAGACCTCGGCCAGGCTGTGGCGGACCTGCTCGAGCAGCGTGGCCCGGGCGCGCTCGAGCCAGACGAAGATGGTGCTGCGGTGGACCCCGTAGATCGTCGAGAGGGCGTCACTGGGGACCTCGTGGAGGTAACGCTGGCGCAGGAGGTTACGCTGGCGGACGCTGAGCTGGCCGACGGCGTGGGTCATGGCTTGCTCGAGCAGCGGGCCGCAGGTCTCGCGGAGGTAGGTGAGCTCCGGGTCGCGCTCGTCCACGATCCGCTCGAGCAGATCGGGACCCAGGCGGGCCTCTCCCTCGCTCGACCCACGCCGGCGCCAGGTGTCGACGATCAACCGCGAGGCCGTGACCCGGACCCAGGCCTTGAGGCTGCCCCGGCCGCGGTAGCTGAGAATCTTGGGAGGCCGGTCGGGGTCGGGGCTGACGAACAGACGAACCGCCACGTGCTGGCGAAACTCGGAGGCGTTCAGGCCCAGCTTGGGGCTGCGCGCGACGGCGCGATCGAGATCCGATCCAAACTCGAGCTCGAAGCGGCGCAGGGCAGCCCGGTCCCCCGCGGCACAGCTCGCGGCCAGGTAGAGGTCGAGGAGGGAGAGCCCGTCGAAGGGCGCGGGGACGAGGGCCAGGCCAGGCTCGTCGTCGACCGCCCGCGCGAGCGCCACGGCGAGGCGAGGGCGATCGATGTCCGAGTCTGGCCACTCGCGCTGGACCTCGGCCGTCGCCTGCTCGATCAGCGCCCCGAGGTCGGCGCGCGCTGTCCATGCCTCACGTGCGCCATCACCGAGCCCGAACAGGAACGCTTCGCGGGGCCCGACGGCCATGTTCCGGTCCTATCACACCTGCGCGCGGCGACCGAACGGGGCAGTCTGACAAGCCGAGTCGACCCGGTTAGTCTGGCCTCGATGTCTCCCCCGGCGTCTCCCTGCCCCGACCCGACGGCCCTGGAGCGCCTGTTTCAGGGCTCCCTGGACGCCGGGGAACGCCGGGCGCTGGAGGCCCACCTCGATGGCTGCCAAGCGTGCGCGGCCACGGTCGCCGCACTCGCGCGGATGTTCGGATCGGCCAGCTGGGGGGTGGACTCGGCCCGCTCGTCCGCCCCTGCCCAGGCCCAACTCCAGGCCCAGCTCCAGGCCCAGCAGGGCGAGACCGACTTCGGTCGCTATCGCC
>CAYVJQ010000069.1:14292-18951 GCA_964451725.1 uncultured Nannocystaceae bacterium | reverse complement strand
CTCCAGGCCCAGCTCCAGGCCCAGCAGGGCGAGACCGACTTCGGTCGCTATCGCCTCGGGCGACGCCTCGGCGCCGGCGGCATGGGCATGGTGTTCGAGGCCTACGATCCCCAGCTCCAGCGCAAGGTCGCGATCAAGCTGCTCTACTCCGAGGACAGCGAGGACGCCGACCGGACCCGCGCCCGACTGCTCGACGAGGCCCGGGCGATGGCCCAGCTGGACCACCCTCACGTCGTCTCCGTCTTCGATGTCGGGCAGACGGGCGAGCAGGTGTTCGTGGCCATGGAGCTGGTCCTCGGGGGGACCTTGGCGGCGTGGTTGCGCGCTGGCCCGCACCCCCGGGCGACGGTCCTCTCGACCCTCGCGGCGGCCGGCCGCGGCCTCGAGGCGGCCCACCGCCAGGGCCTGGTCCACCGCGACTTCAAGCCGGACAACGTGCTCATCGACTCCGATGGCCGACCCCGCGTGACGGACTTTGGCCTCGCTACGCTGGCCTCGCCCCGGGCCGCCCCCACTCTGGCGAAGACCAGCGCCCCTGCCCTCGAGGCGGTTTCGAGGTCTGGGCCGCCGACCGAGGACCTGCGCCGCTCGACGGTCGTGATGACCGAGCGCGGGGCGATCGTCGGGACCCCAGCCTACATGGCCCCCGAGCAGTGGAGAGGCCTGCCGACTGACGCGCGGAGCGACCAATTCGCGTTTTGCGTGGTCCTCTACGAGGCCCTCTTCGGCGCGCGCCCCTTCGACGGGAGGGACCTCGCTAGCCTGCACAGGGCGGTCCTCCAAGGCACCCCTCGCCCGGCACCGAGCGGCACCCCCCGCTGGCTACGCGGGCTGCTTCGCCGCGGCCTCGCCCGGGAGCCCGAGCGGCGCTACCCCACCCTCGACGCCCTCTTGGTCGAACTCGAGCGAGAGCGGCAGCGCTGGCGCCTGCCCCTGGCCGCCTCGGTGGGCCTCGGCACCCTGGCCATCCTGGGGACGCTGGCCATGGCCGACTCATCCCGGGGGGAATCCGGCGGACGAGCGCCCGCCGAAGGAGCGTCGACCCTCGGCCCTCCCGCGTGTGCCGAGGGACTGGCCGACGCGCGCGGGCGCTGGAGCGCGGCCCGGCGCGAAGCCCTGGCATCGCGCCTCGAAGCCAACACCACCACCGACGGCTGGGCGACGGAGGGCGTCGAAGCCTACGCGAGCTGGGTCGAGCGGTGGACAGCGGAGGCCGACCGGGCCTGCCACGCCCAAAACCAGAGCTGGAACCCGAGCCCAAACCCGAGCCCAAACCAGCTCGATCCCGAACTCGAGGGCGCGCGCGCCCGCTGCCTCGACGCCGGCCTCGCGCGCTTCGATGCGACGGTGATGGTGGTCCTCGACGAGGACATGCTGCACCTGAACGGCGCCTTCCTGGCCGCCGCCCGGGCCCTGCCCCCGCCCGAGCGCTGCGCCGACCCGCGCTGGTTGGCCATCGCGCCGGCCCCGGCCCCCGACCTACCCGCGGCCCGGGTGGCCCTGGCGGACGAAGAGATCGACCGCGCGGCCGCCCTGCTCGCGGCGGAACAGTGGCTGGACGCGCGCAAGGCCGCCACGCGGGCGGTCTCGACAGCCGAGGCCCTCGGGCACCCCGCGACCCTCGCCCGGGCCCGCCTGGTCCGCGCTGGCGTCGAGATCCAGACACGCCACGACGACGAGGCGGCGGACTGGCTGCTGGCGACGATCGAGGCCTGCCACGACGGCGCCGAGGAGTGGGTCCGCGCCGAGGCCCTCGTCGCCCTGGTCGAGCTCGAGGGCCCGCGCCGCCTGCAGATCGAGGCCGCGATGGCCTGGCTCGAGCGGGCGGGACGCCTGGCGAGTCGACTGGAGGATCCCCGCTTCTCGGCGCGCCTGGACCTCGCCCGGGCCCGGGTCGAGGTCGCCACGGGGCGCTTCGACGAGGCCCGGACGAGGCTCGCCGCGGCGGCCCCCATACTCGGTGAGGGGCTCGGTGAGGGCCTCGGACCCGAGCTCCCCCTACGCGCGGCCCTCGAACTCGATCGCGCCGAGCTCTCGCTGATCCTCGACGGCCCCGAGCGAGCGCGGCCAGTGGTGATCGAGGCCCAGGCCCTCGCCCTCGCTGCCGGCGGCCCTCGGGGGCTCGCCCTCGCCGCCGCGCTCCGGACCCGCGCGCGCCTCGAGCTCGCCGCAGGTCGGCTGGAGGCCGCGGCGGGCTTCGCCACCCAGGCCGAGAAGATCCCCGCCGCCGGGACCCCGGTGCGCCACAACCTCGAGCTCGGCCTCGCCAAGATCGTCCGGGCCGACATCGCCCGGGCTCGCGGGGACGTAGAGCTCGCTCGCGAGCTCTACGAAGGCGCCGAGATCCATGCCATGTCCATGCCTCAGGGGGCCCGGGCCCGGGCCCGCCTGGGCCTGCTGCGCTTTAGCGAGGGCGACCCCGAGGCTGGGGAGACCGCCCTGGTCGAGGCCCTCGAGCTGCTCGAACCCCACTGGGAGCAGGCCGATCCCCGCCGCATTCCGCTGCTGATCGAGATCGGCGAGGGCCTGCTCGCCCTCGACCACCCCGCACTCGCGGGCATCGCACTCGACCGGGCCGCGCTCTTGGTGGGCCCGGTCTCGGACACGCTCAGCCTCGCCGCGTACATCGACGTGCTGCAGGCCCGCGTCGCCCGGGCCCGCGGCGCCGAGGCCGAAGCGCTCGCGCTCCTCGACAGCGCCCACCTCGGCCAGTCCGCCGGCTTCGGCGACGCGCACCCCCGGGCGCTCGCGGTGCTCCTCGGCCGGGCCGACCTGGCCTGGTCCCTCGGCGACACCCCCTATGCGGGGCGGCTCTACGCCGCCGCCGCAGACCGCCTCGACAAGCTCGGACCCGAGTGGGTCGAGCCCGCGGCCCGGGCCCACGCCCGCGCCGATTCCAGCCAGCTCACCCCGGCGCGGTGACGTAGAAGTTCCACTGCCGATCATCGTAGGCGAAGGCCCGGATCGCCCGGGGTCCGACCACGAAGTCGTAGGTGTTCTCGGCCGGGTCCGAGCTCGCGGGCTCCCCCCACTTGGTCCGCACAAAGGCGAGGATCTCGTCGCGGGACTCGTCCGAGAGGTAGGGGATGCTCCAGGTGACCCGGCTGACCTCGCCGCGCGCGAGGGTGATCTTCAGCGTCGGGGAGGCGTAGGGCGAGTCGAACTCGGTCGCCGGAAGAGGCAACTCCAAGGCGGTCCCGCTGCCCTCGACGGCGTCGCCGAGGGCGGCCTTGACCGCGTCCTCGGACTTGCCGTGGAGGGGATCCTCGGGCAGGAAGGGCACGCTGGCGCCCTCGCCCATCAGCGCGCGGTAGGGCTCGTAGCGCGAGAAGGCCAACGAGACGTGACCATCGGAGATCGAGGAGGTGGCGCGAACCCGGAGCGTGGTCGCTGGATCGAGCCAGATGCCGGCGTCTTCGCCGTTGATCGTGATTTTCATGGGCTCGCCCCAGCGCTCGTGCAGCTTGGCCTCGACGGCCTTGCTGACATCGATTTCGAGCTCGGTGAGGATCCCGCTGCGGGTGAAGGCGGCCTGCGCAATGAAGACGTCGTCTCCGTAGTCATCGATGGCGATAGGCAGGGAGCCCCCGGCCGCGGACTCCTGCATACCGATGTCGAGGCCCTCGAAGATCGAGGGGATGCTGGGTGTGTCACCGAAGGTCGCGGCGATGTCCTTGGCGGGCGCCTCGGAGCCCGCCTGACCGTTTTTGGCGCCAGCGCTGCCCGAGCTCTCCTCCGACTTGGCGCTGCAAGCCGTCAGAGGTGCGGCGAACGCGAGAGCGAGGAGAAGCGTGAGAGTGGGGTGCATGTTCGTGTCGTTCATGGTGCTCACCCAGACAAGACGCAGGCGCTCGGGCGTTGTCGGGGGGATGAACGACGTTTTTTCGAGTCGGCGGATCAGCCATCCCCGAGCTCGCAGCGCTACTTGTACTTGTCCACCCCAGGTCTCTGGGACCCGCTCGATCGCGTTCCCGGAGACTTGGGGTGTGTATGGAGGACGCGATCTTGCATCCAAATTTCAATTTGAAAGACCGCTGAGGCCGAAGCCTCAACGGTCTAAAAAGGGCGGATTATGGGAATCGAACCCACGACCTCCTGGACCACAACCAGGCGCTCTAACCGACTGAGCTAAACCCGCCGCGAGGGCGAAGTATCTAACATGCTGCGCCGGCGCGAGCCACCGACTGCGGGCCTCGCCCACGCCAGCAAGCTCACACTTGACCCGGGGGAGCTCGCAAGGCATTCCCGCCCCGTGTCGAGTCAGCCCTCGCGGGAGTTGGAGAGCTTCCCCAACCCCCGGCCGGAGCGGGCCTACGAGATCCGCTTCGAGTGCCCGGAGTTTACCTGTCTGTGCCCCAAGACCGGACAGCCCGACTTCGCCACGATCAGGATCCGCTATTCACCCGCGGCCAGTTGTGTCGAACTCAAGAGCCTCAAGCTCTACCTGTGGTCGTTCCGCAATGAGGGCGCCTTCCACGAAGCGGTCACCAACCAGATCCTCGATGATCTGGTCGCGGTCACGGCCCCACGGTGGATGGTGGTCGAGGGCGACTTCTACGTCCGCGGCGGCATCCGGACCGTGGTCGAGGCCCGCCATGATGCGGGCTGATGCGGGCTGATGCGGGCTGATGCGGGCTGATGCGGGCTGATGCGGGCTGA
>CAYVJQ010000069.1:7014-14192 GCA_964451725.1 uncultured Nannocystaceae bacterium | reverse complement strand
GCTGATGCGGGCTGATGCGGGCTGATGCGGGCTGATGCGGGCTGATGCGGGCTGATGCGGGCTGAATAGGCGCCGAGCTGAGCGCCCAGCCGCGGTCAGGAACATTCCCGACCGCCGCGGTCTCTCGTCTGCCCCCACGAGCGCACGCGAGTTCGCTACAATCCCGGTCGATCCTACCGGGCGCCTGTTGCGCGTGCCCCAGCATCGGAGACCCCCCCCATGGCCCTCTCATTTCTCGCCGCTCCCCTCCTCGCTCTGTTCACCATGTTGGGTGGCTTCAACTGGCAGTACTCGGGCCAGACCGACGACAAGGGCCGGGCCTGGGTCGAGCTGACCGCCGACGAGCTGCTCTCGGGCGTGAAGGTGACGATCAAGGGCGACGACGGCAGCCGCACCTCGAAGACCGTCACTATCAAGCCCGGCAAGCCGACTCGGATCACCTGGAAACAGAGCGAGCGCCACGTCAGCTACGCGATCGACATCGAGGCCAACGACGCCTTCACCTCGGGCAACTTCGAGGTCCAAAAACCGATCGAGGGTGGGGACAGGGATCCCTTCAAGCTGCTCAGCGATCGCGAGGAGATCGTCGACAGACAGACGATCCGCTACGAGACCCCGTTCACGATCACCAACCTCGAGCTCCAGGTCTTCAACACCGACGGTGATCTGGTCGCCGAAGAGCTGATCACCGACAAGGTGATCGAGGCGGGCGACAGCTTCGAGATGAGCTGGAGCACCTCCGACGAGGTGTTCATGATCAAGGTCACCGGGGGCGACGACTCGGGCTTCTCCTACACGGATACCCGCGTGCCCTGGGCCGTCGACATCCCCCACACAGAGGTCAACTTCAAGTCGGGCAGGTCGGGCATCCAGGACGACGAGGAGTGGAAGGTCGCCGATGCCTTCTCCGTGCTCGTCCACGAGCTCGCGCGCTTGGACGAGGCCAACAAGGCCGTCGCCGGCAGCCTCTCGGCCCAGCTCTACATCGTCGGCTACACCGATACGGTCGGCAACGCGGCGGACAACAAGAAGCTGTCTGAAGCCCGGGCCAAGGCGATCGCCAAGTACTTCTACGAGCACGGGGCCTGGTGCGAGATCTACTACTCCGGCATGGGCGAGCGCGGCCTGGCCGTGGACACGGGCGACAGCGTGGACGAACTCCGCAACCGGCGGGCGCTCTATATCTTGGGTGTCCAGAAGCCGGCTGGTGGCGGCCAGGTGCCCCAGCAGGGCCAGTGGAAGCAGCTCGCCGACGCCCGCGGGCGCATGCTCCAGACTCTCCCGGACCTCCCCGAGAGCTACCTGAAGTACAAGGCCGACAAGGCTGCGGCCCGCGAGCAGAAGTTTGGTGACACGGGCAGCGACCTCCATGTCGACGAGGGCGGGGCCTCGGACTCGGGTGAGGGTGAGGGCGGCTCGGACTCGGGCTCGGGTGGCCAGGACTCGGGAGACCCAGGACACAGCGCCGACGGAGGGCCGCCCGCACACGACGACAGTCCAGGGGGCACCAGCAAGGGCTGCGCTGTCGACACGCCGACCGACCGAGCTGCGAAAGGCACACTGGCGGCTGTGTTCGGGATCTTCGGCCTCCAGCTGCTCGGACGCCGAAAGCGAAGGCGCAGCAAGGTCGCCTGATCCGAGGGTCAATTCCCAAAAAATGCCCGCGCCCGACCTCGGCCGCGGGCATTTCTCATGGTTCATTACCGCGCCCGCAACGCACAAACACCGTTTATTCGGCCACCCGACACTGTCCTACATGTAGTCAAAAAACCTGCATTTTCTGATTGACCGGAGGGGACTCACTAGGGTTCAATACATGTGCGCCAAGGGATTACACCCGCGCACCTTCCCCCTCAGAACCCCACCGAGCCAGGAAATCGTCATGAACCGCCTCTCCGCCATGCTCTTCGCCCTCGCCCTCGCCACCCCCCTCGCCGCCTGCACCGAGCAGGAGGACGAGTCCTTCCGCGATGTGATCGAGTTCCAAGACGGCATGGCGATCGACAGCGACACTGGCGCGTTTCGCGTGACTCTCTCCAGTGCCGACGGTGGCATGGGTGTGGGCCGCAACGACCTGGTGGTACGAATCGGCTTCCACGACCCCAGCGCTCCCAACGCGGAGGGCCGCGGGGTTCCGGGAGCCGATCTCCTGCTCGAGACCTGGAGGCCCGGCACTGAGAGCGTGCTCCACTCCGAGGTCGAGTACCTCGGCGACGGTGCCTACGCGATCGAGAATGTGCTCCTCGACGCGGAGGGTGTGTGGAACATGGATCTCGAGATCGCCGTCGGCGAGGGCATGTACGAGACCTGCACCCTCGCGTTCGAGATCGAGAAGCTCGACTACCGCTGAACAGACACCCGAACACTCGAGGGTTCGAGAACGGCAGGCCGAGCAGGCCTGCCGTTCTCAATTGTTAGGGTCCCACACGACGAGGAACGCGCGTACCATTTGCGACGCGATGGGCCGCACGCTCGAATACAACGCCACTTTGCAGTCTCGAGAGAACCTCTCGGACTACCTCGCCGTGTTCAAGGTCGTCCCGGACACGCCCATCCCCGAGGGTCGGTGGTTCGTCCCTGGGCAGTACCTGACCATGGGCCTGAACAACGAGGAGAAGCCCGAGCTCGGGAGCGTCAGGCGAGCCATGTCGATCGCCTCGGCGCCCCAGCAGCGCGGGACCCTTGATTTCTACATTCGCTACGTGAACCGGCCCGAGAGCGACAACCCCCTGACCCACCTGCTGTGGAAGATGAAGCCGGGCGACCGGATCAACGTCACGACCCGCGCGGTCGGCAAATTCACCATCGACGACACGGTGGGCCTTCAGGATCCGCGGCTGAAGGTGTTCGTGGCCGCCGGGACCGGCCTCGCTCCCTTTACGTCGATCGTCGAGGCCGATCTCGCCGCCGATCCCCACGCGCGCCTCGACCAGTACGCGCTCTTGCACGGCGCCAGCTACCCCAACGAGATCGGCTACCGGGCGCGCTTGACCCAGCTGGCGACCGACCACGGCCTGCACTACCTGCCGACCATCTCCCGGCCCCAGGCCGCGCCGGAGTGGGATGCGCATACCGGCCGGGTCGAGGATTTTTTCAAACCCGAGCGCATCGAAGACACGGAGGCGGCCATGGGCCTCGAGCCGGGTGCACTCGACCCGAGCAATACGGTCATCTACATCTGTGGGCTCACCGGGACCATCGCGCTGACCGTGGAGCGCCTGCTCGGCCGGGGCTTCGTCCCCTTCCACCGCAAGATCCGGCGTGCGCTCGAGATCGACGACGCGCGAGAATCGACGGTCTACTACGAGCAGTACGACAGCGAGCCGGTCCTGCGCATCAAGGACACCGCCGAGGTCGCGCGTCTCAGGGCCCTGTTCGCGGGCTGAGCACCGAGCGCGACCGCGCCGCTTCGAGTTCGAGTGTGAGTCCCGCCTCCTCCTTCGCGCCAGACCGAGGAAAATCCGGTCGTTCCTGAACGCGGCCCATTGTCGTCTGGACAAACGGTGCCATGGTCCCGCGGAGATGGCCGCGTCGTTGAAGCTCCCCACGTTTCGCAGGCCCCGAATGGAGTTTGAACTCGACCTCGAGCGCGTCGCTCGCATGGTGCCGAACACGATCATGTGCAAGGGCGTGTTCATCAATCAGACCCTGCGCCTGTCTCAAGACCAGTTCGACGACGAGGAGATCCTGCGCATGGCGGGCGTGCCGCTCCAGCGCTTCGTCCCCTTCCGCGACTATCCCTGGATCGACTTCTTCCGGATCGCCGCCGTCGTCGGCCAGGTGATCTCGGACGGTGCCAGCCTCTCCCACAGCCTGCGCATGATGGGCAGGACCTATTTTTCCCAGTTTTCCGAGGGCGTGCCGGGAACGCTGTTGTTCGGAGCCCTGGCCTGCTCCCCCGATCTCATCATCCCGCTCGGCCCAAAGGCGTGGCGCATGGCCAACAACTTCGGATCCCTGCGGGCCGAGTCCATGGGCGACCGCCACTATCGCTACCACTTGTACGGTCAGCCCACAGAGGTCGTGGAGTCGATCCACGTCGGCGTCCTCGAGGGCGTGTTCGAGCACTGTAGCTTGGACGTCTCCCTCCAGCTCGCCGCCGTCGACGAGATGACCTCGATCATCGATTTTCGTTGGTAGTGAGCCCTGCGCTCAACCGAAGAGCCGGCCCAGCAGACCCTTGCTGCGGCGCTTCCTCTTTTTGACCAACCATTCTGCCCGGTCGCCGAGGCGCTTGGCGTCCATCCGCCCGACCACCGCGTCGACCACATCGCCGTCGATCACGAACAAGATCGTGGGCACCGACATGATCTTGAAGGGGGCGGCCAGGAACCCGTGAGAGTGGGTGTTGACCTTGCAGAACGCGACCTCCTCCGAGTCGAACTGCGCCGCGACATGTTCGAAGTCGCTGGCCATCGCCATGCACGGGCCACAAGAGGGCGACCAGAAATCGATGACGACGGCGCCCCCCTCCTCGCTCATCAGCTCTTCGACCTCTTCGACCTCTTCGAGGTCCCGATAGGGCTTGGCGTCCACGTCGCTCATCCGCCGAAACATAGCCGGCCGCCCGACTCTCGACCAGTCACGAGGGCTCGAGCTCAGGCGCGAGCGGATCCATCTCCAGCTTGAACCTGGGGCGCTCTGTGTCCGGTGTCGTGTCGGGCCTGAGCTCCAGGCCAGCAGCGTCGAAGGAGACGTCGGGCAGGGCGTCCGTATCCGCGGGTGCATCGTCGGCCTGGGGCAGCGGAGCATCCCAGACCTGCGAGGGAGCCGCGGGCACGGGTTCCGCGGGCACAGACACGACAGGGGCCGATGCCGATGCCGAACGCGGGGCAGGATCCGCATCCGCAGAGGAGAGTGTCGTCGCGGAGTTCGCCGTGTTTGCCTTCGGGACAGCTGCCTTCGGGACAGCTGCCTTCGGGACAGGGTCCCCCGTGGGCGCCTTCACTGGGCTCCGGCGAGATTTTGGAACCGGGGGGAGCGCCACGACCACGCGCCGGGGCGAGGCGGACAGCTCGGGCTGCGCCACCGCGGCCAGGGTCGCTGCGCTGCTCGGCTCCCCCGACCTCGCATCGCCGACACGGAGCTGCGCCGTGGGCACGGGCGCCGGGTTGGCGTGCAGCGCGGCGACCAGGGACGGCAGAGGCGGCGCCTCCTCGCCCCCCCAGCTCGAGATCACGGCGAAGGTCGAGGCCGCCAGCAGGCTCCCGGCGCCCGCGATCCATATCCAAAGCTTCGACCGCGGATCCCCCTGAAGCCCCGAATCTGGGCGGTGGTCGGGGATCTCCAGGGTCCCCCCGGTCCAGTCCTCGCTGTCGCAGGCGGGCTCGGCAACATCCTGAAGTTCGTCGAGTTTCACGGCGGGCGGTCCACCGGCGACACTAGCGAGCGCGCTGGAGCTGTCAAACAAAGCGCGCTTTGAGCACGCCCGCCCGCTGTCCTGCTCTCTCTACCCTGAGCCCCTTCTCCTGAGCCCTTCCCCTTCTCGCCTCTCGTCAGTCGGCCCACGCGGGCACACGATCGAGGGCCCGGAGGTCCCCGAGTTCAGCGCACAGGGGCTCGAGCAGGTCCCGCCTGGCCCCGCGCCAGCGCAGCGCGTCGAGATCGGTCTGCGGCAGGGGAACGTCGGTGCGCAACACAGCGAGGGTTCGGTAGAGCCTGGCTTCGGCTCGCGCGGCCGCCAAGTTGGTGGCCAGAGACTTGGCTCCCCGAACCTTCAGCGCCCAGTCGCTCGGATCGTCGGGGATCGCCTCGATGTGACCGTAGACGCTCAGCACAGCAGCCGTCGATTTCATCCCCCAACGCGAGATCCCAGGGATGCCGTCGGCCTTGTCGCCGACCAGCGCGAGCAGATCGGGGATCGAGCGCGGCTCGACCCCAAACTTCTCCCGGATGCCCGCGGCGTCGTAGATCTCGCGACGTCGGCGATCGAAGAGCACGACCTTCTCGCCGCGTACACACTGACCCAGATCCTTGTCGGGTGAGCACAACAACACCCGCTCGACCCCGGGGGCGTCGGCCCAGCGATGGGCGGCCGTCGCCAGGGCGTCGTCAGCCTCGAACTCGACCATCGGCCAGACCACCATGCCCAGCGCCTCCGCGACCCGCTCGGCCAGGGGGAACTGAGCCCAGAGCTCGGGGTCCATCCCCTCCCCAGTCTTGTAGCCGTCGAACAGGGCGTTGCGGAACGACTCGATGACCTGGTCGAAGGCGATCGCAATGTGGGTCGTGCCCGGTTCGCGCAGGAGCGCCAGCATGGATCGGAGCAGACCCCGGGTCGCCCCGATCGCCCGGCCGTCCGCGTCGATCGCGGGAGGTGCGCCAAAGTGGCTTCGAAACAGCTCGTAGGTGCCGTCGATGAGGTGCAGCTGCACGGGCCGACTGTGCACAAGACGCGGACCGAGGTCGAGCCGACCCGGGCCGCCGACAAACGCTACAATCTCCGCGTTCGTGTCGACCGACGATGACAGCGCGACCCGGGGCGACGTCAGCGATGCCAATGGCGAGCTGCCGAGCGTCCCGACCTTCACACCAGGGCCCCCGCCGAACACCATTCATGGCCTTCCGATCGATGCTTTGGTCGGTGCCGAGGGGCTCGACGATCTGTTCGCAGACCCCGGCGGCCCCCCACCGGGTAGCGAACGAGCGGCTCCAAAAACAGACCCGCCGAGCTCCCTACCGAGCTCCCGGCCAGTCTCCCCCCCGGGCCGGCCGGCCCTGCCCACGCTGGCCAAGCTCCCCAGCGTGCCCACTGTTCCCAGCGCCCCCAGCGTGCGAGGGCAGAGCGAGCCCCCCTCGCTCGCCCCCCCGCCCCTCTCCGCGCTGACACCCAGCGGAGTCGTGGCCGCCGCGAAGCTCCAGAGCCCATCGACCCTGCGCCCCAAGGCCTCTATTCAGATCGAGTCGGGTCTGTTCGACGACGAGGACGACGACGCCGAGGAGGCCCCGACCCGTGCGCTCCCTCGGGTCCTCCCTCTGGGTCCCATCACCAAGTCGACATCTGGATCCAAGTCCGCGATCCCGACCCCGATGCCCTCACCGGCGGCCTTTCTCGCCAACATCTCAGGCGCCACAAAGGCGGACAGGGATCCCACTCCCCCGGCTGGCCCCGAGGGCTCGACTCCCGGGCGCTCGACTCCCGAGCCCGCCGGGCGCTCGACTCCCGAGCCCGCCGGGCG
>CAYVJQ010000069.1:0-6914 GCA_964451725.1 uncultured Nannocystaceae bacterium | reverse complement strand
GCCCGCCGGGCGCTCGACTCCCGAGCCCGCCGGGCGCTCGACTCCCGAGCCCGCCGGGCGCTCGACTCCCGAGCCCGCCCCCGCCGGGCGCTCGACTCCCGGGCACTCGACTCCCGAGCCCGCCCCCGCCGGGCACTCGACTCCCGGGCACTCGACTCCCGCGGCCATCCCCGCCGAGCAGGCCGAGGACGCGCCGATCCGCACGATGGTGAGCACCGACTCCGAGCAACGCTCGAGCGCCGCGGTCTCGGGGGCGTTCAGCTCGAGCCTCCCCCGGCCGGGTCGCCTCATCCCTCACCGGCGGCGAGAGGGGCCTGCCCTCGGCCGATCGGGAAAGGCTGTGGTCGCGGCCGAGGCTGTGGCTGCAGTTCCCGAGACTGCGCAGCCCGGGGTCCCGAAACTCGCCTCCCCACAGGACACAGCCTCGCTGATCAGCGGACTGACCGACGAGATCGTCGGTGAGTCCATGCACGAGGCCGCGGTCACCGTGCAGGTCGAGACCCCAGCTCACCTGGCCGCAGTGGCTCAGGACGCTCGAGATGCTCAGGACGCCCGGCGACGCCGAGGCCTGTGGATCGCCGCCGGTATCGCCGCCCTCTTGTGTGTCGTCGTCGCCGTCGCCCTGCTCGCTTCGCGCAACGGTACGCCCGAACCCGAGGACCGATCCGCACGCACGGACGACCAGGACCGCGATCAGGATCAGAATCAGGATCCAGCCGAGCCGGGCCCTGAGCTCGCCGTCGCAGACGACCCCCAGCCGACAGAGACCGGAGCCGATCCTGACGTCGACCCCAGTACCGCCGGAGACCCTGGTGAAACCGGATCCGAGGCTCCGGATACGGACGCTCTCGACCTGGGCGACGAACAGCCGGTCGCCGACCTCACGCCCCAAAAGCCGAAGTCCAAGCCGAAGTCCAAGCCCAAAGCCGAGCCCAAGCCCGAGCCCAAAGCCGAGCCCAAGCCGGCGCCCAAACCCAAGCCCGAACCCAAGCCCAAAGACACCCGCTCCGCCGCCCAGCTCTACGACGCCGCCAAAAAGGCCTACTCCAAGGGCAACGCCCGCGGGGCCTACGACCTCGCGCTCGCCAGCCAGCGCAAAAAGAAGAAGTCCAAGACGGCTGAGCTCCTGACCCTCTCGGCCTGCAAGCTCCACAGCGCGGGCAAGGCCAGCTCTGCGCTGCGCGCAGTCACCCCCATTCGTCGCGGCGCGATCAAAAAGCAGTGCAAGAACATGGGCGTGACGATCAAATGATCGGCTCGAACAACCACGAGCGCCGACCCCCCTCGACAGACCCGTCTGGGTGACGGGTCTGACGAGGAGCGAGGCCGACGCTGTGCTAGAGCGGAATCTCAGATGATCCCGGCGCCCTGAACTCGACCTGGTCCTCGCTCTGGGCCGCCACCCGACCCGCTACGCCGTGATCAAGGCGAGCTCGCCCCGACCGACGATAGGCCTCGATACCCGCCAGGATCTCGTGAGCGTGCGAGAGGCCCATCCGCGGGATCGACTCGATGGCCCCTGACTCTGCCGCGTGCTCGAGCTGACCGAGGGTCGCCACACCGAGGTAATTGTGGATCGTGCGAACCGCGGCCGGGCCCAGCCCCTCGATCTCGAGCAGCTCCCGCAGACCCGCGGGCGTGGACCGGCGCAGACCGTCGAGGTCGTCACAGCCGCGACGCCGGAGCATCTGTTCGACCCGCGCGACGGTGCCCTTCCCCACCCCCTTGATTGCGGGGAGCCGGCCGCTCTCGAGCAGCTCCTGCACCGGCGCAGACAGGCCCTCGATGATCCTCGCGGAGCGCCGAAAAGCGGCCACCCGATGTCGATCGCCGCCTTGAATCTGCAGCAGATCAGCCATCTCCACGAACATCGCTGCGATCTCTGTATTTTCGAGGCGGGCCATGTGAACCGGTGCGGGTGCGGGTGGTATCGTCCGCGCCCGGCGGAGACCAATCTACGCCGCCCGGACCCCCCTCCCGAGATCCAGATCAGAGCAGGAGCGACGAATCGACATGGCGAACGACAACCAAAATCCCCCGACGCCCGGTCCCCAAGCGGCCGGCGGCATGAACCCCATGATGATGCAGATGATGCAGATGATGGGGCAGATGGCTGGTGGCATGGGCATGGCGCCCCAGTTCGACCCCTCCGCGGCTCCCTTTCAAGGTGAGGTCACCACCGACGAGGATGCCGGCCTCGACGCAGACATCATCCGTCCGGCGACCTTCGACGACCTCATCCGCGAGCAACAGCCCATGCCCACGGGCACGGTGCTCGACTACCTGTGCCTGAGCGAAGATGGCAAGCACGCCCTGGGTGGCCTGCCCAAGGGCTGCACCATGGCGCTCGTCGGTCCGCCCGGCAAAGGCAAAACCCGGACCACCCTGGGCGCCCTCGCCCGGATCGCCGCGACCGGGGTCAAGGTCGCTTTTGTGGTCGCCGAGGAGGGCTTCCACGACAAGGCCGGCTCGGGCCGGGACGACCTCGGCTCGCGCATGGCCAAGATCGGTATGGCGGCCACGGGCCTCGACGCCGACGAATTCAAGTCGAAGGTGCTCGAGAACGTCTGGGTGATCGAGTCTCAGTACCACCGCGGCCAGACCTGGGACGACTTCATCTCCAAGTACCGCTACCTCGTCGAGAAGGCCGGTATCGGCTTTGTGGTCATCGACTCGCTCAACATGCTGGACCCGAGTCGCGCCAAAACCGCCGACCACCTCAGCACCCTCAAGACCTACAACCACGAGCAGGGCGTGACCTGCCTATGTGTCGGCCAGATCAAGGACACGGGCGCGCCCGTGGGCGGCGAGGCCATGGTCCACACGGCCGACGCCGTGTTCCTGATCGAGGAGATGGGCCTGACCTCCAAGGACCACGCCGCCGAGTGGGGCGGAAAGTACCGGGAGCGCATCGACGTGATCCGGGCGGTCAAGTGTGTCTCGGCGCCCACCTTCCCGCACCCGATCCGCATCGTCCAAGAAGACGGCACGGGCGTACTCCAGGTCTCGGACCTCCAGCCCGACGACAAACCAGTGCTCGAGAAGGCCTGAGCTGGTTTGACCAGGCTCGATCCAGCTCGTTCAGGAGCTCTCACGTACGCGGCGGCCAGGCTCTCGAGCTCGGCCGCCGCGGGCAATTTCGGAGCCCCGATCAGTCCACGCTGAAGCTCGAGCTGACCCGCATCACCGGGCCGTCGAAGGCCGGGAACTTGTGGCCATACACGGCTTTGCGGACACAGGGGACGATGCCCGCGGCTTTGAGGTTGGCGGGCGCACCGACATTGACCCCCGTGACCTTGCCCTTGCCGTCGACCCCGAACTTGATGCTCACCCGACCCTTGCCCAGGCTGTCCACCCGCTGGTTGGCGTCGAGGGTGCACCGCTCGAAGCGGCCGTCGAGTTTGGCGAGCTCCCGGTCGACGTCCCGGTCGCTCAGTCGCCCAGAGCCGTCGGACATAGCGATGGTCTGGGTCGCGTCGGGGTCGTAGCGGGGCACGCGGGAGTCGTCGTCGAGAGGCGGCCCCGCGCTCCCCTGGCCCTCGTCGCCGACATCGGCACCGTCGTGACCTCCGCCCCTGCCTGCTCGGCGTCTGCGTCGGCGCTTCTTGCCTGGCCTGTCCGAGTCGGCGTCCAGCTCGGGATCAGTCTCGGCTTCGGCTTCCGCTGCCTCCACGACACAGCGGTCGACCTCACAGCGTGTCCCCTCGCCGCAGGCCCCCCCGCAGGGGCCGGGCGCCAGCCACAGGCGCTGGGCACCAAACATGCCGAGCGCCCCTATCAACACCCCGAGCGCGACCCCACCCACCAGTCCAGACTCGGCCATGCGCGGATCCTACTCGACCCCCGCAGGGGCAGGAAAGCGACCCCCTCGGAGTCCAGAGCGTGCGCTCCATCCAGCTGCTAGGCTCGGGCCCCGCGCCATGCATATCGTCGACGACTCCACCGTCCGCCGCTGGTTTCAAGCCGGCGAGAACCTCGATCAGCTGACCGGCGCCCTGGGCAGCCACCGACCGAGTTCGGCCTATCTGGAGGACGTGCTGGGTCTGCCTCAGCACGTCCAGTTTTGTGTGCAGCAGCTCTCACTCCGGGCTGAGGAGGGGCGGAGCCTCGGCGAACTCGACACTATCCCCTTCTACTCCCTGTGTCGGGGCCTGTTCATACCCCTGATGCGCATGCACCCGGAGAAGTCGGCCCAGCTCTTTCAGCTCGCCACCGATCCGCCCCCAGACACGGCCGGCCGGGCCGCCCTGGTCGACGGCTTCCTCGAGAAGTCGATCGGGCTCTCGGCCGTGCAGAAAATCGGCTGTCTGGTCGGCGATGTGTTCGTGGGTCGAACCAGCACCTTCAAACGCGACAGCCTGATCCGCCTGCTGCTCTCGGTGACCCTCAAGACCCGCCGCGAGATGCTCGATCGCCTGACCCAGGTCGGCGACGTCGGGGTCTTGTTTTGTGAGTCCCGCAGCGAGCTCAAGTCCGATCCGGCCCTGACCGCGGGCGAGGTCCTCCTGACCCTCGAGTTCCTTCCCGACGCGCGCAGGACCTTGAAGTTCGAGCTCCTGCGCTCCCTGCTCACGCGCATGGGCAAGGTCGAGGCCTATTTCTTGGCCCGTCTGATCCTGTGCAAGGCCGACTTTGGCTTCGAGTACGAGGGCGCCGTGATCGCCCGGGCCCTGGCCAGCTACTACGACGCCGAGCCCGAGGCCGTCCAGCACGCCATCGCCCTCTCCGATCCCTTCGCCGTCGCCCACACCTTGGCCACCAAGGGCCTCGAGGGCCTGCGCGAGGTCAGGCTCCAGCCCCTCGTGGCCATCAAGCCGGCCCTGGCCAGCGGCGGGACCGATGGGGTCAAGGTCTACCCAGCCTGGGTCGAGCGTAAGTACGACGGCATCCGCATGATGCTGCACAAGTCCAGCGACGCCCACGGCTCGGTGCTCTGCGCCGCCTACACCCGCGGGCGCAAAGACTGGCTCGAGCAGGTCCGGGGCCTCAAGCAGACCATCGCCATGTTCCCCTGCCGCGACTGTATCGTCGACGGCGAACTCCACGGCACGATCCTCGACCTCGACGGCCCGCGCCCCGCCACCGTCTACGAGGTCCACGCGAGCTTGTCTGGGGAGGTCTCTCAGCGGCCCGTGAACCTCAAGTACGCGGCCTTCGACCTCGTCTACCTCAACGGCCAGGACCTCACTCAGCTGCCCCTCCAGCAGCGGCGCCAGGCCCTGCAACAGTTCTTGGGCCCGAGCGCCGGCTTCCCGCTCCCGATCCCGGTCGCTATCGCCGAGGGCCAGCTCGCCGCCGACAAGAACGACGTCAATCGCCTCTACCAGTACTTCCGCAACCAGGGCTACGAGGGCATCATCACCAAGGATCTCCAGGGCACCTACGCCCTCGCCCGCCGCGACCCCAACTGGCTCAAGCGCAAGCCCGAGATCACCCTCGACCTGGTCCTGATCCAGGGGATTTTCTCGGTCACTCAAAAGAAGCGAGCCGGCATGTTCGGGAGCTTCGCCATCGGAGCCCGGACCGCAGAGGGCGGGTTCGTGGATGTGGGCGATGTCGCCGGTGTCGACCAGCACCGGGACCGGCAGATCCAAGCCGAGATCATGCGCAACGGGCTCATGACCGGGCGCCGAGTCGAGCGGCAGAGCGCCTCGGGTGTGCGCCCGGGCGTCGAGCTTCGCCCCCACATCGTCGGCGTCGTCCGCTTTGAGGGCATCGTCAAAGACAACACCACTGGCGAGCTCAAACTCCGAGACCCGAAGCTGGTCGGGATTCGCTCCGACAAACACGCGGGCGAAGCCGACAAAGTCTCGGCCATCGAAGCGCTCTATCTTCGACAGCGCATGGGCTGAGGTCGTGACAGGCGACCGTGCCTGTGTCGACGCCCCGGCCGAGCGGTGTCGACCAGGCCCTGCCCACGTCAGATCTCGGGGGCCAGCGGACAAGGGAGAGTCGGTCTCCCGATGTCACTCGCTCTGCTCTCCAGTGTCCTCATCTCTCTGCGCGCGCTGTGTGTGAGCGCCCTGATCTCTGCCCCCGCACCGGCCTCGGCTATTCCAGCCTCCGGTGAGCCAGACACCCGCCCGGTCCCGGTCGTCGTCTCATCGGACCTCTTCGTCCGTATCGAACTCGCCGATTGAAGGCTCCCCGCTCCCCCGATCTAAACAGTCTGGCCGCTCTGGGTAGGTCTCGAATCAGTTCGACAGGCGCTCGCCCGAGCCGAACTCGTCGTCGTCTTCGTCTTCGTCGTCATCATCCCCGGCCACCAGGCCCGCGTGATGATGCAAGAGCCGCCAGCGCCCTTGCTCTCGCACAAACACGTTGGTCGCGGCGATCTCGACCTCTGGCAAGACCTCGATGCAGACCACGATCCCGACCTCACCGAGGAGCTCGGCGACCGCGTTCTTCGCGACCACAGGCATGGGTCGGCGCAGGATCCTGCGCCAGGCCGCCATTACCCGGTCGTGCCCGCGCAGGGGTGCCCAACCTGGATGCACACACATGAGCTCGCTGTGCTCGGCGCAGATCCTGTCCATGGCGACGAAGTCCGCCGTAGCGAAGGCCCGGTAGAACCTCCGGTTGGCCTCGAGCAACTCCTCCAGCTGGACCTCGAGCGATGGACGCTGCCCCTCGGACATGGGCTCAGCATAGCAGGCCCCCGCGCTGCGACAGCTCCGCGTTGACCCCCGATCTCCGGTTGGGCTTGCTGTCTGTGTGCCCGATCCCACGCCCTGCTACCTCACCGGCCTCGAGGTGCTCCAGGCGTTTTCGGTCCAGGATCTCAGCATCGAGATCAGCGATTCGCCGACCGAACTTCGGCACCTGATCTTGACGGGACCCAACGGGAGCGGGAAGAGCTCGGTCCTTCTAGGGCTGTTCAAGGAGCTGGCGGGTTTCCCTCACGGCGACGGGAC
>CAYVJQ010000068.1:4685-37611 GCA_964451725.1 uncultured Nannocystaceae bacterium | reverse complement strand
GCCAAGTTGGCCAAAGTCGACACGGCCCTCGACAGCTGCTGGACCAAGGCCGCGGCCGCCGGGACCAAGGGGCCACTCGAGCTCGAGCTGCGCTTTCAGATCCGTTGGAACCGCCGGACCTCGGGGGTGAAGGTCAGCGGTGAGGGGGTACCCAAGGCGGTGATCACCTGCGTGCGCCGAGCGCTCCCAGGCAGCGCTTGGCCCGAGCCCCGCGACATGGGCACGGCGAAGGTCTCACGGCGCTGGCGACTCGGCGGCGGCGTCTGAGCGACTGAATCCCCAATACGGTCGGACCACCCCAGTTGGAGGGGCCCAAAGCGCGGCGCTGTGGATATGCTCCGGCCATGGCACTCGCCCTGATCACCGGAGCAAACCGCGGCATCGGACTCGAACTCGCGCGTCAGCTGAAGGCCCGCGGCGACGAGGTCGTCGCCGCTTGTCGAACAGCCTCGCCGGCGTTGAAGGCCCTGGGCGTGCGTGTGGAGGAGGGCGTCGACGTGACCCGCCCGGAGACCCTGGAGGCCCTCGCTGGACGCCTCGAGGGCGCGACCCTCGATCTGTTGATCGCCAACGCGGGCATCCTCGAGCTGACCTCCCTCGACGACCTCGATTTCGATTCTGTGCGCCGCCAGTTCGAGGTCAACGCCATGGGCCCGCTGCGCACCGTGGTGGCCCTGCGCGCCGCCCTGGGAGAGGGCTCGAAGATCGGCATCGTGACCAGCCGCATGGGCTCGGTGAGCGACAACGATTCGGGCGGGGGCTACGGCTACCGCATGTCCAAGACGGCGGTGAATATGGCCGGCAAGTCCCTGGCCATCGACCTGCGGCCCGATGGCATCGCCGTGGCGCTCCTGCACCCGGGCTGGGTGCGCACGGAGATGACCGGCAACAACGGTCTGATCGATGCCGAGGACTCGGCGGCCGGTCTGCTGGCCCGCCTGGACGCCCTCACGCTGGAGTCGTCCGGGAGCTTCTGGCACCAAAACGGTGAGCGCCTGCCCTGGTGATCCTGAGCCTGAGCCGCTGACCGGGAATCGGGTGTGAGCGGCTGCGATCGCGGCCGCTCACAGCCAGTCGATGAACTCGACCAGGGCCTGGGTCTGGGCCGCGACGATGCCGGCCATGTGCGGACCCAGGGAGTTGGTCTCCTCGTAGTGGTCGCCCTCGGCCTCGGAGAGGTAGGCCGGGAAGCCGAGCTCGAAGCTGAACTCGGGGATGATGTAGCCGAGCTCGTCGTTGCCCAGGCCGATGATCCAGGTGTAGTCGGCTTTGAGGCGCTGCTTGAGATAGGGACCCTCGGGGGCCTGGTCGAGGTCGGGCGGGTTGGGGTTCTCCGGGTCGATCAACGGCACTTCGGAGGTGAACATCTGCGAGCCGTCGTAGCCGCCCACAGCGAGCTCGGGGAGCAGCTCACCCGGGATGGTGATCATGCGCAGGGGCCCGAGCTCGATGATTCCCATTTCGCTACGCACAAACTGGGTGCCGTCGCGCTCGACGACCTCACGATCGAAGATCCCCTCGTTGAAGAGCAGCTTGAAGGCGTCGTTGATCACCTCGGCCTCGAAGGTCTGGACGGCGAACTCGAGCTGAGGTGCAGAAATGGGCTCGCCCTGGGCGAGGGCCTCGAGGGCGAGTTCGCCGATGAGCTGGCCGATGGTGTCGGCCTTCTCGAATTGGCCGGTCTCCCAGTCGTCGCCGTCGGGGCTGGTGGTGGTGATCCGCAGCGGCGTCATCATGCCGCCGAGGGCCCCGCTGATGAACAGAGCCCGGCCGCCGACGCCGGGCTTGCCCGGGGCCTGGGTCCAGGTCGATCCCTGCTCCACCGTGCGCCGCAGGGCGTGGATGTAGTCGGCGGTCAGCAGGGTGTTCTCGCTGGCGAGGGACTCGGGGTGGCTGGCGTAGTTGATGAGTGTGGCGATGCTCTGGCCCTCGAGATTTGCGAGGTGGAGCACGTCGACGGCCTCGTCGACCACAAAGGGATCGCGGGTGTCGTTGCTGACGTTGCGGATGCCCTTGTCGGGCTGGCCCTGGTGGGCGGTGGACGCGTCGCCCCGACCGACGGTGATCGCTCCCACATCCTCGAGCGCGTCGGCGGCCTGGGCGACGGCGGCCGCGATGGTGGTCCGGATCTGGGCCCGGTAGTCCGGGTCGAAGCCCGGCTCGAGGAACACCTCACCCCACAGGCCCATGGTGTCCGGGCCTTCGTGGTTGTGCACGGCGTGGACCACGAGCCAGTCGATATCGCTGTCGGCGATGAGCTCGCGGATGGCCAGAACCTCGTCGTAGAAGTAGCCGATGGTGTCGATGGTGACGATCGCCAGGCGGGTGTCGCCCTGCTCGAGCACGAGCGCGCGGCAGCTGATCCCGTCGCCCTCACCGACCAGGCCCGAGTCGGCGCCGCGGATCCCCGTCGCCGGTCGGTTGTTCTGGAAACCGGCCATGTAGATCGCTTGAAAGACGCCGTCCCCCTCGCCCTCGTCGGGTCCCGGGTAGTTGGCGTCGGCGGGGCACATCCGGTCGCAGCCGCAATCGATGAAGTCGTCTTCGCCCTCGTCGAACTCGCCATTTTGGGCGACGTCGGTCCAGGTCTCGAAGCAGGAGGGGGTCAGGTCCAGGACGGCGACTCCCGCCCGCAGGGGCGCCCCCTCGACCTCGTCACATAGACCCGAGGGCCCCCCGGGGCACCAACTCTGCGGCGGCGTCCCGCGGTAGGGGTCGCCGCCCGTGTCCGAGTCGGCGGTCTCGGTGGCGCTCGAGGTCGCGCTGGCCGTATCCGTGCCGAGGCTGGTCGTCGCGTCCCCGATCTCGTCCTCGCTCGAGGTCTCTGGGCTGTCGTCTGCGCAGGCTCCGAGAGCCAGGCTCAGGGCCACGAGCGAGGGCAGGACAAAGCCCCGGAGAGGGGACAGTGGGGGAGGGGAGAGGAGCGTCCAAGGAGCGCAGCGCAGCGTCGCCATCGCTCGGCAGTCTCGCACACTGCGGCGCGGCGCAGGCTCGACTCAGTTCCAGCTCTCGGTCTCGCGCATGGCCACCTGGGACTCGATCGAAGGCAGGATGTCGCCGACCCGCTCGAGGGCTCGGGCGTAGCCCAAGCTAAAAAAGGCGACCCGCTGGCGCAGGCGTTTGGTCCTGCCCGTGGGGTCGTTCTCCGCCCGCGAGGTCATCTCTGCCCGGAACAATTGCACGTCGTGAGGCTGGGTCTCGACGTGGATGAAGAGCTTGACGCCGAGGTCGAAGAGCTCCCGGTAGAGCATGCACTGGGAGTCGAGGAGGAACTCGACCAGCGCCTGGCTGGCCGCCGGATCGAGGCTGGGGTCGGTGCCCCACGATCCAGACTCGTGTTCGCAACGCATCATGACCACATCGATGGACTCGCCCTGACTGCGCACGAACTCGACGATGGACGCGTCGACCTGAGCGAGAGTCTGTGGGTGTTGGTGTCCACCCCGGATGAGCTCGAGGCGGGCGCGGCCGACGAGGACCTGGTCGGTCGGACAGACCACGACGATCCGCCGAGGACCGCGGCGGGTGGTGATGGTGGTTGTGGTGAAATTGAACATCGGTGCCCCTGGCCACAGTGTAGGTGTTGACAGCGTCCCCACTTTCGACACCGTTCCTAGGTAGTATAGAGGTCGACGCGTGGGAGCGACCGCAGCGATGCGAGCGCAGATCGGCCTCCCAGGAGGTCGCCGCTGCGCTGCGCAGGCCCATGCGACGCAGGTTTTGCTGGTGTGTCAGGACACACAAGCGCCGGGTGTTTGCTAGCTTCCTGGTCTGTGGAACGAGGATATTGCCTTCGCTGTGAGCTCGACGTCGCGGTCGAGTACGACGACCCCAAGCTGCGCCGCTGGGCCAAGGGCTACTTCCTGTTCGGCCTGCCGTTCATCCCGCTGCTGCCGATAATCGGCGCGGATTTCGTGGTCATGCTGCCCCTGACGATGGTCTATGTGGTCGGCTTCGGACCGGCGATCTCGTTCATTCGCGAGCCGCCCAAGTGCTGTGACTGCGGCGCCGCGGTCGGGCCCGAGACAGCTCCCGCAGCCGCCTGACCGGCCGCCTTCACCCGCGACGGCGGAGCAGGACCACGGGCCGGGGTCCACAGATCCCATCGCGGATGACGTAGCGCTCGACCTCCTCGGCCCGCCAGCGCTCGCCCATGGTCTCCACATTCTCGGCCGTGGTCGCCTCGGTCTCGTTCTCCTTGCCCTCGTAGATGAGCCAGGCCCAGGGCAGGTCGCCGATCCCAGCCGGGAAACCGATGTGGTGCCAGGCGGCGAGGAACAGGGCGATGCCGGGCTCAGCCTCGGCGCGCTCGGCCAACCACGAAGGCAGGGCCGCCCGGAAGTCGGTGTCGGCTTCGAGCTGCTCGCCGATCAAGGTGGTGCGCCCGCTGCCGAGCAGGGGCAAGAGCCGGTCGGCCGAGTCGGCGACCTCGGGCAGGTCCCAACCCACGGCCCAGTGCGCGCCCCGGACCAGGGCGCCGTACATCATCATCCCCGAGTTGCAGCAGACGTCGAAGACCACGCGCCCGCGCAGGGAAAGTTGGTGCCGGGACAGGAGATCTTCGATAGCGCGCCAGCGCTCGCCGGTGCCCCGTCGGGCGGGACCGTCGAGGCCGGGGACCTCTTGATAGAGGAAGCGCTCGCCCGCGTTGACGACGCTGAGCACGTCGCCGAAGTGAAGCGTGTCCTGGCGGCGCTCGAGCAGATCGGCGACGACCTCGTTCTCGAACAGAAAACATTGGGCGTCGACATAGCGGGCGCCCTCGGGGCCGGTGATCAGGTTGTTGTTGCAGTCCGGACCCGCGAAGTCGCCGCAGTCGAAGCGGCTGGGGTGGGCGAAGCGGAACACCTTGCGGCCCTCGAGGGCCTCGAGCTCGGCGATGAAGGCCCGGTACTCGGCGTCGGTGGGTGTCCGGCCTTCGATGTGCTCGCCGACCAAGGCGGTGAGATCTGCGTTGGCCCCGGCGAGGTGGACGAGGTCGAAGGGGCGGGGACCGAGCTTGGAGGCGTAGAGGCCGGCGGCGGCGAACACCTGGTTGCTGATCGGCCCGTGCAGGGCGGCCTCGGCCGCGACGTCGGTGGCGTAATGGTAGCCGGCGCGGCTCGGGGGCTCGAAGTTCTTGAGGATCTTGAACCCGGCCTCGGGGGGGTAGGCGGCCAGGAAAGCCTCACCAAATACGGCCTCGCGCCCGGGTTGAGGGGGGAGGTAGAGGGTGTGTCGACCCTCGGCGCTGCGCAGTCCGTGCTCGCGCAGGGCGGTGCGCAGGGACTCGAGGTCGGCGCCGGTGAAGGGGATGCGATGGCGGGGGACACCCTCGCCCCAACCGTGGACCGGCTCCCGGCCGCTGTTGCGCATCCGCTGGCGGAGCAATTTGAAGCCGACGAGGGCCTCTTTGGCGACCCGGTGGAGCAGCGGTCGGCGGCGGATCACCGCCCGCAGGCGGCGTCGAGAGCCCTCGAGGAGGTCGGATGCGAGGCTCTGCGGGCTGCTGGTCATGGCCTAAAGGGACACTAACACGCGGATCGAGCGACGGCCGGTGTCGGGCCGGCTGGGCTCAACCGTCCGCGTGTCGGTAGGGGTCGTCCGCAGCAGGCGCATCAGCCGCGGCGAGTATCTCCAGGTTGTTTCGGGCTTCGGCTACAGCCTCGCGGACGGCCGGGCGGAGGTGCCTGGCGAGTTTTCGCAGCAGCCCGTCTCCGGCCTCGGGCTCGATGCGGGCGAGGGCGTAGGCGGCCCGGACCCGCGTGAACACGGGGGCCATCGGGCCCAGACCGCGCTTGCGGATAGCCGCGGCGACCGTCCGGCGGTCGTCGTCGTCGAGGTAAGGGCCGATCACGGCCAGCGCCTCCAGGGCTTCGCCGCGGCTGCGGTGGCGCTCGAGCCCAGCCACGATCCGCCGCCAGCCCTCGGGACGGCGGGCACCGGCGAGCGCCATGGCGGCCTCCCAACCCTCCGCTGTGTTCTCGCCTTCCTCTGTGTTCGCCAAGACCTCGGCCAGGGCATCACAGGCCACGGACCCAGGGGGATCGAACATCGACAGGGCGGAGATCAAGTTGGCCCGAACCTGGGGGTGGAGCTCGCGGTGGAGGGCGGCCACGAGCTCCGCCTCGAGCTTCGGGGTCGAATCCCCAACTTCGACGAGGGCCGGGCCGGCTTGAAAACGAACGTCGTCCTCGGGGTGCTCGAGGAGCTCACGCAGGGCATCGGTGATCTGCTCCAAGGTCTCACGGGCCAGAGCCTGTTCGCCCTGACTCGCCCCGGAGCTCGCCGGAGAGGCCAGCCAGCGCTTGGCCGCCGAGGCTGTCAGCGAGAGGGCGATGACCCCACATTCACGCATGAAACTGGCGGCCTGTTCGACCTCTTCAGCGCTCAGGGGGGGACCCGAGGTCGGCTGAACCGTGGGCGACCACTGGAGGGCCTCGCTGGCGCGGGCGTGGGCCGTGGGGGCGGACAGCTCGGCGAGCCCGACCCTGGCCAGGGCCGCGTCTTGGGGCGAGGCGTGATCACAGACCCGCTCGAGGGCAGCGACGACCTCGTCCCGCTGAGGATGATCGACCTGGGTCCACCACACGGGGGCGCGCAGGCTCAGGGCGTCGAGCAGGGCCGGGGCCAAGTTGCGGACCGCGACGCTCCGGGCCTGGTGGTGCTCGGCGCTCACGTCTCGGAGCGCAGCGGCGAGGGTCAGCTCTGCGGGCATGCGCGCGGAGCATAGCGGGTCGAGGTCGAGGACCTGACTCGGTTGACAGGTGATCCCGGGTCTGCGAACTCAGGTCGGTCGTGTGTGCCCTCCGCTTCGCGCCCCGCCCGTTCTCGCGCCCGCTGGCCTCCAACTCTCAGACGCTCCGAACGTTGGCCCTGAGCCTGAGCCTCGGGTCGCTGGCGGGCCTGGGCTGCTCGACCGAGTCCAGCCCCAACACCCAGGTCGAGCCCGCGACCGAGGCGCCCGCCGGTCCCTCCGAGACACCCGAGCGACCCGGCGAGTCCGATCCGATCGAGTCAGCCGGGGCCGACGAGCCCGAGCCGCCCGCGCCGGTCTACGTACCGCGTGAGCAAGATGTGCTCACCCCCCACCAAACGATCGAGAATCCGGAGGCTCTGGCGAGTTTCCTCGACGCGCTCGAGGCCGTCGACGAGGGCGAGCAACGCCTGGTCCGGGTCGTCCACATGGGCGCCTCCATGATCGGTGCGGACGACCTGACCTCCGTGCTCCGGGAGCGCTTCCAGACTCGCTTCGGCGACGGCGGGGCTGGGCTCGTGCTCATGGATCGCTACATGCCCAACTACATCCACCGTTGGGTCAAGCTCGAGGCCTCGGGGTGGAACCACTGCTACATCGCCTACAAGTGCCTCAAAGACGGCCACTACGGCCTGGGCGGCACGGCTTTTTGGTCGTCCCGCGGCGCCCAGACCACGATCTCGACCCGCAAACACGAGCTCGGCGACGAGGTCGCGGTGTTCGAGCTGTGGTACCTCGCGCGCCCCGGCGGCGGTCGGGTCGAGATGCGCATCGATCGTGGGGATCCGGTGGTCATCGACACGGCCGCCGAGCAGCTCGAAGATCGCTGGCATCGGATGGAGGTCGAGCAGGGGCCACACAAGGTCGCGGTCCGCACGGTCGGCCACGGCAACTCGCGCCTCTACGGGATCATGCTCGAGACCGAGGGCCCAGGGCTGGTCTGGGATCAGTTCAGCAAGCTCGGCGTGTTCACCAAGCGGGTGCTCGAGTGGGATGCGGACCACCTCGCCGCCCAGATCGGTCATCGGGACCCGGACCTGATCGTGTTCACCTACGGCGGCAACGACCTGCGCCGGGTCGCCAACGGCAAGCTGACCCAGGCCGAGTACGTCCGGGAGTACAGCGAGGTCGTCGCCCACATGCGCAAGGGCAAACCCGAGGCCTCCTGCCTGATCACCTCGATCACCGATCGGGGCAAGTCGCTGAATTTCGAGATCACCTCCGAGCACGTCGAGACGATCGTCGCTGGCCAGCGCGAGGTCGCCGCGAATGCAGGGTGCGCTTTCTTCGACACCTACGCGGCCATGGGCGGCGCCGGGAGCCTCAAAGATTGGAAGCGCCGCAGCCCCCCGCTGGCGGCCGGCGATCTCAAGCACCTCAACCACCGGGGGCGCGTCTTGCTCGGGGGCTGGATCTACGAGGCCGTGATCACGGCCTACGTGCAGCGTCGTACACACGCGGGTTGACCCGCGGGAATCACACCTTTAGGGTCCCCCGATTCGGCGAGCGGGCTGGCCCTGCTGTGTATCGGGCGACCCGAACATGCTGTTCCCGACCTTCGACTTTCTGCTGTTCGCCATCCCGGCCCTGGTCGGGTTTTGGCTGCTGTCCGAGAAGCCCATGGGTCGGGTGCTGTGGCTGTTGGTCGCCAGCTACTTCTTTTACATGGCGGGTCCCAAGATGGACCCGCCGCCGGCCCCGGCCTACTTCGCCGGCCTGCTCTTGTTCTCGACCGTCCTCGACTTCGTGTGCGGGCGATCGATCTTCAAGCTCGACGCCGACCTCGACTCCGAGGACGAGGCGGTCGTGGCCCGGGCCAAGCGCATCCGCAAGAGCTGGCTGGCCCTGAGCCTGGTCGGCAACCTCGGCCTGCTCGCCTACTTCAAGTACGTCAACTTCTTGATCTCGGCCTTTGGCGACGTCGCGGGCCTGTTTGGGGTGGAGGTCGCGGTCCTCCACCTCGATGTGGTCCTGCCGCTGGGGATCAGCTTCTATACCTTCCAGAGCCTCAGCTACACCCTCGACATCGAGAAGCGGCGCCTGGACGCAGAGCCCTCGTTCTGGCGCTTCGCCCTGTTCGTGGTGTTTTTTCCGCAGCTGGTCGCCGGTCCGATCGTCCGCGCCAAGGACCTCCTGCCTCAGCTTCGCAGGGGGCCCCGCTTCACCCGGGCGCAGATCGAAGAGGGGGCATTTCGGGTCTGGCGGGGCCTGGCCAAGAAGGTCGTGCTCGGCGATTGGATCGCCGTCAACCTGACCGACAAGATCTTCGACGCCCCCGGGACCTACACCACGGCCGAGCTGCTGCTCGCCCTCTACGCCTACTCGCTGCAGATCTACGCCGACTTCTCGGGCTACACGGACATCGCGATCGGCATCGCGCGCATGCTCGGCTTCGAGCTGCCCGAGAACTTCAACCGCCCCTACCAGTCGAGGAACATCGGCGAGTACTGGCGGCGCTGGCATATGACCCTGTCGAGCTGGCTGCGCGACTACCTGTTTTTCCCGATCGTCCTGCGCCTGGGCTCGCGCGCCGGCTACGTGGCGGTGTGGCTGACCATGTTCCTGGTCGGTATGTGGCACGGGGCGAGCTGGAACTTCGTGATCTACGCGAACGTCCACGCCGCGGCCATGGTGTTCAACCGCTGGAACCGGGTCCGCGATATCGACGCGGATCGACCCTGGTGGCGCAAGCTCGCGTCTTGGCCGCTCGGGGCGCTGGGTTTCGGGGGCGCCATGGCTTGGCTGAGCCACGCCGTCCTGTACTTGGAGTGGACCCCGGCCCTGGGCCTGGGCGCCGCCTGCTCGGTGGTGTTCGCCCTGCTGTGTCTGCTGCCTGATGAAAACGGCAAGTTCAGTGGGGTCGTCCACATCGCCCTGACCTTCCACTTCCTCGTGTTCACGCGGATCTTCTTCCGCTCCTCCGACCTCGACACGGCCCGAAGCTTCGTCGCCGGGATCATGAAGATGGACACGCTTGGCATTCGTCCTGGGCTGGTCACTCCCTGGATCGCGGTGGCCCTGATCGGCGGTCTGGGCTTTCACTTCACACCCAAGTCGTGGGTCGACGACTATCTGCTCGGGATCTTCCGGCGCACGCCCGGGGTGATCTTGGGGGTCCTGTTCATGGCCTTCATCCTCGGTCTCATGCTGCTTATGGACGGCATGCCCCGGGCCTTCATCTACTTCCAGTTCTGAGCGCCATGTCCAAGCCTCAGTCGAGTTCTCCTGCCGGTCCCGAGACCGCCCCCCCCGAGACCCCCGAGACCCCCGAGCTCTGGGAGGTCCCCAGTTCGCGCATGCGCCTGAAGACCCTGGGTCGGGTCGCGCCGGCCATGGTCGTCATGCTGGCCTGCGTCGGCCTCAGTTATCTGCCTGGGCTCGAGTGGGCCCGGCCGTGGACCAGCGAGGACCCGATACCGTTTTGGAACCTGCTCGGCCGCCCCTTCGAGGGCGAGGCCGCGCGCGCGAAGGAAGACCGGGCCAAAGAAGTCGACGACTTCGCCCGGGACGCCCTGGCCCAGGGCGACCCCGAGCCGGTGATCCGCGATGAGCCCGATCCGGTGGTCCTCGACGTCGGCGACGCGCTGCCCGAGTACGTGGCCCAGCCCGGTGACGACGATCCAGTGGCCCAGCCCCTCGAGCTGTTCACGGGCCACGAACTCGACGGTTTCTTTGCGAACCTGGCCCGGGCCGACGGTGCGGTCGAGGGGGCCCACGCCCGGGTCCTGCACTGGGGCGACTCGGCCATCGGCCTCGACGGGATCCCCGGGGCCATCCGGGCGCGCATGCAGGCCCGGTTCGGGGATGCGGGCCACGGCTTCCACTTGGTCGAGCCCGCCAACACCTCCTACCGCCACCGGCAGGTCGACTTCGAGCACAACGAGGGCTGGGTCAGCTGCTTCATCATCCGCAAGTGCAAGGACGACGGTCGCTATGGCCTCGGCGGCCTGACCTCCTGGTCCTCCGGGGGCGCCAAGAGCAGCTTCGCCCCCAACCCCAAGCGCAGCTCGGACCGGGTGTCGCACTTCGAGGTCGCCTACCTCGCGGGTCCCAAAGGCGGCAATTTCACGGTCAAGGTCGACGACGGGGAGAATGTCGTCGTCGAGACTCGGGCCGAGGTCGCCGAGGACCGCTGGTACGCCGTGGATGTCGAGGATGGCCACCACGAGTTCACGGTTCGGGCCGCGGGTGGGGGCAAAGTCCGGCTCTACGGCGTGACCATGGACAGGGCGGCCCCGGGGGTCGAGTGGGACTCGCTGGCCCTGGTCGGCGCGTTCACCAATCGCCTGCGCGCCTACGACCAGGACCACCTCCGGGCCCAGCTCGAGCACCGGGAGGCCGACCTGGCCGTGTTCATGTTCGGGGGCAACGACATGATCCGAAAGTCCATGAGCCAGGCCGACTACGAGGCCGAGTATCGAGAGGTGCTCCAGCTCATCAAGGGGGCCAAGCCCGACATGGCCTGCCTGATCATGACGCCGCTGGACCACGGCGACCGCAAGGGGGTGCGGATCGTGTCCCTGCCTGTGGTCCCCATGCTCGTCGCCGCTCAGCGCAACGTCGCCGAGGCCGAGGGCTGCGCGTTCTTCGATACCTACGCGGCCATGGGCGGCGAGGGCTCGGCCGGGCGCTGGTACAATCACTCGCCCCGACTGATCGGTGGCGACCTCTCGCACGCCACCTCCAAGGGCCACGTGGTCATCGGCGAGATGTTCTATCGCGGCCTCCTCCAGCAGTACATCGCCTACCGCAAGCGGGAAGGGTGACAGCATGAGCGACGCACGCAGCCTCCACGATTTCTTCCTGGCCTCGGCCGACCATCACGGCGAGCGTCCGGCCCTCGAGGTCGACGGTGAGCAGTTCAGCTACGCGGCGCTGCGAGAGCGAGCTACGGCGATCGCCGCGACCTTGCAGGCGGCCCGGGCCGAGCACGGGGTGGCTCGGGCCGAACACGGGGCGGCCCGGACCGAACACGGGGCATCTGGGGACTCGGCTAGCTCCCTGACCGCGGTCTTGGTCCACCGCAGCGTCGAGGGCTTCGCCGGGATCTTGGGTGCCCTGTGCTCGGGACACGGCTACGTGCCCATGTTGCCCTCCCTGCCACCGGCCCGCATCGCCCTGATGCTGGCCCGGGCACAGACCCGCGAGCTGGTGGTCGACCGGGAGGGGCAGGCGGCCCTGAGCCCGGTGTTGGCCCTGTGTGAGCGGCCCATGCTCGTGCTTGTGCTCGCGGCCACGCCCGGGGAGCTCGCGGCTCTGAGCGCAGCCCACCCCAGCCACACTTTGCTCGGTCCGGCGGACATGGCCACGGCGGCCGACTACCACCGCGCCGAGGTCGAGCCAGACGAGGTCGCCTACCTCCTGTTCACCTCGGGCAGCACCGGCTCGCCCAAGGGGGTCATGGTCGCCCAGCGCAACATCGCGCGCTTCCTCGACGTGGTCATCGAGCGCTACGAGCTGCGCGAGACCGACCGCTTCTCACACCTCTTCGAGATCACCTTCGACCTCTCGGTCTTCGATCTCTTCGCGGCCTGGCGCGTGGGCGGCTGTCTGTGTGTGCCGAATATGAAGCAGCGGCTGCTGCCCAATTGCTACGTGGTCAACTCCACGATCAGCGTGTGGTTCTCCGTGCCCTCGGCGGCCCTGCTCATGAAGCGCATGCGCAGCCTTTTGCCCGACTCCCTGCCCGGGCTGCGCCTGGTTCTGTTTTGTGGCGAGGCCCTGCCTGTGAGCCTGGTTCAGAGCTTCGCCGAGGCGGCCCCCAACGCCGTCATCGAGAATATTTACGGGCCCACGGAGCTGACCTTGGCCTGCACCCACTACCGCTGGGCGGCCGAGTCCGTCGCTGTGTCGGTCGCCGAGAGCGAGAGCGAGGTCGTGCCGATCGGCGACCCCTTCGAGGGTATGCGCGCCAAGATCGTCGATGCTGATCTGCTCGAGGTCGCGCCGGGCGAGACCGGCGAGCTGATCATGGCTGGGCCCCAGTGTGCGCTTGGGTATCGGGGTGACCCGGAGCGGACCGCGGCGGCGTTCTTGGTCCCCCCAGGCGAGACCGAGATTTTTTACCGTACCGGCGACCGGGTCCGGCGGCCCGCGCAGCCCGGCGTGCCCATGACCTTCCTGGGTCGCCTCGACTCGCAGATCAAGATCAACGGCTACCGGGTGGAGCTGGGCGAGATCGAGGCCGTGCTCCGGCGCGAGGCCGGGGTCGATGCGGCCGTGGCCGTGGGCTGGCCCAAGACCCCGGGCGGCGCCGCGGGGGTGATCGGGTTCATGGTCGCGGAGCCCGGCAGCCTCGGGGTCGCCGACATCGACGCTCTGCTCGAGCGCATGGCGGTCTCTCTGCCGCGCTACATGGTCCCCAAGGACATCGTCCTGCTCTCGGATTTCCCCCTCAACGCCAACGGCAAGATCGACCGCAAGGCGCTCGCCGCGAGTCTCGACGACGGTTGAGGGGCAGACGCAGATCCCCGAAATTTGCCAACGAAATTTGCTAAAACCTTGGTGTGTCGCTGACCCGAGAAGACGTGATCAAATACCTGAGCTCCAAGACTCGCGCCGATCTCAGCGCGGTCCAGGACGACACACCCCTGTTCTCCACAGGCACCATCGACTCGTTCACCCTGGTGGACTTCTTCGAGTGGCTCAACCGCAAGGCCGGGGCGCGTATCGAGCCCTCCGACGTGAGCATCGACAACTTCGACTCCATCGGCCGCGTGCTCCAGCTCGTCGAGTCCCGCAAGCGATGAGCGCGCTCGAACCGGCTTCGGCCTCGGGCTCTTCTGCATCGGCAGGCGAGGCCCCCAAGGGCATCGTCATCCTCGGTTGCCCGCGCTCGGGCACCACCTTGCTGCGCCGGGTCCTCGACGCCCATCCCAATATCGCCTGTCCGCCCGAGACCTATCTGCTCAGCGGTGCGGCTCGATTTTTACACGCCGACCGTTTCGCTGCGGGTCTGCGCATCGGCGTGCTCGACGGGCTGGCCTTCGCCGGCTTCGAGCAAGACGAGATCCTGGCCCGGCTGCGCCGCTTCGCCTTCGGCTTCTTTGAAGATTACGCGGCCAAGGCCGGCAAGCCGCGCTGGGCCGAGAAGACCGCCTTCGACGCCTTCCACCTCGGCCCGATCCATCAGCTCTGTGCGGGCCACGTGAAGTTCATCTGCATCCAGCGCCACGGCATGGATGTGGCGGCCTCCATGCGCGACCTGGTCGAGAAGACCGGGGGCTACGTCGACGAGCTTCAGCCTTACCTGCGGCGCTACCCCCAGCCCCTCGAGGCCTTCGCCCACGCCTGGGTCGACACGGCCAGCGCGGTCGCCGATTTGGCCGAGGCCGACCCCGACGCGATCAGCCTGCGCTACGAGGATCTGAGCGCCGATCCGCTGGTCGAATTTCGGCGCGTGTTCGAGTTTTTGGGCGAGACCTGGGAGGACTCGCTCCTGGCCGAGGCCCTGTCGGAGACCGGGAAGGTCGGCTTCGGCGACTGGAAAACCTACGCTCGGGGGGCCATCGATCGCTCGAGTGTGGGGCGCTGGAAGACCCTCGGCTCCCCCGTGCAGGCCATGCTCGCCGAGGTCTGCAATCCGACTTTGGAGCGGCTGGGCTACGAGCGCGTCGACGCCGAGGCCCCGGATCCGGAGGGGGCGCGCCGCCGCTATGAGTTCGGGCTGATGATCAATCGCATGAAGCGCGACAAGGCCGACTGAGCTCGGGAGCTCAGTCGAGCCAGCCGTGTAGGTACCAGCGCCGCCGCGGGCAGTCGTAGAACACCCACAAGACGGCGCCGCTGCGGGTGGTCGCAAAGTAGTAGTCGCGCTCGACCTCTCGGACCCACCACCCACCGCTGGCCCGGAACGGCCCGCGGGTGTGCTCGACCGGACCCAGGCCCGGCTCGATGACCCAGCCCTCGAGGGCATCTCGGGGGCGAGAGGGGAGCGCCTTGGGGCGGGCGAGGAGTCGGCGTTGGCGGGGCGGATGCTCGCTGTCGACCCGCATGCGGCTGGGCTCGGGGACGGCCAGACTCGCCGTCGGGATCCATGTGAAGCGGGCCTCGGGGAGATGCGCAGGGCGCAGGCTCGCCCGGGTGACGGCCTCGGGACCCAGGGTCGCGCGCACACGGGCGAGGGCCCGGTTGCCCGCCTCGAGGTCGCGGCGAGAGCGAGTCTTGAACAGGGCGATCTGGCGGGGGTCGGCGCGCTGACCCTCGAGCTCGAGCTCAAAACGCTCGACGGCCGCCGGCAGGTCCATGGCGTCCAGGCGCAGGCGCAGCAGCTCGAGCACCTGGGCCGCGTCCAGAGTCGGGGCGGCCGGTTCGAGGTGCTGCTCTCGCTCGCCTGCGTGGTCGAGGGAGAGGCGCAGGCGCAGCGCCGACATGGCGGCCCCGCGCTCGCCGAGTTGCTCGAGCAGCCCAGCGAGCGCGGCGCCGAGGCGGAGCAAGAGCCGGGAGACCTTCGACTCGGGCGGGTCGACCTCGATCTCGACGCGGATTGGATCGACGAGCGCCCGGGCCTGGATCGGAGCCCAGTCGCTGTCGGCGCCGCGCGCATGCAGACGCTGAGCCTCGACCCCAAAGCGGGCCCGGAGCTCGGCGGCGGGCAGGGCCATGAACGCGCCCAAGGTCCGTACGCCGAGGCCCGCGAGTTCGTCGCGCAGGCGCGGGGAGATGCCGAGGCGGACGAGGGGCACGGCCGCGGAGGCCCGGGCCTCTCGCCCTCGGTCCGGGAGCACCCAGGCGCCCGCGCTCTGGCTGGCCCGGGCCCGGGCGATGGCCAGGCAGCGGAAGCGGTGAAAACCGACCACCACGGTGGCCTGAAATCCGCGCTCGGCGAGGGCCCCATGGACCTCCCGTGCCCACTGACCGAGGTCGCCCCAGAGCAGAGACATGCCCGAAGGGTCGACCCACAGCGTCCCGGGGTTGGAGCGGGCCTCGGGCTGGGTCGAGTCGGGCTCGATCCGGGGTGAGAACCCCAGCAACAGCCCGAAGAGGTCATCGATGCAGGCCTCGATGACCTCGCTCGAGATTACCGAAGCCCGCAGTTCGCGGGCCAAACTTCGGGCTGCGGCGAAACGCATGCCCGGTAGGATCCGTTGGTTGCGGGCATGTTCGTTGACCCACAACAGTTCGGCCTGGGGTCGGTCACTGGCGACGACCGCGATCGGGTGTCCCCGCCAGTCGGGGTGCTGAAGCGCGAGCAGCTGCAGGGGCAGGGCAGGGAGCTCGATACAGGCGATCCGGTCCCTATCGTCCACCGCTGGCTCCGCTGTGTCCGGGCTTGGCGTTCACCGTCCAATCACGATACTGTTCTTTTGCGCAGTCTCCTATGTCGGCCTCACTCAATCGATCAGCCCCAATCGAGGGCAGTGAAAGCATAGGCGCGACCTCCCCGCGGTTTCGCTATGCTGGTCCGACAAGCGCGAGCCCCCCCCCTATGCCGCACACGCCGCACACGCCCCACACGCCCCAACACGACGTATCGAAGCAGACCCTGGCTGGGTACCCAGGGATGCGCGGGGCGACCCCGGTGGGCGGTCGGGTGCTCGACCACTCCGACCGCGATCGTCCTGAGCTCGATGCGGCGTTCAAGCGCAGGCTCGACGCGCTCGAGGTCGACGACACGCCTTCCTCCGACGAGGCGCTCGCCAGCGCCTCGAGCTCCCTGCATATGCGCCCCCTGTTGGCCGATCGCTACCGCCTGCTGCGTCCCCTGGGAGCGGGGGGCATGAGCACGGTGCACCTCGCCGAACACGTTCATATCGGCAAGCGTGTGGCCATCAAGATCGTCGCCGATCATCTGCTGGACACCCCTTCACTCATCGAGCGTTTCATGCGGGAGGCCCGAGCGACGGCCAAGGTCCGGCACCCCAACGTCATCGAGATCAGCGATTTCGGCGAGACCCCCTCGGGCGCGCCCTTCTTCGTGATGGACTACCTCGAGGGTGAGAACCTCGCCCAGATCATGTTCAAAGACGGCCCCATGCCCTGGAGGCGGGTGATGGGTCTGGCCCAGCAGATCGCCCACGGAATCGGGGCGGCGCACGAACAGGGGGTCGTACACCGCGACCTCAAGCCCGACAACTGCGTCCGCCTGAGTTCGACCGAAGGGCTGGACGGAAAGGAGGGGGGCGAGATCGTCAAGGTCATCGACTTCGGCGTCGCCAAGCTCAGCGGAGAGGGGGAGCGCCTGACCAAGACGGGGATCGTCGTGGGCACGCCCGAGTATGTCGCGCCGGAGCAGGCTCAGGGGCGGGCGGTCGACCATCGCGTCGATATCTATGCGCTCGGCATCATCATGTACGAGCTGCTCACCGGGACCGTGCCCTTCACCGGTGACAACTTCATGGACGTGCTCTCGGCGCAGGTCTACGACCGGGCGCCGAGCTTCGCAGAGCGGGCCCCCGACCTTCAGGCGCCGGCCGGGGTCGAGAGCATCGTCCGCAAGGCGATGCAAAAGCAGCCCGAGCACCGCTTCCAGAGCATGGCGGAGTTCATCGCGGCGATCGAGGCGCTGTCCGTCGGCGTCGAGCTGGATCCGTTTCAAGACGACGCCGCTGGGCGCCCGGCCCTGAGCGGCGCGATGCTTTTTCAGGGCTCGCCGAAGACGGCTGGCTCGTCGCTTTGGCGCGCTCTCGCGCTGGGCATCGCCGCCTTCGGGTTGGTGACCCTGGGCCTGGGCCTGGGTTGGCAGCGCTACGGTCGGTCGGCGGACGCCCAGGCCGGAGCAGAAACCGAAGCCAGGACCGAAGTTCGGGCCGGGTCGGGGCAGGATCCGAACCCGAGATCGAGCGAGGGGGCCGCAGCCGAGCTGGCCCCGACAGATCGCTCACCCGCTCCGGTCGTGGACAGGATCACCGTTCGGATCACGACCAACGTCGAGGCGCGGATCGTCGATGCTCTCGACGGTGCGGTCTATGGGGACACCAACGACCCCGAGGGTTTTGAACTCGAGCGCCGCGGCGATGTGGTCCGGCTCCGGCTCGAGGCTCCCGGCTACAGCAACTTCGACTTTCAGGTGGTGCCCACGGGCGACCGCAGCTTCTCCCACGACTTGGTCGCGCAGACTCATCACCGCAGGGGCGACAAACATAAAGTGAAGCCCCAGCCCAACGAACAGGTGGAGCCGAAGCCTGACCCCGAAGACAGCGCCGAGTTCGACGTCCACAGCGAGATCAAAGACCCCTTCGCACACTGAGGGCCGGGGCCCGGAAACCCGACTTTAAAACGAGGAGTTGGGCTGGGTCAGGAAGGTCTGCTCTTCGGGGCTCGAGCTGCGCCCGAGGATCGTGTTGCGGTGGGGAAAACGGCCGAAGCGGTCCACGACGTCACGGTGGCGGATAGCGAAGTCCAGGTAGTTGTCGAAGCTGCGCTTGCGGGCATCGTCGACCCCCGGCTCCGCGGCCACGTCACTGGCGAGGGCCTCGAAGAGGGTCACGTTGCGCGCTTGCAGGGCCCGCTCTTCGCTGTGCTCGAGGGGCATATAGAAGAACACCCGCTCGAGCGGACGCAGGGCCCGATCGTGGCCGAGCTCGAGGCCCTCGACAGCGAGGGCGAGGGCCTTGGGATCGGCCGCGTAAGTCTCAGGATCGTCCCGGAACAGATTCCGGGACATCTGGTCGAGAACGATGATCAGCGCCAGGCGGCCGCGGGCCTCGGTGGCCCAAGGATCAAGGTCGCCGGCCTTGGCCTGCCCACGGGTCTCCAAAAACCGGGCTCGAATCTCGTCGTCGGTCGCCGAGCTCTTCCCCCACCACAGGGCGTTCGCCCGGTCGGGGTCGCTGGGAAACCAAAACTCCAGTACCTCACTTGGTCGAGTCATCGTCGACAGGCTTGCAGCCGCGCGCAACCTTCGCAAGCACGGTGATCCGAGATAGTAGGAATGGGTGGACCAGAGGGGGGCGCGCGTCCGAGTTTGTGCTTGAGCTGGGTGCCGAGCCGTGGTCACGTGAAAAAATGCGACGACTCGACTTTGCCTTGCCCATGGCCGCGCTCACGCTCGCTCTGCCCCTGTCCGCGATGACGACGGGCTGCGGAGGCGACGACGCGCCCAGCGACACGGGGGAGACGGACGAGGGCATCGGCGACGAGATCGGCGGCGAGTCGGAGTCCGAGTCCGACTCCGACTCGAGCGCGGGCGTGACCACCTTCGACTCGGACTCGGGCCAGCCCGACCTGCCGCCCGAGTGCGAGCCCGAGTGTGCAGACGACGAGCTGTGTCTCGACGGGGCCTGTTGCGCGGCCGACTCGGTCTGTGCGGGCCTGTGTTGCGGCGCGGGGGAGGTCTGCTCCTTCGCCGAGTGTGTGGTCCCAGGTGACGAGTGTGTCGACGCCAGCGACTGCCCAGAGGACAACTACTGCGAGTACAGCCTGGGCGAGCCCGGCGGCATGATGAGCGAGTGCCAAGGCAGCAGCATCGCCACGGGGGAGTGCCTGCCGAGCCCCCCCGACTGTCCGCCCGGTGAGGAGCCCGATCCCGAGGAGGAGCTGACCTGCCTGCCCGAGTGCGAGTTCTATCCCGAGACCAGCTTCGCCCCGACCCTCAAGTATCACGTCCCCGATCTGCACGTGATGATGGCGCCCATCGTCACCCAGCTCGACGACGACAACTGCGACGAGGTCGTGGACGAGCGCGACATCCCCGAGATCATCTTTTCGAGCTTCGGGGGCTCCAGCTACAACATCGACGGCACGCTGCACGCGGTCTCGATCGTCGACGGCGCCGTGGTCGAGAAGTGGAGCACCCACCCGGGCGATCCGCAGCTCCACCCGGGGGTCGAGTTGGCCGCGGGCGATATCGGAGGCATGCCCGGCAGTGAGATCTTCGCTTGCGCGCTCGGGGGCCGGGTCCGGGCCTTCAACCCCGATGGCAGCGAGCTGTGGACCTCGGCCTACACCGGCGGCTGCCTCATGCCCTCACTGGCGGACCTCGACCACGACGGCGCCCCCGAGCTCGTGCTCCGGGGCGGGATCCTCGATGCGGCCACGGGCGAGCTCGAGGTCAGCTTCGGCATCGTCCAGAGCTCGGTCCAGGCGGTGGATATCGACGGTGACGGCGACCTCGAGATCGCCGGACCTCTGGCGGTCTACGAGGCCGACGGGACCCTCAAAGGGATGACCGGCTTGACCGGGTACACGACCGCGGCGGCCGACATCAACCTCGACTTCAGGACCGAGATCATCGTCGCCGACTTCAACACCCACCAGATGCACATCTATCACTGGGACGATCAGCTCCAGCAGGTGGTCATCGACCGCCAGGGCTTGGACATCAATGGTCCCCTCTCGCCGGCCCTGTGCCCCAACGGCAGCGCCGGCAACACCCGCGGTGGCGGCCCGCCGACTGTGGCCGACTTCAACGGCGACGGCACCCCGGACGTGGCGATCGCCGGCGGGGTCGGCTACGCGGTCATCGACGGCACCAAGATCCTGGACCCCATGATCGCCGACGCCGACACCTTCCTGTGGATCCAACAGACCCACGACTGCTCCTCGGCGCAGACCGGGAGCTCCGTGTTCGACTTCGACGGCGACGGTGCGGCCGAGGTCGTCTATTCGGACGAGTGGTACCTGCGGATCTATGCGGGCAGCACCGGCGAGGTGCTGTGGCAGACCTGCAACACCACCGGGACCCTGCGCGAGCTGCCCTTGGTCGCCGACGTCGACAACGACGGCCACGCCGACATCGTCGCCGTCTCCAACAACTACTCGTCGATCACCTGTGAGGGCACCAAGCAGACCGGGCTTCGGATCTTCGGCGACGAGCTCGGCAAGTGGGTGCGGACCCGGCGGATCTGGAATCAGCACCACTACCACGTGACCAACATCAACGAAGACGGGAGCGTGCCGACCCAGGAGGCCGCCAACTGGCTCACGCCGGGGCTCAACAACTTCCGCCAGAACGTCCAGCCCGAGGGCGAGTTCTCGGCTCCGGACCTGGTCGTCGATATTCTCGCCCACTGTATGGACGGCTACGAGGCGGTCGCGCGGGTCCGCAACATCGGTCAGGCCTCCGTGCCCGCCGGTGTGGCGGTCGGCTTCTACGACGGCGATCCGACGCAGGGCGGGGCCCTGATCGGCCAGGGCGAGACCACGAAGATCCTCTACCCGGCCGAGGCCGAGGACGTGATCTTGGACGGGGCGGACGTCCCCCAGGCGATCCAAGATGGGGACCAGGAGCTGTGGGTGGTGGTCGACGACGGCATGCCTGAGCACCCCTGGCACGAGTGTCGGGAGGACAACAACGTGACCCACGAAAAGGCCGACTGCGGCCTGGTCGGCTAGTCGCCCGGTCGGCTGGTCGGCTGGTCGGCTGGTCGCCTGGTCGCCTAGTCGGCTGGTCAGATAGTCGCCTAGAGAGCCAGCAGGCTCTCCAGCGCCCGACGGGCGGCCTGGGCCGAGTCGAAGCGGCCGTCGGGGCGCTTGGCCATCAAGGTCCCGATGATCGCGTCGAGGTCGCGGTGAAGGGGGCGCGTGAAACTCGGATCGACGCTGCTCAGGGTCGGCACCGGGGCGTTGAGGTGGGCGTGCCAGAGCAGGTGGACCTCTTCGAACTCGAAGGGGCGGCGCCCGGTCAGGGACTCGAAGAGCAGCACGCCCACGGCGTAGAGGTCCGTGCGCGGGTCGACCTCCTCGGCCTCGATCTGCTCGGGGGCCATGTACTCCGGGGTCCCGAAGATCATCCCGGTCTGGGTCAGGCGCGCGCAGATCTTGGTCCCGAGCACGTCGTTGAGCATCTTGACGAGCCCGAAGTCGATGACCTTGAGGCGCTCGCCGGTGGGCGACTGGGCGAGGAGGACATTCTCGGGCTTGAGGTCCCGGTGGACGAGCCCGAACTGGTGCGCGTAGTGCAGCGCGCTGAGCAGCTGGATCATCGCGTTGATCGCTCGGGCCGGGGTCAGGGGGCCGAGATCGAGCTCGTGTCCGAGGTCGTGGCCGTCGACGAACTCGAGCACGAAGAAGAGGTCGCCCGAGGGGGTGCCACCGACCGCGTGCAGACCCACGATGTTGGGGTGATCGAGCATCGACTGGACGTTGGCCTCGCGCTGGAAGCGGGCGAGCAGGTCCGGCGACGCGGCGACCTGGGCGTGGAGGCGCTTGATGGCGAAGGGCTGGCCCGCGTCGTCCGTGGCCCGGTACACGGTGCCCATGCCGCCCTCGCCAATCTTCGATTGGACGGTGTAGCGGTCGAGGAGTCGGGCGCCGATCACTTTGCTCAGACTCGCCCAGAGGATCCAGGCCGGTCAACTCCTGTTCTTGGCCCTGCGATGGGCTGCTATGGTCCGCCGCGAGTTTGCCGATGACCGACCCCGAACGCCCCGAGCCCACGGACCTCGCTGCGCGCCTGCTGGCCGCCGCGGAGCTCCTCGAGGCCATCCACGCCGATCGCCGCCTGCTCGCCGAGATCGAGGAGCCCCTGCGCCGCCGCCTGCTGACGGTCGCGGGCCAGATCTCCCACCCCGACAAGTTCGCGCGTCGGGCCCTGGCTCGGACCCAGCGCAAGCTCCGGGCCAAGGCCTCCCGGGTCAGCGAGGAGGCGCTGCTGGCCGAGACCGGGATCCGCAAGCTGCGGACCAACCCGATCTTCCAGACGCCGCGGCGGCTCGCGGGCCTCAGGGCCGGAGCCACCCAGGCGCTCGCCGCATCGGGCCTCGAGGCCGAAGTAGAAGCCGAAGTAGAAGCCGAGGTGGCGAGCGATCCCGAGCCGCAGACCTCGGCTCTGGGAGCGAGCGATGTCGAGGCCCCCGGATCCGAGAGCATCGGCCGCGCACCCCAAGCCCGAACTTGCTACGTGTGCCGGGTCAGCTACCGAGACCTGCATTTTTTCTATGACCAAATGTGCATTCGCTGCGGCGACATCAGCTACGCGAAGCGCTCCCAGACCGCCGATCTGCGCGGCCGGGTCGCCCTGGTCACCGGGTCGCGGGTCAAGATCGGCTACCAAGCCGCGATCTTGCTGCTGCGTGCGGGCTGCCGGGTGATCTGCACGACCCGCTTTCCGCGGGACGCGGCCAAGCGCTACGCCAGCGAAGAGGACTTCGAGACCTGGCGCGACCGCCTGCATATCCACGGTATCGACCTTCGTCATACGCCGAGCGTGGAGGGTCTGTGTGCGCACCTCCTGCAGACCCTGACCCGCCTCGATTTCATCATCAACAACGCCTGCCAGACCGTGCGCCGTCCGCCTGGCTTCTACGCGCACCTCATGGCGCTCGAGCTGGAGTCGGAGGCCGACTTGCCGGAACCCGCCCGGGCGCTGCTGGGAACGGCGCAGGTCGCCGCCCAAGGTGCTCATGGAAGTGCCCCGGGAGCGACCCCGAGTGCCCCGCCGAGGGTCTTCGACGCGGCCTTGGGGGACGGGAGTGAAGACCCCCGGGAGGGCAGCTCGAGCTCTGCCGCCCTGAGCCAGTTCGAGTTTTTGCCCGAGGATCGGGACCGGGGCGAGCACCTCTTTCCCGCCGGCCAGCTCGACGCGGACCTTCAGCAGGTCGATCGCCGCGAGGTCAACAGCTGGCGCCTGCGCCTCGACGAGGTCTCGGCGGTCGAGCTGCTCGAGGTCCACCTCATCAACGCGGTCGCGCCCTTCATCTTCAATGCGCGCCTCAAGCCGCTCATGTCGGCGGTCGCCACCGCCGACAAACACATCGTCAACGTCTCGGCGATGGAGGGGCAGTTCTACCGTCTGTTCAAGACCGACAAACACCCGCACACCAATATGGCGAAAGCCTCGCTCAATATGATGACCCGGACCTCGGCGGTGGACTACGTCGAGGACGGCATTCACATGAATAGTGTCGACACCGGCTGGGTGACCGACGAAGACCCGATCGCCCACGCGCAGCGCAAGCGGGAGGTCCACCGCTTTCACCCGCCCCTCGATATCGTCGACGGGGCCGCCCGCATCGTCGATCCGATCTTCTCGGGCTTCAACACCGGCGAGCACGTGTGGGGGCAGTTTCTCAAGGACTACCGGATCACCGATTGGTGATCCGGCTGGTCGAGTCGGATGGTCGAGTCGGTTGGCCGTCCCGACTCAGAGGGTCTTGAGATACTCGAGCAGGGCAGCCCGCTCCAGCGGGTCGAGGTGGTCCCCAAAGGTGTGCCCACCGTTGCCGTACCCGTAGAGAGTCGTGTCGTAGATGGTGTTTCGCTCCTCGGGGCTCGCCTCGGCTTGGCCGTGGTCCAGGGCCTCCCACGGCCAGCCCAGGGCGCTCTGGTCGAAGACGGTGCTGTCGTAGCTGACCCGCCTCCAATACTGGGGGCGTGCGTCGCTCTCGAGGACCAGGGCAAGGGTCGGCACGGAGCCGTTATGAAAGAACGGCGCCGTCGCCCAGATACCGTCCAGGGGAGGCGGCACGTATCCCGGGAAGGGCTCCTCGGTGACGATCTCGCTCACGGTCCCGTAGTAGGACATGTTGAACCATTGGCGGAGGCCGCTGTAGACCCCTCCCTCGCTCGCCCCGAGCACAAAACTCGGATCCGTGCCGACGACCTCGTAGGGGATCAATAGGTTTGGATAGGTCTCCAGGCTCGGGTCCTCGTCGTAGGTCCCGTGACAGCCGGCACAGTGACACTCGAAGGTCTCACGCCCCTGTGAGGCGAGCTCCGCGTCGATCTCGAAGGGGTACTTTGGGGCCTCCAGGGAGCCGAGATAGGCCTGGATGTCGGCGAAGTAGTCGAGCATCGCGGCGGCCTCGGCGGCCGTGTCTGTGCACAGCGAAGAGGCCAGGATCATCGTCCCCCGGTGGTCGCCCCGGGACATCCCGTTGGCGAAGTGAGTGGCCTTCTTGGCGGTGCGCCACCAGGGCGGGGGATCGGCCGGAATGACCAGATCATCGTGGAGTTCGAAGTTGGGTTCGTCCTGCCAGGCCAAGGTCACCGGATCGCGGTGGGCGAGCAGCACGATGGCGAACATGACCGCCGGGTCGGCGCCGATGGTCGCCATCTGGGAGTAGGGCGCGAGCACCACGTAGCGCTCGACGAAGCGGTTGAAACGGATCGCCGACTCGGTGAGCTCGGGCAGGGGGGGCAGACTGTCGAACAGGCTGCCGAGGGAGCGGGTCCAGTCGCCGTCGGCGGTTCCTAGCCCCAAGATCAGCTCGCCGTTGAATTTACCCGCGTGGCAGGAGAAGCAGTTGGTGACCACCATCTCGCTGCCGTCGCTGTTCTCGACCACCGTCCAGTTGTAGGGGACCTCTGCGTTTTTGCCCTCGCGCCCGGGCAGGGGGTCGCCGGCCCCGAGGGGACCCAGGTTGGGCTTGGCGAAGCCCCAGAGGGTCCAAGGGATGCCACAGCTGACGTAGTCCTCCGTCAGCAGGGCCTCGAGGCCGAGCTCCGGATCCCCCTCTGGCAGGGTCGGCATCTCGATGGCGTAGCCCTGGGACCAGGCCCCGTTACAGGCCTCGCCGGTGTCGGTGCTCGAGCCCTCTGTTCCAACCTCCGAGTCCGAGTTCGCGGTGGTGTCGCTGGACTCTCCACCGGTCCCGGTGTCGAGTGTATCGATTGTGTCGTTGGCCTCTCCGACGTCGACGCAGGCCATCGACAGCAGCGCGACCACAGTGACACCCCAGTTGAGCTGTTGCTCCCGCACGTTTTACAGTACCAGCCTCAGGGGAGGGCAGGGCGCAGTCCCGGCGGGGAGAACGATGGGTCCGCCCGGATCACCAGACCGCTCCAGGTGTCCTCTCCGAATAGGAATACACGCTCTGGTGATCCTTGGAGCACCTTGTGGAGAGCGTCGGCGAGATCCTCGATGGTCTCGTAGGCGAGCCCTCCCGGGGGAGGGGCGGGCTCGACGGCGGGAGAGAGACTGCCAGGGCCCGGGTGTCGTTCGGTCGTCACGAGCGCTGCGGGATTCTACCCGCTCGCCTGCAGAACTTCGGGGCTGGCCTCTGAACCCGGTCTCACCCGTCGGTCTCGTCTTCGAAGCCGGTGTCGGTCTCGGTGTCAGTGTCGGTCTCGTCCTCGAAGCCGGTGTCGGTGTCGGTGTCGGTGTCGGTGTCGGTGTCGGTGTCGGTGTCGGTGTCGGTACCGGTACTGGTCCCGGTGTCGGAATCGGTGCCGGTGTTGGTACCGGTGCCTGTTGTGCTCTCCGATTCGGTACCGAGAGTCGTGTCAGTTGTTGTGTCAGTTGTCGCCTCTGTGCTCGAATCTTCGTTGGAGCTGCCATTACAGGCCAACGGGACCAGGAGCGACAATAGAAGAGAGAGATGCTGTGGTTTGCGATGCATGTTGCGAATGTCCTCGGCGGTCGTCCCCGCGCTGAGCGTTGTCTCTGAGCGTTGTCTCTGAGCGCTCGCAGATGTCGGGAGAGATGCCTTGCAAAGTGTACAGAGAGAGAATCACCGACGGCGGCCTCCGTGCGCAGTGCTCGGAGTTTACGCGCAGGCGATGGTGCGCGCGCGGTGCAATCTCTGCGCACGGCAGCCCGCTGGGCGTCTTCGCGGACGAATTCACCGGCCGTCAGTTTTTTGTATTTGTATTTGTATTTGTTGAAATTGTTGCGGGCGAATCTTCAGAGGACGCAGCGAGCTTGGCGCGTTCGGTGAGTTCGGCGAGTTCGGCGAGTTCGGCGATGGTGCGCGGCAGCAAGACTGCGAGCGCGGCTCCGGCGACCTCCGGTGTTGGATCGTCCTGGAGTGCCCTCAGGTGTGCGAGCCGCTTCGGAGTCCAGCCACGATCGGGACCGGCATCGCGTCGGAGCACTTCGATCGCGAGCCATCGTGTGGCGGCGCTGGGGCTCGCTATCAAGATTTGGAGAACCGGATCGAGCCTGTCAATGTGCACAGTGGCGAGCGCCGCCTTGGCGGTCTCGAGGGCGCTGCCCCGCAGGAGGTCGTCGCTGCCGAGCTGGCAGAGCGCTGTTGCGAGTTCTGGGCCCTCTTCGGCCGCCGCGGTGCAGCGGATCCAGAGGCTTGTCCTGTGCGGGTCATCGGCGAGCACCTGCGCCGCAGCCCGGGCAGCGCCGATCCACGATTCGCGGTTTTTGATCGGGTGAGCGCAGAGCGTCTCGATCGTTCGCTGCAACGAGCGCACATCGGTCATGGCATTGCGGAGAAGCTCGGGGAACGAGCGCAAGTCGACCTCGGTGCTGCGGTAGAGCAGGGCTCGCACGGCGGCGGTGATCTCATCGTCGTAGGGCGAGCAGAGGCGGTGAGCGCAGGCGCGGAGGAAGGAGCGCTCCGGGTCGCGGATCGCCAGCACAGGGCCCCGCTGCAGCAGGTTGATACGCGCCTCGGGTTCTGGCCTTTCGAGCACCTTCGCGAGCAGTGCCGATAGACGGCGGTCGCTGGTCTGGGTCAGGCGATCGGCCGGGATCTCGGCGAGGCGTGAGGCCATCACCCAATCGGGGCCGTGCACCGCCTTCGCGAAGATCTCCCAGGTCGGTTCACGATCGAGGTGATCCCAAAGGGCACGGAGCAGGGCGATGCGGGCATCACGGTGGAGATCGCCGGCCTCAAATTCGATCAGCACGTCGTAGGCGTTCGCGCTGCGCAGTTGGCCCAGGAGGCGAAAAACCTCCTTTGAGATCGTCACACGGCGCAGCGGTACCTGTCTTAGAATCGCTACCGCCCGATCCGGAAGCATGCTCTTGAGGGCCCTCCGGAACCCGTAGATGGCAATTCGGGCCCGGGCATCGTCGAGGCATCGAAGCAGCGTGGGCACACATTGGTTGCGGTCGCAGCGGGCCATCACCCGCAGTGCACGCTCTTGGATCGCCGGCCGAGGATCTTCGGCCATTCCGGCGAGTGAGTTCATCGGTGCCGAGTCGAGGGCGGCGTAGACCTTGAGCGATTGCCAGACGCTCGGAGTGTCGCGCTTCCGGTCGTTTAGGATCGTCGCGTGCAGGGTGGCGAAGGCCCGGTTCTGGGTCGGCGTCCAGCGATAGAACCCGCGCTCAAAGGGCAGGATCCAGGCGCTCTTGCCGGTCGCGAAGCGCCCGCGGATGGGTTCGCCGCTCAGGAAACGATCGAGGAGATCCTGGCGTTTTGAGTGCAGGTGCAGATAGACGACCGGTACGCAGATGTAGCTCGGATCGCTCCGCAGTAGATCGCCGAGGATCGCGTCGAAGTGCCCGAGAGCGCGTCCGCGGAGCCGTGTTAGCGCCGTCGTGACTTGGTGGTCGAGGCCGCGGCCGCGGGCGATCGCCTCGAGTTCACGGGCCAGCAGGGGAAGCAGCGGCGGCTGTTTGGGCACCGAGGTACGCTCGTAGTTCCAGTAGTAGTGGACTTTACTCAGCTTGTGAACGCCGAAGGGAAAATGGTGGTATACGCAATGGTCGAGCACCTCTTGGTTCCAGCTGCGGCTGCGCCAGCGCTCTAAAACCTTTGGTAGCAGTGCCTCGTAGCGCTCGGGATCGTGGCGGGCGAGCACCTCAAGGAGTGCCCTCGAGGTGCCACCATAGGGGCTCTGGAGCGTCAGCGTTCCGAGCAATGCCGGTAGTCCTGGCACTCGGAGAAGGCGCGTGCCCAAGCTCTCCGCAAGCTCGGCGACCTGGTGAGTTTTTGAGGAAACCTTCGCCCATTGCTCGGCGATTTTGAGGAGCTCGGGGGCGGCGATCGATACCTCTTCGTCGCTCAAGTACAGGCCTAGATTGGCGCCAAACAGTGCGCCTCGTTCTTTGATCAGGCTCGCTAGGCAGTGGGCCCCGGAGGCCGGATCGATGCCGAAGGTGCGCATAATCAGAGCCCCCAATGCGGCCGCGGTACCGGGCGAGAGGTCGCCTGCGTCGAGCGTATCGCGGACGATCTCGCGGATCATCGGTGTGTGCCGAGGCTGCCAGATCCGGCGGGGCCAAAAACCCAGCGTTGAGAGCATCGAGCCGCGCACCGGGTCTTGCTCGTTCTTCTTAGATTTGACGAGTTCGAGGGCTTTGTCCGCGAACTGGGGTTGGTCGGGGTAGAAGCCTGGGATCGCCAGCAGGCACTCGAGCGCTTGACCCCGGACTGCGCCGTCGGGGTAGCCGAGCTGATCGTTGATCGCGGCCTTTGCCTCGTCCCAGGGCAGGAACCGGGCGTAGCGCATACGTGTGAGCGGTTGCGTGTGCAGGGCGACGACCTCGCTCAGGTGGCGCCTGGCCTCACGCTCTCGCAGTGCCTCCGGTAGCTTGATCACGTCGGTCATCTGGATGATGCCGTCGGGGTCGCGTGCGGCGATGGTCCAGCAATCGTAGGCCCTCTCTAAGGTGGCCGGATCGTCGAGGTGCGCGAAGAGATCGAGGCCCCAGATCGGGCGTTCGTCCAGGCGCTGCAACCAGCCGCTTTGCACGGCGGCGAGTTTCTTTGGCGGCAGCGTCTCGATCATTTTCTTGGCGGTGCCCAGCAGCCGTGGATCTCTTGCCGCGATCCGTTTGAGTTCGTCGGCAACTAAGAGGCCGGCACTGCGGGCAAAGGGGGCGCCGCTGGGGTGGAGGTCCAGGCGTTCGATGAGGCGGAGCGTCGCTCTTGGGTGCAGCGTGCCGGCGCGGTTGAGATAGCGAAGGTGATCGCGGATGCCCCGGCGCAGGATCTGCTCCAAGAGTTGGATGCCGGCGAGCGGGGCCTTCTCGATGATCTGGCCGATGTGCGCGTCGATCAGCTGCCGGGTGCGGGCGTCGGGCTCTCCGCTGCTCTCGCCGAGTCGGTCGCCCAAGATGCCAGCGAGCGCGGCTGGGGCGAAGCTCGCGAGTCGCCGCCAGAAGGTTTTGCTTGGCTGTTCGAGCGCTAGTTTGAGATGCCTGCGCACGCCCGCCTCGGTGCACAGCGGCACCAGATCGGCGAACTCCTGGAGATCGGACTGTCCCGAGAGCCAGTCGAGATAGCGATCGATGACCGGTCGACGCCGGCGACGGGCGAGCGCTTGAAGGAGTTCGCGATCGCGTCGGAGCGCGAAGGCGGTGCGCAGGGCTCGGAGGGCCTGTTCGTCGTCGCAGATCTGCGGCACGATCTTGAAGGCGAGGGAGCGCAGCGAAGCGGCTTTGTCTTCGGTGAAGGGCAGCAAGCGCTCGCCGTCGCCGAAGGTCTGGAGCGCGTAGAGAACCAAACGGCGCTCGAAGACATCGCCGCCGCTGAGCGCATCGATCAGGGAGAGCGCAGCGCTGCCCGTCTTGTCGCCCGTCTTCGCCTCTCGCCCGAGTTCGAGCATGCGGGCGATTCGTCCAACGTGGTGGGTGGCGAGCAGATCCTGTCGGAGTTCGGCGAGCGCAGTCGACATGGTTCGGGGACCATCGCCGATGGCGATGAACCCTGACAAGTTCGGTCAAGTTCGGTCAAGCGAGCGAGTGCTACCTGATTTGGCTCAAATTGACACACACCGGCCCGTAGAAGCCAGCTGAACGCGAAGACGCGCGGTCCAACGCGAGTTGGCTCGGTTCAACGCGCAGGCATGTCCTGTATCGTGGATTTTTCTGGCAGCGTCGGGCTCTCGGGCTCGGCCGCGCGCGATGAGTGCCGAGCGCCGAGCGGGTGAGGGGCGAAGTGCAGCCCGCAATCGCAAGAGCAAGAGCGGCAGGGCGGAGCGAGGCGGTGGCGAGCCGGGCGATTCTACCAAAGACCTACTTTGCTAAGAATCGATCAAAGACCACAGATCATCCTGTGGCCAAGATTGCATGTATTACAATGCCCGCATACGTATGATGTTTCGGTGCATTGCCCTGCTTGCGACTCGCCGGATTCGCCCGAATTTGTCCAATTAGGCCCGTTTAGAGCCGTTTGGACCCGTTCAGGGTGTGTTTTCGCGGGGCGGCCTTGGGTGTCAAGGGGGGTATGTCTCGGGCCTGGCGGGCGCGCAGCACGGTTTGCCGAGATACCCCCAGCTGCCGTGCGAGGACGCCATCAGAGACCTTTCCGAGTGGTTGACTCTCCCAATTGACCCACGTTTGGTAAACACCGTATGCAGGAATACCGCGGCGTCTGCGGGCGCGGCCGACGGCCTCGGGGGAGACATCGAGCTGCAGGGCGATCACGGAGTCTGTTGTGACGCCGAGAGGTTGCAGATCCCAGTCAATACCGCGGTTGGCGTGCGAGCGAACCTCACCGTCGTAGGCGGAGATCTGCCGGCGTTGGCGGGCTGCTCGAACCACTGAGCGTTGCACGCCTAGTTGCTCGGCGATGTCGCGATCGGGGGCTTGGCCCAAAGGTACGCTATCCCAGTTAAAGTGCCGTGGCGGCACATAAGCAGGGATCTGTCGGCATAACCGCGCGGCTCTCACTGCCGCGACCGTAACCCCGACTTCGCGTGCGATCTCAGGATCTGGGTAATCACCGAGCGGCAGGACATCCCAGGTTGTGTACTGGCTTGGGCGATTCATCAGGCCGCTCGCCTTCTGCGCGCAATGGTGTGTACGGGCAGTTGTGGGGCGATGGGGCCGCGTCGGTAGATACTGTGTGCATGGTTTGGGCCCTCCCTAGGCCGCGTCGCGTATGGCATAGGTTCTATTTAGCTCGCTCTGCGCACTGCGTCCAGAGTGCGAGCAAAATTTAACCTCATGCTCCGCTTGGACATACGACAGACAGACTCGGGCCGAATGCGGGTCGCCAAGGGCCGACAGATCATGGACAATCAGCGCCCGTGATAGGCGATCGTCCAGACTATCTGATCATCGGCAGCGGCCTCGCGGCCCTCGCCTTCGCCGCTTTGATGGCCCGCCGCGGGCGCTCTGTGCGGGTCATCGAGGCGCACGAGCATGCCGGTGGCTACGCCCATACCTTCGAGGCCGCGGGTTTTCGCTTCAACGCCCAGCTCCACTACGTCTGGAACTGCGGCGAAGGCCAAACCGTGCATCGTTTTTTGGCCAAGCTCGGCCTCGCCGACACAGTTCGCTTTGTGCGCTACGATTCGCACGGCTTCGATCGAATGCGTATGCCAGGATACGCTCTCGACATTCCCGGGGATCCAAGTTTGCTAAAGGCGCGTTTGGTCGACCTCTTTCCCAGGGACAGCTCGGCTCTGCGGGGCTTTGTCGACGAGGTCTTCGCGACTGCAGAGGAGCTCGACCGGGTGCCGGCACCCTTTGCTCCCCGCGATCTCCTGCGGGTGCATCGCTTTCGCCGGCTCGTCCGCTACCGTAAGGCGTCGCTGCAGGACGTGTTTGACCGTTTTGCGTTGCCGCTGCCAGCCCAGACGCTGCTCGCTCTCCAGTGGCCGGATTTTCTCCTGCCGCCCGCGCGGCTTTCCTTTTTTGCCTGGGCGATGCTCTTTGTCGGCTATTGCCGCGGCGCGTACTATCCCGAGCACCACTTCGAGCATGTCATCGATTCGCTGGTGGCGACCATCGAGTCCAACGGCGGCGAGGTGATCTTGGGTCAGCGGGCGATCGACTTTACCTTCGCCGGTGAGCGCATCACTGGGGTTCGAGCGGAGCGGGTCGACGCTCGGGGTATCGGCACCGGCGAGCTTCGGGATCATCAAGGGGGCGAGGTCATCTGCAATATGGATCCGCGGGCGGCCGCAGCTCTGATCGGCCCGGAGCGCTTCTCCAAACAGCTGCGGCGTCGCCTTGACTACGCCTATTCGCCGTCCAATTTTGTCGCCTATCTCGGGGTCGAAGGCATCGACCTTCGCGACTACGGTTTTGGCCGCCACAACCTCTTTCACACCGAAGAGCCCGATCTCAACCGTGCCTTTATTCAAATGGAGCGTCACGGCGACTACCGACGACCGAGCTTCGCGATGACAACACCGAGTCTGCTCACCGATGACGACAGCGATTGTCCGCCGGGCAAGCAGATCGTCGAGCTGCTCACGGTCGCGGATTACTCCCGCTTTGCCCATCTGCGCAGCAGCAATATCAAGGCCTACAATGCCAAAAAGCGCGAGATCTTCGAGTCGATCCTGGCGGTGATCGAACGCGACTACGTGCCCAACTTTGGCGAACACATCTGCTTTAAAATGCTCGGTTCGCCGACCACAAACCTCCGCTACTGCCTGAGCCCTGCGGGCAATTCGTACGGCAGCGACATGAGCCCCGGTAGCGTCGGCCCAGGGCGTCTTGACCATCGCTCGTCGATCGCCGGGCTCCACTTTTGCAATGCGTCAGCGGGCTACGGCGGCTTCGCCGGCACCGTCTGGACCGGCTCTCGGCTCTACGAAGAACTCACCGGCGACCGCTTCCTCGATTAGAGCGAGCACTGATTCTTCTTCTTTTTTCTTTTTCTTTTTCTTTTTCTTTTTTCTTTTTCCTTCGGTCCTTCGCTCTCGATTAGTGGTCGCATTGGGGACCCA
>CAYVJQ010000068.1:0-4585 GCA_964451725.1 uncultured Nannocystaceae bacterium | reverse complement strand
TTTTTCTTTTTCCTTCGGTCCTTCGCTCTCGATTAGTGGTCGCATTGGGGACCCACCCCGCGGTCGAGCCCAAAGTCAGGGCGAGAGGGGCTTACCGGCTGTATTTGCGAGGTCGAGGCCAAGGCTTGTCAGCGCTGCCCGGGCGGCGGTCTCCGTCGCTTTTTTGCTGCCGCTCGCTTCGATGGTCCGAGTGCGGGCTACGATCTCATCATCGGGTTTTTGCCAGGAGCTGCGCGCACGGAGATAGATGTCGGCGTCGGCATCGGAGGCGTCGTGCTTGCGGGCGGCGAGGCGTGTCAGGGTCTCGGTCTCGGTAGCCTCGCAGATGAGAAGCGCAAAGGGCACGCCGAGTTCCTGCGCGAGGGCGGCGAAGGGGTGGCGCTGGGCGTTGCTGCGGAAGTTGGCGTCGACAATTACGGGGTGGCCGCTTAAAAGCTGCGTACGGGCTGTGGCCAGGCAGGCGTCGTAGGTGCGCCGGCCCATCTCGGGACTGTAGATGCCCTGGCCAAAGGAGGCCTTCGCAGAGGTTGTTGGATCGAGACCTGCGAGCCGCTTGCGCATCACATCTGAGCGCACGAGCGCGGCCTCGCAGGGTTTGGCGAGGGCCGCCGCGAGCGTCGATTTGCCAGAGCCAGGCAGGCCGGCGATGAGCAGAAGCAAGGGTCTTTGGCCGGCCGGTGTGAGAACCTGGAGGGCGAGCATAAAGTGGCGAAGGGAGGCACGAGCGGCCTCTTCGCGCTTCGCCGCGGGCACCTCTGATTCGCTCAATCGAAAGGCCTCGACCTTGCCGCGCACGCAGGCCCGGTAGGCGGTGTAGAGGGGCAGCAACGATTTGCCAACGGGATCTTGGGTGGCCCTGAAGTAGTTCTCGCGGAGTTCGGCGGCCTCGGTATGAAAGTCGTGGTAACGCAGGTCCATGATCAGGAACGCCAGGTCGATGACCGGGTCGCCGTAGCGGAAGGCATCGTTGAACTCGACACAGTCGATGATCTCGAGATCCGCCGGCGGTCGGCACTCGGGCAGGAGATAGATGTGGTCGAGGCGGAGATCACCGTGGCAATCACAGGCGAGTCCGCGGCGGGCCCGATCGTCGATCGTCGCCCGCACAGTGTGCAGCTCAGTCTCGGTGAGAGCGCTCAGGCGATCGAGCAGCGCGCTGGGGATCGCCTTTAGCTCCAGCGCTGCCGTCTGGCTGAAGTTGTCGCGGCAGTTGGTGGCGACCGCGTCGAAGCTAGCGTAGCTGTTGATCGTCGGCCCGCGGGCGGCACTCCGGTGGAAGTCGGCGAGTCGGCGGCCGATCGCCGCCATTGTGTTTGGGGGCAGGTCACCGCGGCCGAGCCCAGCCCCGAGGGTGCGCTCTTCGTCGAGGCGGCGCATTTCGACGGCGTAGTCGATAATTTTTCCATCACCTCCAAGCTCGATTTGCCCCTGAGCATCGCAGGTGATCGGCACGACACCGCGGTAGACATCGCTCGCGAGGCGACGGTTGAGGTCGACCTCGGCCCGGCAAAAATGCAAGCGGAGCGCGAGCGTTGAGTAGTCGACAAAGGGCAGGTGCAGCGGCTTTTTGATCTTGAAGACAGCACGACCGACGAGGAAGACCACAGAGATGTGGGTCTGGATGACCTCGACCCGTTGGGCCCCGGCGGCGCTCGGCATGTGCACGTAGGCGCGGAGCTCTGCGAGCGCCGCGATCCTGCCGACGAGCCCGAACCCTCCACCTTCTTGGGTCTTTTTGGTCTTTTTGGTCTCGTTGATCATCATGCCTTCGGCGGCGAGCATAGGTCCGGCGATCATTGAGGACAAGGTGGCATCGTGTCTCCGCCTGGGCCTGCTCGGGCTATTTTGGAGCACGGCGGAGGTGTACGACTGGACATGTGCGGAAGATGTTGTCGGCAAGATCGGCGCCGGTCATGGGCATGAGGGAGGCAATTATTGCGGGACCCATGCTCGCGTTGGCGGGCCCTTAGCGGATCGTTAGAGGGTCCTTAACGGGCTTTTGCCCAGCGTCAGATCAGGCGGCCGCCGAGGCGCTCCGAGACCGCGAGGGCCGAGCGCAAAGCGCCTTCGTGCAGCCCGTCTCCGAGCCATGCGCCAGCGTAGTAGGTGTGCGTCTCGCCGTTGGTCGCGATGATTTCGGGCCGGGTAGCGAAGGCCTCGACAGTGTAGCGAGGGGTCCGATGGGTCTGCCGGTGGAGGATCTTCGCGCTGTCGATCTCTGTCTCGAGATTGTAGGAAAAGTGGTAGTCGGTCGCGTGCCCGGGCGGCAATCCACAGAGTCGATTGAGGTAGGCATTGTAGCCAGGGGGGCGGGCGAATACGTCGAACTCGGAGTAGTCGACGATGCCGCGTCGGCGGTATATCGAGCTGTCGGTGTGGATCACGGTATTGGCGTCATTGCCCCGCCAGGCGGTGAATCGCCGCACTTCGTGCTCCGAGGCGTCGCTCAGCAGTCGCAGGACCTGCGCTGGGGTTGTCGCGAGCACGACCGCATCAAAATACTCTGGCTCGCCGCCGCGTCGGCGGATCTCGACGAATTCGTGATCGCGACCCTGCCCGCGGCTGATACCGTCGATCACAGCTCCCGTGATCACCCGCCCCCGAAGCGAGCGCACGATGGCGTCGATATAGCTGTAGATTCCGCCGACGATACTGGTCCAAGCCGACTCCCAGGTGAAGGCCTGCAGGGTCGGTACGGCGAGGGCGGCTGGCAGGTCGTCGATCTGGGCGCGAGGGATCGAATAGGCGTACATAAGAAGGAGCCGCAGCCAATCGCCGAGCGGGCTCTCACCAGGGCCCAGGGTATCGGCCAAGGCTTGCCCTGATGCTGGGTTGTGGGCTGCAACGAGTGCACGGGCGCGCCAGTGAAAGCGGGCGAAGGCAGGTGCCAGCGTGAGTAGGCGGAGGCCGGCGGCCACGCGCCTGGGCAGGGGCAATTTGCTGGTCGCGATATTGCTAAAGGACTGAAAATGGTCGCCCTCAGCGGTGATCAAACCCGCCGTCGCGGGTACCTCGCGGGTCTCGAGGCCGAGCGCCTTGAAGAGCCTGTGTACCCGCGGGAATTGGCTAGGCGAGAACTCGATGACGCCAGCGTCGAGCACGACACCGGCCGGCAGGGCGGAGCATTCGACGTTGCCTCCAAGGGTGCGCACATTGCCGCCGAGGATCGGTTGGCGTTCGAAGACCGTGATCTCGTGGACCGGGTCGAGGAGGTAGGCGGTCATCATGCCCGCCGCGCCGCCGCCAATGATCGCCACCCTCACCGGGGGTCATCGTGCCAGCCTTGCAGTCCTTAGGCGAGGTGCCTCCAATGTGGGGAGATATGGCGAGATATGGCCATAAATGAGCCTCCTTGAAGTTCTTGCGAGTCAACCTGAGCGGAAAATGCCAAATGTCGTCCGATATTGACCGGGCAATGGACCGAAGTTGAGCCTGTGTCCAGGAATGCGCAAACTATGAGCATAGATGCGCTGGGCGCTTTGGTTCGTAACTAGGGCACTCTCGCACCGGGTCCAGGACGACGGCCCTCGGGCGAGGGATCCCGCGCTCAAAATCGGTGAAGAGTGCCCGGCACGGGGCTCAAAGCGACCCCTGGGGGTTCTGGGGCCTACAAACGCTCTACGTTCTCGCGGTCGAGGAAGCTGAGCAGAGCGCGCAAGAAGGCCTTTGGATCCTCGAGGTGGGCGGCGTGATCGGTGCCTGGCAGCACCACCCATTGTCGGTTTTTTGCCCCGAGGTTGCGAAAGAGCGTCGTCTGCCAGTTGAGGCGGGCGATCGGATCGCCGGCTCCGTGGATCACCAAGGTGGGGAGGCTGATCGCGGTGGGATCAAGGGCGTCGAATTGATCGCCATGGCGCCAGTCTGCACGGGTCGGATCGGCGGTCAGTGCAGCGTCGACAAAGGCTTGGATCGCAGGCTCTGTGATCGTTCCAGGGGTGATGAAGTCGCTGCGAGCGGCCGCCGCGGTGTTGGTTTTGCGAGGCGGAGCGCCTGCTTCAGTCGATTTTTTTGGCCTGGGCGCGCGAGCTTTGCCGACTGCGTGCCCGGCCTTGGGCGTGGCATCTGTGTTGTGGGGATAGCCGTAGAGAACGAGCTTGCGGGCTGCATCAGGGTGTAGTTGGAGGGTGAGCTGCGCGACCTTGGCCCCGTAGGACCAGCCGAGCAGATCGACGCTCATGCCCTCGCGTTCGCGGATCATGGCCAGCGCTGTCGCGACGTCCTCGGCCGCTTGCAGGGGCTCGCTCCAGCCGCTCGCATTGCGCTCGCTCTCGCCGTAGCCGCGCAGGTCGAGGGCATAGGTCGCGTAGCCGCGGATTGCGAGCGCGTGCATCAACGAGAGCTGCGGATCATCGCCGACTCGCAGATCGAAGTCGGGCAGGCTGCTCCAAGTTCGACCGTGCAGCAGCAGGATCGCCGGACGACGATTTTTCTTGATGTTGTTGGTGTCGTTGGTGTCGTTGGTGTCGCGGCTGAGGTACCAGAGGCGGAGGTGATGGCCATCGTCTGCGTTCACCTCGAGCGCGACCGGGCGGGGCAGAGTCGCGGACGCTTGGGAGTTCTCGGAGTTCTCGGAGTTCTCGGAGTT
>CAYVJQ010000067.1:7719-39242 GCA_964451725.1 uncultured Nannocystaceae bacterium | reverse complement strand
GGACGGCCGCAATCACGATGGCCGGAAATGCGGTGCCCCCAAGTCTCGCCGCGGGAGTCCTTCGACGGGTCGCGGAGGCAATCGCGTGAGCGGCGACATCGGCCACCGCCGCTCGTGCCAGGGGCGTCGGGATGGGGCTGAAGGCCCCGAGGACGGGGGTAGATGACGATGGAAGACAAAACTGAAGACGAGGCGCCGGTCGTTGCGGCAGCGCCTGCGGGCGACACAGCCGAGCGCGTGACTGCCGAGCTTGCTAAGTCCGACGCGGTGATCCAGGTCTTGCGGCTGAGGCTGGCGACCGCCTGCGAGGAGCGCGACGACGCCAGGCACATCGCGTGCGAGACGTCGGGCCGGTCGATGTGGGCCGGGCTGACGCCGAGTGAACGAGCTTCGGAGTACGGCTGGGGCTACCTGTTCGATGGGGCGATCGACAACCACTACCACGACCACCGCGAGCCCATCACCAACGAGGAGCTGGCAGCGGTGTCCTCAGACGACGCCGGCAGGACTCGCTTCGACGCTGGTGACATTGCTCGTTCCAAGATCGACGAACTAGGACTCGAGCTCGCGGAGTCCGAACGCGTGCTCGCCAAGCTCGCGGCCACGAACCGAGAACTCATCAAGGTGGTGGCCGACAGCGACAGGGATCGAGACCAGACCATCGCGGCGGTGGTGGCAGCCGCCACGGCGACCGCGGTAGCGACCGCGTTGGTCGACTCCGAGGCGGACATGGCGAACCTCCGGCGCTACGCGAGGGAGACCGACGCGCGCGCCAACAAGGCGGAGACGGAAGCGGATGCCGCACTCAAGCGGGCATCCGAACTCTATACGTCTGCGCTGGCGAGGGCTGCCCTCGCCGCAGACCCAAATTTCCCCGCGTCCGAGGACGGCCGCGGAGAGTGGGACATCGGAGATGTGGCGACGGTTGTGGCGGAGGTCATCGAAGAGCTCCAGCAGGTGGTGCTGGACCAAGCTGCCCAGTGCGAGCGCGAAGCTGAGGAACGGCTGTCCCAGCCCGCTCAGTACACCGAGTCGCAGATGGCCGCGGTTCGTGACCGGGCATCGACGTCTGAGGCCAGCGCCCAGACCCTCAGGGCCGAGCTCGCCGACACCAGCCGACAGTTGGAGGAGGCGCGGGTCAGGGATGCGGCGCCGGTGGTGTGCCCTGGCAGGGATGGCAACGCGTCGCACACCGAGAGTGCATCGCAGGTCGAGGCCCGCGCCCAGGCTCTGCGCGCCCGGGCTCTGCGCGAGAAGCTTGCGGAGGCCCGAGAGCAGCGTGACCACGCTCGGAGGATGGTCTGCGAAATGGACCCGGACCCCGACAATCAGCCTTGGGACACGGTCGATGGCGCCGCCCAGTCGATGGGCTGGGGCTACCTGGTCGGTAACTTCGACGATCAGCCGACGCGACCATGGAAGGTTGTGGCCACTGAACTCGAGGAGGAGCGTGACAAGCTGCTCGAGGAGAACCGTGCTGCCCGCACCGAGCGGGACGATGGGCGCATGATGGTCCACGAGCTGGAGCAGAGCATGCGCGGGCTTCGGCGCGAGGTGTGCATTCTGGTGGCCCGGCATGACGCCGGGTGGGATGGTCCCGGTCATGTCGCACAGGCCAGGGCCTGGGGTGACCTGGGGCCCTTCAAGGCCGACGAGATCGGCAGGTCCGGGCCTGCGCGCGGAACGGTACGGGGGAAGCTTCAAATGCGCCGGACGAAGAGGCTCCGGGCCTTGGAGCGAATGGCTGAGACGGCGACGCCGGGTGTGGTCATGGCTGCGATCACGGCAGATCTCGATCGAGATGAGAGGATGTCGGTGGCAACGGGTGGAAGTGGGCCTTCCGTGAAGGAGGCTCGGGCCCGGACCGCTGCATCCGTCGAACGGGCTGCGGTCCGGGCCAAGGCAAAGGTGAACTCCAACGGTGAAGCACCGGGTGGTGAGGGGGCGTCATGAGCGAGAGGATGGCCGAGGACTCGTCATCTGCAGCAGCTGAGCTCCAGCGGATGACCGCCGAGCGCGACACTTGGCGCCGCATGGCCACGACGAAGCCGAGTCAGCGCGGGATGAGACCCGAGAACGGCTACGGGAACCGGAATACCCCTATTAGTGTTTTTTGAGGAGCATTTTAGGTTCACACGTGAGCCAGTATGGAAAGATCTTGCGGTCGACAAACCCAAAGTTGATCTGCAGTTTTTGCAGGAACAGGTTCTTTCGGGCTTGAAACCGAATCTGGATGAAAGTGTGGCCAACAATCTTCGGTTTGGTCAAAAAGTATTTTTTGATATGTTGTTTCCACACAAAATCATCATTGACGTAAAAGGGGGATTGGACAACGAAGTCAATGTCACTTTTCTCGACGGCAATACCAGTGCTATCTTCCATGAGCACTCGTCCACGGTAGAGCCCCCTAGGCCATAGTTGGTCCAATTTGGACCAACTAAGTTCTACGGTGCTGTCGTCTATTTTTCGTACGCTTAGACTGGTGATGTTGCCAGCGTGTTCAGTGCCCGTAGCCGCGGACGCATCTGTTTCTTTGCTGTCGTTCATGAAGCCCATAGTAGCATAGCCCGTGACACCCACTGGCTTAGCTGGCACTCCCGGATGGCATCAAGGAGTTCTACACGTGCGACCTCGGTGACGCAGGTCTGTACACCAAGTCGGAAGCCGACGCGCATCGCAGCACGGATGTTCCTGTCCACAGGAACGTCGCGCGTCGGCTCGCGCTCACCCACGTTTGCATCGAGCGCTTGATGGGGGTCCCGACACTCGGCGACCAGGTGGACAGGGCCAGGCGATCGCAGGGGGACGGCCGGTGATGCCGCCCAGCAGGCTGGAGATCATGCGCATGCTGGACCACGACGTGAAGGGGCTGCTCGAGCGCGATGCGCCGTGGACCGCGAAGGAGCTGGCGAAGGCCATCGGTGTATCGACGGAGGTGGCCCTGGCGGCGTGCAAGCGGCTCGTGGGCTGCGGAGATGCGGTCGACGTCAGCACGAGCCGCCAGCGGCTTCCGAGGTTCACGCTCGCTCGGGGTGGGGTGCGGCGGTCGACGAGCAGGCTTGGATTCAGTCCACTCTCCCTTGTGGAGCCAGTCCCGTTCGAGGTGCTAGCGCTCGCCGTCAAAGCCATCCTCGAAGACCCTCACGGGCGTGACTGGTCGCTCCATGGGTTTGGCATGCTGCGGGCCTACCTGAGCGACGAGTGGCGCCTGCACGTCTGGAGCAGCGACCACGCAGTTCCTGGTGTGTCGGCCCTCCACAACCACCCCTGGGCCTTCGAGAGCTACGTGCTCTCGGGATCCGTTTCGAACGCTCGCTTCTGCCCGGTTGGGGTAGATGCGGAGCGTATGGACGAGCGGCTTTCGGGGTGGTGGGCCACCCAAGAGATCCTGTGCGGGCCGGACGGCTGCGCAACATCTGGGGTCAGGTATCAGCGCATGGTCGCCACGGCGCCCGAGGTCATCAGGGCTGGCGGTAGCTACCGCCAGGCGGCAGAGGAGGTCCACGCGTCTTCGCCGTCGCACGGGGCGGTCACGATCATCCACCGTCGATTTCAAGAGGACACGGAGCATGCCCGTGTCTACTGGAGGCCCGAAGAGCGCTGGGTGAGCGCAGAGCCTCGGCAGGCGACGACCGTCGAGGTTGGTGAGATCACGAAGCTGGCGCTCCGTCTCTGGTGAGTGCCGTGACGACGGCGGGTCGCGGGATCTCATGGGTTGCGGCACGGAAGTCGGCGCCGAACATGGGACACGATGGCGAATGAAGATGATTCGAACCGGCCGCAAGGGACGCCCCTGACCACCGTGTCAGGGGGCGAGGGTCTTTCGTGTGCGGGGCTCCTCCGTGAAGTCCAACAGGCGAAGGATGCCGTGGATCGAGACCGTCGACAGGCTGAGGTTCGTCGACGGACACGGGAAACGTGGAATGTCACCATCGTTGTGGAGTGTGAGGGCGGCGCGGATGCGAGGGCGGTCTTCTCAGATGTGAGCAGCGCGGCTCTCGAGTCCGGTTTTGGGGTCGACTGGATCGACGAGTCGAGCACCGCGGACCTTTGCCGTCCTGGATCTCGAGTTCGCGCGGACTTCCGGGCATGGGAGATGGGCGTCTGCCCGGAATCCATCCTCCGGCTGAAAGCCGGCATCGCATCCGTGGGGGCGCGGCACTTGCTTGGTATCTCGACGCGAAAGCGGACGGGGTTCGCTGGCCGACAAAGCTCGTTCCGGACGAGGGGCACGCCTGGTGACCCTCAGCCCGATCTCTACATCGATGGTGCACGGGTGGAGGTGATCGCCGGGGTGGTGGGAGCCGCCGGGCGTTACCGTCAGGCCAACCTGGCCCGCGAGCACGGCAACGACCCGGTCGTCGTCGACTCGCCGAACTTCAAGGCCGGTGACATCCTGTTCGGGCGAGACGACGGCGGCCAGTCATCCCAGTGGCAGGACGAAATAATGCTGCTGACCTACAAGAGCGACCACGTGGCCATCGCTCGGCCTCTCGCCTCTCGGAGGTCGTGGCAACAGGGTTGGCGACTCCATGATGATAGCGCAGAGGGGAAATGGAATCTCAGCTGTCGCCCGTGGCGGCTGGCGACCATCGACGACCTGGCCGGTGTTCTCAGGGACGGTGTCTCATGAGCACCTGCATCGACTTCGTGCGGGCGCTCTCCGGGACGCTCATGTGCGCCGCGGCAGGTATTGGGTCAGCCATGGGCGCCAGCCTTGTATGGGAAGGCGTCGGAATATCGGGCTCGGTCGTCGTGGCGACCGAGCTGGTGGCGCTCTTCATTCGCTGGCGAACACTTCAACCTCGGACACCCGACGGAAAGATGGCCGCGGACAGGATAGAGGGTCGGCCACTCGACATCCGAGCGCTGCTTGAGGTGCTGGGCGTAGAGGCATCGGTTGAGCCGTGGAAGCCCATCGAGACGGCGCCCTTTGGCCTCGCTGTTGAGACCGCCATCATCGACGACGCGGGCGAGCGAAACTTGCAAACGATGCGCAGGGACGGTCTGTACTGGTTGTCGGCAGACGGCTTGATGCATCTCCACGATGAGCCCACCCACTGGCGGTTGGCGGACAGAATGTGCTTCGATTCCAACCAGCAGCGAGGGTGTGGCCCGGATGTGCGCGCCCGGCTCGATTTCGCCATGGGTGTACGGGGCGAAAAGCGCGAGTCGGACCCTGCGGAGACGTCGTGAGAGCCCGCAGGCCGGAGTTCCTCGCCGAGGTGGCGAAGTTCCAGTCGCTTGGGTTCACCGGGATGTTTACGTGCGAGCGCTACCGGCTGCGCGACGCGGAGACCCTTCGCGCCGAGGGGCTGCTCCGGGCCGTCGTGATGGATGTTGCCGACGGCGACGGGTTCATTCGGCAGGGCTGCGCACCGAGGCAGGGATACGCCCTGACCCGCGCCGGGCTGGATGCGATCCCCGAAGACGAACGGCCGGTCGGACTTGTCGTTGGAGAGGGGGCCTGCGACCGTGGCTGAGCTCCTGCAATACGAAGTGGTGAACCCGAGCGACGCGTGCACGGTTGAGGCGGAGTGCCCAGTCGTAGCTGCGGTGGCAGTGCTGATGCTCGGCGAGGGCGCCTACGGGCTTCGAGATGCTCAGGGTGAGGTGGTCATGCCGCCCCTGCGGTTCGGTGGCTCGCCGGCGCTGACCCGGTGGCTCGCCGACGTTGGAATCGCAAGCCTCGGCGACTACATCGAGGCCAAGCGTGAGACCATCGCAGCGGTGTTGGACTCGGCCATGTACGGAGGGTTCGCCGACCGGGCCGCCTACAGAAAGGGGTTCAAGTTCATCGACAGCGAGGCAAATCGACGGGAGTGGCGACAGGTGTGGCGACGCCGCTGGGAGGATGAGCGTCGGACCTCCACGACTACCATCTGCAAGGCCGCGTGGAGCCTCTGCGAGGAGCTTCGAGGGGCACCAGCGCCATGAGCGAGCCAGCATACGGCCGCGTTCTCAAGCACCCGTGCGCTGATTGTGGCAGCGCCATGAAACTCCGCAGCTCGCGCTTTGGGCCCTTCTACGGCTGCGTCGACTACCCGCGCTGCCGAGGGACGCACGGGGCTCACAAGGCCACCGGTGAGCCACTCGGTGTTCCGGCCAACCGTGAAACGAAGGCCGCACGGGGCCGAGCACACGCGGCGTTCGACCCCCTGTGGAACTCCGGCAGCATGACGCGCCGTGAGGCCTACAAGTGGCTCGCAGAGCGCCTCGGTACCGACGAGGCCCACATGGGGGAGATGGACGTCGAGACCTGCGAGCGCGTCGTCGAGGCTTGCCGAGAGCACCGTGAGGGTGGGGGCCGGTCGTGAGCCAGGCGAGCCGCAACAAAGTGCTCGCCCGCGAGCGGCACCGCAGGCAGGTGGCGAGGATCCTCGGCACCATGGCAGCGCTGCACTGGCGCGGGCACCTGAGTATCGTTCAAAGCCTAGGGGCCTCAGATTGTGCTGACGCCATATTCGACCCCATCGGCTATGGGTGGTCCGGCATCACCTTTGACGTCCACGCAGCCCGAGAGTTGGGCGAGCGGATGGTCGCGTGCGTGCGCCACGAAGGTGCTGAGCAGGTCGTCGCCGACTGGCGAGAATCGCAGGGTCTGCGCGCGGGCCTGCCTCCCGGATTTCCGCACGATGCTCTGCGATGGCGCCAGCACGTCCGCCTCGGCCGACGACTGCTCGAGGCCATCAAGGGCCAGCCGAGCGCGTGTGAGAGTTGCGACGGGCGCCGGACCTCCGGTCTAGCACTGGAGCTGGAGAGGTACTGCGACGACCTCGTCGGGGGTCGTCAGCTTATGACGACCGACACGCAGTACCGCATCGAGCGCGAGGTTCAGGCCCTCGTCACCGAGCGTGGGCTCGTGGGGACCCCGTCCGTGACCCTCAACTTCGATACCAGGGCTATCGATATCTCCGGCATCCAGCACCTCCTCGCGTGCCAGGATTGCCGCGGAACAGGCCACAACATTCGTGGGACGCTGCCGATGGTCGCCTGGCCTCCTGTAGTCCTGCGACGAGCCGGTGACGTCCGGGCTGGGCTCGTGGCGTTCTGTCCCGAGTCGCAGTACGGGTCCCGCCGGGGCCGGCCTGGGGATATCTATCCTGGGTGGCTGAGATCGGCCCACCGGGCCGCCAGTGAACGGGGATGGACTCTCGTCCAATGGGTTGCCGGGTTCCCGGTGGACCAGGTGTGCCGCACGCCCAGGACAAGGCCAACGCGCTCGAGCTTCTCCCCCGCCTCGAGTCCGCCCTCGAGGACCACAATCTGCAAGGCCAGCTCGCCGACGAAGGCCGCCGCGTGGACTGGCTCCCGCGGTGCTCCGCCTGCGAGGCAAGGCGGAGCGGCTGAGTTTCTTCGCGCTAGGGGTTTCCTGACGAGACCCGCGGAACAACATGCTGGTGTGACCCAGATCAGCACGCCAGACGAAGCCCGCTCGGCCATGGACAAGCGGGACAGGCCCGAGGTCGATCGGTGTGTGCTGGTCATCGAGAAGGCGCTTGCCGAGGCCAAGAGGTTCCCGCTCTGCGTTCACATCGGTTTCGATGCGTCTGCGTACATGCCCCAAATTACCGAGATGTACGCGAAGAAGGGGTGGGAGTCTTTCTGGAAAAAGGGGTCTGAAACCCACACCTGCGGACTGTACAAATTCATCGAGTTCTCGATCAAACCCAAGCGGCGTAAGGGACCTGGCTGATGGCGATGCGAGCGATTGTATCGATCTGCGACGGCGACGTCCCCGTTGCTGTTTGGGTCGCCGCAGCGTCGAAGGAGCCGCGCTCACGCGCAAAGCCGCGGGGCTGCGCGCGCTGCCCACTTCGACCCGGTGGGAAGTGGGACGGCGACGCGAAGAGGATTATTGCGGACGCTTCGCCATCTGAAAAGCAGGGGTTGAGGAGGTGGACGTGCCATGACGGCCCGCGCCCTTGCGCTGGTATGCGACGCATTATCAGTTCACGGGAGGTGGCGAAATGAGCAGATGAGCAAAGTACTCACATCTATCGCAATCTTCTTCACCCTCGCCTTCGTCGACGGATGCTCCGACGAAGTGGTCGACGTTTCGGACTCCGACGTGGAACTCCGGTCTGGAGACACCGGGGGCGAATTCCCTTGCCACGTCACCGAGGAGAATGCCGTAGGCGACATCCTCGCCACAGACTGCGGGAATGACTCCTGCGAGGCAGGGCGCCATTGCTGTTGGCCCAGCGGGGGATGCTTTTGCCACCCGACCGACTATCGGTGCCCCAATGGCTCGAAGAAGGCACCCTGTCAACCTGGTCAGAGCTGCGAGCCGTAGCCGAGTCCAGGGAGGAAAGGTCCGACTTGGCGATGCCAACGCAATGAGCGTAATGCGACGGTCATGAAACCATTCAAGTTCATCCTGACGCTGGCGGTCCTCATCACGGCGTGCTCCGAGGATCCAGTGGACGTCGAACAGACCGCCTTCTCTGAGGATACTGGCGAATCGGGCCATGCGGATGAGTTCCGCGAATGCTCCCCTGGGATCTGCTGCGGGACAGAAAGGACGACCAACGGGTACACCACATGGGGAGACTGCCAGTCCTCGACCATCGACGCGTGCGACGGGCACTTTCTCGACTGCGGAAACAGTTGCTACAATGGTGGTGACTGGTGCGCCGTTCCTCCCGGGAACGGCTACAACACCTGCTGCGGGTGACGTACTCGTAGACATGAAGCCCCGTACCCTCACCGGTGCGGGGCTTTCGTATTTGACCCCGTCGAGTTGGGGAGGGAGCAGATTTCGCGGTACCGGGTGTTCGGTGGGTGTTGGACCCGAAGAGCTGTCCCCGACAGACGCTGTGGACGAAGCGGCGCGCGCGTTGGCGCCTACGCTCATTCCGCTGCTGCTGCCGTACCAGCAAGTCTGGGTAGGGGACGCGAGCCAGGGCAAGGTCTGCGTCAAGAGTCGGCGTATCGGAATCAGCTGGGCCTCTGCCATTGAGGCAGTCATGTGCGCGGCGAAGCGCCGCGGTGAGGGCTCCGACGTCTGGTACATGTGCCAGTCCGAGCGCGACGCAAAACAATTTATCAGAGACGCGGGGCGATACACCCGCCTTGTAAATCAGTACCTGATCGACAACGGCCATCCGCCGATCGTCAAAGACGTCGGCTCGTCGATCATGGTCACGAAGATCAACTTCGCGAGCGGACACACGATCGAGATTCTTCCGGGCATGAAGCCCGACGCGCTTCGGGGAAAGGGCGGCTTCGTCATCTTCGACGAAGCTGCCCTCCTCGACCTCGAGCTGTGTCGAGACGCTGCCGACGCGTTCGGCAACGATATGAAGGGCGGGAGGGTCGCCTTCATCAGCACCCAGCGAGGGGAGGGCAACGAGTTCAACAAGCTCGTGAAGGCCATCGAGAAGGGCGACCCGTCAGCGTCCGGGTACACCCTCCACAAGACCACGCTCGAGCAGGCCATCGCGCAGGGCTTCTACCGCCGGTGGTGCCAGATGCGCGGAGTCCTCTGGTCAGCGGCCCGCGAGAAGAGGTTCTTCGACCGGTGCCAGGCGACCCCAGGCGCAGCGCAAGAATTCAACTGCGTGCCCGCGCGCGACGGCGAGCAGTACCTCTCCCGCGAGCTCGTCGAGCAGGCCATGCGGGGCCGAACGATGGCGCCGATCACCTGGCAGCTCCCATCCGGGTGGGAGACGAAGCGCGACGAGCACTGGCGCCGGGAGATGGCCGACGCCTGGATCGAGCGCGAGCTCAGGCCGCACCTCGAGCGCCTGGTCCCGTGGGAGCACCACAGCGTCGGCTGGGACTTCGGCCGCTCTGCGAGGGGGGACTTGTCCGCCGCCGCCCCGATCGCGCTCAAGGACGACGGTGAGCGTCGACAGGTGCCCTTCGTGGTCGAGCTGACCGGGGTGCCCCACAACCAGCAGCGGCAGATCATGGAGGCCCTGCTCGGCGGGCTGCCCAACCTCGATGGGGGCATGTTCGATGCGGGGGGCAACGGGAGCTTCCTCGCCGAGCAGGCGGAGCAGGCCTTTGGCGACACCATCGAAGGGGTGTCGTTCCGGCGATCCTGGTACGAGGAGTTCGTCCCGAAGTACAAGGCCGCGCTCCAAGCCGACGAGATCGGGCTCCCGTTCTATCCGGCTCTGCTGCAGGACCACTCGGAGTTCGAACTCGACGACAGCACCCCGGTGTTGCCCAAGAAGCGCAAGAAAAGCACCAACGGGCTGGGGAAGCGACACGGCGACGCGGCGTTGGCCTGCATCATGGCCTACGCCGCGAGCATCAAGCCCAGGGTCAGCTTCGCTGGAGTGGGGCCCGTGCCCCGCCGAGACGAACAAGATGAAGGGATCTGGTGACCGTCGAGGTCACCGCGCGGGCTCGAGGGTGTCGTGCGGCTGCCCTCACCGAAAGTAGCCCTTCCTGAACTGGCCAGTCCTGCGATCGCGGTGGCGCCCCGCCCTGTCAGCGGGCGCAAATTTGGTGGCCGCGAGCCCGGCGGCCAAACCAAGACCTCCGAGGAGGAACCACATACCCACGTTGCTCTTGGGCTTCGTGTTCTGCTGGACAGCGCGATCTTGCCACCTGACGAGCTGCTGGCCGATATCGCTGATGGTGTGCTTCGGACGCGACGGTTGTTGACGACGCTTGGCCTCCTGTTGGGCCGCGCGTCGGCGCGTGTCGTGCTCTGCACGTGCGTTGGAGTTCAGGAGGAGGTCTCGAGCAACGCAAAGGCGCCGAAACTCTTCACCAGAATCGCCCTGGTTGCGGTCCGGATGATGCTCAGCAACGCGTGCGCGGAATGCGGACTTGACGGCCTTGGTGTCGGCGTCTGTGTCGATGCCCAGGAGTTTGTAGGGGTCGGAGAACATAAGGAGACCACACCTAGCACTAAAGTCTTGACAGGACTATAGCGGCTGGAACACTATGTGATCCGTACGAGATCATGAGCCAGAACCAGCTGACCCCCGCTACCTACTATCCTGCCGTCGTTGGCACAGTCCTCTCTGGTCTCCGCAAGGGCGTAGGTCTCAATCAGACGGAGCTCGCACAGCGCGTGGGGGTGAGCCAGTCGGGATGGTCGAAGATCGAGCGAGGGGCCACACCCATCAATATTGAGCAGCTCGTCAATGCGGCTGACGAGCTTGGAGTGAGCCCAAGCGAGATTCTCTCTCAGGCAGATCGTCTTGCGGGCTGCGCGCGCGAGCGTGGGGTGCGGGTCGATAACCAGCGGCTGACCAAAAAGGAGATGCTAGCCGCTGGTGTTTTCGTTTTCAGCGTTGCCGCCCTCGGGACGTTGATCGGTGTGGCCATCTCATCAAATGATGACTCCTGAGAACGCCATGGAAGACTTGATTCGTTTAGTTCTAGCCGGCCTCGTAACCCTTGGTGTTGGGTGGGTTCTATGGCGAGTTAGGCGATCCAGGGAGGAGAAATTGTTACATCGAGAATCTGTGTTTGACCTCTACTCGGCACTCGCTCGGATCGGGGTGATCGATGGCGAAATAGTGCTTTTTGAAATCAACTCCCACTTGGTTGGGGATGACGACGAATGTGAATATGGTGAAGATGAGGTGCGAGAGTCCAGGCGGGTACTCGCTTTGGCATTGACCAAATATATGGCGACAGTTTGTGAGGAAGACATCTCTGTCCCCCAGAAGGTCCAAGCTATGTGTGCCTACGCGGCTATGCCAGTTTTCGAACACGGGTTGGGGTCAACCAACCCGGCAATGGTCACAGACTACATCTGTGCCGAGCTTAGAAGACTCTACCCAGATCTAGCAATGGTCGAGCCTTCGGAAGATGTGCGCCGCGCCGTTCACACCTTGTTGCACCACGACATGGGGTGTTCTCCCCGGTCACATTCACGAAGTGAGAAACGGGCTGGTAGCGGACCGATGTGACCCTCCGCAGGACTCCTGATGGCACCACCTTGGCGAGTCAGTATCAGGCCAGGTTGGACAATGACGAGAGCCTAAGTATCTCGTCGTTGGCCTCGGGCGCGGAGAGCCCAAACAGCTTCCGTACCTCGTCGGCCTTCACCTCGAGCCCCGCGTACCGGATCAGGGGAACGATGGCCTGACTGAACGCGAGCAGGTCTCGCTTGTCCTCCTGTTGGAAGTAGACCTTCGGGTAGACCTTCTGGTCGCCGACGTTGAAGCGGACGTAGGGCTCGACGACAAAGCGGTTGATCGTCTTCGCCAGCTGCTCTGCGTCGCCCTCGCGGATGTCCCGTCGGACCTCGTTGTGCACCGTCGCTTGGGCATGACTGCTGCCGTCGTCCGCGGTCATCGTTTGGCCCAGGACGAGCTTCGAGATCTGACGGTCGACGTAGTCGAGGAGGACTGAGAACAGCCGGTCAGGTGAACTGCCGGCGTCTGCGGCCTTGATGATAGTGACGTTGGCGCCCGTCGGCACGAGCGCGTTGACGCCGGACCCGAGGTTAGCGAGCGCCGCGGTGAGGACTCGACGGTCGTTCTCGGTGGCGTGATGCGGAATCTCGGCGACGGCCAGCGGCACGCCGAAGAGCTTCATCATCGTCACCCATCCGGCGAGGCTCATCCACTTGGCCATGTGGAGAAACATGGCGGGACGGGCGAGGCCCCGCCGGATGGCTTCCCCGGACCGGAGTCGTGGCTCGTGGATCACCCAGCGGTTCTCCTCGAGCTCGAGGCCGTCCAACGATCCATCCCGTAGTCGCCAGGAGCGGTCATCTGGCCGCCAGAGGAACTCACGCTGATCGTGCTCGACGAGCTCGGGCGCGAAGATGCCGTTCTTCTCGGTCCACACAACCTGGGAGATGGCGAACCCCTTCCCGAGGGCGTCGAGGGACAGGGGGACGAGGTCGCTCAGGCGGCCGGATGAGACGAGGGCTTCGACGGCCTTGGTCGCCCTCGCGGACGCCCCGTTCGCATTGACCCCCAGCTCGAGCGATGAGACTGCCGCACGGCGTACGGACATCTGAGAGCCGTACTGGGCATCCCTCTCCTCGAGCTCCTGGGCAGCGGTCAGGTAGTCGCTGAAGTCGCCGAAGTCGGCGCTCTTCAACACCTTGACCAGGCGCTTGGGCGTGATGCCGCTGAGGACCTGTTCGCCCCTCCAGTCGGGGACGCCCGCCGGCTGACGCACCCGACCGAGTGACGGGGCCTTGCTCTTGCTGAGCCGAAGCACGCGCAAGAGGCCCTGCATCATGGTCGCCACGAACGGACCATAGGGTCGGTCACCGGGAGCCGACCCTGCCAAATGGCTCGCTGCCACCTTCCAAATGGCAGGTACTTCGATGCGGGGTCGACTCTTGGCGTGATAGCGGCGAGATGTGGCCGCACTCAACACCAACCACGGCGCCGGCATGAGTGCTGGGCGTGGGTTCGGAACGCTTCCTGGAGGGCGCCTAGAGGCGTCTCGGGAGCTCCTGAGCATGGTGAAGCTGGCTCGGCGTGGCGAACGGGACTCCGGGCGAGTGATTCGCCTGCAGGCGATGTTGGACGCCGAGGCCGTGGTCAACGTGAGGGCTCAGACCGTGGACGTAATGTGCGCGCTCGAGCCCGAGGCGACCGTGGAAGAGGGGGATGCCCTCGAGGCCGTTCCCGTCTGGGTCGAACTCATCCCCGCGCCGCGGAGCACCGCGGAGGAGGGCCACGTCGAACTCCGGGACTGGCGTCAAGGCTTTCGGATCGACGACATGGCGTCGTTCATCGACTCGTTCAACAACGAGCCAGAGGAACGTCGGGCAAAGGTCCTGGACTGGGAGCACAGGACGGGCCGATGGGGCGCCGACCGCAACCCGGCTGCCGGCTGGATCGAGAAGATCGAGGCCCGGGGCGAGGCGGTGTGGGGCTTTATCAGGTGGACTCCAGAGGGCCGGGACGACGTTCGGCTGCTCCGGTATCGCTACATCAGCCCTGTCGTCGCGGTGCAGTGGCAGCGGGACCTCGACGGGAACATCGACTGGGACTCGCTCCCGGTGGCGACCAAGTTGGTCAACGCCGCGCTGACCAACGACCCCGCCACATACATCCGCGACCTCGCCATGACCGACACAGAGCCCGACGAGGGGGATGTGGCCGAGAACTCGGCGCAGAGGGCGATGGCGATCGCGGCCAGCCGCTCCCCCAGCCCTGGCGTGTCGTCAACCCAAGACAAGGAACAGCAACCCGACATGAAACTCTCTGCTGAATCTCTCAAAGCGCTCGGTTTGACCGCAGACTCCTCTGAGGACGATGTGAATGCCGCCATCGCCCTTACCGCCGGATCTGCCACTTCGAAATCAACCCCTCCGCCTGATGCGGTAGACGCCAGCCTCAACGAGGAGGTTCTGGGCGACGCCATCGACGCTCGGCTGAGTGCCGCGTTCGAGGAGCGCGACAAGAAGATCCGCGACCTCGAACAGGAGCGGGACACGACGGAGAAGACGATCCAGTTGTCCCGGGTGGAGACAGTCCTTGCGTCGGGGCAGGCCCGCCACAAGTTCGTGCCGGCCGAGAAAGACCTCCTGATGAAGATGGGGATGCAGATGGGGCCGGAGGCCCTGTCGGAGATGCTGGAGGCTCGCCCTGGAGTCGAGCACCTCTCCAAACAGATCCCCCACGGCGAGTTCTCGAAACCCGGAGTCGTCGATTTGACGGACAACGAGACTTTCATCTGCGCGCGACTCGGGATCGAGAAGGCGGACTTCGTGGAGACGAAGCTCGAGTTGGCTCGGGACGCAGCTCGATCCTCGGGGCGAGACGACGACGACGACGGAGACGACTCCTAAGCGAGACCGTGTTCCAGCTGGTGACACCACACAACCGGATTGAACAATGAGCGCACTCACCGAAAATCGAACTGACCTGTTGGAGCGAGCCGGCCGCCGCAACCGCGCGTCGCTTGGGGCAGGGGCGACCATCTTCGCGGGGGCGATGGTAGCGATCAACGACGCGGGGTTTCTCGTCCCGGCCACGGCTGACACTACGCTGGCCGTCGTCGCAACATCGAAGGGCCGTGCCGACAACAGCGGAGGCGCGGACGGAGACGTCTATTGCGAGATCGCTCGTGGCGTCTTCAACATGAAGAACAGCGAGGGCGGTGACGCAATCGCGCTCGCGCAGATTGGGCAGCCTGTCTTCGTTGTGGACGATCAAACCGTGGCCAAAACGGACGGCGCCGGCACTCGGCCCGCCGCTGGCGTTCTCGCCTGGTTCGACTCCGACGGGCCATGGGTCCGATTCGAATAGGCCGAAACCTCTCTCCAGAACCGAAATCGAACTCCACAGGACGTCATCACCATGCTCGTAACTCAAGGCACGATCGCCAATCTCCACGTCGGGTTCTCGACGGTGTTCAAAGGCTCGCTGAAGTCCGCGTCCAATGATTGGCGGGAGGTGGCCCGGCGAGTGCCGTCCTCGACTCGCCGGAACGAGTACGCGTGGCTCCGGAATATCCCCCGGATCCGCCGCACATTGGGCGACAAGATCTTCGAGAGTCTCATCCGCAAGGCGTACACCATCGAGAACTACAAGTTCCACAGTGGTGTCGAGGTGGATGTGGACGACATCGAGGACGACAACATCGGCTCGTACAACCTGGCGTTCGAGATGCACGCCAAGGAGGCGTCTCACTGGCTGGACCAGGCCGTGTACACGCTCCTCCCCCGGGGACTCACCTCAGCGGGGCTTTGCTACGATGACGAGCCGTTCTTCTCGCAGGCCCACTCCAAGCTGAAGTCGGGGGAAACCTACAGCAACCTCGCCCCCGGGGCCGAGGCGCCCTGGTACCTCCTGGAAACCCAGGGAGGGGTTCAGCCCTTCATCCTCCAAGAGCGCAAGCCACTGAGGCTGTCGATCCAGAACCAGCCCACGGACAACAAGGTGTTCGAGGATGACGAGGTTCGTTGGCTCATCAAGGGGCGCTACGGGTTCGGATACACCTTCCCGCAGTTCGCCTACGCGTCTCAGTTGGCGCTGAACGAGGAGAACCTCGAGTCGGCGTTCGTTGCGATGATGCAGCAGACCGGGGACGACGGGCGGAAGCTCAACATCAAGCCTCGTCTCCTCGTCGTTGGACCGAGCAACTACTTCGCCGCGGAGCGCCTCATCAAGGCCCTCCAGGTGGAGGGGGGCGGGACCAACATCCATGCCGGCAGCTTGAAGGTCGTCTCCTCGCAGTTTGTCGAGGAAGTGGCGATCCAGCTCGACTGACGCCCTCGGAGGACTTCGATATGTCCCTGCTGTCCATGCACTGGAAAAAGGCCGCCTCGGAGGTGGCGAAGTCCGCCGACTTCGCCACCCTCGTCGAGCACGAACTCGAGGTCCTCGCGGGGTCCCGGTCCAAGGCGCGAACGAAGGTTCTGGCGGCCATCACCAAGCGCGGCAGCGAACTCATCAATGCGGGGCTCAGCCCAGGTGCCCGAGAAGAGGCGGTTAACCGCCTCTCCAGTGAGAATGGCTCGGGTCTGCGAAGTCTCCTTGCTGCCGCGGCGCCCAGCCCCACACCCGAGGCGCCAGCAGAAGCTGACGCCTCCGCGCCAGGGGGAGACGCCCGCCCGATCTTCGGCCCGGCCAAGCCCTCCACCTCGAAGCCGCGTCCCCGCCGGGTCGTGGGCCGACTCGTTCGAGTTCGGGGCCCCGACGGCTCCTTCGCGGTCACGGGCATCGCCGAGCTTCGGCGGCGCCACGGGAAGGACGACTGATCCGTGGCCTACATCGACCAGAGCTACCTCGTCCAGGTGGTCTCCGCGGTTCACCTGCGGACGATCGTGTCGAACCGACAGGGCGACACCTCTCCGGTCGACCTCGAGGCCGAGGACACAAAGGCGGACATCGGTCGGGCGATCCTCGTCGCGGAGGGTGAGGCCAACTCGATCCTCGGCCGGCGGTTCTCGCAGGCTGAGCTGGAGGCATTGGAGGCCTCTGAGTCTGAGGTTCTCAGACATGCGGTTGCTCGTCTGGCTGTCTACGCGTTGGCGCCGACATCGATGGCTCGGAGCGACGAACTCCGTGCCGACGCAGACCGGGCGCGCTCGCTGCTCAAGCGCATCGCGGCCCGAGAGGCGTCCGCGGGGCCTGGGGACAGCGACCCGCCGCCAGAACACTCGACGCTGATCAATACGGTCGGCCACCAGGGACTCGACGGCATGGGGAGGTTCTGATGCCGGTCGACATCAAGACCTCCGGAGTACACAGGATCATCTCGGTGCTCCGGCGCCTGTCCCGGGCGAACGATGCACGGCTCCACCGCAAGGTCGGGCGCCTGGTCGCCAAGCAGCACAGGAGCCGTTTTGAGACGAAGCGGTCCCCTGCGGGCGTTCGGTGGAAGGCGTGGTCGCCCGAGTACAAGAAGACCAGGTCTTCCGGGAAGAGCCTGCTCAACGACTCCGGCGCGCTGAAGGAGTCCATCCAGCAGCGCATGGCCAGCCAGGTCCTCCAGGTCGGCTCCGAGGTCGAGTACGCGCTGCCCGTCAACGCGGCCCGGCCGTTCATCGGCATGTCCTCGCAGGACGAAAACGAGGTGATGGACACGATCGCTAGTCACGTCCAAGGCCTCCTGAGCGGGGGCCCCGGTGGCCGTTGATATCAAAGACAACCTGGAGAGCCCGCTCAGGCGCCTCCACGAGGCCATCGACAGTCACCTGCGCGCCACCTTCGGGGATATCGCCGTCCGGTCTCACTCGGGGCAGATCGACGCAGACACGATCCGTCGCTACTCCCAGGGGGCCGTCGCACTGTGGCCTGTGATCGCGTCCGCGCGGGGGTCCAGCGAAAGCACCCCGTCGGAGCTCAAAGTCAAAGTCCGGTGGGGAATCTTCATCGTCGCGTCGGCGATGCATGTGCCGATGGAGGGGTCTGAGAGCAAAATGCAGCCTGTCTCGGCCGTCAATGTGGCCGAGTCGTTGGCCAACTGGGTCGCCCAGATCGCGTTCAACTCGCGGTGGGGACTCCAAAACAGCGAGTGCACCTACACCAACGCCGACGACCTCGAAATTCTGAACCCTGGGGTCGGACTCAAGAGGACAAAGGACTTCCTCGAGGGAGAAGACCTCGGCTTCTTCATCGTCTGGGGCACGAACACGCTCACGCTGGGCAAGCGGCTGCTGCCCGGCAACGAGCAGCTCCCCCTGCTCGAGTTCATGGTCGGGCAGATCCAAGACGACGGGCCAGGCGAAGAACTCGCCGACATCCCAATCAAGGACAAACTCGGCGACGCCTTTTCAGCATTTGCTCGGGCTGCGGTTGGGGTCTGGTCCCGTTTCAGGCGATGGGTGTTTGGACCCGACAGGGCGGAGGCTATGGCCGCCCTGGTCAACCAGGAGATGTTCGGTGCCCTCCAGTAAGACCACAGAAGAGTTTGTGCGCCCGGCAAGTGATGCCGGGGGGAACCCCAAGATTGTCCCTCGTCGACCAGGCGCAGTGGTGTCGAGGGTCGGCGGCAAGTGGCCCTCTGCGGCCATCAAGGCGTCTGGTGAGCGTGTCCGGGTGACTCGCTACATCGCCGGGCTTCTGCGACGCGGCGACCTCCTGCGGGGCTCGGCCCCAAGCAGTCCCGGGGCCAATGTGGAACCGAAACCCAAGAAGACAAAGAAGAAGGAGGACTGACCGATGCCCTATTCGCCACCATTCGCTGTCCCGCAGGTACCCGGTATCTACCTGCGATTCAACAACACCTTCGCTCTCGGCGACCCCGATGTCCCTCACCGCGCCATCGTGATGGGGACAAGGCTCCCGTCGGGCTCGGTCGACCAGAACGTCCCCAAGCGTGTGCGCTCCCATGACGAGGCCAGGGCATTTTGGGGCGACGGGTCGATGGTCGCGGGGATGGCGATGGCCTTCCTCGACAACTCCGACGTCGAGATTTGGGGGGTAGGGGTCGACGAGGACGCCGGCGGTGCGGCTGCGACCGGGTCGGTGACCTTCACGGGCTCCGTCACGGCTTCCGGGACGCTGCACCTGCTCGTCGCTGGGGTCCTCGTCCGGGTCCCCGTGCTCAAGGACGACGCGCCCGCCGACGTCGTCGACAAGACGCTCGAGCGGCTCACCGAGACTCAGTCTCTGCCGATGACCTTGGCCGACGACGGGGACTCCGTCGACTTCACCTGCCGATGGAAGGGCCTGTCAGGCAACGCTATCGACCTGCGTCTCGACCCCGACGTCACCGTCCCCGCGGGGCTCTCGGTGGTCTTCACTGCGATGAACGGCGGGGCAAGTGACCCGGACGTCGAGGCCTCTCTCGCCGCACTCGGGGACGACGTCAAATACGACACCGTCGCCATCGGCTACGTGGACGCAACCAACCTCGATCATCTGGACGCCTGGCTCGAGACCCGGTGGGGGGAGCTCGTCCAGCTCGAGGGCCTCGCGGTCGCCGCCCACACCGGGTCGTTCTCGGACCTCACCAGCCTCGCCGCGGGACTGAACTCGAAGTTCCTGGTCGTCGAGGGGCCGGGCCCGAGTCCGACGCCGCCGTGGCTGTGGGCGAGCGCGGTCGCCTCCGCCGACGCTGCGCAGACCATGCGCCAGCCCAACGCGCCCAGGCTGGGCATGGTCCTCGACCGGTCCATCCGCCCGCCGGCTCAACAGGACCGCTTCTCCCACGAACAGCGAAACACGCTGCTGGCCAACGGCATCTCGACCGCGAAGGGGACGGTCAACGGGACCGTCGCCCTCGAGCGGGTCGTTACCACCTACACCACCAACGGCGACGGATTCCCCGACTCGAGCTACTCCGATGTCGGCTTGATGCGGACGCTTCATCGTCTCCGCTACCTCCTCCAGGTGTTTCGGTACCGGTACAAGGACTGGCTCATCTCCGACGACGAGTCCATGGCCGGGGAGCCCAAGGTGATGACCCCCATCAGGATGAAGAACTTCTTGAATGCGGAGTATCTCCGTTGGAAGCGGCTACGTCTGGTCCATAACACCGAGTTTTTCCAACACCATCTCCAAGTCGGAGTGGCCGAGAACAAACAAGACATGGTCGTGTTTATCCCCGTGGACGTGATCCGCGGGCTCAACGTCATCGCCGGAGAACTGGCGTTCGTTTGACCGGGAGCTGAATCATGAGCACAGCAGCACGCGTAATTGTGTACGTCAACGGTGACACTGTTGACGCAAAAGAGGGGTCGGTGGAGGTCGAGTTGGGGGGGCTGGAGGGCGAAGCTGAAATGTCCACCAATGGGTACGTCGGCACGAGCTACAAGCCGGTCGCAAGTTCGGTGGAACTCGAGATCATCGTCACCGCCGCCACCGACCAAACCCTTTGGGATACGGCTGCGACGTATAACGTCGTCGTTGAATATCCTGACATTCAGACATCAAACGTCTTCAGCGGAATGAAGCAGCAGCTGTCCTACAAGGTCAGCAGCGGCGGTGCGAAGCTCAAGTTCTGCGGGCCAAAGGGCCAGAACGTGGCCGGGTAATGGACGTCGACTACGCGCAGATCGCCTACGAGAGTTGGGCGGGGGGCATCGCGGATGACGACGAGCCCCTCGAAGCCTGGGACGCCATCAAGGAGGAGAGCACCCGTCCGTGGGTGGCTGTCGGGCTGCTCTACGAGGAGCTCTGCAGCAGCGACCCCGACAAGGGGCCCGAGAGCTACCCGTTTGAGCTCGCCTACCCGGTCCTCGGTCCAGTCCTCAATGACGGGACGCTGGCGTCGTCCCGGGGGCTCCCCACCCCGGCCTCGAGCTTCACGATCCGGCGGCCGCTCGCCGCGGACGCGTTCGCCCTGGAGCAGTACGACGAGGAAGAGCGCGAGTTCCGGCTCGTGGCGGCCTGCATGACGAAGACCGAGACGCGGTCGAGGTTCAACTTCCAGCTGTTCGGCAAGTTCGACTTCGAGGACGTCCTCGAAATTCGTCGCCACGTGCTCTGCGGATGGGAGTCCCTCGAAGGGGCCCTTTATGGCGCCTGGCGGGAGTCGGCGCTCCTGGTCGAGGCGCTGATCCTCGTCCAGGACCTCCACCCGGAAGATGCGGAGTGCTTCCTCCGGATGGAGACGATGGGGCCCGAACCCCGAGACGAGGTTGTCTCGGCGCTGCGGTCCCGGTCGGAGCTGGGTGATGTCGGCGAGGAACGCTGGGAAGGGAAGATCGCCTGGCCGGGAGCGGCGGACATCCCAGACTGGGAGACCCTCCGCCTTCAGGGCTCCCCCCTGCGTTGGATCTGGCACAGCGTCGCCCTTTCGCTGGCCACGTCCGGCGAGGTCGACAGCATTCAGCTCTTCTCCCCAGGGGTTACTCGTAGGCTGACCCCCCTCGCCAGGCTTCGGGTGAAGGACGTCGTGGCGCTCCGTCGCGGCGATTCGGAGGAGGAGAAGATGATCAACCTCGCCGCCACATTGTGCGGTGTCGAAGTCGCTGACCTCCATCGACTCGTGCTCGACGACTACGAGCGCCTGGTCCGGACGGCCCAGGAGTGGCTGGGAAAACGCCAGAGGGAGAAGACCAGGTCGAGGACGCCGCTGCGTGGATCAAAGGGATCGACGAAGCCATCGGCGTCGTCGGCGGGTGCTTCGGTATCGAGTTCGCCCTCTCCCTGACCACACAAGAACTCGTCGATCACTGGCGGCCCTTGGTCGAGAACAACCAAGAGCGCCAGTACGAACGCCAAGCGCTCCACATCGTGAAGCGCCTGGTCGAGACCGTGTTTTGAGCCCCTGACCGATGGGTTTCCTACGAACAGCTGAGCTGAGGGTGAACTTTGGCTCCCACGGGAGCCAGGCGCTTCAGCGGGATCTGAAGTCCCTCCGCGGCGAACTCGTGAGCACCCAGCGGACGGCCAGCCGTCAGCAGCGGGCCGGTCGCGCCATGCGGGTGAGCTACGGCGCCGAGCAGGCCGCCCAGCAGATCCGGACCGTCTCCCGCTACGCGCAGCAGGGCCTCCAGGCTACCGCCGGGATCGCGGCGGACTTCGAAGACCAGATGGGCCGCGTCGGTGCCCTGACCACCTCGCGGATGGGATTCGGCGAGGGCGCCCTGGCGATGGAGCAGCTCAGCTCCAAGGCGAGGGACCTGGGGTCGACAACCCGGTACACGGCGATCGAGGCGGCCGAGGGGATGGAGTTGCTGGCGATGGCCGGGCTCAGCGTCGACAAGTCGCTGAAGACGATCCCGTCGGTCCTCAGCTTGGCGACGATCGGGCACGCCAAAGTGGCCCGCGCCGCCGACGTCTCGACGAACATCATGTCGGCGTTCGGTATCGAGACGGGGAAGGCGAACGAGGTCATCGACAAGATGGCTGCCGCCCTGACCGGCGGAAACGTCAACCTCGAAGACCTGTCGTTGACGATGTCCTACGCCGCTCCGGCAGCGAAGACCCTTGGCCAAGAACTCGAGTCGATGCTGGGCTGGGCCGACGTCCTGGGCGACGCAGGGATCAAGAGCGGCAAGGCCGGGCGAGGCGTCAAGAGCATCCTGGGGAAGCTGGCGGTGCAAGATGACGGGGCGGCGGCCATTCTAAAGGGGTACTCCGTCGAAACGGTCGACGAGGAGGGGGACCTTCGTGACGCCACCGACATCATGGCCGAACTCGGCTTGGGCATGGCCAAGTCGGGTAAGGGAAATGCCGAGATCTACGGCGAGATTGTCGATGTCTTCGGGAAGCAGTTCGGGACAACCGCCTCCGTACTGTTGGCGTCGGGGGCAAAGGGGATTGCGGCGAAGGACGACGACTTGAGCTCGCTGAAGGCGCTGCTCGACGACCAGGGCATCACCGACGAGGCGCGGGCGGCTGTCTGGGAGGAGTCTCTCCAGTCCCGAATCGACAAGGTCAAGGACTCCGAGGGGCTCGCCGACAAGATGTCGATGAACATCGAGGACACGACCAAGGGGGACTGGCGAGCGTTCAACTCGGCTCTCCAGGAGGTTGGGATCACCCTTGGCGAGGAGGTCCTCCCGATGATGGTCAGCCTGATGCGTGACTTCAAGCCTCTGGTCATCGACGTCGCGTCGTGGGGCAAGAAGCACCCCGGGCTGATCAAGGGCCTGGCGGCGACGGCCATGGGCTTCGTCGGGCTGAGCGCCGTGCTGGTCCCGATCCTCAGCCTGGTCTCCGCCGGCGCCGGGCTTCGCGGACTTGGCGGGCGGATGGGGATGGGCGCTGCCGGTGGCAAGATGCTCGAGCTCGGGGGAGGGGTCAGCGTGGTCGGACTGGCATCGGGCGGCGGGGGCGGCGGGGGCAGCGGGGCTGCCGGGGCGTCACGAAGGGGCCAGGGCGGCAGGGCTGGTCGCGGGGGCGCCAATCCGTACGAGCAGCTGATGTCCTCCGGCGTCCACCCGTGGACACGAGAGCGAACCCGTCGGCAGGCGTCCATCAGGGGCGAGAAGAACGCGTGGGACGCCAGGCAGGCCTCGTTTGCCCACGACAGCGACTTCGGGATGAGGGACGGTCGGTACGGCTACCACTCCGCGGACGGTCAGAGCGGCGTGTGGGCGTCTCCAGAAGCCCGGTCGCGGCAGCGCCATCGGGAGAAGAATGCTCGCCGCCAACGCTGGGGCCGAAATGCCTACCGACGGTCGCCCCAGTACCAGGCCCTCCAACAGCGCCAGACCGTCCAGCGCCGCGCCGACAAAAAGGCCAGGCGCGTGGACAAGCGAGGCCAGCGTCGCCAAGGGCGGGCCAACCGGCGAGCAGCCGGGCGAGGCGGCGGCGCCATGGGCAAGCTCGCCGCCGCCGGCATGGGCTTCGCTATCGGCGAGGCCCTGGGCACCGCGATCAACTCCGGGATGAACCAGGCCCTGGGCTACACAGCCTCGGACTGGCTCGAGGGCTGGATTTCGAAGGCCGACACCAATCACGGCGGGAAGCTCCAGAGCATGCTCAAGGACTTCTACGGGGTGGAGTCTGACCCCGAGGCCGAGGCCATGGTCTCCACCAACAAGCGGGGAGGGGCCGAGTTCCTCGGCGTTCTCAACGGGCCTACCAAGGAAGCCGAGGCCCGAAAAGCGGAGCTCAAGGCTGAGCGCGCGCTCGCCACGAAGCTTGGCGTCACCTACGAGGTCGTCAGGCGAGCTCGGGAGGCCGGCATCGGCACCACCGCCCTCAAAAACAAGAACTTCCTCAAGACCTTCGTCGCCGGTACCCAGGCCGAGGACCGCCACGTAGCCGAGGCCGCGGTGGCGAAGAAACGCATGAAGCTGCTCGCTACCCGTGGCGCTGCCGAGGCTCGAGCAGCTCGCATCTCCGAAGGCGGAAGCGAAGAGGACGGGCGCCGCGCGGGCATGGCCGCGTACAAGCGAGGGATGGGGCAATCTTCCGGCCTCATGGGTGACATCGCCGCTGCGGTGGCGAAAGGCATCGCCGACGGGGCCAAGAAGGCGGGGCCACTGCAGGCGCTGATCCCAAAGGTGGCGAGGACAACCCCCGCGGGTTGAGTTGGGGGGCGGGGGAGAAGCAGGGCAGGGGGGACCGTGCCCAACACTCCCACGCTCACGATCAACGGCCTCGAGCTCCCGTACTGGTCCTCCGTCACAGTCGACCGCTCGATTGACGCGGTCGCGGACTCTTTCACCATTGAGTATGGGAACCACGAGGCGGATCCTGGCGGCGAGATCAACCCGCTGAGTTTCGATGGCGATGAGCCTGTCGAAATCCGGCTGGAAGACGAACTCCTCCTCACGGGCTACATCGACGCGTCGCAAGTAGCCATCTCCACAGATGGAACCACGGTCTCGCTTTCGGGCAACTCGAAGACCGTCGATCTTGTCAGCTGCCCTGTGATGCCGCCCAACGACAACTTGAACGAGAAGACGATCGAGTCGATCTGCAGGGTCTTGTGCAAGCCGTTCGGCATCGACGTCGAGGTTGACGAGGGGTCGGAAGCCGCGGCCCAGACCGTCCTCGCCCGGTTCAAGGCCGAGTTTGGGGAGGATGTCATCGACGCGATCGAGCGAGCCGCTCAGTATCGTGGTCTGGTGGTCTCCTCGGCCCCGAATGGGAACCTCCGGCTGGGTCTTTCCGCGGCCAGCCGGATAGAGACGGAGATCAGGTTGCCCGGCAACCTTCTCTCCGTCTCGGTCAGCCGGGACGCTCGCCAGCGGTACTCGGACTACTACGTCTCGAATGGCGCTCCCAGTGACATCGAGCCAGATGAGGAGGGGCAGGCCAGCGGGACCGTGGCCCACGTGGAGGACCCGGGGGTGAGCCGCCACCGCCCGCTCCACCTGGAGCCCAACACGGGCGTATCCAAGCAGTCCCAGCGGGTAGCCCAGGCCGAGGCAGAGAGGAATCGGCGGGTTGGGCAGTCGCTGGTCATCTCGGGGTCGATGCCCGGGTGGAAGCACAGCGGTGGGGTGTGGGCACCCAACACGCTGGTCGCAGTGAGCATCAAGAAGGGACCGCTCAAGATCGAGCAGGAGATGGTCATCACGACGGCGAGGCTCGTCCGCGACGCCTCGAGTTCGAAGGTCGAGCTCGAGCTCGTCCATCCCTCCGCTCTCAAGCCAGACGACGTCCCCCTGCCCAGGCGGCGCCGCAAACGAAAGAAGGCGGCCGACCCGACGGTTGACCAGACGGAACTCGAAGCTGAGTTCGGGGACCTGGGCGACTACGCCGAGCTGGGGGATAGCTGGACCGACGCCGAGACCAACCCGTTCTAACCGCGCTTTGGACGGGGGGGGCATGCCGAAACTCGGACACCGAGCCGCCACGGAGCCTCACGTACAGGGGAGTCCTGCCCGGACTCGGCACGGGTACTGTTGACTGACGCGAGACGTCTGGCTCGGGTTCACGCCATACCCCCGGATCGAACTCCGAGTTCAAGCCTCCTGCTCGAGCTCGCCGACGCCGCGCTCGAGCAGCACGAGGTAGGTTCCGCCCGCGGGCGGAACGGTCTCGGTGCCAGTTGACACCGGAGAGCCGGGGTCCAACGCGCTCGGCCCGCTGGCCGGATCGAACTCCGAGCCCAAGCCCGCTGCTCGAGCTCGCCAACGCCGCGCTGGAGCAGCACGAGGAGGCGTCCGCCCGTGGGCGGAACCTACTCAGTCCGTCAGAGGGAGGCATCATCGTTCCCCGCGCACCCTGAGCCGTCCGCCCGCGGGCGGATGGCTCTCCATCCGTCAGATAGCGAGGCACCGGCACCGAATCCTGGGGATTTGAGAGGATCTCATCCAAAGACGAATGTGATCCAGATCGCGGTCTGCTGGACGATTTCGCCCAGGGTCCTGGACCCTTGCTTCCAAACCTCCCCAGAGATCGTCAGCCTCAGGGTGGGTTTCCCTCCCCTGGACGGGCGGTTCCGCGGATAATTGGGACCGAGGGCCCAATTGAGGCCGTGTTTCTCGTCTCGGCGGGCCTATGCTAGGGAGTGCCGTGCCCGACGCAAACGCAATCGCTGATTGGTTTCTCTGGCGTTCGTCCCAAGACGACGGGACCCTCGTCTCGCACCTGAAACTGCAGAAGCTCTGCTACTACGCGCAGGGGTACGCGCTCGCATCTCTTGGTCGGCCTCTGTTCTCCGATCCCGTTGAGGCTTGGCAACATGGTCCGGTCGTCCGCAGTGTCTACCTCCGGTTCCGAGGTTGCGGCAGCTCCCCTCTCGCGCCTGCGCCCAACTTCGATCACCGCAGATTCGACAACGCAGAGAGCAGCATCCTTGGGCGAGTCTACGACGACAAGGGGCACTACTCGGCTTGGGCGCTGCGCGAACAGAGCCATGCCGAAGCACCGTGGCGAAACGTCTACGGCGGGTCAACGGACAGAATCTCTGAGACGTCTATGATGTCCTGGTTTGAGCAGGTGGTGGTCTAGAAATGGGTTCCAAGCGCAAGTCCCTCAAACAAAAATTCAAGCGTAGAGGGGGAAGTAGACATCCGCTCGGGGGAGCCGATGCCGACGCCGAGAACGAACTCGCCGACTATTTCGTTGGTTTCGACCGGCTTGTCGAACCCATTAAAAATGATCTCCCAGGGCTGTTTATCCATCTTGGTTCGAAGGGAAGCGGGAAATCGGCGATCCAGCGTGTGCTTGAGGCGCAGTCTGGATCCGTCGAACAGAAAATTATAGTCCTGCGCCCAAAGGACATGGAGCTCTGGCGACTTTCCAAGGCAACCGACCTACCCAACATCGAAGGTATTAGTACAGAGTGGCTATATAAGGGACTGTGGACTTATCTCATTGCAGTGCAGGTGTTCCGACAAGAGTACGATCGAGGCATCACATTCATAGACAGGCTGCGGAAAGTCTGGAACAAGGACATCGAGGCGATTCTTGATCTTCTTGATAGCGGTTTAGACCGGGACCGCGTGCTGAGCCTCGCCGAGGGATTCCGCGAACTACTGCTGATTTTGAAGCTGGAGGTCACGATCAAGGAGGCGGTCAAGCTCAAACTCAGCGCCGAGGATGCTGGGAGCCGCGCCGCAGCGCGCCCGCAACGGAACAAAGAGTTTCTCTCGCTGCTGCGGTCCCTTGTCGATCGCTCGCCAGAACTGCTCAGCAAGAAGTACCTGTTGCTCATCGACGATCTCGACTCGGAGTGGTCCAACACGCCAGCGCACCGCCAACTGTTGGAAGGCTTGGTCGCGGCGCTTCGATCTCTCGCCCAGATCCCATCCTATTCGTTCGTGGTAGCAATGCGCCGTGACATCTACTCGACCCTGCAACCTCGAGACCGCGACAAGATCCGGCAGTCAATCATCGACTTGCGCTGGTCCGCATCTGACCTTCTTGCCCTGATCGAAGCCCGTATAGGTTGGGCGATGCACGGGGCCCAATCGGCCGGCGATGTCCATGAGGCCTTTGAAATTGGTGCCTGCGAAGAAATCTGTCAGGCGGCCGTCGGTAACCCCCGCAAAGCAATCGAAATAGCCGAAGAATGCATTTTGCAATGCATCGCCAATGGTCAGACGGAGACCGTGGGGCATGATCTTGTACGGGATGTCATCGAGAAGCTGTCCATCGAATTTCTCCGCGACCTTGATTCCCAATACCACCATACCTACCCGGGCCTGCTCAAAGTTGCTAGCTGTTTTCGGGGGTTGCGGGCCGAATTCCCCTACGATGAAATGGAACTCGTATGTGTGCAGATCGCCGAGCATGAGTCGAAGCTGAAGAACTGTGATTGGGCGATGGCCCTGCGGGACGACCCGCACGCAGTCGCTCATCTCCTCGCCACCATCGGATTACTTCGGTACAAGGCTGGGCGCGACTCTCCGTCCGAGCCGTTTGTCGAAGGTAAGCACGAGATAGACGCAGGGTGTTGGCTATCAGTGGCCCGACCGTATCGCGCTGCAGTAGGAGTGCACTGATCGTGGTGCCGCCATATTGACATTCCGATCGATGGGCTCGTCGCACCTTTGCATTGGTACCCGTCGTGCTTCGGATGTGGCAGACTGATGGCCATGGTTAGAAAACAACTCGGCCGGCCCTGGGGCTTGGCCCGCGTATGCCAAGCCCCAGGCCGCCGGACTGGGGCGAGTAACCGTGCCCGGATCGAAGAACTAGAGGTCGAGCTCCGGGCCCAAGAGCACCGCCCGCTGCCAACGTGGCGCAACGCCTTGTGGGCGTACGCCGAATGGCTGCGAGTACGTGCGGGGGAGGACGCCGACGACAAGCACAAGCAGGCGGTCAGGAGAGCCAGTGGCTGGGCTGCCCTGCGCCGTCTTGTGAACCCCGCGACGGTCGGTGGGACGATCTTCGGCGTGGCGGGGCTGATTGGGCTATGCCTAGCGAACGAGGCCAACAAGAAACTTGAATACCAGAACGATCTGATCAAGGACCAGAACATCAAGTTCGAGAGGCAAAACGATATTGTCGAAGCTCAGAAGCACTTCTTCGAGAGCCAGATTCTGCAGGAGGCTCGTCAAGACTTTTGGGCTCGTCGAACCAAACTCGTGGGTATCATCTACGACGAGGTGGAGTGCCCCGAGCACTTCGAAGAAGCCGAATCGACAGTTTGTTTCCGAGCGTCACTCCGGGCCCGAACTGATGCGATTGTCGCACTGGTAGCACTTGAGCGAGATGTGCGTGACGGGGACCCCAGCGAGTTTGCTGACGTCTCAGTCGATGACCAGACAGATCTCAGAGGAGCGAGCATCAAAGGCGCGACCTTCGCTTCTGAGGTCAACTTAGAAGGAGTCAACCTCAGTGGAGCGGACTTGCGCGGGGTCGAATTCAACGGCGCAAACATCGATGTGGCGGAACTCAACAATGCCCGACTCGCCAAGGCGAATCTGCGCGGGGCGAGCTTGCTCGTTACTGACCTCAGCGGAGCCGACCTCAGCGGAGCCGACCTCCGCCATGCCGACATGCGCGGAGCCACGCTCCCGCCAGCCCGGTACAGAATTGTCCCAGACAACGAGGTGTTTGTCTCTGCTGATGGCGACACCGCGGTCTCTGAGCTTCCGCCCGGAACACTTGGAGTTGGCATCGAAACACCGACTGCCCCCCCAAACCTGTATCCATAAACAGGACATCAGGGCGAGGTCCCTCGATAGGGCCGCTGGCTCCATATCGGACTCATGGGGTCGGCGCTGATGCGCTACGGGGCATCGCTGGCCTTTGGGGGGCCGAATAGGCGTGGTGCGTAGATTTCCGCCGTGAGGAGCAGGAGCCCCAGGATGATCATCAGGATGGGACCCAGCCGTTCCATGGGGCCCGAGCGCCCTGTGGTTTGCGGGCGGAGTTGGGTGTGGGCTGCTGTAGCCATGTGCTCTCTTTCGCACGTCGGTCTGACGACCACCAACTGAGCGGCGGCTCGGCGGGCGAGTTGGGGTCTGCCTCGAACCGGGTCCAGGGTCGGCGGCATGACTGCTGATGTCGACGACGACGACGACGACGAGGTGCCGGGGCTGGATTCGGAGGGTGCCGCTGTCCGAGCGCTCCAACACGACCTGTTTGGCCTCGGCTTCGAGCCCGGGCGCGCCGACGGGAGCCTCGGGCCCCGGACTGAGGAGGCCCTGAAACACTTCCAGTGGGCGGCTCGGGGACTCGAGCGCGTGCGGGACCTTCGGGGGCGTGTGCATGTGGCGGTGACCTACCGAGGGGCGGTGACGGGCGAGCTCGACGCTGAGACGGTGGCCGAGCTCTGGGTCTGGAAAAAAGAGAGGGTCTGGTGGCTCGAGTTCGGAGGCGAGCACACCAAGCGACGGGTCCGGGTGAAGCACTACGGCTCCCTGCCTCGAGGGCACGAGCTGCTCGTGCGCGTGGCCGGCCGAGCCCAACGGCGCCCGGTCTTGCACAAGCTGGCCGCCGAGGCGCTCGAGGCCATGAGCGAGGCGGCTGTCTCGGGTGGCCTGCCTCCGCTGCTCGTGGCGAGCGGGTGGAGGGCTCACCGGTGGCGGGACATCGAGCACTACCGGGAGGAGATGCAGCGTCGCTACGGCAGCGCGGCCAAAGGCACAAAGTGGGTGGCCTACGAATCTGCCCACGAGACGGGGCTCGCCGTGGACTTCGGCGCCGGCGGGCTCGAGCCGAAGAGCGCGACGGTCGAGGGCCAGCGGTTGACGCCGCTGCACCGGTGGCTGGTCAAGAACGCCTACCGATTCGGCTGGCGCCCGTACCTCGCCGAGCCCTGGCACTGGGAGTTCCCGCTCAGCTTCCGAGCGTGGGAGACCGGCGTGCGGGACTGGGACGCGCCGGCCCCGAGGCTGGGCTGATGCCGTCGACCCCCCGAAAACCCGCGCGCGGGTAGGGCCAAAACTGGGCTCGCGGCCGGGTGCGGGGGGCATCCCAGCGCCGAACATGTACTCGTGGCCAAAGGAGTCTGTTTTGCGTGCGGGGGCGGGACCCCTCGGTTTGGGGCGGTCTGGTGTCGCGGGTGCGCGGCGTCGAGGGCACCGATGGGAGAGGTGCAGCTGGCGATGGCGCTCGAGACCGTGCTCGCGGTACTGACGTCGTCGCCGACGCCCGACGTAGCGAGGACCTGGACCAGGGAGGAACTCGTCAGCCTGTCCCTCAGGGCCCATGCCGTCGTCGAGGCCCTGGGCGCGGTGAGCAAGCGGCTGGTCGAGCTGTCGCCGGACCCGAGGGCGCTCTGCCCAGAGACGGGGACCTCGGCCTAGTTGGGGGTGGAGCCCAGGGGCTGGTAGGGCCCAGCGGTGAGCTGGCGAGACGAACTCATCCCAGCCTCGCTCAACGGCGTGGAGTTCCAAGTCGACGGGGCGGGGAAAAAGGGCGGTCGCCGCTTTACCGCCCACGAGTTCGCGGACGTCGACGGCGCCTTCGGGGAGGATAGCGGGAGGGGGCCTCACCGCTACGAGGTGAAGGCCTTTCTCGTTGGCGACGACTACCACGTCCAGTTGCAGCTCCTGGAGGAGGTGCTCGATGACGGCGGCGTTCTCGAGTACGACAACCCCCATCGGGGCACGATCTACGGTCTTCGGCTGGAAGACGAATACGCGACCGAGTTCTCCAACGGCAAGCTCGGGTTCGCGTCCGTCTCGTTTGGCCTGGTCCAGTGCGAGGCCCCGAGCCCGCTGATCTTCGAGTCCCTGGCCTCGAAGATGACCACTCACGCCGCGGTGGTGTTCTCCGCGTCCGAGTCGATGCTGGTCGAAAAGTGGTCTGCTCAAGACGCCTACGGTGCCGTGCTGAGGGCCCTCGACAGGGGGCTCCACGCCATCAAGTCCTCCTACA
>CAYVJQ010000067.1:4233-7619 GCA_964451725.1 uncultured Nannocystaceae bacterium | reverse complement strand
GGTGCCGTGCTGAGGGCCCTCGACAGGGGGCTCCACGCCATCAAGTCCTCCTACAACAAGGTCCGAGTGAACCTCGGGCCGATCCAAGACGTCCAGGCCCAGCTGCGCCGTTTCGAGGACATGCGCGAGACCATGCGGACGGACGCGAAGTCGCTGGCATCGCAGTTTCGGACCCTCACGCGCCTGATCGACGCCCGCGTTCGGAAAATTGCGAAGCACCTGGGCCGCTCGAAGAACGGTTACTCGAGCGCGGGTGGCATCCTCGCAGAGAACCTCCGGTCGACGATCTCTGCACCGCAGTCGGCCGAAGCGGTGGCGGACTACGACTCCGTCACGTCTGCAGATGGCGAGATCGAAGGGCCTGCCCTCCAGTCGAAGATCGACCTCGACGCCCTCAACGTGTTCGCAGCCGCGACGGCGCTGGCGTCGTTTGGGGAGTCGCTCGGCGACATCTTGCTCCCGACAGCCGACGACGCGAAGTTGTTGGAGAACCTGCTCAAGGTCGAAGCAGACGCGATCCTCGGGGCTCAGGTTGGCCTCGAGGCGATACCGAGCGAGCTCTACGATGCGATCTTCGACCTGAAGGTGACGGGCGCGCAGCTCCTGCGCCAGGCCAAGAGCAACCTCCCCGTGCTCGGCTTCTACTCGACCCCTGGAACAATGCCGATCACGCTGGTGGCCCACACTCTGGCGGACGGTGACGAGGACGCGCTGGAAGCCAGGATCTCCGAGATCCTCGAGCTGAACACGGTGTTCGACCCGCTCGCGGTCGCCAAAGACACCCCGCTCAAGGTGGTGGTCGGATGAGCCTCGCGCTGGTGTTGGACAACGAGCTCGGCATTGCCGACCTGGCCTACGACGGGGGTCTCTGCAACGACGGGGGTCTCCAGACCGCGGTGATCATCTCGCTGTTCACCGACTCTCGGGCGCCGGCTCACTCAGGGCTGGCGCCCGAGGACAGGCGCGGGTTCTGGGCCCAGTCAGATTTGGGGTCGAGGCTGTGGCTCTATCGCTCGAAGCCTCTCAGCAACGAGGTCGTCGTCGCGGTCCGGCAGACCGCCGAGATGTCACTGAAATGGCTCGTCGACGACGATGTCGCCGAGAAGGTCGTCGTCACGGTCACCAAGCTGAGCCGCGATCGGCTGAAGTTGGGGGTCGAGGTTCATCGAGGCGATGGTGGGACGTGGTCTTCCGCGTGGGAGGCAACCGCAACCGGAGTGAAGCCCTGTGCCTTTTAGTATCCCCACCCTGAAGCGCGTGAAGGCGCTCGTGCGCGAGACCCTCGTCTCGGCGCTCGCCGACGGAGGACCGATCCTCCGCGTCTCTGTCGAGTCCGTCTTTGGCGATGCGATCGGCGGGCTCCAGTACCTCTTCCTCGAGCGTCTCAGGATCCTCTGGACGCAGCTGTGGCCGGACACCGCCAAGGAGCGGTGGCTCGACCGGATCGCCTCGATCTGGGGCATCTACCGCAAGGAGCCAGGGCCAAGCGCGGGCAGGGTGGGCCTGACCGGTGTCGAGGGGACGGTTGTTCCGGCTGGGACGGTGATCGAGTCCAGCGGCGGATTCCAGTACGTCACCTCTGACGAGGTGACGATCCTCGGAGGCGAGGCCTCTGTAGAGGTGACGTCGGAGACATCCGGGGCGGAGACCAACCAGGACGTCGGGGTCGAGCTGTCTGTTGCCGCCGAGATCGCGGGGCTCGACGCAGCCGCGGTCGTCAAGCTCGGGGAGCTCGGGGAACAGGGGATCATCGGAGGGGTCGACATCGAGTCAGACGAAGACCTTCGGGCCCGGCTGTTGCTCCGGATCAGGGAGCCAGGCAGTGGCGGGAGTGAGGCAGACTATGTCCAGTGGGCCCTCGAGGTGTCTGGGGTGACCCGGGCATGGGCCTTCTCCAACACGGACGGGCCGGGCACGGTGCTCGTCCTCGCGGCCAACGACTCCGCTGACCCGATCACGATCGGGTCCAGCAAGATCGATGAGATCTACCAGGCTCTCAAGAGCCCCGGGACAGGCAAGGCGCCTGCGGCCGACGTCGTGACTGTTGGGACCGTCCAGGTCACAACGATCGACCTGACAGTCATTTTGGAGCCGAACACGTCCGCGGTTCGGTCGGCCGTGAAGAAGAACCTGAAGGCGTTGTTCCGGCTGTGGAGTCTGGACACCAAGACGGTGCACATCTCGAAAATCACGGGCGCGATCAACACCGCAGAGGGCGAGGAGTGGCACGTCCACGACATGGTCGACAACCTCGAGCTTGGCACCTACCACCTCCCCGAGCTCGGGACAGTCACCTTTGAGGACGCGCCCTGATGGCAGGCCTCGAGCCCTCGGGCGGGACGACGATGCTCGCTGCGCTGTTGCCCGCCGGCGAGGTCCGCTACCTCGGCCTCTTCGTGGACGCGGAGGCGACGACAGAGGTGACCGACGCGAACTACGTCAGGGTCGCGTACACCGGGTGGACGCAGAGCGTGGACGGTCTGTCGAGGTCGAACTCTTCGGCCCTCGAGTGGGCAGGCGCTGCGGCGGCGGGGACTGTGGGCGCCCTCGGGGTGTTCGACGACGCGGTTGCAGGGAACCTCCTGTTCGTCGCGGAGGTGAAGCTCTTCGACAACTTGGTGGAACTCGACGCAACGGACTTCATCCGCTTCGAACCTGGCGGTCTGGTCGTCTCGATCGGGGGTGGGTGATGCCCGCGGTGGTCGTGACCGTCGATGCTGTGATCGACGTCGGGCTGCCCGATGTCGCCGCGGACGTCGTCACCCTTCGGTACAGGGAGGCGCTCGTCCAGCACCTCCCCACGGGCCTTGCGTGGGTCTTTGAAGAGGACACCGCGATGGGCCGGTTGGTCACGGGGGTGGCGAAGTGCTTCGGGCGCCTCGATGTCTTCGAGCGCGCTGTGGTCCGACAGTTCGACCCGCGCACGGCAGATTTTGGGCTTGCCGACTGGGAGAGGGTCCTGCGCTTGGACTTGGCGGGTCTGACCCTCGCCCAGAAACGGACGAAGGTGATGGCTGCGGTTCGAGCCCGAGGCGGCCAGTCGATCCCTTATTGGACGGCCTTCCTCGAGGAACTCGGCTACGAGAATGTCGTGGTCGAGTCGCTCGAGGACAGGTTCCGTTGTGGAGACCGTATCCGCAAACGCCTCCAGGTCCACGCGTGGGCCTACACGATCAAGATCTCGGCGGACAGCATCCCAGATCTCGACGAACAGATGATGGCCAGCGTCAAGAAGGCGGCCAAGACAACCACCATCGTGCACTTCGAGCTCACCTGATGAAATTCTATCCGACAACTGAAAAGAACGGCCCAGTCGACACCGACAAGTATGGACCCGGGAACCATGGGTGGTCTGGGGGTGACCCCGAGCTGCTGCAGACGGGATC
>CAYVJQ010000067.1:0-4133 GCA_964451725.1 uncultured Nannocystaceae bacterium | reverse complement strand
GGTCATCTGAAAACCAACGGATACCGGGTGTACGTCTCGGGCACACTCTCAATCGACGGGACCTCGAAGGTCTCGAATGACGGTGAGGATGCCGCGGGAGGTACTCCTGGTCTCGGAGCGCCGGCGGGGACGCTCAACGGGGGCGGAGGCGGAGGGGCGGGGAACGCAGTCGACCCAGGCGAAAACGGGGTGTTGACGGACTTCTCGGTCGGCGGAAACGGTGGACTGGGTGGCGATGGAGCGGGCTCACCGGGTGGGGCAGGCGGGGTGGCCACCCCGCCCCCCGCTGGGGCGGGAAAGGTAGCCACCCTTCAGGTAGCCACGACTGGAGAGATCAGGGGCGCTTCGGCGTCGGGGTGGCTTGCCGGTGGAGCTGGAGGAGCTGGAGGCGGGGCAGGGGTAGGCAACTCGGCCGGAGGCGGAGGTGGAGGCGGGGGCGCCCTCATTTTGGTGGTTCACCGGCTCCAAAACGACGGGACTATCTCCGCGCGTGGGGGGGCTGGGGCTGATGGTGTCCTCGATGGAGGCGGAGGCGGAGGCGGAGGCGGAGGCTCGATCCTCCTGACCTACCGGTCTGTCACCGGTGTCGGGACCGTCGAGGTCGAAGCGGGGGCGGCCGGGGTGTCGCCGAACGAGGCCGATGGGGTGGCTGGTGACCCCGGTACGGTTGTGATCCTGAGGACGTGAGCCGGGTCCTGGGATTTGACCCGGGCACCCGTGTCGCCGGGTACGCGGTGCTCGACGGGTCAAGGATCCTCGTCGAGCTCGGGGTGCTCGAGTTCCAGGCCGACCTCGATCTCGGAGAGAGGCTCAGGCTCCTGGCGGTCGACCTCGAGGGCCTGTTCGACGAGTTCCGGCCCGAGCGACTCGCCCTCGAGACCTGCTTCGTCGGCAAGAACGTCCGTAGCGCGCTGGTGCTGGCCGAAGTGAGGGGGCTGGCGAAGGGGCTGGCCTACAGGCGGGGCCTGTCCGTGTCCGAGTACGCGCCTTCAACCGTCAAGCTGCGCGCGACGGGGCGTGGCAACTCGAGCAAGAGCGTCGTTCGAAACGCGATGAAGGTCCGGTTCGGGTGGGAGTCGGACCCGAAGCTCGACGCCTCGGATGCGGCGGCCATCGCATACTGTGGGCTGACCGGGTCGTAGGGGTTGCGGGATGGAATCCGGGGCCGAACATCCCGGCGTGATGATCGAACATGATCACGAAGTAGCGTCTCCCGACCTGATGACTGTGGAGGCGCTGGCCGAGGTGATCCGGCTCCACGGGTTGTGGCTTGCTGGGTGCGGCAGTGGTGTTCGGGCTGACCTCGTCGGTGCGAACCTCGTCGGTGCGACCCTCGTCGATGCGTGGCTCCTCAAGGCCGACATGCGGGACGCCGACCTACGCGGGGCGAACCTCCACATGGCGAACCTCCGTGGTGCTGACCTCTCCGGGGCGAATCTCTGCGGCGCGAACATCCACATGGCCTTGATGGGTTCCGCGGTGCTGGACCGCGCGAAGTTTGACGAAGACCTTCGCGTCGATGTTTCCGACCTGGACCGCCTGATTTCAGAGGCTGTCGGGGACGGCAGCACGCTCGAAATGGACGACTGGCATACGGCCTGCGGGACACGTCACTGCCGCGCTGGCTGGGCGGTGGTCCTCGCTGGAGAGGCCGGCGAAGATCTCGAGAAGAAGGTCGGGACGAGCGCTGCGGGGGCGCTGATTTATCACTTCTCGACCGGCCGGGTCCCCGATTTTCACGCCTCGAACGACGACGCGATGGCCGATATCCGGCGCTGCGCGGAGGGTTGATGATGGGTGACCTCGTGAGGGTGACATCCGGGCCTGTCGCCAACCGATCGATGGCCGACGATGTCGCCTCGCTGTTCGAGGACGTCTCGGAGGAGTCCGTCGCTGACCTCCTCGTCGAGTACCAGCAGGCGCGGGAGCGGGTGACACAGGTCGCGTCGACGCTCGCCGGAGAGCAGCGCGGGGTGCTCATGTTCTTCATTGAGGGGAACGCGAGAGACGTCCGCTACGGTGCCAAGGCGATGGCCGAGCGGCTCTTTGGTCTGGAGGGGGCCATCAAGGCGCTCAACGCCGACTTCTGGCGCCGAGCCCTGGACCTGACCGACGTCCTCAGCTGCATGCCTCAGGCTCGACGGGACGCCTGGCACGAGCAGATCAGGGAACTCGAGACCCCAGACTTCGACGAAGCGACCGTCACGGCCACGCTCCGACAGCTTCTTGCAGACCGGCGCTTGTTCTTCGCCGAGCGGGTCGACGGAGTGTTCCGAGCTCTGTCTCGGACCCACGTCACCAACGCGCCCCAGGGCTTTCGCCGTCGAATGATCTTGGACGGCGTCCACGACGGGTACGTCGACTGCACCAAGGCTGGGCACATCAACGACCTCCGCATCGTCGTAGCCAAGTTCATGGGCCGAGACGTCCCTGGGTATCGCGCCTCGAGGGCCATCGTGGAGATGGGGATGCGGCGACGTGGTGAGTGGCTGACGCTGGACGGAGGGGCGATCAGGATCCGCGTCTACAAGAGGGGGACGGCCCACCTCGAGGTGCACGAGGAGATGGCGTGGCGCCTCAACGCAGTCCTCGCGTATCTCCACCCGACGGCGATCGCCGACGAGCACCGTCGCCGGCCGGCCAAGCGCCGCGCTCGAGCTGTCGAGCTGTTCGACCGACCTCTTCCGTTCAGGGTCATCGACGTTCTCTCGGAGTTGAAGCCCGATCCCGGCGGGCTGTCGGTCAAACACAACTACACGTACAGCTCCCTCGACAAGCACATCCGCAAGGAGGTCGAGCGCGTTCTGGCTCTGCTCGGAGGCACGATGCCGGACACCCGCGAGCCGGTGTTCGTGTTCGATTACGACGTGCTGGACGTCCTCGAAGAGGTCGTCGCGTCTGGGTGCATCCCGGACACCAAGGCCCACCAGTACTACCCGACGCCGCCCTCCATCGCCGCGCGCGTCGTGGAGCTCGCGGAGATCGGGGCCGAGCACACCGTGCTCGAGCCCAGCGCGGGCCAGGGCGCGCTCGCGGAGCTGCTCCCGGAGCGGACGGTGTGCGTCGAGGCCAGCCGCCTCCACTGCGTGGTCCTGCGCAGCAAGGGCTTCGGGCAGGTTCACGAGGCCGACTTCCTCAAGTGGGGCGCGCGCCGACGGTTCGACCGCATCTTGCTGAACCCGCCCTTCGACCAGGGGCGATGGCGCGCGCACATCGAGCGCGCCTCCGAGATGCTGGCCCCGGGAGGTCGTCTCGTCGCCGTGCTCCCCGCTTCAGCCCGGAACCGGGACCTCCTCCCGGGCTGGTCGGTGACCTGGAGCGAGCCGATCGTCGGCGAGTTCCGGGGGACCAGCATCTCGGTGGTCATCCTCTGTGCGGAGGCGCGATGACCAGGGGCCTCTACAAAACCCCTCTCAAGGCGTCCCAAAGCCGCTGATATACGTCGTAGGTTTCGTGCAGGTATCGGTCCGTGACGCTGCGCCCGAGGCTCGGGGAGTGGTGAAGGGCCTTCTGAATCAACTCCCTTGGCACTCCCGCCGCCAGCATCAGGCTTGATGCTGCATGGCGGAGACCATGGACATCTGAGGCCTTTACTCGTTTTCGGGTCGCCTTCTTCGCAATCTCGCGCCACGCGTGCCAGACGTCCGTGAGTGGCTTCGAGGGGGCAGTTCCTGGGAAGATGGGGCCCTCAGCGTGTGGCAACTGGGCGGCCCAAACGGATGTTGGGGACATCGGCCAACTCCGGGTGGGATCTCGGGCCACCCACGCGTCCCCGTCGCTGTCGTGCTCAAGCCTGATGGTCGACCCTGGCCACCTGGCGATGAGTATGGCTAGGGCGGGGGGGCTGAGCGCGATGAGTTTTGCTGCCTTGGTGCGCCGCCTGGACTTGTGGCTCTCGCACCGCAGGTGGGGGATGGTGACGTCCGGGTGGTCGAGGATGAGGTCTTCCCACCGACGAAGCCGGATGTCCGATTTGCGCTGCGCCGTCAAGATCAAGAGTAGGAGGATGTCGCGGTGGCCATCGTTGTGGGCATGCTCCCGGATCAACGCCATGGCCTCCAGGGCATCTTCGCGGTCCAGGATGGACTCGGGGTCCCGGCCAGATGTGGGCAGCGAAGGGAGCTTCTCGCAGG
>CAYVJQ010000066.1:32216-39858 GCA_964451725.1 uncultured Nannocystaceae bacterium | reverse complement strand
CTAGCGGGCACTACGGGGCATCCGGGCAATGTCAGGCTGTTGACGCCGGCACACTCTTACCCTAGATTGCGCTGCTCGATACAGCAGTTCTGATTGCAACACGAGCAAGTGCCACGCCATGAAAATCTACTTTGGAACAGAACTCTACGGTCGCTTCCATCAACCCGACCAGAGTTTTATCGGCACCAAGTTCTTTCACATCCTTTATTTGCCGCTGATCCCACTTGGGACCTACCATGTGCGCGGGGAGACGACAGAGGGGGCCACCGGGCAAAAAATCGGTCTGAAGTTTGGTTCGGTTCTAAGTGGGTACTTCAAGGTCTGGGGATTCATCGCATCCCTTGGGCTTTTGGCGTGGGGCTCCTATATGCTCGATCGCCGCTCCATTCCATGGGAACAGTTTCTCGGCGTCCCGCTCGCAGGTATTTCGTTGCTCGCGGCAGTCATCGGATCGTGGCTTTGGATTGGTACGAAACCGCGTCGAACTGGGCGTATCAAAGTGCCGCTGCTCTCGCTGGGTATTCCTATCCTGGTCACTCTGATGGTTTTTGGCTACGGGTGGTGGGATCGCTATGATTTTGACCAACGTGCTCAGGCCAGCAACGCCGGTGAGTCGGAAACGACGACAGAGAAGCGTGTGGACGGCAAAAAGCAAGGCGAGTTTCTTGGTCGGTCCGATGACTACGTCCAACGGCTCTACCGGCTCACAACGGCGGTCTACAACAAAAAGGAGTGGTCGGGCCAGACCTGTGACGACAGTCGCATCAAGGCCGGGATAAAGGGTGAGCGGGGGAAGCATCTCGCGGTCTCGGAGTACAACTACCTCGCCTTCCTCGCCAGCCCGGGCCAAGAACGTGACGAAGCCCGAAAGAACCGAGCATGGCTGGTCTCGGATAGCGTCAAGGACTTCCCGTACAACTACGAAAATGGCGGCAACGAACAGCTCGACGATTTGGACAAACGGCCGTTCTTTGGCGTAATCCGGATTTTCGATGCGCCAGTAGAAGGGGAACACGAGACAAAAGGCGGCGCGGCCAAACGGACATTGACGGGAAGGCTGGCAATCTTTGAGGTTGCGACAGGCGAGATGCTCTGCGACACCACCTTCACCGTGGATTCCACGTTGGGCAACGGACAAGAGCCTCCCCCGAAGGAGATTCAGACAGCGTTCAAAGCAGCAGCGCAAGCGAAGCTCGGCGAGATCAGCACGGTGCTGCGCATATACGCGGACGACCGCGGTGTCGCAGAGGCGAAAGTGGCCCAATAAGGTCGAGCCGTGAAAGTCCGCATACCGATCCCCGCCGAGATTGTCGTGCCGCTGGCAGTGGCGGGTTGGTTGCTGATCGCAGTTGCGGTTGCGTACTTCAGCTATCAGCGGATCAAGTCTGAAGGGCGAACAGGTTGGTTCGGGTTTGTTGGAGCGGCTCTGATTTCCCCGTTGGTAATCGCCTTTGCGCTCTTGGTCGGCAAGCAGGGGGGGCAGGGTGAATGGTACTATACGAATGTCGGCATGTTGGCCGTAGTCGGGTTTGCGTGTATTGCTTGCTTGTTCAAAGCAAGTCGCATACGAGCTGCCCGCTGGATCAGTCGCTTCACCGCAGCCGGTATCCTATTGAAAATGATTGTGGAGCCGCCGCTCTTGGTCGTTTCAGGTGGAGATGGTTTCCGGGTCATGCCGGCAGCGATCAGTCATCCAATGAATCTGGTACTGATCGCCCTCATTGTCGGCTTCTCGATTCTCGGCAGCGTATTTTGGGAGCGTCACTCGAGAATCGCGTCGCGGCGCTCCGGCCTCGGTCGTCGACATAGCGCCGCTGATAGAACCCGCTAGTCCTGCTCGGCCTCGCTGTCGCACAGGACCTCGAGCCAGGCGGCGAAGGCATCGGTCGCCATGAACGCCCGGCCCTGATCGACCAGGGCCTGGTGGAGCTGGGGCCGCCAGGCATCCTCGAGTCCGGAGCCGTCGAGGAACGCGCGGGCGCTCGTGTCTCCGGCTTCGCGCAGCTGCTCTTGGAGCAGGGCCTCGACCTGTTCACCCAGGCCGCGCCAGGCCGCGAGGGCCCGCAATATCGCGGCCACGTCCGCGGCGAAGTCTCCGGCCGGGTACTTGTGGCGCTCGGCCACCAGCCGGTCCAGGGGCTGGTTCAAGAACGCGTGCAGCACGTCCACGCGCCATTTGGCGAACTCGGGCGCGAACGCCTCGGAGCTCACCTGTTCGACCATCATGTTTACCGCGACACCCAGGATGTCCTCGACGAAGCTCTCGACTCGCGGCTCGAGCTGCCTCTCGAGTTCGCTGCTGACGGCGCTGGCGACACCCTTGGCGACCCCGGCCAGGCGCGAGGCGAAGCCCGATCCGGGGATCTTTCCGGTGTCGGGGACCATCGAGCGCATGCGCTTGCCGAACTCCAGGATGTTGGCCTGGAGGACCTCCCGAAGGATGGCGCGGGTCGAGGGGTGATCGAAGAGCGCGCGGACGAGCTCTCGGTCGGGCTGGTAGGGGCGGCCCAGGGCGGTCTGCAGCGGGCCCAGCAAGGTCACGGGGACCCGCTCAGCGAGCGCGCCGTCGAGGCCGTCGACGCGGGTCAGGGCCTGCTCCACCCGGCGAGAGACCCAACGCTCGAACTCGGGGGAGCGGGCGGAGGCGCGGACCCCATCGGTGACGGCCCGGGCCAGCCAGCTCGCGTCGATGAGCTCGGCCAGGGGGCGCTCGAGCACGTACTCGAGCCCGATGCCGACCAGGCTGTCCAGGGCCTCGGGCTCGCCCCGGAGGCGGGCCAGGAGTGCGCTGCTGCTCCCCATCCCGCTGGGCTCGCTGGGCTGGCTCGTCTCGCTGGGCTCGCTCATTCGGGGCGGACGCTACCAGCCCAGGCGTGCCGGATCGAGGTCGCTCAGATCGTCGACGACGACCTGCGCGCCGGCGTAGACCGAGCGGGGCAGGGCCCAGCGAGGATCCCGGATCCCGACCACATCCATGCCCGCTGCGAGGGCCGCCTGGACGCCGTTGGCCGAGTCCTCGAAGGCGACGCAGCGCCCGGGGTCGACACCCAGGGAGGCCGCCGCGAGCTCGAAGATCGCGGGGTCGGGCTTGCCCCGGGCGAGGCGTGGATCATCGCCGCAGATCACCACGTCGATCTCGGTCAGGAAGGCTTGGGTCTCGATCTTGGCGCGCGCCAGGGTGGCGTGGCTGCTGGTCGCTATCGCTACGCCGAGGCCGGCCGCCCGGGCGCGCGCGACCATGATCTCCGCGCCGGGGAGCGCCTCGACCTGGGGCAGGAGCCGGCGAAACTCTCGGTCTCGGCCCTCGAGGTAGGCGTCGACGCCGAGCTCGAGACCGAGGGCCTCGATGACGATGGCGGCGCCCTCCCGGTTGTCGCGGCCCATGGTCCTGCGCTTGAGGGAGACCTCGAAACGGGCGCCATATCGGGCCAAGAATGCGTTGCTGGCCACGCTGTAGATCTGCTCGGTGTCGAGCAGGGTGCCGTCGAGATCGAAGATCGCGGCCTCGTAGGGGCGTGCCATGACCTGACTAGACCTGACTAGACCTGACTAGACCTGACTAGACCTGACCTGACCCAACGAGATCAGGCTTCGACCGAGTTGGCCTCGGTCTCGGTCCCATCGAGCTGGTCGCGCAGCTCCGAACGGTGAACTTGTCCCCACACGAACCCGGCGAGGGCGAGCGATGCACTCAACACCAGCAGGTACTCGGGGAAGATGCGGGCGACCCCGAACACGTAGGACAGGGCCAGGTTGACCCCCAAGAACGCGTTCATCGCCAGACTCTCGCTCTTGCCGATCTTGGGCAGGGGCAGGTTGGAGACCATCATCAGGCCGAAGATCAGACAGATCAGGGGCAGGGCTCGGAGCAGGCCCTCGAGGTCGTACTTGAGCCCGACGAGCAGTAGCAGCCCGATCAGTCCGCCGGCCAAGGTCGTGGGCATGCCGAAGAATACGGGCGGCCCGTCTTCGCTGATGACGTTGAACTTGGCGAGGCGCAGGGCGGCCGTGATCACGAACAGGGCCAGGCAGGCGTTCAACACCCAGCCCCAGGGTGCCCACATGGCGAACACTCCGGCCTCGTGTTTTGCCAAAAACAACACGGCCGCGGGCGGGGCGACCCCGAACACGACCAGGTCCGCGAGGCTGTCGAGCTGAACCCCGAACTTGCTGGTCGAGCCGAGCAGGCGGGCGAAGGTGCCGTCGAGTTTGTCGAGCAGCACACACAGGACGATGAGCCAGCCGGCAACCTCGAAGCGTCCCTCGCTGGCGGCGATCATGCCCATCAGGCCGATCACCAGGCTGGCCGCGGTCACGGCGTTGGGGACGATGTAGCGCCACGTAGGCACGGGACCGGAGACGAGCTCGGCGCCGTTCGTATCCAGCGAGTCTTGGGCGGCCATGGCTGCCTATTAATCCCTCCAACGCCGGCCCATGGCAAGCCCCTCCGCCAGCTCGCTACGGCTACTCACCCAAAGCGGGCACGATAAAGCTGAAGTGGGCCGATTCGTCCATGCTCTCGCCGACGGCGATGGCCAGGTCCAAGCTCCAGACTCCGGACTCGGCGAAGGTCAGGTCCTGGAACAGGTAGTCACCCTCGCCCAGGTACACAGGGGCGCCCGCGTGGGCGTAGGCGGCCGAGTAGGGCATGTGGGCGTCGAGCTCGACCTCGGCCTCGGGGATGCCCTTTCCGGGGGCCTCGAGGTCGGCGGGGTCGTGGAAGCCGACGTGGACGATGAGGCCGTTCTTGCCGGTGATCAGCGTGTCTCTGGCCGAGAGGACGACGCGAAACCCGCCGCCTTCCGAGTCGGTGGCGATACCGTTGTAGAAGCGCTCGGCTTCAATGGCGCCGATATCCTCGTCCTGTAAATCGCAGCCTGCCAGAGACCCCAACCCGAACAGCGCAGACAGCGAGGCGGCGACCATGGACGGGCGGGAGGTCAGCATGTGAGGAATACGGAGCAATTCGCATTCCAAGCTGGGTTCTCGATGACCGGGCTGAATATTCCAGGGTTTTTTGTGGGTGTGCGCCCATCGAGGGATCTTTTGGTGTGCCCGATCTGGCTAGTTTTGTTGTCTCGCAGGCCAGTGGAGCAGTCAGCAGACGACCGACGCTCTCTCAGTCCCGGGGTTTGCCGAGCATGAACCGGGCCTGGGCCAGGACCTCGCGCAGGCGCTCGTCGCGAATCTCGTTGAGGGCGTCGATGGTCTGTCCGGGGACCTCGGCATCGAGCACGGGGCTGCGATCGACGACCGGCAGTGGGGGAGGGGTCCCCGGACGGCGCTCGCCGACGGGCGGGATGGGGCCCACAAACGCCTCGATGGTCTGGATCCCAGACTCGGGCCAGGCACGCCCGAGGCGGTCGAGCAGCTCCTGGCGCCAGTAGGTCATCTCGTGTAGCCACTGGCTGTCGTGCACGTGGACCAAGAGACGGGGGCCCTGAACGAGCGTGGGCCAGACGTGGTCGGCGAAGCTCGCCGGGAGAATCTCGATCCACAGGTTGCGCAGCCGGCTCAGGCGCTGGACCTCGGGGGGGACATGGCGGTCGAGGACCTCGGCCATGGCCGCGCTCAGGTCGATGCGGCCGCGCCTCGGGATCCGCTTCTTCTTGAATTTTTTGCCCTTGCGCTTCGGCTTGTCGCCGGCGCGCTTGGACGATCGCTCGCCCGGCTGCCACGCTTTGGACACGGCCACGGTCGGTCAGTGTGCCACAGGCTCGCGCTCGTCGGCCTGGCGCTCACGCCGGCCTCGGGCCTCGGGTGCGCGACGCAGACGGGGTGGGCGATCAGCGACGTCCGGGTCTGCGCGCCCAAGGCTGCGCCGCGTGTGTGTGTGATCGGCGAGCCCGATTTCGGTCACGTCGTGGGGGTGGGCGACCTGGAGCTGCTGCCGGGGGAGTGTGGGGTGGCTGCGGGTCCGCACGCGCGCGGTGGGCTCTCGAGGGTGAGCACGCGCGGGCGAGATGGAACGCGACGGGCGCGGCGGGTGGCTGTGCGGCGTGGCGCCTTCACCCTGATCGCGGTCGAGGGTGACGGCCGCTTCGAGGTCTCCCGGGCGCGCTGCGACCAGCAGCCAGTCGCTCCGTGATCGGAGGTCCGCTCACCGGGGGTGCATGAGAGCCTCGCGGGTGGCGAGGGCGAACTGGCGGCGGATCTGCCGGTCGCGCAAGGATGCGCGATGGCGGTCGCGCAAGGATGCGCGATGGCGGTCGCGCAAGGATGCGCGACCGCCCGGGGCGGCGAGGTAGACGCGGATCTGCAGGCTCGTGAGGCTGTCGCGGTCGAGGGCGTCGAGCAGGGCGAGGAGCAGGGCGCGGTGCTCGAGCAGGACCGGGTCGAGGTCGCTCTCGGGGCCGACCTCGGGCGGGGTGGCCAGGTCGCGCAGGGCGTCAGGGCGGTCTCGGAGCAGGATCACTGCCCGCGCGATAGCGTGTCGGCGGGCGAAGTCGGGACCCCGCCCGTGGGCGACGCTGAGCCAGGCGTGGGCGCGGGCCGAGACCTCGGCCGCGCTCGGCCACTCCACGGGCAGATCGGGGGCGAGCTCGGCGGAGCCCGTCTGGCGCCCACGTGGAAGGTGGCGGCGGCCGGCGGCGATGGCCCGGCTGGTGCGGCGCTCGTACTCGCGCAGGTTGCCGTCCCGGAGTCGCTCGGTGAGCAGGGCGACCACCGGATCGAGACCGGGCCCGCCACGGGCCCCGCCCACCCGCAGGGATCGCTGGACCGCGGCATCGATGAAGCCGTGGTCGACCAGGCGACCGAGCTCGTGGGTGAGGGGCAAGAGCAGGTCCACGCTCATGCCCCGGGCGTCGGCGCGGCTGCGGGCCCGGGCTGCGATCCGACCGGCCGGCCCGGACCGCTGAAGGTACACGCGGGTGCGCTGCCGCTCGACCGCCAACAGGGCGCCGTCGCCTGCGTGGGGCGTGTTCTCCAGGTCGATGCTGAGGGCGAGCAGCGCCATCTCGACCTCGGCGAAGGTGCGCTCGAGCCCCCCGATCCGCCGCTGCCAGTAAAAGCGACAGAAGCTCCGGCCGTGGAGGAGAAACTGGGCGGCCAGGGAGCGCGCGAAAGGGGGCAGGGGACGGCCAGGCTGGAGCCCGAGGGTCTGGAGCGCCTGGAGGTAGAGCCGGGCCAAAAATGCGTGTGCCCGGGTCCGGGTGGCCTCGTCGACGGTGGCCTCGCCCGTGGCCGCGATCTGGGCGTGGGCCAACTCGATCGCGGCGAGGATCCGATCGTCGACCGGGGTCAACAGCGCCGTCCCTGGATCGGGGAGCTCCCCGGGCAGGGCCTGACTCGAGCGATCCAAGATCGCCAGCCGAGCGAGGCCCTGGAGCTCGGGGTGAGGATCGAGGATCGGGATCCAGCGGGCGACCCCTGGAGCGGTCCCCTCGGCGAGCAGGAGGGTCTTGAGCTCCGCCCGATCGAGGGCCAGACCGGGGCAGAGCTGGGCCTGGACGACGAGGTCGGCCGGGACGGATCGCGCGCGCTCGCGCAGGGCCTCACAGTCGGCGACCGGCTCGACCGGATCGTCGCTTGGATCTGTCCGCGCCCGGGGGAGATCGAGGGGGCTGTCGGGAGTGGGGACTCCGGTCTCGGTGGACTCGACCTGGTCTCCACAGCCCGGGGAGAGCGCAGGCGAGAACAC
>CAYVJQ010000066.1:11626-32116 GCA_964451725.1 uncultured Nannocystaceae bacterium | reverse complement strand
CGGTGCACGCCACCCATGTCCCGCGCCATGAACTCGAGCCCCACGCCCTCGTTGTTGCTGATGTTGCGGACCACCGCGAGGATCTCCAGCGGCCGGGCGCTGCCGGGCGGGGTGATCTCGATGATCACCTCATCGCGGATATCGGGGCGTATCTGGGTCAGGAGCAGGCCGCCACCCTCGGAGATCTCCGAGAGCGCCGCGGTCCTGAAGTCTCGCTCACCGCGGCGGCGCCAGCGGATCTCGACCAGCACCGGGAGGCGCACATGGCGGCGTCGAGCCGTCAACTTGATGCCGCCGGTGGCGACCTTGCGCAGAAATTGGATCTTCCGCCACTCGGTGCCAGCACACATGACCGTGCCACCGGCGCGAACGCGCAGGCGGGGGCGAGCGGGGTGCCACTCCTGGCCGATGGCACGAACCATCATCTTGCCGGGCAGCCCCGTGAAGGACAGCTCCAGAAGTATTTCCTCACCGGGGTCGTAGCCATCCGTGGTGAACACTTCAAGAGCGTTCTCCTCGTGAATGGCAGCGACGAAGTCCTCGGAGGTGCCGTAGTGGGAGCGTATTTTTCGCAAGGAAACTTACGTCCGTCGAAACGTGCGCACAGTACCACACTCGGCGGGTAAGTCGCATTGCTTTTGTTGGGCCCAAACCCTCGGCTTCAAGTGGGGCAAATTGGGCCTAGGGTTCAACTCTGGGGGACTGAGGACCATCCCCGCACTTCGAGGTCGCCCGCGACAGCGGATGTTACTTTCGATCTGGCCGCGAACACCTGGGTCGATCTCTCGCGCGGCGCTATGGTCGGCCGGTGGAGACCAGCAGCGAGGTCGAGGGGGTGCGAACAAATGCGCAGGTGCGCCCGCTGATCTGCCTGCCCACCTACAACGAGCGGGAGAACCTGGCGGCCATGCTCGACGCCGTGCTCGCGGCCCAGCCCGAGTTCCACGTGCTCGTGATCGACGACGACAGCCCCGACGGGACGGGGGAGATCGCCGACGCCCGGGCCGAGGCCGACCCCCGGATCCACGTCTTGCACCGCGAGGGTAAAGAGGGCCTGGGCAAGGCCTACATCGCCGGGTTCCGCTGGGCCCTGGCCCAGCGCAACGACGGCGCGCCCTACACCCACGTGTTCGAGATGGACGCGGATTTCTCCCATGATCCGCGCTACCTCGCGCCGATGCTCCAGGCGTGTACGGAGGGCGGGGCCGACCTGTGTGTGGGCAGCCGCTATGTGCCCGGCGGCGGGACCTCGGGCTGGCCGTGGCACCGCCAGCTCTTGTCTCGCGGTGGGGGTGCCTATGCGCGCATGGTCCTGGGGCTGCCGGTCCGCGATCCGACCGCCGGCTTCATCTGCCTGTCCCGGATTGTGCTCGAGCGCCTCGATCTGGGGGCGCTGGCGACCCGGGGCTACGGGTTTCAGATCGAGCTCAAATACCGGGCGCTCGCGGCCGGATTTCGGGTCGTGGAGGTCCCGATCGTGTTTGTCGAGCGGGTGCGGGGTGAGTCCAAGATGAACGGCAAGATCGCCGCCGAGGCCCTGGTCCAGGTCCTGATGCTGCGCGTGCGCGGTTGACTCGCCGCCCGCTCGGCGGGGTCGAGTGGGAGGTCCGGCCGCACGGACTGCGGTGGCCTCTGAGGCCGGGCCGACGTACAACCGGGAGCCGATGCCCACCAAGGTCTGGCTGTCCACCCACGGCCGCCCTCTGGATCCCCAGGAGGCGACGATCAGCGTGTTCGACCGCGGCTTCCTCTATGGGGACAGCGTCTACGAGACCATGCGGACGGCCGGCGGGGTCGTCGTGGCCCTCGGCGCTCACCTCCGGCGCCTGCGAGAGAGCGCCGCGGGTATCGCCTTCGAGCTGCCCTTCAGCGACGCCGAGTTGCGGGCCGCGATCGCGCAGACCCTGGCGGCGGCCGGCAACAGCGACAGCCGCCTGCGGGTCATGGTGACCCGGGGCACCGGGCCCTCGATCACCCTCGACTCGCGCACGGCCGCTGATCCGGTGTGTGTGGTCGTGGTCTCGCCCCTGGTGGTGCCCACGGAGGCCGACTACGCGCGCGGTATCTCGGCCGTCCTGCTCAGCCGCGAAGGGGGGGTCAAGCCGGGCCTGAAGACCGGGAACTACCTGAGCAACATCTTGGCCCTGCGCCGGGCTCACGAGGCTGGGGCCGACGACGCGATCTTGTGCAACGAGGTCGGGGAGGTGGCCGAGGGCGCGACCTCCAACCTGTTCGCCTATTGCGACGGGGAGGTCCACACACCGCCCCGGACCTCGGGCCTGCTCGCGGGTATCACCCGCGCCTTGGTCATGCGTCTGCTCGCCGAGAAGCTCGAGGTACCGGTGCACGAGTCGACCCTCAGCCCCGAGGCCGTGCGCGGTGCGGACGAGGTGCTGCTGACCTCCTCCGTGCGTGGAATCATGGCGGTGACGGCCCTCGATGGGGCGCCGGTGGGAGAGGGCCGGGCCGGCCCTCTCGCGCTCCGGCTGCGCCGCGCCTACGCCGATTATCTCGCCGAGGTCGCGCGCGGGGACCGGTCGGACTGAGCGGGACCCAGGGGGGCGCTCGGGCTCGGAATCAGGCCTGGAGCCGGGCCCATATTCGAGTCTGGCCCGCTTGCGCCGCCTGGCCCGGCCGTCTACGGTAGCGCCCCGCGGACCCGCGGAGCCCCAGCGATGAAGCCTCTCGAGATTTGCACCCACCTCGGCCAAGAAAAGGTCGACGACTACTACGCGCTGCTCTCCGGCAAGGAGCTTCGCGCTGTCCTCAAAGCCGGCGGGTCCCACTCGAACACGCCCAAGACCGCGTTCAGCCAGGCGGCTCGCCGCAAGGTCTGGCGTCGCCGCTTCGACGGTGAGTTCGCCAAGAAAAACGAGCAGCTGGCCCTGGCCTTCCTGATCGAGTGGCTCATGCGCCACCACAGGAACCTGCTCGTCGAGTTCCTCGACTTCCTCGAGGTTCGCCACACCCAAGGCGAGACCGACGAGGATTTTTGCGAGACCAAGACCCCCGAGAAGCTGCGCGAGGGCGCGAAGATGCTCTTGGACAAACATCCCACACACGAGGTTGCGACCTACCTGCTGATGGTCGGTCACCTCCAAGAGACGCCGGTCTTCGATGAGACCGATTTCTTGCTCGAGGCCGTAGGTATGGCCAAGGGCGAGATCGAGGGCTACATCGCAGCCCACAAGAAGCGCTGGTCCGAGCGCGAAGCTCAAGGCGCGGCCTGAGCACGATGGACCGGCTCGGCATGCTCGAGAAGCTCGCGGGCAGCAAGCTCGACGATCCCTTCCCGCAGTACGGGTTGGCCATGGAGTACAAGCGACTCGACCGCGTCGACGAGGCCGGGGCGGCGTTCTCCACTTTGCTCGAGCGCCACGCGACGTACATCCCCGCCTACCTGATGTACGGCAATTTGCTCGAGGCCAAGGCCGAGCCCGCCGCGGCCCTCGAGATCTATGGTCGGGGGATCGTGGTCGCCGAGCAGGCTGGGGACGAGCACGCTGCCTCTGAACTACAGGCCGCCCAGGACGCGCTCACGTGAGCGCACCTGTGAGCGCCCCCGGGACCCCGGCTCGGGCCACGGTCGTGTTCGCCAGTCCCCGGCGCCTGCCCAAGGTGGCGGAGCTCCAGGGCCGGGTCGTCGTGCTCGACATCGCGTTCGCCTCCGAGGGGATCGGAAAGGGCTTTCGCAAGACCACCGGCAAGTTCATCGAGCAGCTCGGGCCCCGGCTCGCGCGCTGGGTCGATCACCACGATCACCCGCTGCACGCCGAGTTCGCCCGGGACCCTCGTTTCGTGCTCGCGACCAAGGCCGAGCATGGGGCCTGCCCCGAGATGATCGACGAGGCCCTGGTCCGCGATACGGGCCCGGTCGATACGGTCGTCGCCCACTTCGACCTCGATGGTCTCTACGCCGCTGTGAAGTGGCTGCTCGGCGGCCGTGAGCCCTACCCGGGGGCCGACGACGACGCCCGCGCAGTCGACACGCGGATCGGGGAGGTCAGCCCCACGGCTACGCGCATCGACAAGGCCCTGCGCGCCCACTATCGGGATGAGCTCCTCAAGCAGCAGGTCGTCCGCTTCTTGGTCGAGGGGATGGACAAACGCAGCGCGGCCTTCGAAGCGATCACTGCCGCGGCTTCGGACTACGATCACATGGCCGAGCGCGCCGCCGAGATCGCCGAGGGCTACGCGGTCGACGGTGCGCTGGCGGTGGTCAAGGTGCCCGGCGGGGCCGGGAGCTTCGACAAGACCGAGCTCCTGCTGCTGGGCCAGAAGATCGCCACCGTCGCCGTGGTCGTGGATGGGGGCAACGTCAGCGTGGCGGCGGCCTTCGACAGCGGGCTGAACTTCGTGGAGCTCTTCGAGCTCGGGGGCGGCATGCCGACCCGGGTCAACGTGCCCCGCAAGCGCCTCGACGCTTGTCTGGTGCTGCTCAGGGCGGCGCTGGCCGAGCGCTCGACCTAGTCGACCGTAGTCGACCATAGTCGACCGGAACTTCAGCGGCACCACTCGAAGGTCTCGGCGCGCTGACGGGCGCGCTTGGCCTCGCGCCCCGAGCTCGCACCGGTCGTATCGGCGACCAGGGCCCAGGCGCCCCCGTGGTGGGGGAGCTGTTCGCTCAGGCGACGAGCGATCTGGCGGGCCCGGCCGTCCCTGTCGCTGGGTCCGTCCCGGAGGAAGCGGGCGCAGAGGTCCGCGACCTCGACCAGGGCCAGGGGGCTCGGCGAGCGGGCGCGGTTGAGGGTCTGCCAGGCCGAGAGCAGGGACTCGAGGGCAGGGTTGGGGTCCCCGTCTGTGGCCTGTAGTCGGCCGCGCAGGGCGAGGATCTCGGCGCGCGCCCGCGGGCCCCGGGCCCGATTCAGCGCTTCGCTCAGGCCGGAGTAGGCGGCCTCGTAGCGGTGCTCGGCGTGGTCGAGGAGGACCTGGGCGGTGCGCAGGGCGAGGGCGGGGGACTGGGCTCGAAGCCGAGGGTCGAAGGGGGACTGGTCTCGGTCCTGGGTCTCGAGAGCGCGTTGGGTTCGAAGCAGGGCGAGGGCCCTCGCTCGCTCTTCGGCGTCGGCTTCGGGCAGGGCGGCCCGCCGTCCTGCGAGCGCCGCGGTTTCTGCAGGGGTGAGCTGGGCAAGCTCGACCCAGGTCGTCCAGGCCGGGTCGAGGGTCGTCCAGGTTGGGTCGAGGGTCGTGTCGAAGCGCCAAAATGCCGCGAGCTCGACCCGCTGAAGGTCGAGCTCGAGCAGGGTGTGCCAGTGCCTCGGGTCGAGGGCCGCGGGGACCTCGCTGGCTGCAGCCAGGGCGGCCTGAGCCCCCTGGCCACAGCCGGCGTCGAGGAGAAATTCGGCGTGGGCGAGGGTGTAGCGAGGATCGAGCTCGACCGGAGAGGCCGCGCGGGCGGCCTCGAGGTGGCGGTGGGCGTCGGTGCGGGCCTCGGCTCCCCCGCCCGTCCCTGGGCGTGGGGTAGGGGCGAGCAGCAGTTGGGCGAGCAGCAGGTGGGCGCGCGCGGGGGCGGGACCCTGAGCCGCCCGCTCGAGCAGGGTCCGGGCCCGGGTCGTCAGCGCTTTGGCTTCTTTGGTCTGGGCGGTTGTGTCTTCCAGCTGCGCGGCCCGGGCGATCCGCTGCTCGGCCTCAGCGAGATCGAGGCGCCAAGGGGAGGGCCTGTCTGCCGCCTCGGCGTCGTCGCGCACAGCGGCGAGGGCAGCGAGGGCCGCCTCGGGATCGTCGCCGACTCGCGCCCGCGCGACGACCAGGGCGGGCTGGTTCCAGAGCTCGGGATCGAGGGTCTCGAGGATCGCCCTGGCGCGTGTGTACTCACCGAGCTCGATGAGGGCGAGGGCGCGCAGCGGGGCACCCTGAGCGCCGAAGTCCGGATCCCCGTCGGAGCCGTCGGTCTCGAGTCGGACCAGGAGCGGCGCGGCTCGGCCCTCGGACAGGGCCACCCATCCAGATCGAGCCGCGTTTGCACCGTTGGACAACTCGCCGGACAGACCCTCGGTGAGCGCCTCGATCGACTGGCCGCCGAGCGGAACCCGGGCGCGCAGGTACCCGCCGATCTCGCCCCCACCTCCGTTGAGCGCCATCGCAACCGTCCCCGCAAGCGCCACTGCGCTCGTCAGCGCGAGCACCCCGGACACCCGCCGGACCGTGCGTCGGGGCGGGCCGTCGCCGCGCAACTGGGCGCGGGCCTCGACGATCGCCGAGACCGCCCCGCCCATACTCGGGAAGCGCTGCCCCGGCCGAGGGGAGAGTCCCCTGGTGATCGCGTCGCGCAGGCCCGGCGGCACGAGGCGCGCGCGTGGATCCTTGGGATCCGGCGTTCGCAGCCTACCGGCGAGGATCGACGCAGCTTGGGAGTGGAGGTCCCGGCCGGCGAAGGGTCGGTGCCCATACACGGCCTCGAAGAGCGCGACGAAAAACGCGAACTGGTCCGAGAGGGCGTCGCCGCGCCCACCCCGAAACAGCTCCGGGGCCATGTATGCCGGGGTCCCCATGAGCGCCCCGGCCCGGGTCATGGTTCGAGCCAGCAGCGGTCTGTCGGGGCTGTCGCCGGTCTCGTCCGGGGCCTGGGCGAGCCGCCGGGCGAGGCCGAAGTCGGCGACCATCGCCCGTCCACTCCCGTCGACCAAGACGTTGTCGGGTTTGAAATCTCGGTGGATCAGATCGACCTCATGGGCGGCGGCCAGGCCCCGGCCCGCATCCTCGAACAGACCCAGGAGCAGCTCGAGCTCGGCCGCGCTCGGGGGCTGCTTCGCGCGGGCGCGGGTCCACTCGCGCAGGTCGCTGCCGTCGACGAAGGCCATGGCGATGAACAGGTGGCCGTCGTGCATGCCCACGTCGTGGACCGGGATCACGTTCGGGTGCTGGAGCTGGGCCAGAGCCTGGGCCTCCCGACGCAGGCGCTCGCGCATCTTGGGGGTCGCTTGCCAGGCCTCTCCACGCAGGGACTTGATCGCCAGTTTGCGATCGAGCTCGGGGTCGCGGGCGAGGTAGACGATGCCCATGCCCCCCTCGCCGAGCACTTTCAGGAGCTCGTAGCGGCCCACCCGGGTGCCCGCGGCCAGCCGGGGCAGGGTGTCCGAGAGCGACTCGTGTAGGCCGGCCTCCCCGGCCATGCGGGCGGCGGACCCGGGGCCTGGACCGATGCCGTTGCCCATGCCGGCCGGCCCGGGGTCTGCGGGGTCGGAGTTGCTCGGGGGGCGGTGGACCTCCGAGTCGAGCGCGGTCGGGCTGGGCTCGAGGTCGCCCGGGTCGACCACCGTCTGCTCGCTGTCGGGGGAGGGGCCCGTCACGGCGGCGATGCTAGCAGGTCATCGGCAGGTCATCGGCGGACCTGTAGGTGGGCCGATCGCGGGCCATCGAAGCGCCCGATCGCCAAAGCGCTACCATTCGACCGCGTGTCCGACTTTCGTCAGCGCAAGGCCCTCGTCCGGATTCGAGAGGCCCACGCCGCCCTGGGCCGTGGTGACTACGCCAGCGCAGCGTCCGGCTTCGAGCATGGTCTGCGCCTGGATCCTGAGTTGCCCGATGCCCCGCTCGCCTGGCTCGCCTGGCTCGAGACCCTCGAGGCCCAGGGCGAGCTGCTCGAGGCGGCGAGTGTGGGTGCGCGGGCACTGGGGCGTCATCCCGACGATCCGGGGATCTCGCTCGCCCTGGTGCACGCCCAGATCGAGACCGGTCAGTTCGCGGCGGCGAGGTCGGGGGCCGCCGCCCTCGTTCAGCGATGGCCAGAGCAGCGCGCCCCGCTGGCCTACCTCGCGCGCGTGCTTCGAGATACGCGGAGCTTCTGGGCTCTGGACGCACTCCTCGACGCGGCGCTGTCTGGAGCGTTCCGTGGTGACCTCGAACTCGAGGCCCTCGCGCGGCGCTGTGAACTGTGTCGGGGAGCAGGATCGGCGCGCGCGCTGAAGACCGAGGAGCAGCTCTCGCCCGGAGCGAAAGACGGAGCGAAAGACGGAGCGAAAGACGGAGCGAAAGACGGAGCGAAAGACGGAGACGGGACTGGGGCGGGTCCCAGTTCCTCCGAGCCTGCCGCGCTGCCCCCCGAGAGCATGCGTGAGCGCCTGCGTCGACGCGGGGTGGTGTTGCTGGGAACGGGGCACGACGACGGTCTCGAGATCCCTTGGTACTCGACCTACCTCTGCTCCCACTACGACGTCGTCGCGACCTGCGCCCGCTTGGTCGGCTTCGCCCGGCGCTTCGACTGGCGCTGGGCTCGGATCGTCGCGCTGGATCCGGCCGCGGAGGTCCTCGCGCAGCTGCTCGCGTGGGCCTTGGACCGGCCGCTCGCTCCCTGGTCGGCCGGACTCGACCCCGCGGACAGCCTGGCCGTGGGCTCGCTCCTGAGCCCCGGCTGGGAGACGGGCGAGCGTGGTCCCTGGGCGCTGCGCTGCGCTGCGGCGGGGGGCTTGTTCGCGTTTGGTGCCCTCGACTGGAGTCGGCACAGCGCCCCCCTGCCACCGTTGTTGGGGGTCGCCGCGGGCGAGCGTGTGTGCCTGCCCTGGTGGCGCTTGGGGGAGGCGCGGATCGGCTTCTCCGGGCCCGGTTTGATCGCCGAGCTGGCCCCCGAGATCGACCCGCGCCCGGCCGCCGAGATCGCGGCCGCCTACCGGCGCGGGCTCGAGACCTTCGAGCTCGGCCACAATTTTCAGGTCGCGGCCCGGGACCTGCATGAGCACCGCAGCGCGCTCTCACCGGGGTTGCGGGCGCGGGGGGACTTCGCCCAGATCCTGGCTTCGGTCGCGCCCCGGCCCGGGCCGGCGGGAACCGTCGCGGCGGCGCTCCAAGCCGGGGAGACCGCCGAGCTGCTCCGGGCTCTGAGCGCGCTCGAAGCCACCGGCGCCCGCGACCTCGGGGAGGCAGAGCTCGGCCTCCTCGAGGCCCGCTTCGTCGACACTCCCCAGGTCCGCTCGCGGCTCTCCGATCTCCTGTACCGGGCCGCGCCCGAGCGCTTTACCGCCGTGCTCGAAGGCCTGGTCTCCCGGCCTGTGGACGAGCTTCCCCAGGGCGAACGCGACGGACTGCTGCACCTGTTCGGCTGCAACCCTTGGGGCGCGCGGCCCGGGGACCAACTCTCGCGCTGGCTCCGGATCGGATCCATGAGCACGCGCAGCGAGATTATCCAGTCGAAATATGGCCTGCATCACCTCGAGGGCGAGGGCGAGGGCGAGGGCGAGAGCGAGAGCGCAGGCGAGGGCTTCGCGGCGGTGCTCGACGCCTGCTTCGCCGACGAGGTTCCTGTCGTACTCGGAACCCTGCGCTGGCTCCACGACAACCCGCAGCTGCATGAACACGTCGCTGTGCGGGTCCCTGCGCTGCTCGATCACGGTCACCCCGACGTCGTGTTCGAGGCCCTCCAATGTACACGGGTCGCCGGGCTGGTGCTGCCGCTGGCCCGGCTCGACGGATTTGCACGACATCCTCACGCCCGTCTGCGCAGCGCCGCGTTGGAGCACCTCGAGCTGCACCCGCCGACTCTGGCCATGGACCGGGCACGGGCGGTCCTCGATCGGGCGAGCCGAGGGCGGTCGGCCGGGACTGGCGAGGGCGTGGACGCGATCGGCGATCGAGCTGCTCGAGACTCTCGGCGCGCGCCCTCGGTCGTCGCCGTGAACCCATGGGCGGAGCAGGGAGACGGGGGAGACTCCCCCGGGTTGGCCTGGGCCGCGGCTAGGGTGTCGATCCGCAGCGGAGACAGGTCCGCGCGGGTCGACGGCGCGGCCGTCGTTGCGACCTACCTGCGGCAGAGCATCGCGGCGCGCGGTGGGCCGACCCCCGGCGCCCTGACCCGTGAGCTGCTGCGCGCGCTGGCGACCGCCGACAGCTTTGAAATCCTCGCCGTGATCCTCGATCACAGCCCGGAGCCCTCGGTCATGAAGGTCGTGGCGGCCGCGCTGGGGCCCGCGCTCCTGGGTTTCGACGATCCCCGGCTGCTGCCCTATCTGCGGGCGTCGAGGGCCGCCTTCGGTATCGACCCACCGCCCGGCTACGCGTCGTTTTTCCTTCGTCACGGGGACCCCGCCGAGGATCGGGCCGCAGTCGAGGGGGCCCAGGGGGCGACCGACTTGCGCGCCGGCTACGAGGCCAAGGCCGTGCTCGCCCGCTGGGGACAGGCGCAGGCCAAAGCCGAACTCGAGCGCGCCCTGGACTACGCGCCGGTCTGGGCGGCTGCGGCCCTCGAAGCCTGGCTGGGTATTGCGACCCGGGTCGTGGGTCTGGGCGAACACGCGGCGCTCGACGCTACGCTGACGATCGCCGTCGGAGAGGGGGACCGAGCCCACGCCCGCCCGGTCCAGCTCGAGCGTGGGGCTCTGCTGTGGCGGGTCTTGTCTCGTCGGGTCGACGAGGCGGCGCGCGGGGACCAGACCTGGATCGAGAGTTTCAAGGTCCGCTGCAGTCGCTCCTCCGAGGCTGGGGAGCGCGGGCGTTGGAGCCGGTTCATGGAGGACCGACTTCGGGCTTCGATGCCCAGCAAGTTCGTGGTCGGGGCTGTCAGCGCGGAGCACCGCGTGTTCGCAGCGCTCTCGCGTGAAGGTTTCGAATCCATGGTCGCGCGCAGCCTCGCGGGGACTCCAGACCGGTTCTGCGTCGACATCTTCGAGTGGCTCAGCGCCAGCGCCGACCCGCTCGCGCCAGCTTGGGCCCTGCGCCTGATCGAGTCGCCACACTGGGCGCTGCGGGCGGCCGCGCGGCGGCACCTGGATCGCTGCTGATCCGTGTTCCGCTCTCGACCTGATCCCAGCCCGATCCCAGCCCGATTCCTAGTGGGTTCAGTTCAAGCTAGCGAAGCCCACGCGTCCGTACTCGTCGAGGCCCTGCATGCGCACGATCAGCTCGGCCTGGCCCTCGGCGTGGTAGCTGCTGCGGACCAGGGGTCCCGCCTCGATGTGGGTCACACCCACGCTGCGGGCGAACTGAGCGAGCTCGTCGAAGGTGTCTGGGTGGACGTAGCGGTCGACGGGCAGGTGCCGCTTGCTCGGTTGCAGGTACTGGCCCAGGGTCAGGATCGTCAGCTCGAGCTCGCCGAGTTGGACGATGACCTCGCGGACCTCGGCGATGGTCTCGCCCAGGCCGAGCATGAGCCCGGTCTTGGTCAGGGCGCCGGCCTCTCGGGCGTGTCGGAGCACGGCGAAGCTCCGGTCGTAGCGAGCCTGAACCCGGACCTCGCGGCTGAGCCGGGGCACGGTCTCGAGGTTGTGGGCGAAGATGTCCGGGTTGGCCGTGAGCACGGTGTCGACGTCGCCGAGGTCGCCCTTGAAGTCGGGCACCAAGACCTCCACGGTCATCCATGGGGCGAGCCTGTGGCAGGCCTCCAAGGTCGCGGCCCAGATGCCCGCGCCCCCGTCTTTGAGGTCGTCCCGGTCGACGCTGGTGATCACCGTGTGGTTGAGGTCGAGCTCGGCGAGGATCGTGGCCACGCGCTCGGGCTCCTCCGGGTCGACGGGCAGGGGCCGGCCGGTGGCCACATCGCAAAACCGGCACGAGCGGGTGCAGATTTCGCCCAAGATCATGATCGTCAGCGCCTTGTTGTTCCAGCACTCGCCGATGTTCGGGCAGCTCGCGCTCTGGCAGACGGTGTGCAGTTTCAGCTCTTTGACCCGCCGGCGCAGGTCTCGGTAGGCCTCGCCCGCGGGCATGGGGACCTTGAGCCAAGCCGGGTGTCGACGGCGGGGCGCGTCGGGCTTGGAGCCGTCGGCGCGGACGATCGGCAGGTGCGTGCTCACGACGCCTGTGTAACACGCTCGACCCACCCAGGCTGGTAGGCTCTGTCCGCCGTCTATGCCCATCTCAGAGCAGGATCTGGCCGACTGTTTGCGGGTGCTCGAAGCCAGCCGCGACCTCGACCCGGGGGACCCGAGCTTCCTCGCCCTCGAGCGGGCCGCCGCACACCTGCGCAAGCACGCCAAGCGCAAGCGAAAGGCGGCCCGGAGGCGGTCGAGCGCGGCCCATGACCGCGCGCTGCGGGCGAGGGCCACGCTCGGATCCGAGGGCAGCGCGAGTGGGGACTCGAGCGCCGGACCCGGTGGTGCGTCGACCCTGCGGGACCGATCCTGCTACGCCTGCAAACAGCCCTATCGCCAGATCCACGATTTTTATCACCTCCTGTGTCCCGCCTGCGGCGACGCCTCGGCGGCCAAGCGCGATCAGCCGCTCACGCTCGCGGGTCGGCGGGTGTTGGTGACCGGCGGGCGCATCAAGATCGGCTACGCCTGCGCGCTGCGCTGTCTTCGGGCCGGGGCGGAGGTCGCCGTCACCACCCGCTTCCCGGCCGATGCGGCGCGCCGCTACGCCGCCGAGCCCGACGCCTCGAGCTGGGGTGATCGACTGGTGATCCACGGCCTCGACTTTCGCTGTCTGCCGGACGTGCTCCGGGCCATCGAGGTCTGGCGAGAGGGCCCGGGCCTGGACGTGTTGATCAACAACGCCGCCCAGACCGTGTGGCACCCACCGAGTCACTACAGGGCCCTGCGTGCGGGCGAGCGCCTGGCGGAGTCGGGGGAACTCGAGATCGAGGGTTCTCCCGAACAGAGGAAAAGGAAGGAGCACAGGGATTCGATGTCGGGGGCTGGCCTCGCGGTCGAGCGCTGGACCTCGCCCGAGCGGGACTCCGTGCAGCTCGCCGGGGTCGACGACGCCGTCGATCTGCGCCGGGTCAACAGCTGGGTCCTGCGCCTCGCCGCCGTCCCCCCGCTCGAGATGATCGAGGCCCAGGTGGTCAACAACATCGTGCCCTTTCTGCTCGCCAGTCGGCTGCTGCCGGCCTTCGAGCGCTCGAGCTTCGCCGATCGCTACATCGTCAACGTCGCCGCGCTCGAGGGCCAGTTCCAGCGCGCCTCGAAGACCGACCGGCACCCCCACACCAACATGGCCAAGGCCGCGCTCAACATGCTCACCCGGACCTCGGCCGAGGACTACGCCGAGCGGGGGGTGTACATGGTCAGCGTCGACCCGGGCTGGGTCAGCCACGAGGGCCCGCCCGAGGTCCTCGCCAAGGCCGAGGCCGCCGGGTTCAGGCCGCCCCTGGATGCGACCGACGCGGCTGCGAGGATCCTCGATCCGATCGCCCGCGGGCTCGCCGGGCGGCCGGTGTGGGGGGTGTTGCTCAAGGACTTCGCCGAGGCGCCGTGGTAGCGTCGGGGGCGGGGTAGCACAGGGGCTGATGCGCATCGTTTGCATCGATGAGGACGCTGGTTCGAATCCAGCCCCCGCCTGTTGCAGCACTTCCGTTCGCCGGGCCGGCGACCTCGAGCCCCGCGCTTGTGGGGGTGGACTTGGAGCGGCTAGTCTCCCTCCCGCATGAGCCAGAGCACCCCCGTCACCGTCGACGCCTCCAAAACCAAAAATGCCCGTATCTCCATGGGGGTGATGGGCACGATCGGGGTGGGTCTACTGGCGGCGGGCGTGGCCCTCGATTGGGGGTTCCTGGGCATGTTCTGGTCTGGGGTTTTGGCGGTGGGCGCCCTGGGTGGCCTGGGCATGACGTTCAAAAATGGCGGCTTCGCCACGGCGGCCTGCCCCTCCTGCGGCGTCTCCATGCAGCTCGGCGAGTTCGGTAAGACCTTTCTGCGTCGCTGCGAGAAGTGCCGCACCTACAGCCACGGCAAAGGCCGCATGGCCGTGGTCGCGGACGATCACGTGGCCGACACGGCGGCCTTCCTCAGCCCCATGCACACCGTCAGCCTGCGCTGGCCCCTGAACCAGGGCGGCCACTTGGCCTGCCCCATGTGCGACGCCGACGCTGAGCTCGAGGAGATCGAGCTCGCGGACGTCTCCGCGGGTGCGGCCATCGGCGTGGGCGGGAAGATCACCACCTACAAGTACAAGGTGCCCCGCTGCCCCGAGCACGACGACGGCATCGCCCTGGACAAAGAGTGGGAGGAAGAGGGCCAGCCGGTGGTGCTCGGCTTCCGGTCTCGGGCCTACCAGCTCCGCTACGACGAGCTCAACGCCTAGCGGTATTTCAACGCCTTGCCCTCGACCAGAAGTCCGGCAGGGGGCACCGCGATGGGTTTCACCACGGACTGCTAGGCTGGGCGGGCGGGGTAGCACAGGGGACGATGCGCGGTACCCATACTACCGAGGACGCCGGTTCGAGTCCAGCCTCCGCAATCGACAGAGACGATGTCTGAGCGAGACCATCGAGACCCTGGGGCGAGCGAGGTCGACCCGACCACCCCGAGCCTCGAGATGATCGATCTCGAACACGGGCCGCGTGTCGTCGTCCTGACCCTGGAGGGCCCCGAGCTGGTTCGGCGATTTGGTGGTCTGCACCATCCACGACACAGCGACTGGAAGCGCTATCCCACGCCGGCCCAGGCGGATGCTGGTCTCGGCCTCGCGCTTCATCGGCTCCGGGCCGCGGGTTACGTCTTCGCCGGCGAGCGCGAGGACATGTTGGCGGCGATTGAGCGCGAGCCCGACGAGGTCGCCCACTATCGGGTCTACGCGGACTGGCTCATCATCCAGGGCAACCCACACGGCGAGCTCATTCAGCTGATGATCTCGGCCTCGGAGCGCCCCGACGACCTCGCGTTGGGTGCAGCGATCGACCGGCTCCGACATCGACATCGACACCGCTTCGAGGGCAAGAGTTGGCGCGCTCTGCCCACGGTCTGGCGCTGGGGCTTCGTCGTGGAGGCCGACCTCAGCGGGGTGGTCTGGGTCGCCCCGGATGAGATCGGCGACCACAGAGTGCTGCGCGATCAGGTCGGCCTGCGCGGCCGGATTTTGGGCATACACCGCCACCCCTGCGCTCGAGCCCTCCGCCGGATCCGGGTCTGGGGTCGTCTCTACAAATTGACCTTCGACGGCGGAACCGTGGCCACGACGCGGGTGCCCACGGCTGGGTCTTGAGAACCGGTCTTCGAAAGGGCGGCGCTCGGGATCTCCCGCCGAGCTCGGCAGGTCGGGCGTCGGCTGTCACGGTCTGCCGCCGAAGCCGTGGCGAGCGCCCTCACGGCATCGTGCTCGGCCGGTGCAGCGGTGTTTAGGTGTTTAGGTGCTTCGACCTGGACAAGAAATCCTGCGCGAAGCGACAGGATGGGCTGTGCGTGGGCTGTTAGACTCCCGGCCATCATGTCCCACCGCGATCACAAGCGCTGAATCGCAGCCTGGCCCGACGGTGTCGGGCAATGTCGAGAACCGACTCGGGCCTGACGGGGGTGGACGCCGCCGCTGGCCCAGGGTCAGTACAGGAGTCTATCTGTGTCCAAACATCTAGAGCTGATCGAGACGATCTCAACCCAGGTCACGGCCGAGCACGCCGCGGCCGTAGACGGGGGAGCCTTCCCCCGAGCCACCATTGATGCCCTGCGTGAGGCGGGCCTGCTCGGGCTCGTGAGCGCGACCGAAGTCGGGGGGATGGGCGCGGGCCCACGCGCCGCCGCGGAGGTCGTCGAGCGCCTCGCCCGAGAGTGTGCCTCGAGCGCGATGGTCACGTGTATGCACTACGCCGGGGCCGCCGTGATCGAGAAATTCGGCGACACCCAAACCCGCGAGGCCCTCGCTCAGGGTCGTCACCTGAGCACCCTCGCGTTCTCCGAGGCCGGATCGCGCAGTCACTTCTGGGCGCCGCTGAGCACCGCGACCAAGCACCCCGACGGGGCCGGCGTGGTCCTCGATGCCCACAAGAGTTGGGTGACCTCTGCCGGCCACGCGACGGCCTATGTGTGGTCGAGCCAGGCGCTCGCGTCTGAGGGACCGAGCACCCTGTGGCTGGTCCCCGCCGACGCCGAGGGGCTGTCCCGCTCGGGGCCGTTCACGGGTCTGGGCATGCGCGGCAACGACTCGACCCCGGTCACCGCCGCGGGCGTCGTCGTCGGAGAGGGCGCGCGCCTGGGCGAGGACGGGGCCGGATTCGGGATCATGATGGAGGTCGTCCTGCCCTGGTTTCAGGTCATGAACGCAGCCTGCTCGATCGGTCTGATGGAGGCGGCCACCCAGCGCGCCTGCACCCACGCCAGCGGCTCCCGTCACCTGCACCTCGACAGCTCGCTCGCCGACCTGCCGACGATCCGCGCCTACCTGGCCCGGATGCGTGTCAAGACCGACATGGTCCGCGGGCTCTGGCTCGACACGCTCAGCGCCATGGAGACCGGGCGAGGGGACGTCATGCTCCGGGTCCTCGAGTGCAAGGCTGCCGCCGGCGACACGGCCATCGAGGTCCTCGACATCGGCATGCGTGTGTGTGGGGGCGCGGCCTTCCGGGGCGACGTCGGCATCGAACGCTACTTCCGAGACGCGCGCGCTGCCGGGGCCATGGCCCCGACCACCGACCTGCTCTACGACTTCATCGGCAAGGCCATCTGCGGTCGAGACTTGTTTTAGGAATCACCATGGCCACCAGCACCAACACACTCACGCTCGGCGCCGTTGCCTACGACCCCAAGGTCGTCACCATTTGGGAGGGCTTTCGGGCCTGGTTCGCGCAGCGTGGGCTGGACTTCGATTTTCTGCTCTACTCGAACTACGAGGCCCAGGTCGCCGGTCACTTTGCCGGTCACTACGACGTCGCCTGGAACTCACCGCTGGCTTGGATTCAAGCCCAGCGGGTCGCTGAGGCCCGCGGGCAGGTGGCGAGCGCGATCGCCATGCGCGACACGGATCAAGACCTGACCAGCCTGTTCGTGGTCCGTGCCGACAGCGACATCCAGACCCTCGACGACCTGCGCGGGAAGACGGTCGGGGTCGGGGCAGGGGACTCGCCGCAGGCCACCCTCATCCCCCTCAACCATGTGGCGAGGGCGGGCCTGGTCCCGGGCGAGGACTTCGAGGTCCGCAAGTTCGATATTTTGGTCGGCAAACACGGCGACCACATCGGTGGGGAGCGCGACGCTGCCCGAGCCCTGATGGCCGGCGAGGTCGATGCGACCTGCATGATCGACGGCAACCACCTCCTGTTCTCCCAAGAGGGCACCCTGCCCTCGGGACAGACCCGGATCTTGGCCCAGACCGCCCCCTACGATCACTGCTGCTTCACGGTCTTGGACAGCGCGCCCAAGGCCCTCGTCGCACAGTTTGTGGACCTGCTCATGGGCATGTCCTTCGACGATCCCGAGGTCCGGCCGTTGCTGGAACTCGAGGGTCTCAAGCAGTGGCGCCGGGGTCGGGTCTCGGGCTTCGCCCAGCTCGAACAAGCCTGTGATCGCTTCGCCTATCTCGACGCATTTTTGGCGGACATGCGGAGTAAATGACCCTCCTCGAGCTCGGCACCATGCGTTTCGACCGTGGCGCACACCTGCTGGTCAAGCGTGCGCTGCGATCGATCCCGGTCGGCGCTCGGCTCGAGGTCAGTGGCCGGGACCCGGTGCTCTCGGTCCATCTGCGCGCGTGGTGTCGGGCCCAGGGCCACCAATTTCTCCACCTCAGCGGAGACCCCATGTCGGCGATCGTCCGTGGAGACGCGGAGGAGGGGCGATGGCGTGGATCCGAGCGTGCCGGGGAGGTGGATCCTCGCCGGGACGGCGCCGTCGCCTCGCACCCCTCGGCGCGCTGGGGCTTGGCGGCCCGGGGCGCCCAGGTCGAGGCCGGCTCTCCCGAGTTCGACTTCGTGCTCGATCACAAGGATCAGGTGTGGGCCGAGGAGGCGGGCAGGCTCTACGCACGGGCCGCGGCCGCCCAGTGGGACCCGGAGACCGCCATCGATTGGGGGGCACCCATCGACCACCCCGAGGACATCGAGGACGCCGTGGTCCAGGTCATGACCTACCTGATCGAGAACGAGACCGCAGCCCTGCTCGTGCCTGCGCGCTTCCTGTCTCAGATCCACCCTCACTTCCGGGAGGTCATGCAGCTGCTGGCAATTCAGACGGCCGACGAAGCCCGCCATATCGAGGTGTTCACCCGTCGGGCGACCCTGCGCCGCGACGTCCTCGGGCTCTCGACCGCCGGCGGCCAGGCCTCGCTCAAGACCCTGCTCGACGAGCCCGACTTCGCTCTGTCCAGCTTTCTGCTGTCGGTATTGGGGGAGGGGAGCTTCCTGTCTCTGCTGTGGTTTCTGCGCGACCACGCCCCGGATCCGGTGACTCGGGCCGTGGCGACCCTCGCTGCTCAAGATGAAGCCCGGCACGTCGCCTTCGGCCTCGCTCACCTCGCGCGTCACGCCGCCCTCGACCCGGGCCTACTCGGGCGCTTGGCCGCGGCGGTCACCCGCCGCCACGCCAGCTTGGCCCACACCGCGGGTTTGAACGAAGAAGTTTTCGATGCCCTGGTGTTGCTGGCTGCGGGATCGTGGGCGCCCGCGGCCATCGAGGCCGGGTGGGACGCGGTCATGGAACTGAAGCAAGAGATGCACCGCGGGCGAGTTCAGCGTCTGGAGCGGCTCGGTTTCGACAGCGCCCAGGCCCTCGAGCTGTCGTCGCTGCACACGCGGAACTTCATGTGAGGGATTCGACCTGAACATGAGCCCCAGCTGAGGAAACTCGATCCGAGCGGCGTCAGCAGGCACGCAGGGCCGCGCACAGACAGCGAGCTTGTGCGCGCAGCTCCGCGACGCTGGCGTGTCCGTCGGTCACGATCATCCGCCAGTAGAGCGCCGCGGGCAGCAGGTCCAGGGCCATCGCCCGGTCGATGTTCGCGGGCAGCTCTCCCCTCTCGATCCCGCGGATCAGGATCTCTTCACCCCGCGCCCGACGTTGTCGGGTGAGGCGCTCGAGCAACTCGGCGAGGTCCTTGGATCGGAGCCGCTCAGCGTGCAGGTCCGGCAGGATGCGGCGGACGAGCCTGTGTCGGAGCACGCGTCTGAGCACCCTGAGATAGGCGAGTAAGTCGGCCTCGAGGCTGCCCTGATCGCTGATGTCGGTGATGTCGAGGGCGACGAGGTCGAGCGCCTCTCGGGCGAACTGCAGCTTCGAGCTCCAGCGCCGATAGATGGCGGCCTTGCCCGCACCCGCCCGACCCGCGACTCGCTCTAGACTGATCGCCGCATAGCCGGTCTCGGCCCACTCTTCGAACAGGGCGCGAACGAGGCGCTCGGTCAGGTCGGTGCTGCGGACGGCCGCCCCAGAGGGGGCACGTGGGCTTTTGGGGTCGGAACGGTTGCGTTTCACTCAGCCTTCTTCTATCACTGTCGATGTGGTCGGAACGGTGTCGTTCCGACCATGAGAGGCCGCCTGCAATGACCCGCGAAGTCGAATCGATCCCTAGTTTCTCAAACCTGCTCCGGGAGGCGTTGGGCGCGGCGTTGCGTCCAGACGCGGAGGGTCTGCTCGACATGTGCGACGAGCAGATCGTGTTCGAGTTTCCCTATGCCCCCGCGGGGGCCGTGTCTCGGCTGGAGGGGAAGACGGCCCTCGCCGACTATCTGCCGAAAGTGGGCGCGCTGATCGTATTCGACGACCTGCGCCTACTTGCTGTCCACCGGGCGGACGAGGTGGGGGTGTTCGTGGTCGAGTTCAGCTGTCGTGGACACGGCCGGGACACCGGTCTGCCCTACGCGCAGATCTACATCTCCGTCATCCATGTTCAGGATGGGCTGATCGTCCGCTATCGCGACTACTGGAACCCGCAGGTCCTGCTCTCAGCGGTCGGTGGAGAGGCCGCCCTCGCCCGGGCTCTGAACGGGGCGGAAGGATGAGCGATGTTCTGGTCACAGGCGGCACAGGCAAGACGGGTCGCCGGGTGGCAGCACAGCTGCTGCGTGCAGGGCAGACGGTCCGGGTTGCGACGCGCAGGCCCCACGCGGCCGGTCAGGTCGCGTTCACCTGGGAGGACCCGACGACCCACGACGACGCCTTTCGCGGTGTGGGGGCGGTCTACCTGGTCGCGCCCACCGACAGGACCGACCACGCCGACGTCATGATCCCGGCCATCGATCGCGCAGTGGCGCTCGGTGTGCAGCGCTTCGTATTGCTCAGCGCCTCGTCGCTGGAGGCCGGAGGACCGATGATGGGGGCGATCCACGCCTACCTACGCGATACGGCGGCCCAGTGGTGTGTCCTGCGGCCCAGTTGGTTCATGCAGAATTTTTCGGAGCAGCAACACCTCGCTACAATCCGTGATGAAGGTGCGATCTACACCGCGACCGGGACCGGACGAGTCCCCTTTATCGACGCGGACGACATCGCCGCGTCGGCGGTCGCCGCTCTGATCGCACCGGAGGCTCCGAACACCGATTTCATCCTCACGGGACCCGAGGCCCTGTCCTACTCCGACATCGCAGACAGACTGAGCGCTGTCGTCGGCTCCGCGATTCGCCATGTGAACATGGAGGTCGGGGCACTCGTGCAGCGGCTCGAGGCCCTGGGGATGGAGCGGGCCTACGCCGAGGGCCTGGCGGCCATGGACATCCAGATCGCCGGTGGCGCCGAGGATCGGACGACCGGCGGGGTCGAGGCGCTCACCGGTGTTCAGCCGCGGACCTTCGAGGTGTTTGCGGCCGCGGTCGCCGGGGTCTGGGCCTAGCCCTCAATGTCAGGCGGGGATACATGGTTTGAGTCATTTGGATTTGGATTTGGATTTGGATTTGGATTTGGATTTGGATTTGGATTTGGATTTGGA
>CAYVJQ010000066.1:0-11526 GCA_964451725.1 uncultured Nannocystaceae bacterium | reverse complement strand
TTTGGGTACTTTGTTACGAACTCGCTGGGTGAATTCTGCAGTGCTAGCCTCATCACGAGTCACGCCATTAGTGGCAGAAGACTTGACAGATTTGACGGCTTGCTTGAACGCATTGGTGCAAGTCGAATCATTCCATAGTACATTGTTTACTGTTTCGCAGTATGTATCGATTTTTCTTGCGCCCATATTCGGAGGTAGATCAGGTGCGATGCTGAGGATTGTGGCCATGAGAATCTGGTATCGGGCGGGCTTTAGTTGCGTGTCTATGGTTCCGTTTCGAAAAAGGCTCTCAAGTCTGTAATGTGCGTATGCTGCGGTGTAGTACGGGGCGACGCTGTGGTCATCTGAGAAATATATTCCTCCTACTCCTTTTAGCAGACTGGCGTATGACCGCGAGACCCTGTGGGGCACGATGTTGAACATTGCAGCGACAGCTCGAAGCAGAGTGGTCACTGTCACTATTCGAACCTTCTTGACCCCCTCCATCCCACTGTATTGCCGTGATCGGCGTTCGTAGTATAAACGGTATTTGGCGGGAAATGTTGAAAAATATTGCTCTAGTTTTTTCTGAAATTCCGATAAGGCGAGGAGCTGTTCTGATCGGACAGCCGTCTGACGATTCGTCGCTTTCGTAATTTCGGAAGCAACCCCATCATCTTGTGTGACGATTAGTCTTACTGGGACATGGACGTTGTCATTCAGTGATTCTCGGTGGTCGTAGAGGACGTGTGAGGTTTGGCAGCCGTTGACAATCTGATAGTCTCCGAGGGTCATTTTGTTACCAGTTGTGCGCAGGGACCGCGCTACGATGGTTATTCCATTGTTAAGGATCGGGAATCTCTGAATTTTTTCGGGTGACTCGAGGGTTGTCCGTATATCCTTGTTAACGTCATTGTAATCCTGGAATGCTCGAACGTTGTCATAGAAAAGTGAATGAATAAGTTTTCCAGAGTCATTGACAATAATTTTCAGGTACTCTGGCCCGGGTAGTAATCCAAGATAGGACTCAGGGACGCCTGGCATCTCGGGCAATGTTACTTTGTTTGAGAACACGAACTCGCAAGTGGCGGGAGTCTTAGAATCTCGATAGTATTTTCGAAGAGTGTCTTTGTCGACAGGGTTGAACTTGATGGTGTCGAATAATTCTGTCTCGCGCAGAGCATCAATTCCTGCACTGTACCTTGCCTTCAGATTCGCGTCGTCTTTCCAGCGGCCCGTGGTGACGTAATAGACCTGGCATTCGGGATTTGCTCTCATTTTGGCAGTTAACTTGTATATATGCTCTTGTATCTCTTTTGCATTTTTGACTTTCTGATTCTGTGGTAGATTTGGATTTTCGGAGAAGAAGTCTTTGACACCGAATAGGAAATCTCCAATCTTACCCGCCTCAAAACTCTGTGATCGTTTGGCTTGAATTAGAATGAATTTCGCATCGATGTATCCATTTGTTTCAACTAGGTCATCTACTTGGAGTGGGTCTGTTATCAATACACCATTGACAATTATGGCTATTCCATCCATGCCGGAGTCGTTTCCTCCACCCGAGGAAATGTCTTCGACGTCGAAGGTTTCCGAATGCTCTCGATTGAGAACAGCAAAATTGGCGAAGCGTTCGAACGCTTCGGACTCATCGAGTGATTCAAGCGACTGGTCTTTCACGAAATCTTCGAGGAGGGACTTTGTGATGCGATCCATCTGCCGTGAGTTTAGCATTTTCGTCGCAGCCCGTGGTGAAATCCATCGCGTCGCCTCGCGCAGGATTCTTCGTCGAGGGCGAGGTGCTGAAACGGTCTGGGCCTCGGCGGAAGGACCAAGCCCTCTGTGCCAAGAAGGGCGAGACAGGAGCAGCCTCAGAACTTGGAGTAGGGCGAGAACGATCCGACGGATGACCCAACAAACAGGAACAACGCCGGACCCGGCCCGAAGTTCAAGTGACTGCCAAACCAACGCGACGGCACTTTACTGGTCAGCACAAGCGCTCCATCCTCAAGATAAGTGGATGCCTGCACCAAGACCGGAGAGCTCAGCGTGGTTTTGCGACGTGAGGGTCCCTCTACTCCTAGTATTTTCAAGTGTGGCGGCGGGTCAAAGAGCAAGCTGAGATCCGAAGTGCACTTTAGGACCTTGAAATACCGACCCAAATACCGGCCGCTTCGATGACCCCGCCACGCTCAGGTGCACTGCCGAGACTTCTTCGCTGGTACAACGACCAAGCACCACCACGTCGGGGTGGACTGATGACCCCAGCCGACGTCCACCGTGGACTCGCGCCAGCGAAGACCCGAGCTCAGATGCTCGCGGCAGCCTTCGAAGCGTATCCCGAGCGCTCCCCAACGCCCGCCCAAGCCTCCGACGGAAGCCTGGATCAACCAGCCCGACAAGACCATCTCGGCCCATCCGACGCCGATGATAGGATACTAAACTCAAACGAAATCTGTCTCACTTTCGTTGACATCTTCCGCAACGAAGCATCCCGGGCCCTCGGATCACTTCGGTTTAGCCCCCGGCTCACGCGAGGGCGTCGTCGCGGCGCAGCTCGGTGTCACCCTGAAGCCGCTCGAGCGCTTCGATGAGGCCCTCGTCGCCGGCCTCGGGCATGCGGATATCCAGGCTTACAAACAGGTCGCCGACCGGCTTGCCCTGCCTGTGGACCCCCTTGTTGCGCAGTCTCAAAGTCTGCCCATTTTGCACGCCGGGGGGGAGCTTCATGGTCACGGGCCCCCAGGGGGTGGGCACGTCGATGGCCCCGCCACGGTAGGCCTCGAGGGCGGTCACCGGCAGTTTCATGCGCAGGTTGTCGCCGTTTCGCTCGAGGGAGCGGCCGGGCTGGACGCGGACCGTGAGGATGATGTCGCCAGGGGGCGATCCTGGTCCGCCCTGGCCGCGGAGTCGGAGTTTGGTGCCGTCGGCCATGCCCTGGGGCACGGTCACGTCCAAGGTCCGAGTCTGGCCGCTGCTCTCGACTCGGAGGGGGACGGCGACACCCTGGAGCGCGTCCATGATCGTCACGCTGATCTCGCCTTGAATGTCGCCGCCGCGCTGGGCGCGGGGCCGGCGGCCGAACATGTCACCGGTGTTGACCTGGCCGCCGCCGAACAGGCGCGAGAGGATGTCGTCAAAGTTGGCCTCGCGGGCGTCGCCGCCGACATCGTAGCCCTGAAACCCGCCTGAGGAGAACCCACCTCCACCCCCGGGTCGAGCCCCCTGGGCACCTGGGAACCCGGCGTAGCTGTGCGAGCGGGCCTGTTGGTAAGCGCGGGCCCGCTCCGGGTCGAAGCCCTGGCTCAGAGAGACGTCGCCGAACTCGTTGTAGAGCGCGCGCTTGTCTGCGTCTCCGATCACCTCGTAGGCGCTGGAAACGGTCTTGAAGCGCTCTTCTGCGGCCTTGTCACCCGGGTTTTTGTCCGGGTGAAATTGACGAGTCAACTTGCGGTAGGCCTTTTTGATCTCGTCTTGAGAGGCGCTCCGGTCGACACCGAGGGAGTTGTAGAAGTCCGGCATTCTGGTCAAGCCTGGTCGACCTGGTCGAGAGCAAATCCTCGGCGGGCCGCAGGCGAGCTTAAGAGCGTGACCGGGCAACGCAAGCCCCAAGCGCGGTCTTGGTGCGGGCCAAACCCTCGCGTCGATGGGCCCGGGCGTGAGGGAATTCGTGAGGGAGTTGGGCCTCCACTGGCCGCGAGGGCCCGGTGCGTGTATGCAGTGAGCTTATGGACATCGAGGATATTGCGCTCGCCACGCATCCCTACGCCGCGTTCCTGGCCCGGATGAAGAAGCCGGGCCGCTACCTCGGCGGTGAAGAGCAGGCGATCCGCAAGGACCACGCGGGCCTGACCTGTCGCTTTGTCCTGGCGTTCCCCGACCTCTACGAGATCGGGATGAGCCACCTGGGTACCCGAATCCTCTACGATCTCGTCAACAAGGCCGAGGATCTGTGCTGTGAGCGGGCGTTCTCCCCCTGGGCCGACATGGAGGCGGAGCTGCGCGAGCGCGGCCTGCCCCTGATCAGCCTGGAGAGCCAGACCCCCCTGTGTGACTTCGATGTGGTCGGGGTGTCGCTCCAGTACGAGCTCAGCTACTCCAACGTGCTGCTCAACCTCGAGCTGGGTGGGATCACCCTGCACTCGGCCGAGCGCGGGGAGACCGAGCCGATCGTCATCGGCGGCGGACCGACGGCCACCCACCCCGAGCCGCTGGCCGATTTCATCGATCTCTTCTTGGTCGGCGAGGCCGAGGAGACCCTGCCCGAGATGCTGCGCACGATCGGTCGGATGCGCACGGCCGGCCGCTCGCGGCTCGAGGTCCTGGCTGAGGTCAGCCGGATCCCGGGTGTCTACGTGCCCCGCTTCTACGCGGTCGAAGAGGAGCCGCGCACGGGCCTGCAGGTGGTGTGTGGACGGACGCCCGAGGGGGTGGCAGTGGGGGCGCCCGAGCTCGTGTCTCGGGTGTTTGTGCGCGACCTCGCCGACTTCCCGTTCCCGACTCGGTTTCCGATCCCCTACGCCGAGGCCATCTTCGATCGGGCGAGCGTCGAGATCACCCGGGGCTGCACGGAGGGCTGCCGGTTTTGCCAGGCCGGCATGATCTACCGCCCAGTCCGGGAGCGGACCCCCGCCGACATCGTCGACGCGGTGCTCGAGGGCACCGACGCGGGCGGCTTCGACGAGGCCAGCTTGACCGCCCTGAGCACGGCCGACGTCTCGTGCATCGACCCGCTGATCAAGGCCCTGGTGCCCGAGCTCGCCAAGCGCAAAGTTTCGCTGGGTATCGCCTCGCTGCGGGCCTACGGCCTCAACGAGAGCATGCTCGACGAGATCAAGAAGGTCGGCATCGACGGCCTGACCTTCGCGCCCGAGGCCGGCACCCAGCGCATGCGCGACGTCATCAACAAGAACGTCAGCGACGAGGACATCCTGGCCTCGGCCAAGCGGATCTTCGAGCGGGGCTACAGCCGGATGAAGATGTACTTCATCATGGGTCTGCCCACGGAGACCGACGAGGACGTCGCTGGGATCGTCGAGACCGGTCGGGCGGTCCGATACCTGGCCCTGGGCCTGGTCCGGGACGGGACCATCGAGAATATCCCGGCGATCACCGTCTCCGTGTCTCAGCACGTGCCCAAGCCGCACACTCCCTTTCAGTGGGCGGCCATGGACAGCATGGAGGACCTCGAGAGCAAGGTGCAGCTGCTGCGCGACCAGGCCCGGCGCGCCAAGCTGGCGATCAAGACCCACGATGTCCGCGAGAGCTGGCTCGAGTGCCTGTTCGCGCGTGGGGACCGGCGCCTGGGCGCGACCTTGGAGCACGCCTACCGGGCCGGGGCCCGCTTCGACGGCTGGAAAGAGCACTTCGACTTCGAGGCCTGGATCGCCGCGCTCGAGGCCACCGGGATCGAGCCGGGCCGCTACACCCAGACTTTGCCCGTGGGTGTGCCCCTGCCGTGGTCGCACCTCGACATGGGCTTCGAGCACGGCTTCCTCGAGGGCGAGTACCGCAAGGCCCTGGCCAGCCGAATCTCGCCGCCCTGCGGGAAGCCGGCCGGGGCCAAGGTTCACCACACGACGGTCGCGGACGCCGAGGCCGAGCGTAAGCGCCTGGTCTGCTACGACTGTGGGGTTGCCTGTGACCTCGGGGAGATGCGTGACGATCGGATCGTCGCGCTCCGGACCCTGTCGACCCGGACCGAGGCCCGGCTGGCCGAAGAAGAGGCCGAGCGGGTCGCCGAGGAGGAGGCCGAGGCCGCGCGCGCGGCCGTCGAGGCCGAGGGGCTGGTGTCGCTCTCGCGCCTGCGCGGGAGCATGCCGACGAGCAACCTCAGCGACGACAACGCCTTCAAACACAACGCCGAGGCCCCCTACAGCAAGGTCCGCCTGTTCTTTGGCAAGGTCGGCACGCTGCGCTTCCTCAGCCAGCTCGACCTGGTGCGGATCATCCCGCGGATGTTCCGGCGCGCTGGGATCGAGATCGGGTTCAGCCGCGGGTTCTCGCCTCAGCCGCGCATGAGCTTCGGGCCCGCGCTGGCCCTGGGCATGGGCGCCGACGAAGATGTCGTCGATTGTGACCTCCTGCTCGCGCGCTCGGAGGAGGACATGGCGGGGTTGCTCAGCACGGCGGATAGGGCCGAGATCGCCGCAGACGTGCTCGAGCGTCTGCTCGATGTGGCGCCGCCTGGGATGCGTCTGATCGGCGCGCGGATCGTCGCGCCGGGGGAGAAGACCCTGGGCGAGCTGGTCGCCGGGGCCGACTTCGCCGTCGAGCTCGGGGCCCTGAGTGAGGAGGCCCGCGCGGGCCTCGGCGCGCGTGTACAGGCCCTGCTGGCCGAGGATGGGCTCAGCATCACCCGCGAACAGCGGATCAAAAAGAAGCGGGGCGGCCGGCGCAAGGGGGTGGGCATGAAGACCGTGACCATCGACTTGGGGCCGCGCCTGCTCGCGGTCGAGGTCGACGACGAGCAGCTCCGCTTTCGCCTGCGCACGGACCTCGTAGGAGTCAACGCTCGCCCGCGCGAGATCGCGGCTCTGCTCGCGGGGGAGCACGTCGAGGACCACCGCATGCGTCGCCTCCGCTTGCTCGGGCGGCCGGAGGTGGCGGAGCTGGACAGCGAACTCGTCGGCCTGCGGGAGCTGGGTGGCGTCTGGCGGCCGGCGCACAGGCGTCAAGTGCCCGGACCCGAGGCTGAGAGTAGCGCCGCTCCGGTGTGCTGAAGTGTGACGGCCCGGCGGGCTCCCGAGGTGGAGCCCAGCCGGTGGTGTCGCGTTACTGAGGGTCGATGCAGAAGCTCTTGGGTCCGACCCACTGGATCATGTTGGACCAAAATTGCTCGACCTCGGGGATGGCCTCCCACTCGGAGTCGAAGCTGATCCACTCGTCCGAGAACACCAGGGCGGTGCCCTCCGCGAGCTCCACGGTGGTGCCCAGGGAGGTCTGAGGCTCGCCCTCGGGACGCACAAAGACCTCGCCGTCTCCGGCAACGCGCCATCCGCCGTAGACCTGGACTGCGGTCGCTCCCTCGGTGATCGGGTGGTCGAGCCAGTCCTCGGTCGGTGAGATGTAGATCGGCGTTTCGTAGGTCAGGCCGCTCATGCTCACCAGGGAGTTTTGGAGCGCCCGATCGTTGGCGTCGTTGGCGTAGCCGGCCATGCTGATCATGCCCTGTCCAGCCTCGATCCATTCGCGCAGGATCTGGGCCTCGGCCGGGGAGTAGCTGTGGGTCAGACGGTCGACGATCAGGATGTCGTAGTTGGCGAGCTCCTCGGCGGTGAGCTCGTGGTCGGGCGCGGTGCCGAAGCGCTCGGCGATCGTGCCCTTCTCGGTCAGCCAGTCCTCGAAGTTGGCGGCCGGGTTCGAGCCCTTGTTGCCGATGATGCCGATGCGGTAGCAGTCACAAAATCCGTCCATGCCCTCGTCGACGTTGTCGATGATGCCGTCGCAGTCTTCGTCCAGGCCGTCACAGGCGATCTCGACTGGGAGGCAGCCCTCGGTCTCGCCCATGTCGGACTCGCCCATGTCGGTCTCACCCATGTCGGAGCTGGACTCCTCGCCCGCGGATTCGTCGGAGCTGGACTCGTCGTCCGTGGCTTCGTCGGTGCTCGACCCGTCGCTCGTCGGTCCGTCGTTGGTGTCGGTTCCGTCGTCGTCCGCGGTGGTCGTCGAGGTCGAGTCACCGGCCTCGTTGGTGCCCGCGCTCCCGCTCGAGTCGCCGGCTTCGGTCGACTCCGAGCCCTCCGCTGCGACTTCATCGTCGCCTTTGCTGTCGTCGGAGCAGGCGGTAGACAGACCGACGAAGGCCGAGAGGGCGAGGAGGGGGGACAGACAAGAGAGACGAGAGAGACGAGAGAGGTCCATGGCCGCAGTGTAGAGGGCCGACCTTTTCGCCCGCCAGCTCGACTTTGGGCGGGTGCAGCGGTCGTGGTGATATCGCGCATGCTTGGTCCGAAGATCGAGGGCGGTCCGCACACTGGACCACCCTCGATGACCGGCGCTCAGATCGGGTTTTCGAACACGGGGGGCTTGCCTCGCAGCATCGCCTTCACGCCGACCTTGCTGCTGCTTAGCACCAGGCTGTCCGCAGCCCGGTGCTCCTCGATGGCCGAGCCCTGGTCAAAGGGCAGGGCGTTGATCTCCTCGATTGTGCGGGCGATCAACTCGCGAAGCTCGGCATCGAGCGTGACCCCAGCCTCGTTTTTGGCGTCGACGTCGCGGTCGACCGTGAACGGCTCACAGGCGCCGTCGCGAAACGCGGGCATCTGCTGCTCTCCGCTCGCCAGGGCCGCCGCGAACGCGAGGCTCTCCCGGGGCAGGTCGCGCATGGGGACGATCTTCGAGATGTAGCCCCAGGTCGAGGCCTCGGTGGCCTTGAAGCTGTGGCCGGTGAGCAGGAGCTCGTTGATGCGGGTGTAGTGCTCGGGGCTGGAGGCCCGGTGGATGTTGTGGCAGCCGCCGAGCCCGGGGAGCACACCCACGGTCGGCTCGGGCTGGCCGAGGATCGTGCCTTCGCCGGCGATCCGTGCCTGACAGGTCGAGGCCAGCTCGTTGCTGCCCCCCAAGACCCGGCCGACCAGCGCGGCGACGGTCGGCTTGGGGCTGGTCTTGAACTTCATCAGGGTTTTTTTCCAGCCCTGGATCAGTCCCAGCGCGATCTCGTGGCGGCCGAGCACGGGCATGAAACAGTTGGGGTCGGCGCCGTGGCCGAACTCGCGGCTGAGGGCACCGTCGGGGGCGAGGACCATGGCCTCGACCTCCGGGTCGGCGGCCATGGCTTCGTAGGCCTGGTCGAGCTCGGCGATGAAGCGATGGTTGATGGTCCGACGCTTGAGGGAGATCAGACCGACGCCGGCGTGGACGCTGGTGCCCACGTAGATCTGCGTGAGTTGATCGGCGCGGAGTTCGGCCATGGGCGCGACGGTCTCGGCCTCGGTGATCGAGCGCTCGGTGAGGAAGGTGGCGACCAGGTCCTGGGAGGCCTGGAGCCCGCGCTCGGCGATCAATGCAGGCATGCCCACGCGCAGGGCCAGGGCGTTCTCACACAAGAAGTTGAGCTGATCGACGCCGCAGACCTCGTGTTTGATCATGTACGCGGTCAGGGAGAAGAGCATGCCGAGCATGCGCTGCTCGACCATGCGCGCGCCCTCGGGGCTGCACTTTTGGCCGCGCTCGTAGGGCCACTTTTTGTGTGGGTCCTCGGTGTAGGGCTTCCACTGCTCGGGGATGGCGTAGAGGGTCGAGTCGACCTCCCCGCTGAGCAGCTGCATGCAGTGGGCCGAGAGGTAGTTGGCGCCGGGGATCAGGTTGTGGACGTAGAAGGGCGCCGTGCCCAGGAGCTTGCGGCAGGCGTCGTCGATCTGGGCGGGGGCGAGACCTGTGTCCGCGTGGATGCGGACGGCCTCGAGCATCATGCCGCAGAAGATACGGTCGGCCGCGAACGAGGGGACATCGGCGGTCTCGAGCAGGTTCATGCCCAGTCCGCCGAGGAACTTGCGGATGAGCTTGGTCGTCTCCGCGCTGGTCGTCGCGCCGCGGGTCGGGACCTCGAACAGCTTGTTGGTGAGGTGGGGGAAGAAGGGGTGCATGACGCCCGAGCGGTCGGCGCCCGGGAGGCCCTCGAACAGGTGTTTGGTGGTCAGGCCCGAGGTCGCCGAGAACACGTAGCAGTCGGGGTCTCGCTCGCGGATGGCCGTGTAGAAGGGTCGCTTGATGTCGAGGCGCTCGGGGATGGCCTCGAATACGAACCCGAGGCGCAGCTCGGCGGGGATATCGGCCAAGCTGCCCTGGACGACGGTGATGTTGTTCAAGACGGCGTCGACCTGCTCTGGACGAAAGCGGGAACCGAAGGCCTCCCGGAGCCTGTCTTTGACGCCTTGAACCTCGTCCGAGAGGTCCAGGGCGATCACCGGGACGCCGTGCTTGATCAGCAGGCGCGCGAACTGGCCGAGCTTGCCGAAGCCGACGTTTCCGCAGGCCCCCGCGACCAGGAGGGCCCGAGTCGGGGCATCGGCGTCGGGCTGGAAGATGGCGCGGACGGTGGGATCGCTGATCGGCATGTCTGCGCGATGGTAGGGAAGGGACCCCCGCCTGTTGACAGGCGCGGGCGCGCGCGGGGTTGAGCTTCTTCACGACCAGCAAAGTCCAGGCTAGACTGTGAATTCAGCCGCGCACTGTGAATCTGGTCGGGCTGTGGAATCCCGGACGACGGGGCTCTACAGTCGCGGCGATGACCGGCCGCTTCGCTCCCCTCGCCCTGTGTGTGCTCTGTCTGACGGCGACGCCGGCCTGCGGAGGCGAGCCCGAGTCCACGCCAAAATCGGGGGAGGTCGGCAAGGCCACCCCAAAGACACAAGCCGAGGCTGGAGCAGCGGAAGAGGCCGAGGCGGGGAACGATGCGGCTGTCGCTGCCGACGCCGGAGCGGCCGATGCGGCCGATGCGGGACTCGTCGATCCTCCCGGGGGCGACGAGGGCACGGACGAAGACACGGATGCCGAGCCGCTCGAGCCCCTGCCCGACAGCTTCGACGAGGTCGGGGTGGCGATCTGTGACCAGTACGTCTCCGACTACGTGACCTGCATCGACGAGAAGGTCCCCGAGGCCGAGCGTGAAGCGCAGCGCCGGATCGTGTTCGACAACGTCCGGGCCTGGCGACAGACCAAGGCCGGGAGCGAGGCGGCGGCCAAGGGTCTGCAGACCGGATGCCGGATCGCCCGAGAACAGGCCAAGCGAGCGACCTCGGCCTGGGCCTGCGACTGGTGACCGGCGGGATCCGGCGATCTCGCTGGATTCAATCCGCGTTTGAGACTTCACACCCCGTGAAAAATCATTCGCGCGACATAATTGTCCGAGACTTACTGGGGCAATGTTCGGAAGTTTTGTTAGTTTTAGAACATGGGCACCCTACGCAAATTCGTGTCTCGAAAAATTTGCGCTTCATGATCTCGACTTCGGGCGCAAAACGAAATCATGTGGACTCTGAGCCCCAAAAGCGGGTCGGCCCTCAGTCGATCTAATCTCGAGTTTTACGTGATTTGCAATACATAAATTCTAGATAATTAAACGTCATACAGCACCTGTCGTGCCAACAAGGGGTGCGGTGAGAACGCCGGTTGTGGCGGGCTCTGTGCCCCTGGTTGAGGCTGCGATGCCGCGAGAGTCATGGTAGTCATATCAATCACGGCGGAAGCGCCGTTTTGGCCGCGAACGACCGAGCACACCAACTTTGCCCGGTCTGCGGCAACAACCGACTCGAAATCGACACACGGAGAGACGACATGAAGTTCAACAGCACCATCCTGGTCGCGGCCCTCACCGCTCTCGCCTTCATCACCCCCGCCTGTGACGCGGACGAAAAGAAGAAGGACGACAAGAAGGCTGACAAGAAGGAAGACAAGAAGGACGACAAGAAGGAAGAGGCCAAGAAGGCCGAGGAGAAGGCTCCTGAGGCTCCCGCCGAGGTCGCCCCTGAGGCCGCTCCGGCCGCTGAGGTTGCTCCGGCCGCCGAGGCTGCCCCGGCCGCCGAGGCTGCCCCGGCTGCCGCCCCC